>NZ_JBICZE010000020.1:0-168106 GCF_043201735.1 Kitasatospora sp. NPDC048286
GGGCCGAACGGTCGCGGGGCGTGGCTTGGCGGTAGGCCGTTCACCGGCGGGACAGGTGCCGGTGTGGCTTGATGCAGCAATTGTTGCCAGGCGGGGCCGGTCACCGACAAGACCCCCTCGCTACGACCCACCGTCGTAGCCATGGGCGGACGGCGTTGACCCGAGGAGTGGACGCCCGCAGCGCGCCGGCCCCCGCTGACCCCTCGCAGCCTGAGCAAACACTCTCCGACCACTCGCCAAATAGTCTCAAAGTGGCGCAAAACGGACACCACTATCCGTCGTCGTACACCGCATTCCCGTGTGAGCGCACTCACCACACCGGCCCCGGCAACATGACCGACCGGCCCACCGCCACCACGCTGAGTCAACACCGGGCGGCCGCCATTGAGACCGCCACCACACCCGGCAGACACGACGGCAGGCGGTTGTCCCGCGCGCTGACCAGCACGGATGCGGGACAACCGGCACTGTCCCGAAGCAACCTCCGGGGCAATGCCCGGGGCAACGTCCGGAGCAACTCCCGGGGCAACCCCAGGCCCGGCCCGGCTGCGGCCAGGACGGCAGCGTCGATGCGGTGCGGTGCGGGTCAGCCGGTGACGGTCTCGGCGTGCCGGGTGAGCGCGTCCAGGAGCGCGGTCTGCTGCTCGGTCAGCTTGCCGCCGGTGCGGGCCGTCGCCTGCTTGCGCAGCCAGGTGCCGGGGCGGAAGGCGGGGTCGTCGCCGAGGCCGGTGCGGTTGGCGGGGCCGGTGAGGGTGCCGTCGGCGGCGAGGTAGGCGAGCAGGCGGCGGTAGGAGCGGTTCCAGTCCGGCTCCAGGCGCCACAGCTCATCGAGGGCGTCGAGCTTGGCGGCCTGGTCGGGGCTGAGGTTGTCGGCCTTGCGCTGGCGGCGCATCCACGCGCCGACCGCGTAGCCGTCGAGCTTCTCGGTGGCGGGGATCGCGAGGTGGCCGTGCTGGGTGGCGAAGGCCTTGGCGTAGGCGTGGCCGCGTTCCCAGGCGTTGGCGTGCTTGGACCAGATCATGCCGAGCGCGTCCAGCTCGCTGACGCGGGCGGCGTCGAGCAGGTGCTGGCCGTTCAGGTGGCGCTGGCGGTCGAGCCAGGAGATCAGGGCCGCTTGCGCCGTCTTGTCGGTGGGGTCGAGGTGGCCGTGCTGGAGGTGGAAGGCGGCGGCGACGGCGTGCATGCGCTGCCACTCGACCGCGCGCGGGTTGAACGCGCGCAGCTTCACCGTCTGGAGGATCCGCGCCGCGTGGCGGCGGGCATCGATCCGCAGCCAGTCCACCGGCGACTCCACCGGCGCCGGCGGCTGCTCCCCCTCGTCTCCGGCTTCGCCAGCCTCGGCGGCCGCGCCGTCCTCCGAGGCCGTGGTGGTGAGCAGGGCCGGCTGGGCGCGGTGGGCGCGCAGCTCGGTGATCCGGCCGACCACCCGGGCATCATGCGCGGCCAGGGCGCGCAGGACGCGCCAGACCGTGCGGAAGGAGGAGGCCTCGATCTCGGCGTCCGCCTCGGCCTTCACCGCCTCGCCAGCGTCGTGGACCTCGGCCGGGTCCGCGGCCGCCGTGTCGTCACCGACCACCGGGGTCGGCAGGTAGACCGGGATGACGCCCCAGGACACCTTGCCCTGCCGGTAGGACTGGCGCAGCGCCCGCCCGACGGCCTGGACGATGTCGATCACGCTCGACTTGGGGTCGGCGAAGCAGACGGCGTCGACGGCGGCGACGTCGATGCCCTCGGTCAGCAGCCGGCTGTTGCAGATGATGCAGCACTGCTCGCCGTCCTCGCCGGTGGAGGCCTTGAACTCGGCGAACGCGGCCCGGCGGTCCTTGAGCCGGTCGGTGCCGGCCACGGCGAGCGCCGTCAACCGCTCGGGACGGTCCGCGTCCTTCAGCAGGGCGGCCGCCGCCGGCAGACCGTCGGCGAACTCCCGCGCCCCCGACACCCGGGAATGGAACGTGATCACCCGGCGCAGCTCCACGCCGCCACAGGCCTCGCTCGTCCAGCTCGCGACCGATCGCGAGAACGGCGTCGCGCAGGCGCAGCAGCGCGGCGCTCGTGCGGGCCGGCTCCCGGACCGGGGCGGGGTTGACCCGTCTCAACATTGTTTGACGAGTCTCAGCGAAGTTTGACCGTCCGGGCGGCCCGGCAGGTGATCTTGACGGGTGGTGGGACGCGGGCCCTGGAGAGATCCTTGACGCTGGGCTCCGGCGCTTTCGGCCCGCTCGTGACCTTCCTGGCGTCCGACGAGGCGCGTTGGATCACCGGGGACGCCACCCCGTCTCTGGCGGCATTGCGCTGACCCCACGCCGTCTTCGCCGCTGACCCGAGCCGGACGGAGTCGTCGCTCGGGCTCAGCGAGGGCTGAGGAGGCAGAACTCGTTGCCCTCCGGGTCGACCAGAATCTTCCACGAGATCGAGGACTGGTCGATGCCAGGGTCGGTGGCGCCCAGGGCGCGCAGCCGGGATTCCTCTCCCGCCAGGTCGTCATCGAGGTAGGGAGCGACATCGAGGTGGACGCGATTCCACCCGCTCTTGATATCGGGAGTGCACACGAACTCCAGGTAGGGGCCGACGCCTTGGGTGGAGCGCAGGGAGGCGTGGTCGCCGGCGACCTCGTGCACCGTCCAGTCCGTCGCCTCGCCCCAGAACCGGGCCATCGCGCGCGGGTCGGCGCAGTCAACCACCACCGCGGCGATCGGCCCGGTGTCCCGGTAGATGGGGCGGGGTTCCAGGACGCAGAACTCGTTGCCCTCCGGGTCGGCCATGACCGTCCAGGGGACATCGCCCTGGCCCACATCAGCGAGGGTCGCGCCGAGGTCCTTCAGATGCGCGACCAACTCCGCCTGGTGGGCGGCCGAGGTGGTGGCCAGGTCGATGTGCACCCGGTTCTTCACCGTCTTGGGTTCGGGGCGGGTGATGATGTCGATGCAGACGGCCGTGGGGGCGGGGTAGTCGAAGCCCACGGGTTCGAGGTTCGTCACGCCGGGTGCCTCGCTGTCGACACCCCAGCCGAGTGCCTCCGCCCAGAACCGGCCGAGCACGGAGTCGTCCTGGGCCTTCATATTGATCTGCACGAGTCTTGTTGCCATGCCGCAAATCCTAGAACCGGGCCCAGAGCCAGAAGTACGCGGTCAAACTTCGCCGAGACGCCGTCAAAGTTCGGTGAGACAACCGAGCCGCCGTCAAACTTCGCTGCGACTGGTCAAACTTCGATGAGACGGGCCACACCGGACTCCTTCGCTCTTCGTTCTCGCTGTCCCAGGTCCAGGCGCGATACGCCGTGACCTGGGGAAACGGGCTGGTACCGTCCTAGCGAACCGGACATAGCGGGCACGCTGGGACGGTGCTGGGACAGCGGTGTCCCGGGTCTGTCCCAGCCCCCGGGCGGCCAGGGGCCGGCCCGCCGCTGCCGACGGTATCCGCCCGCACCGCGGCCCGTGGGCCGTTCTGGTCGACATCACCCCGCCGCCCCGGCCCCGGCGACGAGCAGACCGCGGCGCAGCTGGCGGCCTGCGCCCGGGTGTGGGAGCAAGGCGGGCGAGGACGGGTCGGGCCGGGCGTGGGAGCGGTGCTGGAGGGCGTTCCCGCGGCTGCTGGTGGTCCTGGTCGGCACGGCGGCCGCCGGGGTGCGGTCGGCGGTGGCGGATCTGCGGCTGGCCGCCGAGGAGAACCCGGTCGTCGCCCCGCCCACCGGGTTCTCGGTGCCGTCGACGAAGCCCAACAGGTCGCGGTCGTCGAAGTAGCGGAAGCCGTGCGCGGAGTCTACGCACCGCCGGGGGTGTCCCCTTCGGGTCTGCCGTCCCCGCCGGTGGGGCGGCGGCCTGTGGGCGGGGGGTTCCCACCTGCGGTGACCATGCCTGTCTCGTAGGCGATGACGACCATCTGGGCCCGGTCATGGGCGTGGAGCTTGGCCAGCAGCCGCCGGACATGTGTCTTGACGGTCGCGATGCTCAGCCCCAGGTGCTCGGCGATCGCGAGGTTGGGCAGTCCCCGGGCCACCAGGCGGAGGACTTCCCGTTCCCGTGGGGTCACGCCCGCCAGCTCCCGGGTGAGTCGCGGGCGCGGCTCGTGGCGTCCGGCGAACTCGCGGATCAGGCGGCGGGTGACCGCGGGCGCGAGCAGGGCGTCGCCGGAGGCGACCACCCGCAGGGCTGTCAGCAGGTCGGCGGGGAGGATGTCCTTCAGGAGGAACCCGCTGGCTCCGCCGCGCAGTGCCGCGTACACGTACTCGTCCAGGTCGAACGTGGTGAGGACCAGCACGCGGGTGCCGACGGCGTCCGGATCCGCGCAGATGCGCCGGGTGGCCTCCAGGCCGTCCATGCCCGGCATCCGGATGTCCATCAGCACGACGTCGGGCCGCAGCCGCAGGGCGAGTTCGACGGCCTGCTCGCCACTGACGGCCTCGCCCGCGACGGTGAGGTCCGGCACGCTCTCGATGAGCAGGCGGAAGCCCGCCCGCAACAGCGCCTGGTCGTCGGCGATGAGAACCCGGACCGGCCGGTTCACCGTGCTGTCTCCGGTCCGCAGGGCAGCCGCGCATGCACCCGGAATCCGCCCGTCGCCAGGGGGCCGGCGGAGAGGGTCCCTCCGCACATGGCCGCCCGCTCCCGCATCCCGATGAGTCCGTGCCCGCCGCCAGGACGCCGGGACGGGATCCAGGACGGGATCCGTGACTGCGCGGCGTTGACGACCTCGATCTCGACCGCCTCGGGACCCGTCCGGGACAGGTTCACCCGGCAGTCCGCCGATCCCGCGTGCCTGACGGCATTGGTGAGGGCTTCCTGAACGATCCGGTAGACCGCCAGTTCCACACCCGGGGGGAGCGGTGGACCCGGGTCGACGGACAACTCCACGCGCGGGCCTGCGCCGTCCGCGAGCGCGGGCAGGTCCGCCAGGCCGGGGGCGGACCCCAACTCGGCTCCGTCACCGGGTGATCGCAGAACGCCGAGCATGCGGCGCATCTCGGTGAGCGCCGTCCGGCCCGCGGTCCCGACCAGTGCGAGGGTGTGCTCGGCCTCCTGCGGGTTGGTGGAGGCCACCGCACGGGCCACCTCGGCCCGTACCGCGATGACCGTCAGATGATGGGCCACCACGTCGTGGAGCTCGCGGGCGATCCGCAGGCGCTCGTCCGTCACGGCCTGCCGGGCGGCGAGTTCCGCGTACGACCGCTGCTCTCTCAGTGCGGTGCCCACCAGCCAGGGCAGGGTCATCATCAACGACGCGAAGACGACGCCCCCCGCGGCCCCGGAGACCGGGACCGGTCGCGGTACGAGGACCATGGCCGCCGCGACGGCACCCAGCGAGCAGCCGAGCGCCGTCGCGGACCGGCGCCGCGGTTCCCGCGCCGCCACCGTGTACAGGGCAGCCCCGACGGGAACCCAGGACTCCTCCCATCCGGTGAACGCCATGGCGAAGACCGCTCCGGCCAGGACCGTGTACAGAACCCGGACGGGCCATCTACGCCGTACCGCGACCGGCAGCCAGACCACCGCCGCCACGGCTCCCGCGCCCCAGCCACCGCTGCGCGTCTCGCTCGCGCCGAACGCCAGGGCGAGGAGCACGGCCGCGACCGTGTCCACGCCGTGCCACTGTCCGTCCCGCAGACGTCCGGCCACCAGCGGCCGTGACTGCCCATCGCCCATGCCGGCCACGCTATCCGAGCGGGGCCCGGGGCCTGTCAGCCCGGAGGACGTCATCTCGCAGGCTGAGTCATCCGCGCGGCCGATGCCCGTCGTACCCTCCTGGGCTGACACCGGGTTCCTCCCCGGGGGCGAAGCCGTCGGGCTCGTCGGGCGGAACAGTGGAACGCATGAATCGGAGAACACTGCTGTCCTCGTGCGCCGGACTGACCGCCGCCATGGCCCTGGGTCCGCTCGCGCCGCCGGCCGTCGCGCGCCCGGGGCAGGAGGAACCCGTGCGGTTCCGGCTGCCCGCCCCGAACGGGCCGTACCCGGTGGGTACGGTCGCGCTGCACCTGGCCGACACCACGCGGCCGGACCCCTGGGTGCCCTCCCGCCCCTGCCGTGAGCTGATGATCAGCATCTGGTACCCCGCCCGCGGCGGCGCGGCCCGCCCCACTGCTCCCTGGATGCCTCCGGCGGCGGCCGACCGGTACCTGGGCCTCCTCGGCCTGCCCGCCGGCCGGGTACGGCTGGGAGGCACCCACGGCCACGAGGGCGCTCCCGTCGGCGGCCCACCAGGCCCCCTGCCGGTCGTGCTCTACTCTCCCGGTGCCAACGCGTCACGGTCGTTCGGCACCGGCATCGTGGAAGACCTCGCCAGTCACGGCTTTCTGGTGGTCACCGTCGACCACACCCACGACGCGGCGGCGGTCGCCTTCCCCGGTGGACGCGTCGAGACGAATCCGCTGGGCGGGGTCAGCGACTACGCCAAGGCCCTCGCGGTCCGTACCGCCGACATCCGCTTCGTCCTGGACCGGCTCGCCGTCCTCCGCTCGGGCGGTCACCCCGGCGTCTGCCGCACCCCGCCGCCCACAGGCATGCGCGGGGCGCTCGACCTGCGGCGCGTCGGAATGTTCGGCCACTCCCTGGGCGGCGCCACCACCGCCGCGACGATGCTCACCGACGGGCGGATCACGGCGGGAGCGAGCCTCGACGGGGGCGCGGCGGGCCCGGTGGTGGACGCCGGCCTCGACCGTCCCTTCCTGGTCGTGGACACCCCGGGCAAGGGCAGCATGGAGAGCAACCCCGCCCTGCGTGCGTTCTGGTCTCATCTGCGCGGCTGGCGCCTGCATCTGACCGTACGGGGAGCCGCGCACCAGTCGTTCGGCGACGACGTGCTGATCCTGCCGCTGATCGCCCCTCTCCTGGGCATGTCACCGCCCGATCTGGAGGAAGAGGTCGGGACGATTCCCGGGCACCGGGCACAGGCGTTCCAACGCGCCTACCCGCGGGCCTTCTTCGACCTCCACCTCCGCGGCCAGGGGCAGCTGCTCGACGGTCCCTCCCCCGGCTTCCCCGAGGTCGACTACGCCCGGTGAACGCCTTTGGCGCCGGTCCCGGCCGGCGTCGCGGTCGCCGACCGAGGCCGCGGAACCGCTGCAGGCCTGCCAGCAGCCTGCCCGGTGTCTTGATCAGGTGATCCGGGAGCGCTGAACATTCGGGTGACGGAGGCCGGTGCTCCGGAGATACTGCGGTCACGGGGGCCTGCCGGAATTCGGGCCGCAGACTCGCAGGGGAATCACGGGGATGAGGAAGAAGCTGCGCGTGAAGGGTGCCGCGCTGGCCGTCCTGGCCGGTGTGTTGGCGGCGGCCGCCGCCATCGCGGCGGGGCAAGAGCACTGGCCGAGCACCGGGGGCGTCGTGCAGGCGAAAGACGACTACTATCCGAGCCCCGGCGGGATCGTGCAGGCCGGAGACGACTACTGGCCGCACAGCGGCGGCGTCGTGCAGGCGAAGAACAACACCTGGACGAGTGAGGCGTTCCGGCCGGACTTTGAGGCGGGCACCCTGGACCTGCGGGCCTGACGTCGTCCTGGTGGGAAGGCGATCGCGCCCGGAATGTGGTGGTGACGGAAGCCCTCGACCACCCGGGTGTCGCGGGGACCGAGTTCGGTGTACGCAATCGGGCCCGGCCAGTCGCCGTAGGCAGGGGTGGGGAAGCCGTCGCTGCTCGGCATGGCCGGGGTCCTACGTGTCGTACGCCGCCCGGAGGCCGTGGACGTGGGCCTGGTAAATGGTCCACCGGCGGCGCGGGCCCGTTGTCCGGCCGGGTTGGCCGTTGGCCGCCGGCCGGACGGCGGGTGGGCGGCGGCGGTAGCATGCGGCCATGCGGATCGCTGAACGCCTTTGGTTGGCAACGGTCTTGGGGCTTACCTGCCTTGCGGCGGCCGGGTGTTCGGGGGGAGGGTCCCCGACGGGCCCCGGCACCGGTACGGGTGCGGCCGGGGCCACTGCGGTGGCCGATGTCGAGGGCACGGAGTTCGGGTCCGGTCACATTCGGCAGATCGTCGAGTCCGTGTACGTGCCGGGCACGGCGGGGCTGCGCGGCGGCGAGGTGTTCCGCCCCGGGCAAGGGAAGCCGCTGGCCCTGTCGCCCTGCCGGGTGGAGCAGCCGAAGTCCGGGGTGCGGGTCGATGACAGGATCCGGATCGGGTCGGCGACGGTGCCCGTGCCCGCGGCGATCTACGAGCTGCGGGTCCCGGCGGAGTCGGACGGGATGTGGGCGAGCGTGTACGTGCTCACGCCCGGCGCGGACACGGCGAAGCTGCTCGCGGACCTGCTGGCGGCGGGTCAGGCGTGCGGGTCGCGCACGGTGGCGGCCGCGGACTCCTCCTCGCGGGCCTCGGCGCGGGTGGCGACCGCCGCGTGGGCCGCCATGGGCGCGGACGGCCCGGAGGTGGCCGTGATCAGCGCGTCGGTGCCCGATGCCGCCGGTGCCACGGCCCCGCCGAAGGGGCCGAACTGGACCATCGGCCCGGACGGGAGGCTCGCGCCGGACGGTGACCTGACGGCCCTCCGCCCGTCCGGTGAGGGGTTCCTGGACTACGGCGAGGCCGTGTTCTACGGCACCAAGGGCCGGATCCTGGTCGAGGTGGCCAAGGTCGGCGGGAACTACCCCCCGACGGGCTCGGCGCCCGACGTCCCGGCCGTAGAGGAGGCGTACCCGGCCGCGCAGCGGGCCCTGAAGGAACTGCTCGCCGGGTTCGCGGGCCTGCCGGACTGACCCGGGGGCCGGCGACGTCGGCGGCGCTCAGACCGGCGGGGCGGGGGCGGGCAGGGAGGCAGGGTTGACCGGAGCCGGCCCGGCCGGGGTGACGTCCTTGCGCGTCGGGCCGGGTCCTTCGGCGGAAGGTGCCTGTCGAGGCCTCCTCCTCAGCCGCCCCGACTGGCCTGGTCACCCCAGGCCGCACTGGGAGGAGAAGTTCGGCCAGTTGTGCTGGAAGGGCTTCCCCTGGCAGGGCGCGCCGACCGAGGCCCACCAGATTCTCCGCGAGGCGCAGCGGGAGGCGGACGCGACCTGCCAGAGCTGCCCGGCCCCTGGCCGCAAGCGGGTTGTATGGATCTGGGATGACTGTTGCGGCACCTGGATCATGCCCTGGGTGAAGACCTGCTGTGACAGCTGCTACTGGGTACCCCGGAACCTTCTCGACGACGGGGAGTACCGGTTCTTGTTCGAGACGTACGAGGAGCCCTCTGCCTGGCCCGCAGCGGACTGAACCACGTCAACGACCAGCCGCCTGGTCACGCTCCTCGGGGCCGCTCAGGAGGTCAGTGCTGCCGTCACGCGGGCGAGCCGGTCAGGCGGCAGGGCGAAGCCGTTGGCTGGGTTGCGGTAGGAGTAGCCGCCGTCGTTGACCTGGTGGCCGGACGCGGCCGTGGTCCAGCGCACCGGACCGCACTGGCCCTGGTCGTCCAGCAGGGCGGCCGCAAGGCGCTCGGGGTGTTCGACCGCGGTGCGGGCCCGCAGTGCTGCCGCCAGCCGCTCCACCGCCGTGGCCGGCACGGCCGCGTCCCCGAACGCGGGCAGCAGGAGCAGCAGGCGGGCGTGGGGGTCGATAGTGGAGCCGCCTTCCGGGCCATTGTCCGCCGCCGCCGTCAGCTCGGGCCACGACAGGGCTGGGCCCATGAAGTGGCCGTCGTCGCTGGCCAGCAATTCCGCGCGGTCCCAGCCCGGATGGTGCAGGAGGTAGTCGGTGCCGGCATCGTCTTCGAGGTTGCGGTAGACGATGTGCAGCCGGCAGCCCGCGTTGACCGGGACGGTGAAGACGGGCCAGTCCCGGCGCTCGAGCATCCGGTGATGGAAGTCCAGGGCCGCTTCGTAATCGGCGCCGAAGAGGAGCTTCTCCGTTTCCTCCCCCTGCGCGCAGGAATAGAGGTGCCCCGGCCAGAACAACGGGTCTTCGAGCAGCTCAGGGCGATGGGCGAGGCGGCCGCTCTCGTAGCCTGGGATCCGATCCGGAGGAACGTTCGTCACGCCGACCATCATGCAACTCACCACCGACACCCCCGTCGAGGCCGGCTGCCAACCCCAACTCGTGCCTGCCCAGGACGCTGGCACCGCCACCTCGACCGCCAGCGCCGCGCTGCTCGCCTTGGCCTACCCGCCCGACACCTCCCACCCCGGATGGCTCGTCTCCGGGCTGGACACCGCGACCGGCGACATCGTCTTCCGCTTCGACACCGGCACCACCGAGTGGGACAACCTCACCGCCGAACGAGGCCTCCGCCGTCACGGCTACGTCTCCTTGGCCGGCCTCCTCCACGAAGGGTGGACCCCACTGCCCGACACCGGACACAGCACCCACCTCCTGCCCGCCGTGCCGCCCGGTGACCACGACCGCTGGTCAGCCGGTGACGGTCTCGGTGTGCTGGTGCAGGGCGTCCAGGAGCGCGCTCCGGTGGTCGGTCGGCTTGCCGTCGGTATGGGCCCCCGCCTGCTTGCGCGGCCGGGTGCCGGGCCGGAACGTGGGGTCGTCGCCGGGCCCGGTGCGGTCGGCGATGCCGATGGGGTGCCGCCGGCGGCGAGGTAGGCGAGCAGGCGGCGCTCGGAGCGGTTCCGGTCCGGCTCCAGGCGCCACAGCTCGTCCGGGGCGTCGAGCTTGGCGGTGGGCGGTATCGCCGGGAACCGGCCGGACGGCGGCGGGGATGGCAGCCCAGGCGCAGCGCTGCGCGCAGGTCGCGGCAGCGGGAGCAGTCCGGTGGCGGGATGGTGTGTCCAGCGGCTTCGGTGGCAGGGACGAACGACCGGGCCGGCCCCGGCAGGACGGCGGGCGACCACGGTCACCGGTCAGGGATCTTCCTGGACGCCGCCGTGTTGCCCGTGATCCATGAAAGGCCCGACACCGGCAATTGCGGTGGCTGAGCACGGGCGACCGCCTCGGCCCGCACGCCTGCGGCCGGGCTCAGGGCCGTCAGCGTCACCGGCTGGTCGCGGCGCCGGCCGAGCAGAGCCCGCAGGGCGCCACCTGCCCCGGGGAGAAAATTCCTCTCACCGGACCGATGAGTTCGGATGGTGGCGGCGGTCAGATCCGAGAAAGCAACGACAGCTGCCCGGGGAGACCTGAAATGTCCAGCACCGCCACCGCCGTGAAGTCCAGCCAGGCCGTCGTCCGGACGGTCTGGACGCTGCGGATCCTGCTCGCGCTCTTCTTCGCCCTGGCCAGCGCGCTGCCCAAGCTGCTCGCGCTCCCCGCCGCCACGACCGTCTTCGACGCCATCGGCTGGGGCCATTGGTTCATGTACCTGACCGGGCTGGTGGAGCTCGCCGGGGCAATCGGTCTACTGGTCGGACGGCTGGCCGGGCCGGCCGCGACGGCGCTCATCGTCTTTCTGGTGTTCGCGTTCGTCACCCAGCTCGCCGCAATGCACGGGGAGAACGCCGGGACCCCGTTCCTCTTCATGGTGCCGCTGGCCGTCATCGCCTGGAACCGACGCGCCGAGACGGCCGAGCTGCTCGGCCTCCGTCGTTAGACCGGGACCTGAAGGACGCCCGGTGTGCCCTGTCAGCCGTCGAATCGAGACCAGGGGATGTGCAGGTCGCCAAGCGGGCCCAGCGCGCTGCGGTGACAGGCCCCGATCCAGACGTCGACCTCGTCCTCGTTGTGCCAGTCCGGCGAGATGTGGGCAACGACGCCGGGTCCCACGAGAAAGTCAGTGGGGACAATGGGCGCGAGGAACGGCCGCAGCGGCACGCGACGCAGGCAAGCCTCCAGCTTCGGGATCAACTGCGTGGGGAAGTTGCGGGGGAAAGCCTTGTACGGGGCCGTCATCGCGGCCTCGTAGAGGGAGAACTGCAGGAGGAATCCGCTGAGCGGCTCCTGCTCGGGTACCGGCTGGGTGTCCTCGGTGAGCCAGACGATCGGATCCGTGTCCTCACCATCGAGCTCCCAGGGAATCGACCAGTCCCAACCCCCGTGGTTCTCGTCGGCGAAGAAGAGCCGCTCGCCCCGGTTGTCGGTCGACAACCTTGTGACCGACCTGATCCGGTTCTGGCCGCCCCGGATGGCCGGGCGTTCGCCGGCCAAGCGGTAGAAGCGGGCAAGCGCCAAGGGAAGCGATTTGGGTATCTCAGTGAAGGGAGGCTGCCGTTCAGTGACGGGGTGCCAGCCGGTTACGAAGAGCTCCAAGGCAAGGCCAGGGTCCGTCTTCACATGGTCGAGCCATCCGATGCCAGGCAGGGCCGGTGGGACAGCCGGAGGCCGCACCTTGGTGAGGACCTCGCGGCTCAATGGCGGGGCGATCCGCAGGCGGCAGCGGATGAGTTCGTCACTGGTGTATTCGCACATGCCGACCTGGACGACACCGAGGTACAGGCAAGCGTCGTCAAGTCGCACAGCAAGGTGGAGCGGTAGTCCCGTCTGATCGCTCACTGCAGTGAAAGGCAGCGGCTTCACGAGCCGCGAGTAGACAGGCGCAGGAACAGGGCCAATCAGGCGGAACTCCTGGTCGTTCCACACCCCGCCGTCCGCGGGATCCGGGAACGGATCAGCAATGATCACCATCGCTGCCGATCCGAGTGCCACCAAGGCGCCAGCTACCGGAAACACGTGAACGTCGGGACCGGCGAGATCGATCACAGCACTCACATCGACCATGTTCAGGCGTGTCAGCGGCATCCGACGAGTCTATCCGGGATAGATCACAGCCCCGCCGCTGCAGTGAGTTTGCCCACTCGTACCCCTCTCCTGCCAGGGGAGTGCCGACGCCCTGGGCGGGAAACGATCACGTACAGCCTGGGAAAAAGCCTCACTCGGCGCCTACATAGGCCCTGATCAGGGAGTTTCGTCGGCGCCCCTTCGGTCTCTGCCTGCGGTACCAGAGCCTGCCGCTCGACCCTGGCCACCTTCTCCTCCGCGGCGGCGTTGAACACTGCCACGACGAACCGTCGCACCTCGGCCTCCTCCGTCTCCTCCAGAGAGACCGACACGATGTGTTGATTGAGAGCCACCCTGGCTGAGGGGTGCGACACGCCGCGTTCGGAGCAATGTCGTCGACTGCTCCGGTTGGCCGCGACACGCTGTGGCCCTTGATCACGGTCATGTCAGGAGGCCAGGGTGGCTTTGCCACGCGAGTTGCTGTTCGAAAAGATCCGGCGGGACCGACGTCAGGACCCGATGGTCTCGGGCCGGCAGCTGGCCCTGCGCTACAAGGTCAGCCGGAACACGGTGGCGGAGGCGCTTCGCTCGCCCGTGCCGAGGACGCGCAAGAAGCCGGAGCCGCGCACGTCGGTGCTGGAACCGGTGAAGGGTCCGTATCGACGAGATGCTGTGGGCGTGAGCCCATGTTTTCGTCAGCTCCCAGGCGCGCTCGGTATGGTCTTGGCACATGAGCGTTGACGTTGAGATCGTTCGCGAGACGAATGACGAGTTGGTGGACGCCTTTGCGCGCCTACTCCCGCAGTTGTCAACAGCGGCCAAGCCGCTGGACCACGGCACGGTGGCCCGGATGGTGACCTGCAACTCGAACACGCTGCTGGTCGCCCGGCTCGATGGGGTGATCGTCGGCACGCTGACGTTGGTCATGTCACCGCTGCCGTCCGGCTTGCGGGCGCGCATCGAGGATGTGGTCGTCGATGCGGCCGCACGTGGGCACGGGGTCGGCGCAGCCCTGACAGATGAGGCTGTCCGACTGGCGAAGGATGCTGGTGCTCGAACGGTTGACCTGACGTCCCGCGCATCACGACAGGCCGCGAATCGGCTCTACGAGCGGGCAGGGTTCCAGGCCAGGGATTCGAAGGTCTACCGGTTCACAATCGCCTAAGAACTCCTAACGAAATGATCTCCGAGGGGGCGGTTCCGGGTGTTGTCAGGCAGCATGGGAGTGATGAACTCGGAAGAGCCGGTGCCTCGGGAGTTGAAGGCCCTCGATACGGTCTCGCTGGTCAGGCTTGAGGAACGGGCATGTGGGCTCCGGCTCAACCAGCGATTGGACCCGGCATGGGTGCAGGCGAATGCTGCGCCCGATGGGATTCACTACCTGTGGCCGGCCGTTTGGAACAGCCTGCCTCACCGCCCCGGCGTTCCACGTCAGTTGCGCTGCGAACTGCTTATCGCGCTTCATGCGGGAGACCGCGTGATGAGCCTGTTGGACGTCCTTCCTGGTGACTTCGCTCCTCTTCCGAGAGTCACCTCACAGGACGAGGGCATGAAGGTCAGCCAGCTCCTGGACAGCTCCCCGAGCGTCAGGGAATGGCTACTGGGCAGGAGCCTCCCGGGCCGGCCGTGAGAAGCGGCGCCAGCAGATGAGCGCACACCCCAGGCTCAGCCTTCCTCTTCGGCCTTCAGCTCGGCGGCGCGTTCCTGACGCTGCTTCTCCACGACGAAGCCCCAGGCTTCCGTCGGCGGCCTGTCGGGCCGCTCCGGCGTCCTTGCCGGCCGCGGTCACGGAGGCGTAGGCGTCGGTGGCGGCCTCACGGGCCACCATGGAGGACCAGCGCGCCTGGTTGGCGGACACCCGGGCGCGGGCCGCGGAGGCCGTGGCCTTGCCAGCGTCGCGTGCCGCGGCCTGGGACGCAGTGCGGGCGGCGGAGGCGGAAGCAGCGGCACGGCCGGCGGAGGCTTCGGCGTCCTTCGCGGACTCGTAGCGTCCGACGGCGACTTCACCATCGCCCCCGGCCCGGACGCCGTTCGCACCCCCGGCACCGCCGTGTACGTGGTCTCCGGCCAGGGCCAGCGGGCCCTGCCGCTGGGCGATGTGTTCCACTCCGTTGTCCGGTTCGAGGGGCCGGACCGGCAGGTGATCTGGGACGTCGACCCGGCCGCCGCTCGCGCGGCGCGCAGCCGCATCGCCGACCGGGCCGGCGCCTCCGGGGACCTCCTGGTCGCCGCCCACCTGCCCGGCACGTGCTTCGGACGCGTCATCACCGGCGGCGGGCCCCGCCGCTTCACCGCCGTCTGACCGCCGCCGAGGGGCCCGGGCCGGTGCCGCGAGGGGGCTGGCCGGGATTCGAGCGGTGCCGTTGCGGTGGCCCGGCCCTCGGGGCGCGTGTGCTCCGGTTCCGCCCCGGCGGTCGGCGGGGGCGCCGCGTGGCGGAGGAGCCGACGGTCCGCTTCCGGGACGCCGAGCTGGACCGTTCGACAGGACTGTGACGGCGGGCCTCCCCGGCCGACCCTCACACCGGCGGCGTGCGGGCCGGATCCGGTCGGGTCGGACGACCGTACGCATGCGGGCGAACCGGGCGCCGCAACGTCCCGCCGGGGGTACGGCCGCGGGCGGGGCCGGGAACGGATTACCGGCCAATGTCCCGGCCGTCCGGCTCGGCGGCGCCCGCCGCGACCTAGACTCGGCCCACGGGGCGGCGCGAAGGCTGGGGGTCGCAGCGATCCGAGCCGCTCGCCCACGAGGGACCGCGCACGTCCGCGGCATCCGCTCGGGACTGCCGGTCGCGGCCTTGGCCCGGTACGCCCGCCCTGTCGGGGTTCGCCCTCGTACGCCCAGTCCAACTCGCTCCAAAACGTGCCGAATTGACGATGCGTCACCATCATCATTTCGAGAACCGGGAGACCTCCATGTCCGAACAGCTGCAGGACGCCCTCGCGCTCGACGACCTCGACCTGGGCGAGCTGACCGTCACCGCGCTGCGTGACAGCATCGCGCTGCCGGAGGGCGGCGCCTCCAGCAGCCCCGCCTCCAGCTCCTGCAACTCCTCCTCCAACACCAGCATCGTCCACCCGCCGGCGACCAGCGTCATCCACCCGTCGGCGTCGGCCGTCTGAGGATCGCGCGACTGAACCACCGAACCACCCACGGGACCCGGCGCGTTCCGGTGCGGACGCGCCGGGTTCCTCCCTCGTCCGCCCGCCCATCGGAGGTCCTCCGCCGTGCCCAACCGCGCCCCGGCCCCGGCCGCATCGGCACCCGCGCCACCGGTCACCGCGGCCTACGCGCTGGTGCGCGCCACGGTGCTGACCCGGGCCGCGCAGTCCGCCCCGTCCGGCCTCGTGCGGGACCTGCTGGCCCGGCTCACCGCCGTGGAGGCCGCCGACGCCGCTCTGCGGCCCGCCCTCGGCGACGATCTGTACGCCAGCCGGGCCGAGCACGGCGAGGAGTTCCACCGGCGGGTCGTGCTCCCGCTGCGCCGGGCCCTGCACGGCGGCCGTGCGCCGCGCCCCGCGCAGCTCGACCGGCTCGCGGACCTGCCCGTGCGGGTCCCCCGGCTCGCGCACTGGCTGGAGCTGAGGCGGCGACACGCCCTGCTGCTGGCCGAGCTCACGGCGGCGGTGGCGCCGGCGCTGGCGGCCGAACGGGCCGCGCTGGCCAAGGTGTGTCGCGAGCCCGCGTTCCGGCGCGCCGTCGCCCTGGGCAGCGCCGACCTGCTGCGTGCGGTGGTCAACGCCTCGGCGGCGAACCCGGAACGGGGCGGCAGGGCACACAAGGAGGAGGCCGCCGTACTGCGCCACGCGCTGCGGGCGACCGGCAAGACGAGCCCGCTGTCCTGGTTCACGGCGGTCGGCTGGGCCTCGGACGAGCTGCGCGGGAACGGGACGCAGACCGCCCCGCGCGTGGTCGTCCGGGAGAACCGGGCCCTCGTCGCAGCGCTGGTCGACGCCCTGCTCGACGAACCCCGGCGCAGCCGGAGCCTGCCGCACCGGATGACCAGCGCCGCCCGCGTCGACGCCGGGCGGCCCACTACCGGCGCACGCGGGTGGTGCGGCCGGCGACCTTCCGAACATGACTGGTCGCTTGAGCGCCCCGCGCTCGGTGCCGCCCGGACATCGGGATAATGATCTTGATTGATCGGTGGTGCTGAGCGAGGAGCGGGCGGGGTGCGGATCAAGGTTCTGGGGCCGCTGCAGGTCGTACGGGGTGGGGACAGGACGGCC
This sequence comes from Kitasatospora sp. NPDC048286, assembly GCF_043201735.1. NCBI lineage: Bacteria > Bacillati > Actinomycetota > Actinomycetes > Kitasatosporales > Streptomycetaceae > Kitasatospora > Kitasatospora sp. NPDC048286. The sequence goes on from NZ_JBICZE010000020.1 coordinate 16,781, forward strand.
TTCGAGATCGGCGGGGCCCGGCTCCGGCTGCTGCTGGTCCGGCTGGCGCTCGACCCCGGGCGCGTGGTCACCCGGGAGCGTCTGGTGGACGACCTCTGGGAGGACACCCCGCCGGAGGAACCGGCCGGCGCCCTGCAGTCCCTGGTCTCCCGGCTCCGCCGGGCTTTGGGCACCGACCGCCCCGTCATCGGCTCGCACCCTGCCGGGTACCTGCTCGACCTGCCCCGGGCAAGCGTGGACGCCTGGGACTTCGAGCGTCGGGCGGCGGCGGGGCGGGCGGCGCTGGCGGCGGGCGGGTTCACCGAGGCGGTCGCGCTGCTGGGCGGGGCGCTGGAACTATGGCGCGGGGCACCGTTCGCGGACGCCGGGGGCGCCGGATTCACCGCCGCGCCGGCGGCCCGGCTGGCGGAGCTGCGGCTGTCGGCTGTCGAGGACTGGGCCGACGCCCTGCTCGCCCTCGGCGAGGCCGGCACTCTGCCGCGGCTGGTTGCCGAACTCACCGGACTGTGCGTCACCCACCCGCTGCGCGAGCGGGCCGCCGTCCGACTGATGCGCGCGCTCCACGCGGACGGGCAGCAGGCGGCGGCGCTGGAGGTGTTCGATCGGACCCGGCGGGCGCTGGCCGAGGAACTGGGCGCCGACCCGTGCGCCGAACTGCGGGACGTCCACCTGTGGGTGTTGTCCGGCGCGCAGTCGCCGACGCCGGCTCCGGCCCCGGTTCCGGGCGGGTTCCCGGCCGGGCGGGCAGCGCTGCCCACCTGGCTCACCGCTCTGGTCGGCCGCGACGAGGCCCTGACGGTGGTCCAGGAGCGTCTGCGTCGCTCCCGTCTGGTGACGCTGACCGGGCCGGGCGGCGTCGGCAAGACCCGGCTGGCGGTCGCGCTCGCGGCGGCCGCGCCGCCCGCGACGGACGTGCGGCTCGCCGAGCTCGCGGGTGCCGACGGCCCGGACACGGCGGCCCGGGTCGTGCTGGCCGCCGTCTGCCGCCCGGCGGAGGCCGGGGCGCTGGCGGGCGGCCTGCCCGCCGGCGATCAGTCCGGGGACCCCGTCGAGCGGATCGTCCGAGCCCTGGAGGGACGTGACGTCCTGCTCGTCCTGGACAACTGCGAGCACCTGATCGAGGACGCGGCCCTGCTGGCGCACCGCCTGCTGGCCGCCGCACCCCGGCTCACCGTGCTGGCCACCAGCCGCGAACCGCTCGGCGTCCCCGGCGAGGAGCTCTGGCCTGTGACGCCGCTCGCCGTACCGGCGCCCGGCGCCACCGTGCAGGAGGCGCTCGCGCACCCGGCCGTCGCCCTGTTCGCCGAGCGGGCCGCCGCGGCCCGTCCCGGATTCGCGTTGGACCACGACACCGTCGAGCCGGTCGTCCGGATCTGCCGGGAACTGGACGGCCTGCCGCTGGCCCTCGAACTGGCGGCGGCCCGGCTGCGGGCCCTGAGCCCCGGCCAGGTCGCGGCCCGGCTGCACGACCGGCTCCGACTGCTCGACCGGGGCCCCCGCACCGGCCCCGACCGCCACCGCACGCTGCGCGCCGTCGTCGCCTGGAGCTGGGAGCTGCTCGACGAGGACGAGCGAGTGCTGCTGCGACGGCTCTCGGTGTTCGCCGGCGGGATGACCCTCTCCGACGCGCACCTGGTCTGCGCGGGCGACTGGCCGGACGGGCCGACGCCCGACCCGGTGACCGTCGAGGACCTGCTGACCTCCCTGGTCGACAAGTCCCTGGTCGACACGCCCCTGCTCGCATCCGCCGGCCGGGAGCCCGGGGCGGTGCGGTACCGGCTGCTGGAGACGGTTCGCGCGTACGCCGCGGAACGGCTCGTCGAAGCCGGCGAGGACGGCCGAACCGGTGCCGCCCACCTGCGCTGTTTCGTCGGGCTCGCCGAGAACGCCGAACCCCTGCTGCGGACGGACGGCCAGATCGGCTGGCTGGCCCGGCTGGACGCGGAGCAGGGCAACCTGAACGCGGCACTGGGCCGGGCGGTCGCCGTCGGCCCGCCGGAGCACGCGCTGCGACTGGCGGCCGCCCGGGCCTGGCCCTGGCTGATGCGCGGCCAGGGCCGTGAGGCCGGTGAGCGGACGGCGGCCGTTCTCGCCGCCCACGGCTTCACTCCGCCGCCCGGTCTGGAGCAGGCGCACGCCCGGTGCGTGATCCTGGCCCAGCTCACCTCCCCACTCCGGGAGACCGGTGACGCCGCGATCCCGCCCGAGGCGATGGGCACGGCACTGGTCACGGCACAGCAGGCCGATCACCCGGTCGCCCTGGCCGCCGCGCTGCTGCTCGCCATGGCGGGGCCGCCGGACGCGGTGGGTACGACGGCGCAGCAGTACGCCGAGCACCCCGATCGATGGATGCGGGCCGCCGCCCGTCTGGTGCTCGGCCGGGTCGAGTTGAGCGCGGGCCGGATCGGGCACGCCGAGCACTTCCTGCGGACCTCGGTCGACGGCTTCCGCGCCGTGGGCGACCGCTGGGGGCTGGCCCTGGCGCTGGTCACGCTCGCCGCACTGCTGTCCGTCACCGGCGCCGCCGAGGAGGCCCTCGCGGCGCTGACGGAGGCCGGTGAACGGGACGCCGAGATGGGCGGCTCCGGCGAGGCGCCGCTGTCGCTGCTGCTGTCGGGCCGGCTGCGGGCACGCTGCGGCGAACCGGCCGCGGCCCGGGCCGACCTGGAGCGCGCGCTGGCCACCGCCGAACACGCCAGGGACCCGCAACAGCAGGCCGCCGCCCACTACGCGCTCGGCGAACTCGCGCGGCGCGAGGGGGACTTGGAGGCGGCGCTGCGCGGCCAGCATGAGGTGCTGCGGCGGCTGGAGCAGCTGCCCGCGACCGGGCCCGGCGCCCCGGCGCGGCTGCACCTGCTGGCCCTGCTGCATACCGGTCTGGCCCGCACCCAGCAGCGGCGCGGCGCGCCTGACGCGGCCGGCCCGCTGCACCGCCGTGCCCTGCAACTGGCCGCGGACAGCGGCGACCAGCCGGTGCGGGCGGACGTCCTGGAGGGGTTCGCCGAGTACTGCCTCGCGCGCGGCGAGGCAGCGCGCGGTGCGGCGGCGCTGGGCGCGGCATACGGCCTGCGCGGGGCCCACGACGTGGGCGACCCGGAACTGCGGGCCGTCCTGGAGGGCTGCTCCGAGGCCCTCGGGGAGGCCGGCTTCCGGGCCGCCTGGGAGCGTGGCAGGGCGCTGTCGCAGCCGGAGTCGCTGGCCCTGGAGGCGGGCTGACCAGCCCTTCGGAGGGCGTCCGGCGCGCCGCCCCGGGTGGGTGGCGCGCCGAGCGGATGTGCGATCAGCCGGTGAACGGCGGTTTGGCCGGCGCACAGACCGTACCGGGGGCGGGCAGAATGCCGTCGATCAGGTATCGGGTCTCGTACCGGGCGGCGCAGTCACTGGGGTTGGCCAGCACGGTGTGGCCGTAGCCGTCGACGGTCAGCAGCTGCGCGCGGGCGAGCGAGCGGGCCATCGCGCGGGACCCTTCGTACGGCATGGCCGGGTCACCGGTGTTGGCGACCACCAGCACCGGCCGGGCGGTCGGGTGGTTCCAGGGGCCGTCGTAGCGGTCGCGGTCCCGGGCGGGCCAGTCCGCGCAGCGCTCGTCGGTCCAGGCGAAGTACGGGCCGGCCTCGCCGGAGCGGGCCCGGGCGGACACGGCCAGGGCCGGGTAGTCGGCCCGGGCGGGTGGGTTGGCGCTGTCCGAGCAGACCACCGCGAGCGCCTGGTCCGGCGACTGGCGCAGGACGGGCGGCAGCGGAGTGCCCGGCGTGGCGGGGGCCTCGGTGGCGGCCCACAGCGTCTGGAGCCTGGTGCCGAGGTGGCTCCAGCCGGTGTCGGGAATGCCCGGGGCGGGGTTGGTGGCGTAGAGCGAGATGATCGTCGCTTCCAGGGCCGAGCCGGCGGTGTAGGTCATGCCGTCGACCGCGACCGGCCGGGTGCGCAGCCGCTGGAGCAGCTCGCCGTACCTGGCCCGGGTGGCGGCGGCCGTCCCGGCGGAGAAGGCGCAGGTCTGGGTGCCGGCCTGGCCGCACTGGTCGAGGAAGGCGTCCAGGACGCGGGAGGCGGCCACGTCGCTGCCGTTGCGCAGCAGGGTGCCCGTGGTGGTGGCCTGGTCTCCGCGGCCGGTCGACCAGGCCACCGGGTCCGGGGCACTGTCGAGGACCATGGCGCGCACCCGATCGGGGAACAGGTTGGCGTAGGTGGCGCCGAGGTAGCTGCCGTACGAGGTGCCCAGGTAGCTGAGCCGGCGGTCGCCGACCGCGCGGCGGAGCAGGTCCATGTCCCGGGCCACGTTGGCGGTGGAGATGTGCGGCAGCAGGTCGGGGTTGCGGGCCGCGCACTGCCGGGCGAGGCGCTGGTAGGCGTCGGCCCAGGTGTTCTGTTGCTCCGCGCCCTCGGGGTAGCCGGCGGCCGTGCCGGCCAGCAGGGCCTGCTCGTCGGCGGGGTTGTCGAAGCACTGGACGGGTGCGCTGGCGCCGGTGCCGCGCGGGTCGAAGCTGACGATGTCGAAGCGCTTGCGCACCTGTTCGGGGAACTGGCCGAGCATCAGGGGCAGGGCCAGGGTGCCGGCCACGGCCGGGCCGCCGGGGTTGTAGAAGAGCGAGCCGATCCGGTGGGCCTGGTCGTCCGCCGGGTGCCGGATGACGGCGAGGTCGATGCCGGCGCCGCGCGGGTCGTGGTGGTCGAGCGGGACCCGCGCGGTCGCGCATTCGAAACCGTCCGCGCACGTTGCCCAGGCCAGTCGCGGCGCTGGAGCGGTGTCCGGCGCGGCCACGGCGGTCGCCGGGCAGACGGCCGCCAGCAGCGCAGCCGCGGCGATGCCCGCGCCCAGCCTCCACGAGGCCGCCGGGCGTCGGACTACGGCGGGGGCGGCCTCGGGCCGGCGTGGGTCTGCCGCGGGGCCGGAGGAAGGGGAGGTGCAAGTCACGCGAGTGCCCTTTCGTCAACGGGCCGGACGGTCGTTCGCGCTCCTCGGTCGCGGCGCACCGTCCGGCACGTCGGACAGTTCCGCACCTCGCTGGCAGAGCGCTGGCATCCCGCTGGCAGCGGCTCAGGCACCGTTCGGCAGGGCGTGGGCACTTGCGGACGCCGGGAGGGCGCACCCAAGGGCTGTCCCGTTGCACCAGGGTGCCGGCATGATGATCTGCATGACCGCAGACCGAAAGGCCCATGCCGCGTAGACGGCCCGGCAGGCTCCGTGCCGACCAACGACATGACCCGCGCGCCTGGGGCGACCCGCCACCAGACCGCATCCCATGGCTCTCGACTCGCACCAGCCTGGCGGTACATCGGGTCGAGAGACGGTCGGCCGACTACTACGTGTACCCCGGTGCCACGGATCGGGCGTTGTGGCGGTATCGAGCGTTCTCCCTGTCACCGGGGCGCCGCCCCCTGTACCCGCAGGACGCGGAGTGCTCGTGCCGTGGGTGCTCCTTCGACGATGTGCGTCACGCGCGGGATGTCCTCGATGAGGTTCTGCGGGAGCTGCCTGCCCGTGCCCGCGAGGAGCTGGGACACCGAGTGGCTGTACTGGACTCTGCCTACGTCCAGCGCACTTTGCCGGATCCCTTTGCTGGTGAACGGCAGTGGCGCTCTGACCGTTGGTGGCGCCGCCGTCTCGCCGGCGGCAGGGAGGGGACGTGAGTCTTGCCCGGGGTGCCTACCGCGGTGAAAAGATCGCTGCCATGGCCGGCGTGATCACGGCATCGGAATCATCCTGGACAACCCCGCACTCCGCGGATCGTCGCAAGCTCGCCCTTCCGCTTCACAGGACGTGACAGGGGGTCTCGGCATGCCGCGTGAGCGCGTCCAGGAGCGCGGTTTGCTGGTCGGTCAGCTTGCCCTCGGTGCGGGCCTTGTCCTGCTTGCGCAGCCAGGTGCCGGGGCGGAAGGTGGGGTCGTCGCCGAGGCCGGTGCGGTTGGCGGGGCCGGTGAGGGTGCCGCCGGCGGCGAGGTAGGCGAGCAGGCGGCGGTAGGAGCGGTTCCAGTCCGGCTCCAGGCGCCACAGTTCGTCCAGCGCGTCGAGCTTGGTGACCTGGTCGGTGGTGAGGTTGTCGGCCTTGCGCTGGCGGCGCATCCACGCGCCCACCGCGTGGTCGTCCAGCTTCGCGGTAGCGGGGATCGCGAGGTGGCCGTGCTGGTGGCGGAACGCGGCGGCGTAGGCGTAGCCGCGCTCCCAGGCGTTGGCGTTCTTCGACCAGATCATGCCGAGCGCGTCCAGCTCGCTGACCCGGGCGGCGTCGAGCAGGTGCCGGCCGTGGAGGTGGCGCTGGCGGGTGAGCCAGGAGATCAGCTCGGCGTGCTTCGTCTTGTCGGTGGGGTCGAGGTGGCCGTGTTGCAGGTGGAACACGGCGGCGACCGCGTGCATCCGCTGCCACTCGACCGCGCGCGGGTTGAACGCGCGCAGCTTGACGGTCTGGAGGATCTGCGCCGCGTGCCGGCGGGCATTGATCTTGAGCCACTCGATCGGCGACTCGACCGGGGTCGGCTGCTGCCCGCCCTCTTCGGCCTCGGCGCCCTGGCTCTCGGCCGGCTTGGCTGCCGTGGTGTGCGCGGTGCCTTGGGAGCGCTGGGCACGCAGCTCGGTGATCCGGCCGACCACCCGGGCGTCGTGCGCCGCCAGGGCGCGCAGGACCCGCCAGATCGTGCGGAAACCGGAGGCCTCGATCTCGGCGTCGGCCTCGGCCTTCACGGCCTCGCCGGCGTCGTGGACCTCGGCCGGGTGCGCGGTGGCGGTGTCGTCGCCGACCTCCGGCGTCGGCAGGTAGACCGGGATGATGACCCAACTGACCTTGCCCTGGCGGTAGGACTGGCGCAGCGCGCGGCCGATGGCCTGGACGATGTCGATGACGCTCGATTTCGGGTCCGCGAAGCAGATGGCGTCCACGGTGGCGACGTCGATGCCCTCCGTCAAGAGCCGACTGTTGCACAGGATGCCGCACTCCTCACCGTCCTCGCCCGTGTGGGCCTTGAACTCGGTGAACGCGGCCCGGCGGTCCTTGAGCCGGTCGGTGCCGGCCACCGCCTTCGCCCAGATCCGCTCCGGACGGTCCTTGTCCTCCAGCAGCTGGGAGGCGTCCAGCAGAGTGCTCGCGAACTCCCGCGCCGCGGACACCCTGGAGTGGAAGGTGATGACGCGGCGCAGGCCGAGGTCGGCGACGGCGCGCAGCACCGCGATCTGCAGGGCCAGGCGCAGGAGTTCCTCGTTGCTGCGCTGGGAGCGGAGGTCGGCGACGGCCGGGAGGTTGAGGAGTTCGCGCAGGTCTTCGTCGGTGACGACGGGGACCAGGACGCGGTAGTCGGCGAGGTAGCCGTGCTCGATGCCCTGGCCGAGGGTCCAGCTGAACACGGTCTTGCCGTAGACCGTCTCGTCGTCCATGGAGCAGAGAGCGGGCAGCGCCTGGCCGTCGGCGTCGGCGAGGTCGGTCAGGCCGTCCTTCGCCCGCCGGTCGTCCGCGATCCGCGGGGTGGCGGTGAAGTACAGCCGGCGCGCGGCGGGGACCTGGGCGTCGTCGTGCACGGCCGCCCAGGCCTTGCCCTCGGCCCCGGCGGTGCGGTGGGCCTCGTCGATGACGACCAGGTCCCACGCGGGCAGGCCGCACAGCCGGTGGGCCTGGACGATCCGCTCCAGGCTCGCGTAGGTGGCGTACACGGTGACCGGCTCGCCCGCCTTCTCCTTGGCGACCAGGTCGGCGATCCGCGGGGCCTGCGTGCTCACCTGGGCGTGGACGCGGCCGCCGGCCTCCGCGCTCTCCAGCGCCTCCTCCCGCGAACACGCCGCCACCGCCAGCCCCCGGCGCCCGCCCCGCAGCGACCAGGACTCGGCGGTCTGCTCCAGCAACTCGATCGTCGGCACCAGCACCAGCACACGGCCCCGAGCGGCCAGGCGCCGGGCGCAGCCGGCCGCGATGAGGGTCTTGCCGGAGCCGGTCGCCGCGATGACGGTCGCGCGGCCGCCGCCCTTCACCTCGCGCACCGCGGCGGCCACCGCGTCCTTCTGGAACCAGTGCAGCGGCAGCGGGTTCAGGGCGGTGCCGAGCGGCTGCGCCGGGAGCAGCGGCTCGGCCTCGGCGCGCAGCCCGGCCGGCACGTTCTGCTCGGCGGTGGCGGTGGTGGTCTCCACGGCGGTGGCTCTCCTTCGTGTGCCGGGCGGTGTCGGGGTCAGTGCTCGTCGGGGTAGGCGTAGCGATGGAGGGCGTCAATGAGGCTCTCCACAAGGCCGCCAACCGGCGTGATCGTCCACTCGCTGTCGAAGCCGCCCTCGGTGAGGAGGACGTCCGCCAGGGCGTCAGTCAGTTTCTGGGCCTCCTTCTCGCTTGGGCGAACAACCGGGTCGAGCACCACGCGGCACTCCTGGGCGGCGCGGCGCAGCACGGCGAGCATCTCGTCGGGGCCCGTGAACCAGTCGAGGCGGTCCTCGGCCGTCGCGGTGGCATGCCGGGCGGCTCGGGAGAGCAGCCGGTGTGCGGTGCTCGGGGAGATACGCAGGTTCAAAGCGATCTGGCCGATGGTGTGGCCGCTGTCCTTCAGCGTGACGGCTTGGACGCGCAGCTCTTCTCGCCTGGTGGTGCCGGGGCGGCGGGTGTGTCCGGCGCTCATCGGTCCTCCTCGGGCACCCAGCCGCGGACTTCCAGGTAGGCGATGTCGGCGTCCTCGACGGCGCGGCCGGTCTCCACCAGCCACTCCTTCATGGCCTCGGTGACGTCGCCGTGGTGGTCCGCCACGCGCTGGGACCATTCGGCGGCGTCGAACCCGCCCGTGCTCGCGGAGCCGTAGGTGCGCTCCTCCGTGCCATCGGAGCGCGGGATGAAGCCGCGGCGGATACCGCCGGAGTCCTTCTCCGACCCTGCCGAGTAGACGTACTGGTCGGCCTTCATCCGGACGGTGAAGGCGAGGCGGCCGCCGGCCTGTCCGGTCTCGTGCACGACCGGGGCGAGGTGGCTCGCACCGGAGCGGATGGCCTGGCGTCCGGCGCGGCCGGCCATCGACCCACCGGCCTCGCCGACGGTGTCCTTGCCCCGCACCCGGGCCTTCTGTCCGGTCTTGGTACGGCGGCGGCTGATGTTCGCCTCGGCGATCCCGGACAGTGCCTCGGCGTCGCGCTCGCCTCCGCGCACCGCGCGGACCAGCTGGCGCAGCACGCCCACCATGCTGGCGCCCTTGCCCTTGGTGAAGAACTGGGAGACGAGCGAGGCGTCGCGGCCGAGCATCCTGGCGACCTGACGTTTGGTGAAGCCCTCGTCGATCAGCTCCTGGGTCAGGCGCGCGGCCTCGTTGGGGTTGTTCGGGTCGGCCGGACTCACTGCTGCTCATCCCCCTTCCGGGCGAGTTCGGCGCGGCCCAGGCCGCGCAGCTTGAGGTACTGCTCCTGGCTGGTCGGGTGCTCGACGGGGCCGGTGAGGTGGCCCTTGAGGAGGTAGTCGCCGGGCTCGCCGCGGTAGGGCCAGGGCTGGCGCTCGGTCAGGGCGATGCCGTCGGTGCCGAAGTAGACGACCGTGCCGGGCTTCGCGTGCAGGGCGCCGGCGTGGGCGATGATGTCCTTGCCCTGGCGGTACTTCATGTCCAGCAGCGCGGCACGGGCGCCGGACCAGACGTAGGCGGCCCATTCGGGGTGGGCGTAGGGGTCGCGGGAGAAGCCGGCCTGCCGCTGCCAGGTGACGACCTCGGCGTCCTGGCCGAGGATCTCCACCCCGGCGGGCAGCGCCTCGCCGATCGGAGTGGTGCCGGAGACCAGGCGCGGGCGCTGCGCGAAGCCGCCCAGGCCGAACAGCAGCACCGAGCGGACGGCGCGGGAGGCGAGGTAGGCGGCCTGCCGCTGCCGCTCGTCGCCGTGCATCTTCGAGAGGTTGGTCAGGTCCGCCCAGGCCGCCTTCAACCGCTTGCCCCACTCGTCCAGGGGCTTGCCGTCCTCGAAGAGCAGGCCGCCAAGGATCTCGATCCGCCACGGTGCGATGTGGTTGGCGAGGGCGAGGTGGATCTCCGCGCCGCCCGCCCACGTCGTGAACGTCGCGCCGGGCTCCGACGGGTAGATCCAGGCGCGGTCACCGGTGACCGGGGCGGGGAGCAGGCCGACGTGGTTCCACCCGGCCGGGACGGTCACGCGCACGTTCCAGTGCGAGCAGGACATCAGGGCCTTGGTCTGCTCCTGCTCGGTCATCGCCGCGAACGCCCGCGCGGTGATGCGGCGTGGGGTGCCGACCGGTGACTTCCACAGGTGCTTGGCGTAGGCGAAGGTGCGGTCGTACTCCACCAGGGCGGGCAGCTGCTCCCGGACGCGGGGCTGCAGGATCAGCTCGGTGCGGCCCTGGCCGCCGGTCGCGTGCAGGAGGCCCCGGAGTTCCTCGCTGAGGACCGGGTAGCCGCCCGCCCACTTGCCGGTCGTCGGGATGGTGCGCGACCACAGGTCCCGGCCGGTCTGCGACGGCGAGCCCATCAACACGGCGTCGTCCCAGTGGCGGCGCAGCGCCTGCCACAACAGGGTGAACGCCTGGCGGCAGGTGACGACGTCGGCGCCGTCCGGGTCGAACCACTCCCCCATCGAACGGATCTCGGTGCTGCCGCCGTCCGGCGCGGCCGTGGGGGCGTAGCGGCCCACCGGCTGGCGCTGGTGGACGAAGTGTCCGGCCAGCTTGTCCCGGCCCGAGCCGACAGCGGTCGTCCACCGCTCCGACGGGGTGTTCAGCCAGGCCGCGACGGCGTCCTTGAGCGTGGAGTACCGCTCGGCGCCGTCGTGCCAGGGGGCGCCGGTGGTGATGTAGATCCGCTCGGTGCCGGGCGCGGTGGCGAGGACGGCGTCCAGGATCTCGCCCGGGGTGCGGGCGCCGAGGTCGAGCCGCACCACGCGGTCGCGCACCGCGAGGTCGCCGGTCGCGGCGTCCAGGAACACCGTGGAGCGGGCCTGCTGGACGAAGTTCGGGCGCTTGGAGAGCAGACCGGTCGTCACCGCTTCGAACCGCGCGCCGGCCGGACCCTCGGGGAGGGTGGGCAGCTCGCGCGGACCGGCCTCGACTGCCGGACGCGGCACGGCAGCGACCGGAGCGACCGAAGCCTCCGGTTCGACCGGCGCAACGGCTGCGGGAGCGGCGGAGGCGGGCTGCTCGGTGACGGCGGCGGGGCGGGTCAGCGCCGGGGCGACCGCGCTCGCGGACTCGGCCACCGGCGCCGGCGCCGGCACAACGGTGACGGCCTGGTCGTCGGCCTTGGCGGCGCGGACGGCGGCCGGGGTCGGGTCCAGCAGCGGCGCGATCCGCACGACGTCGCCGACCGACAGGCCCGAGGCCTTCGCGATGGCATCAGCCTTCGCGCCCTCGTACCCCGCGAGTTCGCTGATCCGGCGGGCGCGCTGCTGGTTGAGCTTGTCGAGCGCGGCCTGCGCGGCCGCGACCGTCTTCTCGGCCTTGCCGATCTCCTCGCGCAGCGGGCGCAGCTCGGCGACCTTCGCGGTGTACGTCTTGCGGTCCATCAGGGTGTCACTTCCCTTCCGTGGCGTCGGTGCTGGTGCCGGTGTCGAGGGGGCGGGCCTGTCGGGCGAGAGTGAGCCAGCCGTCCGGGCCCTGGGTGCCGTGGATGTCGGCCAGGCCCGCGAGCAGGAAGGCGTAGGCACCGCGTTTCGGGGCCCGCGGCTGAGCGGCGCCGTTCTCCCACTTCGCGAACGTCTCCCGCCGGGTCTTCAAGGCCTCGGCGACCTCGATCTGGGTCAGGCCGGCGGCCTTGCGCAGCCGCTCCCGCTCGGCCGGTTCCGGCAGGTCCCCGCCGTCCCGGGCCTTGGCCAGCAGCGCGTCCACCGCCGCGAAAATCTCAGACATCACATACCTCCTGACGAGATAGGCAGCATAGATCACCTCTTGATACGCATCACTTTTCGCCGCATGTTGGTAACACAATGACCGCATAGGCTTCGCCGGGCGCGCTGGAGCCGCGGTGCCTGCACGTCGCGTACTGTCCTGCGACAAATGATCTTGACCGTTTGCCAGATGATCTTGACGGAGGTCCCGTCCCGCATCGACGTGTGGCCGTGGATCCGACGTCTGTCGGCGAACGGGCGCGGGCGGCATCCGCGCCTTCCAGTTGCCGGCGCCTCACTCGAAGCTGTCGGCGGTTGATGGTCCTGCCGGCCGCCAGTGTGGGAGCATGCGCCGGTGCGCGAGCTGACTGTGCTGGGGACGTGTGGTGGCTGGCCGGAGGCTGAGCGGGCGGCGAGCGGCTTCCTCCTGGAGACTGACGGGTTTCGCCTGGTCCTGGACCTCGGCTACGCGACGCTGCCCCGGCTGCTGGCGCAGTGCACGGCGAATGAGCTCGACGCCGTGGTCATCACCCACGAACACCCCGATCACTGCGCGGATCTGAGCGCGCTGTGCCGTGCGCTGCTCTTCGGCGGGGGCCGCGACGGGCGGGTGCCGCTGTACTGCCCTCCGGGGGTGCTCAGGCGGGTGCAGGCGATGGAGCCGACGGAGGAACTCCGCGAGGTATTCGATCCACATCCGTTTCCGGGCAGCTACGAGGTCGGTCCTTTCCAGCTCGAAGGACAACTCCTTCCGCACCACGTGCCGCACGCGGGGGTGCGGTTGACAGCCCCTGGACTGACCCTGGCCTACAGCGGTGACGCCGGTCCAGACCGTGTCCTCGGCGAACTGGCGGCTGAGGCGGACCTGCTGGTCGCGGGAGCAACCCTGCAAGGTCCGGCGACTGACCCGTACCTGCTCAGCGCGGCCCAGGCCGGCCAGTGGGCTGCCTGCGCGGGAGCGGAGCGCCTGCTGCTCACACACTTCTGGCCCGGCGCTGAGCGCAGGCGATCCGTCGCAGAGGCGGGCGCCGCATACAAGGGGGAGGTCCTGTCCGCGTGCGAAGGGATGGCCCTTCCTCTCTGACGCGTCGGTGTCACCAGGCCGTGCCGGGCTGCTGTGCGTGAGACCCCGCGCCAGCTCCGTGCTGTCCAATCTCGGGTTCTGGCTCAACTTCCGTGACCGGTAACACTGGGTTACTCGGTTAGAGATCGAAGAGTCGGTCTTCCTGAGGCTCAGGCTCAGGCGCGAGGACGGAACGGATGCGGCTGATGGCCTGCCGCCACTTCGGGCCGTCCACAGTCTCGTCCCAGAGGTCGGCGAGCTCGGACTCCGCGGCAACCACACGGTCGAGCGCCTCGACGGCGAGCGACCGAAGATCGATGGCGAAGATCGGAAGGGCGTCGTCGGGGCCGTAGCTTGTGCTGACTGGTTCACCGCCCGGGCACTGTGCGGCGATGAGGGCGGCGGCGGCAACGGCCTCAGCTCCCTCAGGACTTTCAAGGTAGTCCCGGGTCTGGATGGTGCGGATCAGCGTCGTCCGGATCAGGGGCTCGCGCTCGTCCTCGGCGGCTTCGTCCAGCGCGTCGGCGAAGTCTGCGGCCATGTCGTTCTCGAACGGACCGATGTCCCAGGTTCCCATGATGATCTCCTCGCGCCGCTGTGCGGCGATCATCGCAGCGGCCGCCGACAAGGCCGTCATGAGGCCAGCAGGACCCGTTTCCGCAGGAGCGCGAAGCCCGCGCGGCCGAACATCTGGCGCTTGAGCATCTTGATCCGGTTGACGTGGCCTTCGACGACACCGGAGTTCCAGGGGAGGGTGAGTCCTGCGATGACGGCGTCCCGGTCGCGGTCGATGCCGGCGGCGAGGGTGTGGAGGCTGGGCAGGTCGTCCTGGCGGACCGCGTCGAGCCATTCCGGGAGCCGCTCGCCCTGGCGCTCGGTGAGCATGACGGCGAAGGAGCGGACGTGCCGGGTCAGGGCGTCGAGCTCGGGGCAGTGGGCCAGGACGGTCTTGAGCTGGAGCTGCTCGGCCTCGGACAGTGCCGTGGGCCGCCGGAGAATCCAGCCGGCGACGGTGCGGGGCGACGGCGGCGGTGCGGTCACCGGCTGCGGCGAGGTGCGTTTGAGCCGGAGGTAGGCCCGGACGCGCTGGTAGCTGCCCTTGTAGCCGAGCGGGACGATCTCCTCCCAGAGCTTCCAGGCGTTGGTGAAGCCCTCGCTCCAGCGGTCGTCGAGGTAGGGCTTGTAGTCGTCGAGGACGGACGGCCGGTTCTGCCACTGGCCGTGGAAGAGATCCTCCGGGGTCGCGGCGTCGGCCAGGGCCTTGACCGTGCGCCAGGTCATGCCGAGCTGCCGTTGGACGGCGCGCCGGCTGTGGCCCGCAGCCAGGAGGGCGTGCACTGCGGCGTGCCGGGCCCGGGTGCGATCGGCGAACCGGAAGCCCGTCGGCCAGGGCTGGTCCGAGTCCTCCTTCTGGGTCACGGGTTCGGTGGTAACGGCCGGACCTGAAGCTGGAGTTACCGCGCGGAGGCACTGCCAGTGGCGGGCGACGGCTCGCTCGGCCGCCTCGCTGAGGTTGTGCCACAGGTGCCAGCGGTCCGCGACCTGGACGGCCTGCGGAGCTCCGGAGGTAGCGCCCTCGGCGAAGAACGGCGCGCGGTCCCTGCAGACGATCTCGACGCCCGGCCGCTGGGCCAGCCAGGCTCGACGCCTCCCGGTCGGGCAGCAGGTCCACCGGCCGGCGGGTCTCGGCGTCGACCAGCACGGTCCCGTAGGCGCGGCCCTTGCGCGTCGCGTACTCATCGACGCCCACCACGCGCGGGACCGGCGGCGTTGGGATGGGAAGTTCCTCCACCAGCCGCAGCACCGTGCTGCGGCTCACCGACACCCCGAACACCCCGGCCAGCCGAGCACCGGCCCGACCGGCCAGCGCCAGGCCCACCGAGGCGAGCTCCGTCCGCAGCCGCTCGGTCCACCGGCTGTGGCGCCGAGTCAGCCCTTCGATCTGCTCGACGAATGTCCGCCGCTCGCACGACGGGTTGCCGCACACGAAGCGCCGAACCCGCAGGCTTAACCGGACCCGCCTGCCCCCGACCGGCCCGTCGACGGGAAACCGCAGGTAGGAGCTGTGCACCCGGGTCGACCAGCCCCCGCACCCCGGGCAACTGTGCCCCGCCGCCGCAGACTTGACCCCCACATTGACCGCCTCGGTGTCCACGTCGACCGACAGCACCGCGACGCCCGCGACCGACGGAAACAACAACCCCTCCAAGCGGGGCACCAGATCATCCACGGTCCCGCACTGTCGGCCACCACGGCCCAGCCGCTGGCGAATTCCGGGCAACTTCCCGAGGCCGGCAGCATCGCCAGATCGTCACTCAGCGTGCATGGACCACGGAAGTTGAGCCAGAACCCCTTCTCGCGATCAAAGCCAGCACCCAGGCGCCGCTGCGGCCGCTGCCGGTCCGGGTCCGTCCTCACCTCGGCGAGGGCACCGACTCCTACATCCGTCGCCTCGCGCGGGCCAACCACCTCAAGCCCAGCTACCTCAACAGCGTGACCAGTCCGAGGTCCCGCCACGGGAAGCCCGACATCGCCCTGCTCGCCCAGCTCGCCGGGCGTTCCGCCGCAGGCCTGCGGCGGGCACTTGCCGACGCCTCCGGCAAGCCCCACCCCCGGATCGCCGAAGGCCCCACCAGCGGCGCAGCACCAGTCTTGACGCGCGGCGTCGATCTCCTGCTCGCGACATCCGACCTGCAGAACCGAGGCGTCCCGCTTCGACTCGCCGCTCAGCGCCACGGATTCCGCCCCAGGAACCTCCGAAAGGCTCTCCAGCAGCAGGAGCCCCGTCGGCTCTCCCGCAATGTCCCCCGCTGGGATGCCACACGACGAGAGCTCATCAGGTCCATGGCCGCCGATGGTCTGACCACGACAGAGATCTGGGCCCGGATGATGGACGAGTACGACACCCCGCTCACCTACAGCGGCCTCAACACCTTCCTCGCCCAGGAGCGGTCCGCCCCCACCCAGGAGTAGGCCAGAAGCAGTCCGCCTCTTGATCACCGGTCGTTAGACTCCGGGGTTCTGATGCTGCCGGTGGACGGGAAGGCCAAGTCATGGACGACGACCCTTGGGCCGGCTGGCCAGAACGGTGGGCCGGCACGGACTGCGACGTGCGGACGGCCGTGGGCGCGATCCCGCCGGAGGTCAAGGACGGGTTCAGGTACGACGAGGTCCCCTGGCACCGGTTCCGGCACTTCTACGGCCCGGGCGAGG
Source organism: Kitasatospora sp. NPDC048286 (assembly GCF_043201735.1). NCBI lineage: Bacteria > Bacillati > Actinomycetota > Actinomycetes > Kitasatosporales > Streptomycetaceae > Kitasatospora > Kitasatospora sp. NPDC048286. The sequence goes on from NZ_JBICZE010000020.1 coordinate 32,824, forward strand.
AGATCCCCGGCCTGCTCGCCACGCTCGCGTCCGGGGACACCGAAGCCGCTGACAGGGCCCTGCGGCAGCTCTGGACAAACCTTCACCACCAGGGCGGCACGATCGCGGTGGGAGCACTGGCGATACCGTTCCTGCTCCGGATCGCGACGACCGGGCACCCCGGGCTCCGCGCACAAACGCTTCACCTGGTCGCCGAAATCGGCCGGTGCCAGCACATGGGGGACGGATCGCGCGAAGGCCTGCTCCAGGTCGCCGAGGAGCCGCTGATGGTCGAGGGCAGCACGATGTGCCCGGTGGACTGGACGATCCAGGCCGCCCGTCGGGCGGTCACGGACGACCTGCTCCTCCTGCTCCCGCTTCTCGACGGCCCCGACCCCGAGGTCCGCTCCATGACCGCATACGTCCTGGCTGCGGCAACCGACGAGATCCCACGCGTCTCCTCGGCCCTGCGGTTCAGGCTGGCGAACGAAGACGACGCGGCGGTCCGGGTGAGCCTGATCCTGGCGATCGCCCAACTCGCCCGCGAACACCAGGACGACCACGCTCCCAGGTGGACCCGGGACCTCTGGTCGGACCCGGGACGACCTCCCGAGATCCGCATCGGCGCCGGCCTGGCCTGGCTGTGCCTGGTCACCGACCCCGCCACCGACGAGCTCCGCGCCCTCCTCACCGACCCCGGCATTCGCCGGTACGACGACCTGCTCCAGTCGGTGCCGTGGCTCACCTGGTGCGACGCCCCCGGTTTCGCGCTGCGCAGCTGCATCGACGAAATGCTCGCGGCGAAGGTCCCCGCAGCGGTGCTCGACGATCCCTGGGGCGGTGGGCCGTCAAGCTGAGGCACGCAGCGGTCGGCCAGCCTTGGCCGTGGGCCTCGGAAACGTCAAGGCTCGTGATTGAAGGCAACCCCCAGTGCCCTCTCAAAGCTGTCCATCAGAGCCGTCAAGATCATTTGGCAATTGGTCGAGATCATCTGTCACGGGACAGTCGCGTACGCCCTCGGATTCCGCGAGCATGACGGGGCGTCATCATCCGATTACCGATTCGCCGGACAGGAGTCCGCCGGCGGAGCCGGATGAGGCCATGCCTGCTGCTGATGACCCGGTCTTCGCGCTCCTGCGCGCCTCGTTGGACCCCACCTGCCACACGGCTGCCGTGCGCTCCGAGCACCCCGTGTGCCGTGTCGTGGCCGCCACCGCCCGCAAGGACGTCGCCGCCGGTGGCATGGAGAACATCTCGTTCCTCGCCGCCGGCGTCGCTTTCGCCGGCGCCGCCGTCACCGGCCTGTTCGCCGAGCACTACGACGTCGAACCGGCCAAGCTCATGCGGGACCTTCTGGCCACGGCCGCCGAGGACCGGAGGAAAGGACGCGGAGAGGACGTCCCGTGGCAGGACCAGGTGCCCGCTGTCCTCGGCGCCTTCTTCGACCCTGCCACCATCACCGAGGCTCCGGCGATCATGGCGCGCGTCTGGATCGAGGGCGAGAACAGGTTCTACGACCTGCTCGTGGACCTCGCCGCGCTGACAGCCACCATGATGACTTCGCTGATCAACCTCAAGGCCTACACCCAGGAAGAGATCTTCGAGGAGATCAGCCGGATCCTCGACCTGACCGGCGATAACGACGATCCGTCACGACCGACGGACGACTGACTTCCTCGCCTGCCACGAGAAGGGCACACATGAGCGGCGACCACACCCCGGCGGCTGGTGGGTCCGGTCTCAGGAGGTGAAGGCCCGGGGTGCCCATTGGTCGAGGTAGTCGGCGATCGGTCGCAGTTCGGTGGTGAGGAGCCGCTGCTGTGCCGCCGTCCAGGGCTCGGCGAGGACGGTGGCGATGGCGCCGGGGAAGGTGGAGAAGCGGGCGCAGGCCAGGACGGTGGCCCGCAGGTGCGGGCCGGGCAGGTGGGCGAGCCCGGTGCGCAGGATGTTCTGGAGCCACGGCTGCTGTTCCGGCCGGTACGGCGGGAGTGTGCGGAAGCGGTGGGTGACGACGGCTTCGGGGATGCCGAGTGAGGGGCGTCCCGCGCGCCACCACCGCAGGGCCAGTTCGACGTCCTCCAGTCCGAATCCGCTGAAGGCCGCGAAGCCTCCCTCGGTGAGGAAGCGGTCGCGGACGACCGCCAGGCAGCCGCCCGGGAGGAGACCGACCTCGCCGGGTGCGGGCCCGGTCGCCGGGCGCCAGCGGTAGGTCAGCAGGGCGTCCACGAGTTCGGCCCCGCAGCCCACGAAGCGGCTGTCGGAGGCGTCCCGCACCGCGGGGCCGACGAGCGCGTCCGGCGTGCGGTCGAGCGCGGTCACGAGCGGTGTCAGCCACCGGTCGTCCACCGCGCAGTGGGCGTCGAGGAAGACGAGGACCGGCTGGTCCGCGGCCTGTGCGCCGCGGTTGCGGGCCGCGGCCACGCCGACGTGGTCCCCGCGCAGGGTCCGCACCCACGGCGGCCAGGTGCGCTCGCAGCCGCCGTCCGTGCTGCCGTCGTCGACGAGGACGAGTTGGCGTGGCCGCACGCTCGCGCTCGCCACCGACCGGATGGTCTCGGCGACCCGGTCACCCTCCTGGTAGGCGCAGACGACGACGGAGACGGGCACCGAGGAGCGCATGCCGGCGTCACCGTTCCGGTGGGACGGCGGGTTGCGGAGCGGCGGCGGTGAGCTCGGGTGGCAGGCTGTCGGCCACCGAGGCGGGTGTCCGGGCCCGGCTCCAGAAGCTTCGGCACTCCGGCAGCAGACGGCCGTGCCGGGCGGTGTCCACCCAGGTGTACCGTTCCGGTTCCCGGGTCAGGGCGAAGCCGCGCAGCAGTGCGAACTCGCAGAACCTGCCGAACCCGGCGGCGTGCGCGTAGTCGCCGATCGACTGGCCGTGCGCGTCCCGGCAGTGGGCGCGGAGCCCGGCGTACACGTGCCGGGGGACGATCAGGGGCGGCGGCTCGGTCACGTCCGCTCGTACCTGTTCGCCGTAGAAGGTGGTCGGGCACCGCCGCCAGCCGTCCGACTCCGGTCGGGTGCCGCCCGAGTCGAAGGCCATTCGCGGCCGGCCGTGGTCGAACAGGCGGGCCGTCAGCTCGCAGGGCGCCGTGAACACCTGGTCCGAGTCCAGGTGCAGGATCATGTCCGCGTCCGTGTAGCGGTCCGCGTGGAGCTTGGTGATCTGCTGGCCGAGGTAGTCGTCGGTGTAGTCGCGGCAGGTGGACAGGCGGGCGCCCGTCGACTCGATCGCCGACGGCTCCATGCGTTCGAGGCTCGACCGCGGTACGACCACGACGACCTGGCGGTGGCCCGAGGCGAACAGGGCGATGGACCGCAGCGCCAGGTCCAGCCACTGCCGGTCCCGGTGGTACGAGCGGATGAAGACGTCGATGACCGGGGTCATTCGACGGGCTCGTCTCCGATGCCGATCTCGGGTCCCGGGGTGCCCGTGATGCCGCCGGGCGGCGACGTCATCAGGAGTTCGTCGAACCCGGGGAACACTTCGGCCCACCGCGTGTCGCCGGCCCAGTGCGGCGCGATGCCCGCCGCGAGTGAGAGGTGGAACCCCGTGAGCCGGGAGATCCGGGACCGGTCGAGGTTGAGGGCCAACACGTCGCCGAGACGGGTGGCGTCCAGGCCGAGTTCCTTCAGTACCGCGGGCGGGCTCGCCGAGTACGCCGTGAACTCGCTCCTGTCGGTCAGGACCCGGGCCTGCCGGGGTACGAAGCCGACGTCGGCGAGCTCACCGGAGACGACCGCCGACTGCTCGTTGACGAACAGGGACACCCAGTCCACGCCCGCGCCCGCCAGGTCCTCGAGGAGGAGCTTCGTCATCGCCGCCGCCAGCCCCACGTTGGTCGCGTCCCGTACGGAGAGGAACGCCGGGGTGAGCAACGCCTGGCCGTTGTCGCCGACCACTGCCACCGCCGTGCCGCGCAGGGTCCTCGCACCGATGCCGGACGGCGGCCACGGGCGCTCTTCGAAGGCCACGGCGGTCCTGGTGTGGGCTCTCGCCGTGAGCGGGACCAGGACCTCGTCGAGCAGGTGCCCGAGGCCGAGCTGTCTGAGGAACCGGGACAGCTCCGGCCGGTACTCGCCGAGGGGGTCGGTGGTGATCCGCAGTTCCAGACGGTCGTTCAGCTCGTCGTGAAGGTTCATCGCTTCTCCTCGCTGGTGCTGCTGTCGTCCACGTCGTAGAGCCACGCCACCGCCGAGTACCGCACGCCGGTGCGCACCGGGCGCACCTCGTGCAGCACGTCGGAGCGGAAGGTGACGATGGAGCCGGCTTCCAGCCGGATGTTCTCGGGCGCCACGGTGCCGTCGGGCCGCGGAACGTGGAGGACCAGCGCTCCGCCGTCGAAGGTCGGGAGGCCGTCGTGGGGTGTCGCGTCGTTCAGCAGGCAGACGATCGTCAGCCGGCGACGGCGGACGACGGCCGGGTCCAGCGGGTCGTCGGAGCTGTCCCGGTGGGCGCGGAAGAGTCCGCGCTCGGCGTAGCTGCAGAACTTCGGGCCGTCCAGGGCGACCCGTCGCCATCCCCCGTCCTGGATCGTCTTCCGTGCGACCTCCCGCATGGCGGTGACGACGGGCTTCGCCCGCTCGGGCGCCAACAGGTGCTCCGAGCAGCTGCGCATGCTCAGGTCGACCACGTCGTTGCTGCGGCGCAGCACCGGGCCGGTGATGGCGGCGGACCGGGCCATGGCCTCGACGGCGGCGCGGCAGTCCTGTGGTGACAGTGCGTTGCGCCAGATTCTGAGCTGCGCCTCGTTGTGCTCTTCACGGCTGGGAGTTCCGGTCCGCATCCTTCTCCCGTTCTCGGTCGGTCGTGCGACGGCTACGAGAAACCCGCCGACACGTTAACCAATGGTGATGGCGATCTCGCGGAAGGTGATCGCCCGGGGGTTTGCCGTGTCTCCGTCGTCGGCTCACGCGTCCCTTCGGGGCCCGCCGTTGGACGGCCGGGCGCGTCGGCGGCGGGAGGGGCCACGCGGTTGCGGGCGGAGGCCGGGGTGCCGCCGGATGCGGCCGGTCGGCGGTAAAGCGCAGGCAAAGTAGGATCGGTGCGCTCGGTCCCCCGGTTCTGTGAGGAGTGCCCTCGGATGGTGTTCAAGCGGCTTCTCGGCGCCCTGGGCGTCGGTGGACCCACCGTTGACACGGTGCTGTCCACCCCGACCGTCCATCCCGGCGGCACCGTGCACGGCCAGGTCAACCTGGTCGGCGGCAGCCGGGACGCCGACATCAACGGCATCACGCTCTGCCTGGCCGCCCGGGTCGAGGTCGAGCACGAGGACGGCGAGAGCCACACCGTCAAGGAGTTCGCCCGGGCGCAGGTCTGCGGCCCGCTGCGGCTGGCCGCCGAGGAGCAGCGCGCCGTCCCGTTCGCCCTGCCCGTGCCGTGGGAGACGCCGCTGACCGCGATCGGGGGCCACCACCTGGCGGGCATGGTGCTCGGGGTCCGCACCGACGTGGACATCGCCGGCCAGCTGGACCGGGGGGACACCGATCCGCTCGCGGTGCAGCCGCTGCCGGTGCAGCAACGGGTGCTGGAGGCGCTGGCGGCGCTCGGTTTCCACTTCCAGCGGGCCGACCTGGAAGCCGGCCGGATCCACGGCACGGGCCAGACGCTGCCGTTCTACCAGGAGATCGAGTACAAGGCGGCGCCGCAGTTCGCCCGGCGTTGCAACGAGATCGAGCTGTCCTTCGTCACCGACCCGCACCGGGTCGAGGTGGTGCTGGAGTTCGACAAGCGCGGCATGTTCCGTGGCGGCGACTCGGTGCGCACGTTCGTGCTGGACCACGCGGCCGGGCAGCACGACCTGACGGGCACCGTGGACGGCTGGATCCGCGGCGTGCTGGGCCACTGACCGCGCGCCGCGCCCCCGGTGCCCGGCTGCCGAGGGTCTTCGGGAGGGCGACGGCGGCCGGGGCGGCGGGCGAGCGTGTCGTCCGCCGTCCCGGCCGCGGGAGAAGAGGGAGACATCGCGCGGCCACGGGGGTGGCGTGGTCGCGCACCTACCAGCCGTTGCCGATCTTCACTGGTGGGGTGTTGCTGTAGCCGCGGCTGCTCTCGCCCGGGTACAGCCACAGATCACCACTGGCGTCATTACGGGCGACGATGTCCTGATGACCGTCGCGGTCCCAGTCGGCCACCCCGAACGGCGAGAAGCCTCCCCAGCCGTTGCCGATCTCCACACGCTGGAAGCTGCTGAAGCCGCGGGTGCTGTCGCCCGGGTACAGCCAGAGTTTCCCGCTGTCGTTGTCCCGGGCGACGATGTCCTGGTGGCCGTCGTTGTCCCAGTCGGCCACCCCGAGCGGCGAGTAGGGCAGCCAGCTGTTGCCGATCCTGACCGGTTGCACGCTGCTGAAACCGCGGCTGCTCTGGCCCGGGTACAGCCACAGATCACCACTCGCGTCATTACGGGCAATGATGTCCTGATGACCGTCATGGTCCCAGTCAGCCACCCCGAACGGCGTGTAACCCTGCCAACCGCTGCCGATCTTGACCGGTTGCACGCTGCTGAAACCGCGGCTGCTGTCGCCCGGGTACAGCCACAGATCACCACTCGCGTCATTACGGGCGACGATGTCCTGATGACCGTCATGGTCCCAGTCAGCCACCCCGAACGGCGTGTAACCCTGCCAACCGCTGCCGATCTTGACCGGTTGCGCACTGCTGTAACCACGGCTGCTCACACCCGGGTACAGCCACAGATCACCACTCGCGTCATTACGGGCGACGATGTCCTGATGACCGTCGTTGTCCCAGTCGGCCACCCCGAACGGCGTGTAGGGCAGTTTGGTCATCTGGCTCAGCAGCCAGTCACGGTTGGGGCCGGCCCCCACCTCGCTGTACGAGGCGGCACCGCCGCAGCTGGCCCCCTTCAGGACGCCTACCTGCACAGTGTTGCCGCCGCCCTGCGGGGTCACCAGGAGCGGGCCGCCGCTGTCGCCCGGGCATGGGCCCTTGTCGACCATGATTCTCTTGATTCCGAGATTGTCCGGTTGCGGCGGAGTGATGAAGACGCTGACGAACTGCAGTTGACTGGGCAGGACACCGGCTGAGTTCACTCCCCATCCAGTGGCGATCCCTTGGTCGAACTGGGTGAACGGCCCTGCGGCCACACCGTCCCACAGGAAGGACTGGTCCGGTACGGCCAGTTGAATGGGCGTCACATTGGTGACGGGAGAACTGAGTTCGATCAGGGCCACGTCGTTGTGTCCGCCTATGTAGGCGGGGTTTCGCAGGATCCGCTTGACTCTGCGGATCTGGCCGCCCGTAGCCGCCATGCCGTTTCCGACCCGCACCGTCATGTCGCCGACCGAGGTCGGCACCGAGCAGTGCACCGCGGTGAGAACCCAGCTGGGGTGGATCAGGGAACCTGTGCAGAGACCGCCGACGGCGGTATTGCGAACCTCGGCCACGAACGCCAGATCACCGCTCGAATCTGGATTTCCACCGGTGATGGCGTGCGCCGCTGACGGGAAGAGAGTCGACAGCGTGGCCATGAGCGCCGCTGTGAAGAATTTACTGCTTTTCCCCTTCACCGAACCTCCAGGGGATCAACCTTCGAGACAGACCTCACGAAGGGGGGCGGGCTGCCACGCCCGTATGACGTCACGCTAAATCCTCGATTCAGCGAAGGCGCGGGCGAGGCAGGCAGCCCTACTCTGATCAGGTGAGCACGCTCAGCCGGGCGGCTCTCACAACAGCCCTCGAACACGTTGGCCGGGGAATAATGCCCCGCCCCAGACCCCAGGGCGGGACGCTTTCCCAGGCCAAAGGGCCGACCGGGCGTGCGGCCGGCGTGGGGAACGCCACACTTCCGGTCCTGGGCGTGCCGGTGCTCGCCGCCCGGGCGGCGGCCCAGGACACTGGTCGCCGTGACTGATGTGCGCGAGACCTTGGATTACCAGACCTTCGGACGGGCGGTGCGCGAGCTCGCGCAGACGATCGCCGACGACGGCTACGAGCCCGACCTCGTCCTGAGCATCGCCCGCGGCGGGGTGTTCGTGGCGGGCGGTCTCGCATACGCGCTGGACTGCAAGAACATCCACCTGGTGAACGTGGAGTTCTACACGGGCGTGGGCACCACTCTCGAGATGCCCGTCATGCTGGCGCCCGTTCCCGCCGCGATCGACTTCACCGACAAGAAGGTCCTGATCACCGACGATGTCGCCGACACCGGCAAGACATTGAGGCTGGTGCACGACTTCTGCCTCGACCATGTCGCCGAGGTCCGGTCGGCCGTCATCTACGAGAAGTCGCACTCCCTCGTGAAGTGCGAGTACGTGTGGAAGAGGACCGACGACTGGATCGAGTTCCCGTGGTCGACGCAGGGACCGGTCGTCCGGCGCGAGGGGCAGGTGCTCGACGCCTGATCGGAGGTGGACGCGGCCGCGCACCCGGCGCGGGCGTCCGTCCTGCGGTCCTCACCCCAGGGCGGGGTGGACCAGCCGTCCGTGGTGGATGAGGGAGACGGACTGCTTGAGGCGGCGTGCGCGGACGCTGATCTCGTAGCCCCTGAGGCCCTCGATGCCGGCCAGGCGGCCGCTGAGGTAGTGGTAGAAGGCGGGGGTGTCCTCGCAGATGACGACGGCCATGAGGTTGTGCCGGCCGCTGGTGGCCGAGACGAAGGCGCATTCGTCGTGCCGGGCGAGTTCCTCGCCGATCCGGTGGAGTTCGGGCAGGTCGACCTGGAGCCAGAGGATGGCGTTGAGTTCGTAGCCGAGCCGTTCGGTCAGGATGTCGATGCCGTAGGTGAGGGTGCCGGTGGCTTCCAGGGCCTCCAGGCGGCGGGCGACGCGGGCCGCGGACCAGCCGGTGGCCTGGGCCAGGTGGGTGTGGGAGGCGCGGCCGTCCTGCGCCAGGGCCTCGAAGAGGGGGCGGTCCTCGTCGGTCGGGGCGGGCGGTGGCCCGGTGGGCGCGGGGCGTTGCTCGGTCAGCTGTCGCACCTGGTCGTCGGTGAGGGAGCGCTTGCCGCCGGCCCAGCCGGCCGTGCCCGGCGCGGTGAACGGGTGGATGAGGAGGTCCACGTTCATGTCGAGGATCGAGGTGGCTTTCGGGAGTTGCCGCAGCAGGACGTCGTCGCGCCCGGTGCCGGCGGTCGAGCGGATGGTGCAGATGATCTCCGATCCGCCGGAGGCGACGCTGGCGTAGCCGACTTCGGGCCTGCGGGCGAGCGAGTCGGCGACGGGCCCCGCGGCGTCGGGGCGGCACCGCAGCCGCGCGATCCAGTCCGCCCGTCCGTGGGCGGTCGGGCTGCTCAGCCCGACGACGCGCAGGACCCCGTCGCGGCGCAGCGCGTTGTAGCGGCGGGCCACGGTCTGTTCGGACACCCCGATGACCTCGCCGAGGCGGCGGAAGGAGGTACGGGGGGCGCAGTAGAGCCCGTGGATGATTTTGCGGTCAAGGTCGTCGTGCACGGAGGAATGCTTACACAGTCTCGGGCTGCTGTGGAGGTTGTTGTACGTCTGCCGTGATCGCTTGTGGGTTTCTCGACCGTTCGGGTGAAGCTGGTCCGCGCCACACAGCAGCAGTCGGTGCCCGCACGGCATCCCGCAGTCGAAGGAACCACTCCGTGAACTCCGCAACGGTGCAGCGCCCCGGGGCCGGACGAGGCGTCACGCTCGTCATGGCCTGCCTGGGCGTCTTCGTCGCCTACCTTCCCGTGACCACCGTGTCGGTGAGCCTGCCGGCGATCCAACGGGCGATGGGCGCCTCGACCTCCCAACTGTCCTGGGTGTCGGACGCGTTCGTGCTGCCGATGGCCGCGCTGATCCTCACCACCGGGGTGTGGGGCGACGTCCACGGCCGCAAGCGGGTGTTCCAGACGGGCATCGCGTTCTGCGCGCTGGGCGCGGCCGTCTCGCTGGCGTCGGACTCGGTGCAGTCGCTGTGGGTGGGGCAGGCGGCCTCCGGTCTGGGGGCGGCGGCGCTGCTGCCCACCACGCTGGCCCTGATCAGCCACGCGGTCCCCGACCACCGGGAGCGGGGCAGGTTCATCGGCCTGTGGGCGATGTCCATGCTGGCCTCGCTGGCCGTGGGACCGCTGATCGCCGGATCGCTGCTGGAGCACGTCGGGGTGCGCTGGATCTTCCTCCTGCCCGTCCCGGTGTCCCTGGTCGTGCTGGTCGTCGCGGCGTTCCTGCTGCCCGACTCGTGGGCGCCGCACAGCCGTCGGCTGGACTGGCCCGGGCAGATCAGCGCGGCGGTCGCGGTCACCGCGGTCGTCTACGGCGTGATCGAGGGCGGCGCCGACGGCTTCGGTACGCCCCACGTGGTGGCGGCCCTGGCGCTCGGCGCGGTGAGCGCGGTCGCATTCGTCGTCGTGGAGCGCCGCAGCGCCAGCCCGATGCTCGACCTGACGCTGTTCCGCAGCCCCGCCTTCGCCGCGACCTCCCTGGTCGCCATGATCAGCTTCCTGGGGCTGATCGGCTTCTTCTTCGCCCTGAGCCTGTACTTCGGCCTCGTGCAGCACCTGAGCACGCTGGAGGCCGGGCTGCGGCTGGTCCTGGTGTCCGGGACGTCCCTCGTCGTCGGTGTCCCCGTCGGGCGGCTGATGCACCGGGTCTCCGCGCGGGTCATGATCACCGCCGGTCTGGTGGTGATGGCGGGTTCGCTGCTGTCGCTGACCGGCATCGACGCCGGCACGTCCTACGGGTCGATCGCCTGGCGCCTGGTCCTGCTCGGCCTGGGCATGGGCACCGTCCTCACCCCGATGACGGCCTCCGCCGTCTCCTCCGTCCCGCACCACCTGGCCGGCATGGCCGCCGCGGGGAACAACGCCTTCCGCCAGGTCGGCGGCGCTCTCGGCCCGGCCGTACTCGGCGCCCTGCTCACCACCCGCGCCCTCGGCGCCCTGCCCGGGCGCCTCGCCGACGCCGCGGTGCCGGCGGAGACCGGCGAGCGTGTCCTCGCCGTCGCGCGGGAACAGGGGCTCGGCGCCGTGGCCGGGCTCGACCTGGGTGCCGCCACCGGACCGGCCCTCACCGCGCTGGGCGGCTCCTTCCTCGACGGCCTGCGGCTCTGCCTGATCGTGTCGGCCTCGCTCGTCCTGCTGGCCGCGCTCGCCTGCGCCGTCCTCCTGCGCCCGGCCGCGCCGCCCGCCGGCCGTCCGGCCGACGCGGCCGGTGCCGGCAGCGCGGCCCTGGCGCCGCGAACCGCCGGTGGTCCCGCGCACGTCTCCACCGGCGGCGTGCCCACCCAGGGGGTGCGAAGCGCACCGTGACGCCGGGCGGTGGCCGGGGCACGTTGCCGTGCCCCGGCCGGTGTCGACCGCTGTTCGGGGCGGTCGTCGTCCGGTTCTCAGCAGACCGCGGTCCGGTCGTAGGTCCCGCCGACGGTGTGGAAGTACCTGCTCTGCCTGTTCGGGATCGACTGGCACGAGGTGTCCCGCCAGTAGTTGACGATGATCCGGACACGCATCGTCCTGCCGCAGTTGTTGTACACATAGCCCGCGATCCCACCGTCGGCCATGTTCGTGACGCCGCTGCGGTCGATGCAGGCCGGCGCCGTACCTCCGGCGGCCAGCGGCGCCGAAGCGGCCTGGGCCGGCACGGCGCCGCCCAGACCTGCCAGCACGAGGGCGGCCGAGCCCGCGAGGATCCGGGACTTCGTTGCTCGCATGGTGTTCCTTTCGACGCGGTCCGCGCCCTGGAGCCTCGGAAGTCGGCTCTCCGCGAGACATGGCTCCCGGGTGCGTCGCGCCACCAGGTTCGCCGCGCCCCGGGCCGGGCTCAACGTGATTCGGACCAGGCCGAACCACGCCGAAGCCCTGGACCGCACGCGCGCGCCGGGTGGGGTGGGCGGGCATGCCGGTGCCGGTCACGCCCTGGTGGGGTGTGGCCGGCACCGGTGTGGGGAGCGGCCGGGTGGTGTCGTGTCACCCGATCTTGATGGCGGCGACCCTCGGCGGGTGGTTGGGGAAGGTGATGTCGGTCCAGCGCTCGATCCGCACGGAGTCGCCGTTCACGTCGTAGTAGGTCAGGTCGTTGTTGCCCGTGGAGATCCGGTCGACCCACCACCCGCCGAAGTCGGTCCTCCCGCCGTTCGCGTAGCAGTCGACGCTGTCGCGGCCGTCGAGGTGCGACCAGATCTTCAGGAAGTCGTTGCGGCCGCCGTCGCACTGGACGTGGTCGATGGCGAAGGCGTCGCCGCTCGGCAGGCCGACGGTGAACGTGGCGGCCGCGGCGAACGCCATGGCCATGGAGCGGACGGCCCTCTTGGTCTTCGAGATCACGGATTCTCCCTCGTACGAGGGCCGGGACGTGGCCCGGCGCTGTCGGTGACGTCGCGTCATGACGGGAACGGCGTCGGAACGGTGCTTCGCCGTTTCGGCTCCTCACGGCCGGTGCCCGTCGGTGAAACGGCTGTGAGGAGCCGGGACCTCAACGTAGTGACCCCGGTCCCCCGTCCGGCCGCAACACTCCGGATGCGAACCGGCGGGCCGGGACATCACCCGATCGTGGCGCTCACGTGCGCGGCGGGGCGGAGGCGGCAGGGGCGGTCGGGAGCCCGGGGGCGGCGCGCCACGGCCGGGCGACGGGCGGGCGGAGGGCAAGCCGTTTCGGTGCGCCGACGCGGGGGACTTTTCGGATAGTCGCGGCAGGCGTCGGCGGGCGAGGCTGGGCCCTGCCCCCGGATGATGTGGAGACCACATGGCTCGACGACGTTCCCTGCCCCGGCTCGGCCTGGCCGTACCGGTCGTGCTGTCGCTGACCGCCTCGCTCGGGTTCCTCCCCGCGCCGGCCTCGGCGACGCCCCGAATACCCTCCGCCGCACCGGCCGGGGACGCGCCCGCCCTGGCGTACGTCGTCAACACCGGGACCGACCGGCACACGATCGCGCAGGTGCGGCGGGCCGTCACCACGGCCGGCGGCAGCATCGTCGTCACGTACGACGCGATCGGCGTGATCGTCGCCCACTCGGCGGACCCCGACTTCGGCAAGCGGATGCGCGCGGTGCGCGGAGTGGAGTCGGCGGGGGCCACCCGGACCGCGGCGCTGAGCACGGTGGGGACGACCGAGGAGGGCGCGGTGCGCCGCCTCTCCGAGGCCGAGGCCGCGAGGATCGCGAAGGCGTCCGACGGCGGCGAGCCCCTCGAGGCCGAGCAGTGGGACCTGCGGGCGATCGGCGCGGACAGGGCCGCGAAGGTCAACCCCGGCAGCGGGGACGTCACGGTCGCGGTGATCGACACCGGCGTCGACGACACCCACCCCGACCTCGCCGCGAACTTCTCCCCCGCGCAGTCCGCGAACTGCGCCGGTGGCAAGGCCGACACCACGTACGGCTCCTGGCGGCCTGCGGACCCGGACTACTTCCACGGCACGCACGTGGCGGGCACGATCGCTGCGGCCCGCAACGGCGTCGGCGTCGCGGGCGTGGCACCCGGCGTGAAGGTCTCCGGCATCACCGTCTCCCAGCCCACCGGGCGCCAGCTGATCTACGCCGAGAGCGTCGTGTGCGCCTTCGTGTTCGCCGCCGACCACGGTGTGCAGATCACCAACAACAGCTACTACGTGGACCCGTGGCAGTACAACTGCCTGGACGACCCCGACCAGAAGGCCATCGTCGACGCGGTCGACCGCGCCCAGCGGTACGCGCAGCGCAAGGGCACCCTCAACATCGCCGGGGCCGGCAACGCCAGGCACGACCTGGCCTCCGCGGGCTTCACCGACGCCGGCAGCCCCAACGACTCCACCCCCGTGAACCGGACCGTCGACCCGCACCGGTGCTGGGACCTGCCCGCACAGCTGCCGGGCGTCGTCACGGTCAGCGCGACCGGCCCCAAGGGCGCGAAGGCGTACTACTCCAACTACGGCCTCGGTGTGATCGACGTCGCGGCGCCGGGCGGCGACCAGTACGTGGCCTCGGACACGCCGTCGGGGTCGGGCGGCGTCCTGTCGACGCTGCCGAACAACCAGTACGGCTACGAGCAGGGCACGTCCATGGCCACGCCCCACGTCGCCGGGGTGGCCGCGCTGCTGAAGTCCGCCCACCCGCAGGCGACCCCGGCCCAGTTGCGGGCGCTGCTCAGGGCCCAGGCCGACAACCCGGGGTGCCCGGCCGACCCGTACGACTGGAACGGCGACGGCGTCGTGGACGCCGTCTGCGCGGGCGGCGGGCGCGTCAACGGCTTCTACGGCTTCGGCGTCGTCGACGCGCTGCGCGCGGTCAGGTAGGCGGAGGGGATACCCGGCCGGGGTGTCCCGGCCGGGACCGCCAGGCGCTCGTGGTGACGCACCGTAGCGGGTGGTGTGCTGGGGGCTTTCGGGGTCGGGGAACTGGACAACGTAGGATGGCCGAACTCCCGCGCTACGCGCGAAGAGTTCCATAAATGTTCTATTTGTCTGTTTTCATCTCCCGCTTCACACGCACGGAGCCACCCTCATGGACAACCTGTCCACCGTCGACGTCGACGGCGCGATAGAGACCCGCGGCATCGAACCCGTTCCGGACCACGAGCGCCGGGGCAGAGTGCGCGAGCTCTTCCCGACCTGGGTCGCGGCGAACATCAGCGTCCTGCTGCTCACCATGGGTGCGGCCCTGGTGGTGTTCAACCGGCTGAACTTCTGGCAGGTCCTGGTCGTCGCCGCGTGCGCCGCGCTCGCCTCCTTCGGCATGGTCGGCGTGCTGTCGGTCTCCGGGAAGTGGGGCGGGGCGCCGGGCGCGACGCTCTCGCGGGCCACCTTCGGGGTGCGCGGGAACCTGTTCCCCGGCGCGATCCTGTGGATCGCCCGGTTCGGCTGGGAGACGATCAACGCCGTCACCGGCGCGTACGCGGTGCTGACCGTCCTCGACCTGCTCTTCGGCGTCAAGAGCAACACCGCGCTGATCGTGGTCACGCTCTTCGCCTTCGTCGCCTGCACCTTCCTGGTCTCCGGCATGGGCCGCAAGGCGCTGAACGTCTGCAACACCTGGTCGACGTACCTCTTCGGCGTCTTCAGCGTCCTGGTGCTGGGCTACCTGGTCGCGACCATCCACTGGAGCGAGGTCTTCGCCAAGCCCGCGGGCACCACCGCGATGATGATCGCCGGCATCGGGACCATCGCCGCCGGCGGCATCAGCTGGGTGCCCACCGGCCCGGACTTCACCCGCTACCTGCCCCACGCCGCCTCCGGCCGGAAGATCGCCAGCGTGACGGTCTCCGGCGCCGGCCTGGTGATGGTGCCGATGGTGCTGATGGGCGCCGTGATGGCGGTGGCCTCCCCCGGCCTGGCCGACGCCGCGGACCCGGTCTCCTTCCTCGGCGACCTGCTGCCGACCTGGCTGGCCGTGCCCTACCTGCTGACCGCGATCGTGGGCATGCTGCTGATCAACAGCCTGTCCATGTACTCGGCCGGCTTCACCGCCCAGACCATGGGCGTCAAGCTGCCGCGCGCCATGGCCGTCAGCATCAACGCCGTGATCTCGCTGGTCGGCGGCCTGCTGCTGATGCTGGTCGCCAAGAGCTTCCTGGGCTCCTTCATCACCTTCCTGATCCTGCTCGCCGTCTCCTTCTCGGCCTGGATCGGCGTCTACGCGGTGGACATGTTCCGTCGCCGCTCGCGTGCGGTGCGCTACGACGCCGCCGGGCTGATGGACACCACCAAGGGCAGCCGGTACTGGTACAAGGGCGGCTTCTGCTGGCAGGCGATGGTGTCCTGGGTCGTCGCGCTGCTGTTCGGCCTCGCCTTCACCAAGTGCGACTGGTTCGCCGGCCCGCTCTCCGGCACCTTCGTCGGCAAGTACGGGCTCGCCTGGGCGGCGACCATCGTGATCTCCGCCGCGATCATGGCCGTACTCCCCACCCCCCGGGAGAACACCCCCGCCGCCGGCGGGCAGGGCGCCGACGCCCCGGCGGAGCGCACCGACCGGGTCACCGTCTGACCGCACGGCGCGACCCCGCACTCCCCCGCACCGCCCCGCCGGCTCGATCGAGCCCGCGGGGCGGTGTCGTTTCCGGGCCCGCCGGCAGCGGACGGCGGGCGGTCAGCGGTCGAGGCGTCCGAAGTCGGAGTCGCAGGGCCAGCTGCAGAAGCCGGCGCGTTCGACCTCCTCGTAGAAGGGGGTGCCGTCGTCGCCGCGGTGGGCGGCCCGGTCGTGGTGGAGGTGGACGATCGGGTCGCGGTGGCGGTCCATCGGGCCGTAGCGTTCGGCGCGCCACACGAAGTCCTGGTCCTCGCCGCCCCAGCCGCAGAAGCGCTCGTCCATGCCGCCGATGCGGGTGAAGAGGTCCTCGCGCAGCCAGACGCAGCCGCCCGGCGGACGGCGCAGGTGGACCCCGCGCAGCCGGTCCGGGCCGGGGTCGGGGGCGGCGTCGAGGCAGCGGGTGCGCACCGCCCGGGCGCTGGAGGCGGGGTCGAGGAAGAGCATGTCCTCGAACGGCCAGTGGGCCTGGGTGCCGGGCCGCTGGAAGCGCTCGACGGCCCGGGCGACGAAGTCGCGGTCGACGAGGATGTCGCCGTCCAGGACGCAGACCAGCTCGGCGGGCCTGGCGCCGTGGACCACGCCGACGTTGACGGTCCAGGACTTGTTGAACCGGCCGGGGTCGGGCGCGAACAGGTAGGTGTCGCAGGCGTCGGCGAACGGCTCGCGCCAACGCGGGCGTTCGTCGCTCTCGACTACCACGACGCGGTAGCGCTCGCGCGGGTGGGACTGGTCGGCGAGCGCGTTGAGGACGGCGGCCAGGTTGCGGACCCGGCCGGTGGCGTCGTCGGGGGCGCGGAAGGGGATGACCACCGCCGCGTCGACGGGGTGGCCGGCCCGGTGCGGCTTGCGGGCGAGCGCGGCCAGCAGTTCGGCGGTGTCGGGGGCCGCGACGGCGGCCGGCGCCTCGGGCGGGCCCGGCTGGACGATCAGCCGGGACAGCGACTCGGTGCGGGCCGCGGCGGCGCGCAGCGCGTCGAGCGCCGGGTCCGCTCCCTCGGGGCGGCGCAGCAGGTCGGTGAGGGCGGCGGTGAGGTGGGCGGCGGCGGTGGCGTCGGCGGGGTCGTCGGCGAGGCGGGCGGCGCTGGTGCGGACGCGGTCGTCGTCGATGGCGGTGAGCGCGTGCGCGGCGCCGTGGTGGGCGTCGGCGGACCAGTCCCAGTAGTCGGGGGCGACGGCGCGGGAGAGCGGGTCGTGGACGAGGATCAGGCTGCTGGTGGCCGCGGCGGCGAGGGCGTCGGGGGCGGAGGGGCGGGCGGCGGGCATGGCGGTGTCGTGTCTCCCCGGCGGTGTCGGGCTGGTGTGGTGGTGGACGTGGTCGGGGCGGCGGGCGGTGTGGCGGGTGTCAGTGGGCGTCGGCGGTGGGGGTCCAGCGCAGCGGGGTGAGGTCGGGGACGACCAGGTCGGCGTGGGTGAAGTCGCCCGCGTTGTGGGAGGTGGTGAGGGCGACGCAGCGCAGTCCGGCGCTCTTGGCGGCGCTGACGCCGGCCGGGGCGTCCTCGAAGGCGAGGCCGTCGGCGGGGTGGACGCCGAGGGCGCGGCAGGCGGCGAGGTAGCCCTGGGGGTCGGGCTTGCCGGCGGTGACGTCCTCGGCGGTGACGATGACCTGGAAGAGGTCGGCGCCGCCGACGTGGTCGAGCATCTCGGTGGCGTGGGCGCGCAGGCCGGAGGTGACGACGGCGAGGGGGACGCCGCGGGTGTGGAGGTCGGCGAGGAGTTCGGCGGCGCCGGGGACGGCGAAGGGCGGCGGGCTGTCGGGGCCCATGAGGTAGCCGCAGGCCTCGTCGAAGAGTTCGTCGACGGTGTGGCCGGGGAAGTGGTGGACGTGGTCGGCGAGGGCTTCCTTGCCGCGCCGGCCGACGAAGGTCGCGAGGACGGTGTCGTCGCAGGGCACGTGGTGGGTGGTGAACAGGCGGGTCCAGGCGGCGCGGCTGCGGTGTTCGGTGGCCACCAGGGTGCCGTCGAGGTCGAACAGGGCGGCCTTGGCGTGGAGGTGGTGGAATTCGGTCATGGCGGGGTCGTCCTCTGGGTCGGGTGTGCGTGGTGCGGTGGTGGTGTGCGGGGTTCAGCCGGTGGTGGGCGCGCCGGGGCGTTCCCCGGTGGTGAACACCGGGGCGGCCGGGTCGGTTGCGTCGGCCGGGTCCGGTGTGTCGGGGGTGTCGGCCGGGTCGGGTGCGGTGGCGACGGCGCGCAGGGCGGCGTAGCCGCAGAACGCGGTGATGAGGGCGAGTCCGGCGCTGGCGAGGGTGTAGGCGGTGGTGGGTCCGGCCCAGGTGCTGCGGCTGAGCCAGGGGTAGAGGGCGCCGAAGAGGGCGACGCCGGTGACGCCGACGACGGTGGAGAGGGTGTTGACGGTGCCGCTGAGCGTCGCGGCGTGGCGGGGCGGGACGGCGGTGGTGAGCAGGTTGAGCACGGAGGTGTTGGTGAGGCCGAGGCCGAAGCCGCCGATGCACAGGACGGCGGTGAGCGGCCAGATGGCGGTGCCCTCGCCGACGGGGACGACGGGGGCGAGGGCGTAGGCGGTGGTGAGCAGGGTGCAGCCGATGAAGGGCAGTCGGCGGGCGAGGCGGTGCGGGGCGCGGCCGATGACGGGGCCGGCGAGGCCGAAGGCGAGGACCCAGCCGAGCGGGACGAGTCCGGCCTGCCAGGCGGGCAGGTGCAGGTGGTCCTGGAGGTGGAGGGAGAGCAGGTAGAGCATGGAGATGTAGGTGAGGGTGCAGCCGGAGGAGGTGGTGAGGGCCCAGCGGACGGTGGGGGTGGACAGGGGGCGCAGGTCGAGCGCGGGGGTGGCGCCGCGGGCGATGACGCGCTGTTCGGTGCGGACCAGTCGGACGGCGAGCGGGAGGGCGGCGGGCAGCAGGAGCCAGATCCAGGCGGGTCGGGTGAGGCTGAGCGGGATGAGGACGGTGAGGGAGGCGGCGGCGAGCAGCAGGGTGCCGGGGATGTCGTTGTCGCCGCGGCGGGGGGTGGTGGCGGGTCGGTCGTGCGGGAGCAGGACGACGCCGAGCAGCAGGATGAGGGCGCCGATGGGCACGTTGAGCAGGAAGACGGCGCGCCAGCCGGTGCCGAGGATGTCGGCGGAGACGATGGTGCCGCCGAGGATCTGGCCGAGGGCGGCGCCGCCGGAGAGGGTGACGGCGTTCCAGCCGAGGGCGCGGGCGCGGGCGGGGCCGGTGTACCAGCGGTGGATGCCCATGAGGACCTGGGAGATCATCAGGGAGCAGGCGGCGCCTTGCAGGCAGCGTCCGGCGATGAGGACGGGGGCGCTGGTGGCGAGTCCGCAGGCGAGGGAGGCGAGGGTGAACAGGGCGAGGCCGGAGAGGTAGACGCGGCGTACGCCGAGGCGTTCGCCGAGTCGGGCGGCGGGGGCGAGGAGGACGGCGGAGCACAGCGCGTAGGCGGTGACCATCAGGGTGAGTGCGGAGCCGCTGACGTGGAGGTCGGCGCTGACGGCGGGTACGGCCAGGTTGACGATGGCCAGGTCGATGTTGGCCATCGACTGTCCGATCAGCAGGACCAGCAGCGCGGTGCCGCTGGGTCCGGTCCGCCGGCCGGCGGGTTGCCGGGTGGTGGCTTGCACGGTGTCTCCCCTTCGTCGCTCCCCCGGCGGGTGGGCCGGTTCGTCGGCCGGGGGGTGGTCCTGGTGGTGGAACACCGGCCGGGCCGGTCGGGTTGCGTCCGGTCCGGCCGGTGGCGGCTGGGGGGTCAGGCGGTGGTGGCGTCCAGGTCGAGGTCCTGGTAGGTGGCGGCCCAGGGGAGGCGCTCTTCCAGGGCGGCGGCGGCGCGGATGACGAGGGCGTCGTTGCGGCGGCGGGCGGCGAGTTGCAGGCCGACGGGGACGCCGTTGCGGGCGCGGCCGACGGGGACGGAGGCGGCGGGGCTGGCGATCAGGTTGAACGGGCTGGTGAGGGACCAGCCGACGAACGGGTCGACGCGCTGGCCGTGGACGGTGTCGGGGCCGACGGTGTCGCGGCCGGCGGAGTTGGGGATGCCGGTGACGGCGTTGACGGGGCTGACGATCAGGTCGTAGCGGTCGAAGAGGTTCTCGAAGGCGTAGAGGACGCGGGTGCGGTCGAGGTCTTCGAGGCGGAAGTCGACGGCGCTGAGGGATTCGCCGACGCGTACGGAGTCCAGGTAGGCCTGGTCGATGGAGCCGGCGTAGGTGCCGAGCAGGTCGAGGCCGTTGTCGCGGGAGATGGCGGCGGATTCGGCGTGGGCGACGGACAGGTAGCGGCGCCACATAGCGGTGAGGTCGGCGTGCGGCAGCGGCAGGGTGAAGTCGATCTCCTCGACGGTGGCGCCGGCGTCGCGCAGGGCGGGCAGGGCGGCGCAGACGAGGGCTTCGACCTCGGGTTCGACGGGGTAGCCGCCGAGGTCGGGGCTGTAGGCGACGGTGAGGCCGGTGAGGTCGCCGTGGAGGGCGTCGACGAGCCGGTCGGGGGCGGGGTAGGAGTACGGGTCGTACGGGTGCTCGCCGGACATCAGGTCGACGCCGAGGGCGGCGTCGGCGACGGTGCGGGCGAGGGTGGCGTAGCAGACCATCGGGTTGTAGCGGCGGAAGGCGTTGGGCTTGGCGGGGACGGCGACCCGGCCGAAGGTGGGCATCAGGGTGAAGACGCCGCAGAAGGCGGCGGGTACGCGCAGCGAGCCGCCGGCGTCGGAGCCCTGGGCGAGCGGGACCATGCCGGAGGCGACGGCGGCGGCGCTGCCGCCGGAGGAGCCGCCGGCGTTCATGGCGCGGTTGAAGGGTGTGGAGGCGGGGCCGAACAGGGCGCTGTCGGTGGTGGCCTTGAAGCCGAACTCGGGGGTGTTGGTCTTGCCGACGACGATCGCGCCGGCCTGTTCGAGGCGTTCGACGCAGAGGATGGTCTCCTGCGGGACGTCCTCGGCGAAGACCAGGGAGCCGCGGGCCATGCGGACGCCGGCGACGGGGTCGAGGTCCTTCACGCCGATGGGGACGCCGTGCAGCGGGCCGAGTTCGGCACCGGAGGTGACGGCGCGTTCGGCGGCGGCGGCCTGTTCGAGGGCGCGTTCGCCGCAGACGGTCACGAAGGCGTTGACGGCGGGGTTGGTCTTCTCGATCCGTTCCAGTGCCGCCTGGACCGCCTCGACCGGGGAGATCTCCCGCCGGCGGATCGCCTCGGCGAGTCGGGTGGCGCTCAGTTCGGTGCTTTCGGTCATCTCACGCCTCGCACGGGGTTCGTCGGTTGGGCTCCAGGAGCCGGGCGTGAGGGGGAACACCGGGCCGGGCGTCCGGGTTGCACGGCGTCCGCGGCGGGGGCGGGGCGGTGGTGCGGGGTGCGGGGCGGGTGGGTTCGGCGGGGTCGGTGGGGCCGGCGGGCCGGGCGGGCCGTCGCGCGCGTGTACCCCGGTGTCGGGTACACGATCAACCACTTACCCCGCGCCCGTTGCTCGGCTAGTCTCGCCACGGAATAGACAGGTCTAGACCTATCGGAGATCCGGTATGGCCGTCGTGTCCCGTTCCCCCCTCGCCCGTCCCGGTGGCCCCGCCACCCCGTACCCGTACCCGGACCTCCTGCGGCTGCTGGGCGAGCACTTCACCCGGGCCGAGCCGCGGGACCGGGCGCTGGCGTACGTCCACGCGCTGCTGGCCTCCCCCGGCCGGGGCAGCGCCGCGCAGATCGCCGCCCGGTCCGGCGCCGACAGCGCCTGGAGCACCCAGCGGCTGCTCACCCGCACGGTGTGGGACGCCGACCGGCTGCGCGACAGCATCCGCGCGCACGTGGTGCCGCTGCTCGGGGCTTCGGGCCCGTGCGCGGTGCTGAGCCGGCACGAGACGGCCCGGGCGGGCACCGGCGCGGTCGCGGTCGCCCCGGCCGGGGCGCGGGCCGCCAACCGGGACCGCAACATCCAGGCCGCGGCGCTGCTGTGCTACGTGTCGCGCAACCGGGCCGCGGTGATCGACCGTGAGCTGTACCTGCCCTCGCAGTGGACGTCCGACCCCGCGCGCTGCGCCCGGGCCGGCGTGCCGCCGGAACGGGTGCAGCCGCGCAGTATGGCCGACCTCGGCCAGGAGATGCTGGAACGCGCGCTGGCGGCGGCGATGCCGATCGGCTGGGTGTTCGGCGGCCCGGACTTCGCCGATCCGCAGCTGCGCCAGTGGCTGTGCCGGCGGCGGCTGCCGTTCTGCGTCGAGCTTCCCCAACTCCCGTATCCGCAGAGCGAGTCGGACGCCTCGGCGGTGCGCGCGGAGCCGGGCAGGGAGGAGGCCTGGCAGTTGCTGGGCCGCACCCTGGGCCCGGTGTACGGCCATCCGGCACCGGGTTTCCGGCTGACCCTGCTGGCCCGCCGGCTGCCGTCCGGGCACACTTCGCGCTTCCTGCTGCACGCGCCGACCACGGCGCCGGACGTCCCCGCCGCGCGGGCGATGGCGGCGGCGGGCGCGGCGGCCGCCCGGGCGGTCCACGAGGCCGACACCCGGGCCGGGTTGAGCAGCCACCAGGTGCGCACCTGGGTGGCCTGGTACCGGCACACCACGCTGGCGATGACGGCGGCCGTCCTGCACCTGGAGGCGGGGACGGCCGGCGGGGGGCGGCCCGGGGCCGCGCCGGGCGGCCCGCGGTGACGGCCCACCGGCCCGAAAGGGCCGACCGGAAGCGCAAGTACCGCTCCTTTTAGCACCTGCTTGCCGCTCCGACTCAGGTGATGTTCTAATCGGTTCGACCGGGGGGCGATGTGCGCACGCAAGAAATCGCGGGCCCGCCCTCGTTTTCCGTCAGCAGAACACATCCGACGCCGGGAGCGCAATTCCGCTCGGACGCCGCGGAGCCCCGGCGAATTCCCCCGTGAATTCGCCGAGGAAACGGGCGTTTCCCGTCGGCCCGCACCGTCCGTCCATCCGTGTTGCCGTTCATCCGTGTTGCCGTTCATCCGTGTTGCCGTTCATCCGTGCATGCACCGTGTTTCGATAAGCCATTCCTACCGGGGAGCCTGCGGAACGACATGCCCCATTTGACGAGTGTCACCAGCCAGACGGCTGAGGGAGAGGTCCGGCTGGCCCTGGCGGGCCTGCGTGCCCGGGCCCAGGAGCTGAACCGGATCGCGGAGGCCACGGCCCGGCTGCTGGCCGCCCCCGACGCCCTGTCCCCGGAGTTCCCCGAGTTCCGGGAGTTCGCCCGGGAGGCGGTGCCGCGCTGGCACTTCGCCATGCTCAACGACCACGAGCGCAACGACGCGCTGGCCACCGCCCTGGAGCGGATCGTCCCGCAGGACGGCACCGTGCTGGACATCGGCGCGGGCACCGGCCTGCTGGCCATGATGGCCGTCCGGGCCGGCGCCGCCCACGTCTACAGCTGCGAGGCGAACCCGCTGATGGCGGAGGTGGCCCGGCAGGTCCTGGCCGACGAGGGCTTCGCCGACCGGGTGACCGTGCTCGCCTGCCGCTCCGACGAGCTGGCGGTCGGCCGGGAACTGCCGCGCCGGGTCGACGCGGTGATCTCCGAGATCGTGGACTGCGGCCTGATCGGCGAGGGCATCCTGCCCTCGATCCGGCACGCGCGCCGCGAACTGCTCGCCCCGGACGGGGTGATGCTCCCCGAGCGGGCCCGCCTGCTGGGGGCGCTGGTGCAGAGCGAGAACGCGGTGAACCTGAACCGGGTGAACCGGGCCGGCGGCTTCGACGTGTCCCGGCTGAACGCCTTCGCCACACCGGGGCACTTCCCGATCCGGCTGCACACCTGGCCCCACCGCGTCCTGTCGGAGACGGTCGAACTGGCCTCCTTCGACTTCGCCGCGGACCCGCTCGGCCCCGGCGGCGGCAAACTCGCCCTCCCGGTGCACGAGTCGGGCACCGTGCACGCCCTGGTCGCCTGGTTCGAGCTGGAACTCGGCGGCGGCGTGACCCTGCGCAACTCGCCCGACAACATCGGCTCGCACTGGATGCAGGCACTGTTGCCGCTGGCCCACCCCGTCGAGGCGCAGGCCGGCTCCACGCTGGAGCTCGACCTCTCCTGGAGCGACACCCGCCTCTCCCTCGCCTGACGCGCACCCACCACGCTCCCCCGCCTGACGCACCGCCGCACCCACGCTCCCCCGCACCCGTTCACGACCCCGCCCGGCCCGCCCCCACACCACCCGCGGAAGGCAGACCAGACATGTCGCACACACCCGTCCCCTACGAACCGTTCGAGCTGCACGGCGACGCGCTGCGCGAGGCGGTCCTGGCCTACGCCGCCAATCCGCTCTACCAGGACAACGAGGAGTGGGAGAACTCCGACAGCCCCTACCGCCGCCAGCTGCGCCCGCAGGTGCTGCCCTACCTGGACTTCGACCGGGTGGCGGGCCGCGACCGGATCCTGGAGTACAGCAGCCTCGCCGCCCAGCGCCTGCTGACCAGCATCTACGAGGCCGACCTGGTCTTCTTCCCCAAGGCCGGCCTCGGCGACCAGGCGCAGGACCTGCGCCACTACTACAGCCCCGGCAACCGGGCCCGCGGCGAGCTGATCCGCCCCGCGCTGGAACGCTTCGCCTTCGGCTTCCTCGACCAGGAGGTGGAGGTCAGCGGCGACTGGACCACCGAGAGCCTGCTCGCCTACCTGGAGGACCTCGACGTTCACGCCCAGGGCGGGGCCTCCCCCGCCGAGAAGGCCGTCCGCGATTCCTCCGACCCGAAGCGCGCGGCCAGGATGTGGCTGATCCAGTTCGCCCCGGACTTCCTGTCCGAGGCCTCGCCGATGGCCCGGAACGTCCTCGGATATTACGGCTCCGAGCAGTCGGAATGGTTCAAGATCCTCATCGACGAATACGGCTACGGCGTTCACGACACCAAGCACAGCACCCTTTTCGAGGCCACCCTGGAATCCGTCGGACTCGGCTCCGACGTACACCGCTACTGGCAGTACTACCTGGTCTCCAGCCTCGCCCTGAACAACTACTTCCACTACCTCGGAAAGAACCACGAGCACTTCTTCCGCTACGTCGGCGCGCTGTTCTACACCGAGAGCACCCTGGTGGACTTCTGCCGCCGCGCGGAGAACCTGCTCGCCGACGTGTTCGAGGGCACCGCGGACGCCCGCTACTTCTCCGAGCACGTCCACATCGACCAGCACCACGGCCGGATGGCGCTGGAGAAGCTGGTCAAGCCCCTCGTCGAGCGCCACGGCGAGCAGATCATCCCCGAAATCGTGCGCGGCATCGAGGAGTTCCGCCTGCTGAGCGCCATCGCCGACGACGACTTCGCCACCCAGATCGCCTGGATGGACGACGCGGACCGCTACAAGGACCTGCACGAGCCCGTCTACGCGGCCATCACCGAGGGCCGGATCACCCCGCCGGTCGCGGACATCGTCGAGCCCTTCGGCGAGCTGTCCAACACCCACAGCCACGAGGGCGACGAGCTCTGCCACATCGTCAGCGGCACGATGCGCTTCGTCAGCGGCTTCAACTCCTACCGGATCCTGGAGGCCGGCGAGGGCACCGTGATCCAGCGCAACCGCCTGCACGGCGCGATCATCGAGTCCGAGGAGTGCGTCTACCAGATCTTCTCCGTGGGGGACTACCGCGCATGCCTGTCGTGACGTTCAAGGCCGGCGGCGCGGACAACTGCGCCCGCGTCGCCGGCCTGCCCTACGTGTACATCCGCACCGAGGCGGGCGGATCGGTGCTGCCCGCCTCCTGCCCGCACCGGGGCGGCCCGCTGAACCTGGGCACCCCCGACCCCACCGGACGGCGGCTGGTGTGCCCGTGGCACGAGCGGGGCTCCTCGCTCAGCCGGCTGCGCCGCCAGGTGCCGGCCGTCCGCTCCGGCGACACCGTCACCGCGGTGCTGCCGGGACCGGCGGACGCCGCCGCCGAACTCTGCCACCTTCCGCTGTCCCCGGCCCTCGCCGCCGGAGCCTGAACCGCCCCCGGGGGCCGCCCCCGGAGACAGGACGCTCCCGTGAACGCCCCGTCCTCCCCCCAGGTCGCCGTCATCGTCGACCCGTTCTCCTCCGGCGCCCAGTACGCGCCCCGGTTCGCCGAGTTCGGCATCCCCTCGGTCGCGGTCAGCTCGCTGCCCGAGGTACCCGCGGCCTACGCGGACTCCTGGGACGCCACCCGCTACCGGCAGCTGCTCGCCTTCGACGGCGACCTCGAACGGCTGGTGGCGCAGCTGCGCCCGCTGTCGCCGCGCTGCGTACTGGCGGGCGCCGAGAGCGGCGTCGAGCTCACCGACCGGCTCACCGAGCGGCTGCTCCCGGAACAGGCCAACACCCCGCAGCTGTCGGCGGCGCGCCGCGACAAGGGCGCCATGGCGCAGGCGCTGCGCGCCGCCGGGGTCCCGACGATCCGCCAGATCTGCACCGACGACCCGGCGGCCGTCCGGGCCTGGATCGACCGGGAGGGCCTGGCCGGCCGCGACCTGGTGGTCAAGCCGCCCAAGAGCGGCAGCACCGACGGCGTCACCCGGGTGCCGGCCGGCGCGGACTGGCGGGTGCCGTTCGACGCCCAGCTGGGCCGGGTCAACCAGTGGCACAACCTCAACGACCGGATGATGGTGCAGGAGTACGCCCGGGGCACCGAGTTCGTGGTCGACACCTTCAGCCACCGGGGCCGGCACACCGTGGCCGACATCTGCCGCTACAGCAAGATCGACAACGGCGAGCAGATGGCCGTCTACGACAGCCTCACCTGGGTCTCCCCCGACGACCCCGCGGTGCCCGCGCTGACCCGCTACGCCGAGGCCGTGCTCGACGCGGTGGGCCTGCGCCACGGCGCCGCGCACATCGAGATCATGCTGACCGACGAGGGCCCGCGCCTGATCGAGATCAACTCCCGCCCGCACGGCGGCGGCCACCCCGCGTTCAACCTGACCGCCACCGGCGACAGCCAGGTGCACCGCGCGGTGCGCTGGTTCGCCCGCGAGGAGAGCGCCCCCAAGGGCTACCGGCTGCTGCGGCACATGACCGTGGTCTTCCTGATCGCCCGCCGCTCCGGCACGGTGTCCAACACCGCCGTCCTGGACGGGATCACGGAACTGGCGTCGTACCACCACTCGGCGGTCAGGCTCCGGGACGGCGACCGCCTGGAGGTCACCCGCGACCTGCTGGGCACCCTCACCCTCGGCTTCGCGGTGCTCGCGCACCCGGATCCGGCGCAGGTCGAACGGGACGTGGCCGCCGTCCGGGCCATGGAGGCCGCCCTCGTGGTCACGCCGGACTCCGCCGGCTCGCCTGGCTCCTCGGGCTCCGGCGGCTCCGGCGGCTCCGGCGGCTCCGCGCCGGTGGCGGTGGCACCGGGCCACGCCGCCCGATGACCCCGGGCGCCCTCGCCGTCGCCGCCAGCCCGGCCTTCCTGGCCAGCTGCGCGGCGGTGGTGTGCAGCCCGGGCCCGGACAGCATGCTGGTGCTGCGCCTGGTCAGCCGCACCCGCCGCCGCCCGCCGGTGCTGGCCGCCGCCGCGGGCATGCTGCTCGCCGGCGCCGGGTACGCGGTGCTGGCGGTCACCGGCGGCATGGCGGTCGTGGCGCTGCGGCCCGGACTGCTCCACGCCTGGCAGGTGGCGGGCGCGCTCGTGCTGGCCGTGACGGGCGGCCGCGCCCTGTGGGAGGCCCTGCGCGCCCGCCCGGCCGGGGCGCAGACGGAGGAGGCTGAGGGGGCGGGCGTCGACCGGCTGCCGCGGCACCTGCTGCTCGGCTTCCTCTCCACGGCGGGCAACCCGAAGGTCGGCCTGTTCCTGACGGTTTTCCTCCCGCAGTTCCTGCCGACCGGCAGCCCGTCGGCCGGGGCGCTGCCGCTGCTGGCGGCGGTGTACCTGTCGATCGGGGCGCTGTGGCTCCTGCTGCTCACCGAGGTGGGCGTGCGGATCGTGACGGTGCGCGGGGCGAACGGCCGGGCCGCGTTCCCACCGCTCGCGGAGCGGATCGGCGGCGCGGTGGTGGGTCTGGTCCTGCTGGGCCTCGCTGTTGGGCTGCTCCTTCGATGACCTGCCGGGAGGATGGACGGGAGGGTGCACGGCTTCTGGCCATGACGGACGGTCACGACAGACGGCGGCGACGGACGACGGCGAGGACAAGCGGGCTTCCGAGGGGCGGGCTTCCGAGGGGCAGGTGGAGATGGACAGCCAGGGCGGCGGCGCGGATCGGCGGCCGGGACCGAACTCCGGGCCGCGGTGGCGGGCCCTCGGGGCAAGCCTGGACGGCGAGTTGGTGCTGCCCGGGGACGCCGGGTACGAGGCGGCGCGGCTGCCGCGCAACCTGCGGTACGCCGACCGGGCCCGCCCCGGAGCGGTCGCGTACTGCGCCGGGCCCGAGGACGTCGCCCGGTGCGTGCGGTTCGCCCGCCGGTACGGCCTGCGGCTCACGGTGCGCGGCGGCGGCCACTGCTACGGGGCCTGGTCCAGCCGGATGCCGCTGGTGGTCGACGTGTCCCGGCTGTCCGGCGTCCGGGTGGAGGGCGGCGGCCACGCGGAGATCGGCGCGGGCACCCCGCTGATCACCGTCTACGAGGAACTGGCCCGGCACGGCGTGACGGTGCCCGCCGGCAGCTGCCCGACCGTCGCCCTGGCCGGGCTGGCCCTCGGCGGCGGCCACGGGGTGGTCAGCCGCGCGTACGGGCTGACCTGCGACAGCCTGGTCGGCGCCGAGGTGGTGCTCCCCGACGGCCGGACGGTGCGCTGCGACGAGCGGACCGAACCCGACCTGCTGTGGGCCCTGCGCGGCGCGGGCAACGGCAACTTCGGCGTGGTCACCTCGCTGCGGATGCGCACCCACCCGGCCGCCGACCTGACCGCGTTCCGGGCCTCCTGGCCGTACCGGGAGGCGGGCACCGTCCTGGAGCACTGGCAGGACCGGGCGTTCACCGCCCCCGACCGCCTCTGGTCGCACTTCCTGCTGGAGACCCGCCCGGGCGGCCCGGTCACCGAGGTCGCCGGGTTCCTGCTCGGCGGCGGCGGGGAGGAGGAGGCCGAGCGGTGGCTGGACGGGCTGGAAGCCGCCGCCGGACCCGCCCGCGAACGGCAGGCCGTCCGCCGGTCGTACCTGGCCGCCGTACGGGCGAACGCCGGCGGCGAGGCCGTCATCGGGCGCCCGGACGAGCAGCGCGTCGCCTTCGCCGCGGCCTCGCACTTCTTCGACCGCGGGCTCGGCCCGCAGACCGTCCGGGAGACCCTCGCGGTGCTGCGGCGCGTGCCCGACGGCGTGTGCGCCTCGATCTCCTTCAACGTCCTGGGCGGCGCCATCAACCGGGTGCCCGCCGACGCCACCGCCTTCGTGCACCGCGACGCGCGCTTCCTGGCCCAGTGCTACGCCTGGTGGCCCGCCGACGGCCCCTCCGGCCCGTCCGACGCCACCGAGGACGCCGAGGACGCCGCCGTCCGCTGGGTCGGCGAGGCCCGCGAGGCGCTGCGCCCGTACGCCTCCGGCCACGCCTACCAGAACTACCGCGACCCGCAGCTCGCCGACTGGCGGCGGGCGTACTACGGCGCCAACCTGCCCCGGCTGGAACGGCTGCGGGCGCGCTACGACCCGGACCGGCTGCTGGACTTCCCGCAGGCCCTGTGAACGGGCGGCACCGGCTCCCCGGGGGCCTTCGGGAAGGTGAGGGGAGGTCAGGCCGGCACGGGTCGGCAGCTGCGGCAGGCCCGGTAGCCCGCCGCCCGGGCGTCGGCGGCCGAACCGAACGGCACCCGGTGCCGGTCGGTGATGCGGCGGGCGTCGGCGCAGGTCGGGTAGCAGAAGATCCGGGTGGTGTCGCTGCCCAGGAAGTGGGTGCCGTCCGCGGCGAACCGGTGCAGGCGCTCCCCGTCGATGCCCTCGTGCGCGCGCAGCCGCTCGACCAGGTCGGCGGGCAGGCCGCAGTCGAGGGGCCGGCCGTCCTCGTCGCCGAGCCGGTGCACCGGGATCAGCACCGGAACGGGGTTGGCGCGCACCGCCGCCAGCAGGTCCGCCTCGTCCGCGTCCGGCAGCCCCGCCTCGAGGCCCAGCCAGCGCGGAGGCCGCAGTTGGCCGCGCGGGATGGCGCGCACCGCCTCCAGGACGCTGCGCTGCGCCTGCGGCAGGGGGCCGTAGTCGTAGCGCAGCATGCGGTCGCGGCCGGTGCGCAGCGCGCCGACGACGCCGGGCAGCGGTTTGCCGGCGGGCAGCGCGGTGCGGCCGGTGCGGCGCAGGTGGGCTTCCTCGAAGGCCTCCGCGCCGGGGTACCAGTCGACGGGTGCGGCTGCGACGACGGCGCCGCGTCCGTGGGCGACGAACAGGGCGGTGACCGGGCCGTCGACCACGGTGTACCGGTCGTACTCGCGGTCGGCGACGCCGGCGCGTTGCAGGATCCGGATCGCCAGGTCGGCGGGCATCGGTACCTGTAGGGCGTCGAGGCCGGGCACGGTGTGGCTGTCGCTGTCGTTGTCGCTGTCGTTGTCGGGCACGGTGTGGCCGCCGGGCGGTGGGATGTCCGTGGTCCGTGCGGTGGACGCCTTGGGCGTGGCCGTGCCGTTGACCGTGCGCCGTACCGCGTCGGGTGCCGCGTCGTGCGGGGCCTGGCCGTACGGGTCCTGGCCGTCCGGGGCCGCGTGCGGGTGTCCGCTCATCCTCTCACCTCCTCTACCGCCAGCCGGGGTTGGCTGCGCAGTGCGGCCAGCCCCCGTGACACCTGGGCCTTGACGGTGCCTACCGGGCATTCCACCAGCTCCGCGATCTCCGCGTAGCTCAGCTCTCCGACGTGCCGCAGGACCACCGGCAGCCGGTGGTGTTCGGGCAGTTCGGCGAGCGCGGCCACCAATCTCCCCCGTTCGTCCGCGTGCTCCGCCCGCTGTTCGGGTCCGGGTTTGCCGTCCACCAGGGGCAGTTCCCGGACATCCACCCCTTCCGCGGCGGCGGGCCGCCGGGTCAGCGTGCGGACGTGGTTGCGCCACACGTTCGTGCCGATCGCCAGCAGCCAGGCCTTCGGCTGCAGGGCCTGGCGCCGCGCCGGCGGGTAGTCGCGCAGCGCCGTGTACGCCCGCAGGAAGGTGTCCTGCACCAGGTCTTCCACGTCGCGCGACGCCCCGTTCAGGCGCAGCAGCACCGAGTACACGGCGCCGCCGTGGGTGCGCACGAGTTCGGCGAACCCACGGTCGAGGTCTGCCGCGAGCAGCTCGGTGAGCGGAGGAGGCATCTCGTCCATCGTCTCTGAGAACACCGCCGGTGGCGCAGCGGTTGCACCGGGGGCGGGCGGTCCGGCCGGGGCCCTGCCGCGCCTTGCCGGGACCGTGCAGGAAACCGGCGTGGATCCTGCCGGGTCCTGTCGGCGCGGTGCGGGGCGGGGGTGACTAGCGTGGCCGGGGTGGACGTGCGCGAACGTGCGCGAACGTCCGTGACGTGGGGTGGGGTGTGGGGCGATGACACCACTGGGGTTGAGCGTGTCCATCTGGTGGTGGATCGTCGCGCTGGTGACGGTGCTGTTCTGGGCGCTGGCGGTGCCGCCGCAGCCGATCCGGAAGTACCGGATCATGGTGTCCCTGGCGCCGCTGTCCGGAGCGCTCTTCCTGATCGGTCACCTGAGGGGCACGGGCCTGGCCTCGGCACTGTCCATGTACGCGCTGGCCCTGCTGTCGCTGGCGCTGGGGACGGCCGGGCACCTCGGGAAGCTGTCGCGCCGGCACCTCGCGGCGCAGAAGGCGGGCGACACGGACGAGGTGCCGATCCCCGCGGGCCTGCTGGTGCAGCTGTTCCTGTGCCTGACGGCGGGCATGGTGGCGTACTTCGTGATCCAGCCGTAGGCGCTCGGCCGGTCCCGGGCGTCGAGGAGCGGGGCCCGGCGCCGGCCGTGTCCTGCCGGTTCCCCATAATGCCGATCATGACCGATGAGCCCTTGTCCGTGTCCCTCGCCGATCTGCGCGGTGCGTTCGACGTGCTGCTGAGCCGGCTGGAGGCCGCGACGGCGGGCGATGCCGTCGCCCTGGACCAGGACTACTTCTGGGCGGTTCCGCAGGACGAGCTGTACGACGTGACGAGGGAGCCCGGCGACCTGACGATCGGCTCCCTCGGGGAGTCCTGGGGGCAGGTGCGGGAGCTGCTCGCCGACCGGGACCGCGCTGTCGGGCACCACCTGGTGTGGCTCGCCGACGTCCTGCGGGCGGTCGGGCGGGAGTATCCGGCGTAGCGGGTCGTGGGTGCGCCGGCGAGGTCTGTCACCCGGGTCGGCCTCACGCCGGCGGGCGGCCGGCACGTGGCCGGCCGCCCGTCGGCGGCTCCCGCCGGGTGGGCGGGTGTCAGAGCGTGGTTCAGCCGAGGGTCAGCGACCTGGAGTGCGTCCGCCAGGCCTCGTCCACCGAGACGGTCTCGCCCTTGTAGCTGGGGCTCGCGTAGCCGGTGGCCTGGGCGCCGGTGAACAGGTTGAACCAGCAGTTGGCGTACGGGCGCAGCGAGTACACGTGGTTGGTGAGCGGGGCGGGGATGTCGAACGAGTAGTCGGCGCTGTTCCCGTTGTAGCAATCGTGCGGGCCGGTGAAAGTCACCGATTCACCCTCGAAGAAGAAGTCCTGGTAGATCGTCCCCAGGACGACCAGGTTGGACAGGCCGGCCGAGCTGTTCAGCTCCTCGGCGAACGCGCTGTCACGGGCGGCCGCGGCGGCGCTCAGCGGGGCGTCGGTGACGTGCCCGCCGGTGGCGTAGCCGATGGCCTCGCGGTAGGTGCCGAAGCACTTCGACTGCCCGCCGTCCGCGTTCACCACGCAGTGCCGGTTCGAGGTTCCGGACGCCGCGGGCTGGGCGACGGCCGTGGCCGCGCCGGACAGGGACAGCGCGATCGCCGCCGCCGCGAGGGCGGTTCCGGTGCGCTTGAAGGAGCGTGCCATGCGTGATCAACTCCTGGCTCAGATGGGCGACTTGTCGAGCACCCGCGCTGGGCGGGGTGCTCTTCGCCGATTCTGTGCGAGGCCGTTCGGGGCGGGGTATCCGAGAAATCTAGGACATGTCCGCGTCATCTTGCGTGCGGCCCGGCGGGCGCCGGGCGGACGCAGAGCGGCCGCCAGCCGTGAAGCCCCGACCCGGGCGAGTCGGGGGTTCACGGTGGCCGGCAAGGACTTCCACCTGTTCCACGGGGCGGTGACCGGGATGCGGCGGGATTGCCGTTGTCGGATTCGAGGAGAGCTTGGAGGATCCGATCCCCAGCCAGCGGGACGACGCAGCCGAGCCGTTGCGAGCGAAACGAATCCGATCCTCCTGAAAGGCCGGGCAGGAGTACATTCCGGCCGGCCCGCTACGGGGTGTGGTCACCGTGACGGGAGGCGGCGGACAAACGCGCCTTCTCCAGTTCGGCTACGAGCTGTTCGACCCGCCGATTGGGCGTGTTCCCCCACCCGTAGCCCGCCAGCATCGACAGCTGGTCGATATTTCCCGAGGCCAGGAGCAGTTCCGGGACGTCGGAGGAGAACAGTGTTCCGGTGACGACGGCGGGCCTCACCTCCTGGATCTCGGGCCAGGTGTAGGAGCGTGACTTGAGCAGTCCGGAGTACTTCACACCGGCGTCCCCGAAGGCGACGCCGTAGATCGGGGCACGGACTGTCAGTACCAGGCCCGGAACGCCGGCGCCGAGGATGGGGATGAGGTCGTCGAGCCTGGTCGCATAGGCCACTCCCGAGACGCCGACCAGCAAGAGCACGAGCCCGATCAGGAAGTAGACGAGTGCCCAGGGATTGTACCTCTTGTGCATTTTCCATTTCCACGTTTCTGGTGCGTCGGGGCGCCGCCCGATACGGACGGCGCCTCGACGGGTTGGTTCAGTGGATCGGAATCCACCGTCGGATCAATCTAGAATCTGAACGGCTTGAAAACGAAATTCAGCACCGACGGAACGATGGCGGCCACCGCCCTCGAACGAGTGATTGGGTGGCTCGCCGGCGCCCGGCCAGCCACCGGCGGGGCACCAAAAAGCAGTCCGTGCAAGCACGTTCGAACGACATGCGTGCTCGGGGATGCGCCTGGGCACTCTCGGGTGCCATCACACGGGCGGCGCGAGGCTGCGATGCGGACGAGGGTGCTTGGTACTCGGTACTCCGGGCCGTGGACGAGGCCTGCGAGGTCGTCGGCAGCGGTGCGGTCAGGCGATGCGGACCGTCAGGGGGCCCGTGCCGCTCGCGTGGGCGAGGTGGGCTGCTTCCTTTTCGAGCGCCTTCAGGGGAAGGGCGGCGCTGTCCGGGAACGGGGTGACCACCAGGTCCTGGCCGGTGGTCTCCCAGACGCCGACGATCCGGCCGTCGACCACGACGGTCGGGGAGATCCACCCGGACTGGCGGCTCACCAGGGTGCGGTGCCGCGGCGCGAGCAGCAGTTCGTCCTTGGTGCCGGGGCCCAGGACGTACTGGTCGAAGCCGCCGAGCAGGCGCACTCCCTCGGACGGGGTGGTGGTGGCGAGTTCCTCCGCGTGCTCGGTGAGGATGAGCGCCTTGCGGCCCTCGAACTCGACCTCGGTCAGCCGGTCGCCCATGCCCTCGAACCATCGGCGCAGCTTGGGCTTGCTGGTGCTGTTGAGGCACAGCCAGCGGTCGAACACCTCGGGCGTGGCGGGGCCGTGGGCGCCGAGGTAGGAGGCGATCACCACGGGCGCGGCCTCCTCGGGCGCGGGCACGCCCTTCCAGTCGGCGAACCGGCTGGCCGGCTTGACGAAGGTGACCTTGTTGCCCCGGCTGGGGCCGTGGCACAGCACGCCGCGCCAGGCGAGCGGCTTGAGGACGGAGCCCCAGCCGGAGCGCAGCCGCTCCTCCATGCTCCTGAAGCGCTGGTCGGCGACGAGGCGGGTGACCAGTTCGTCGCGGGTGAGGGCCGCTCCCCCGTCGAGGATGCCGGAGACCTCGTCGGTCAGCGCGTCGATCTGCTCCGGGCTGACGCCGGAGGCCTTCTGCCAGGAGGGCTTGAGCCAGGTGCCCAGGTCCGCCATGAGCGACAGGTAGGCGCCGGCCTCGGCGGGGCGCAGCAGGTGGAGGGTGCCGCGTACGGCCCAGGTCTTCAGGAGGGTGCGGTCGGTGACGGCCTGGTCGACGCCGGTGGGGTCGGGGGTGGACTGGCGTAGGGCGACGGCGAGTTCGGCCGCGCTCCAGACCTGGGCCTGGACGCCGGCGAGTCTGCTGACGATCTCGCCCGCGCTGCCGCCGGTCCGCGGGTCGAGGTACTGGCGCCGCATCCGCCAGGCGGTCACCTGCTCCCGGTCGACCTTCATGTCGCCCCCCCCTTTTCCAGCCAACGGGTTCCTCACCCTACACCGCGTCGGACGGGGTGCCTTCGGGGGCAAGTGGCCTGGTGGAAAAGGGGGTTCGGGGTCGGAGAAGCCGGTCGGGTCAGAGGAGCTTGCGGCGGCCGGTCTCGCCCCTGAGGCCGCCCACGTTGACCGGTTGGAGGATGACGGTGATCGCGCCGGCCGAGAAGTGCTGTACCGGGCCGCCGGTGTTCCGTCCGTGGAAGCTGTGCGGCAGTGCCTGTCCGGTGGTCGGGTCGGTGCCGGCGGTGTACATGTCGATGATGCCCTCGTGTCCCTGGCGGGCCTTGGCGTCGTTGCCGTCGGCGGCCTGTTCCACGGTGATGTGGTCGTCGCCGTCGACGGCGACGACGGCGGCCACGTGGTAGGGCCAGCCGCTGGTGTTGTCGGGCCGCTCGTGGTCCCCGTGCCACGCGGTCTCCACGATGGCGAACGCCTGGCCGGGGTTGGGCCGTTCCTCGCCGTTCGCGTTCGGGCCGCCGGGCCGGGCGTTCGCGTAGGCCGTGGCGCCCTGGGCGTTCTCCTGGTCGCCCAGGCCGAACTGGTGGCCGCCCCGGGCGAATTCGCTGGCGTCCTGCCCCAGGGCCAGCCGCTGCTGGTGCATGATCTCCTCGGCGGTGTGGGCGCAGTCGGCGAGGAAGGCGGTCGACGGCTCGTACTGCGCGTACGTGCGCCCCGCGATCTGCCCGCTCTGTCCGGTCGGCGTGCAGTACCGGGGCGCCGGGGCGCCGTCCGCGACCCAGAGGACGGTGGTGTCCGCGCCGGCTTCGACGGTCATGAGGTAGAGGCCGCTCTGCGAGACCCGTACGGGCCCCAGTTCCTCGGTGTCGACCTCGGCGAAGCGCTGGACGGCCGTCGCGCCGTCGCCGCGCGCCGCACCGTGGGTGCCCCGGTCGCCGTGGGTGTCCCGGTCGCCCGGCTCGGGCCTGCGGCTCATCACCCGGTGCGCGTTGGCCTCGGCCTCGCGCTCGAAGCGGTCCCCGGGGTGGGAGATGCTCAGTCCCGACCCGTTGTCGGTACCGGCCACCGGGCCCTGGCGCTGCTGGATGACGTGCGTCAGTTCGTGGGCGAGGGTGTGCTTGTCGCCGCCGCCGTCGCCGATGACGACGTGGCTGCCGGAGGTGTAGGCGCGGGCGCCCACCTCGGCGGCGGAGGCGCGGGCCGCGGAGCCGGTGTGCAGGCGGACGTCGGAGAAGTCGGCGCCGAGGCGGGACTCCATCTCCCGGCGCAGCGTCCCGTCCAGCGGCTTGCCCGGCGCGCGCAGCACCTCGTGCACCGCGGACAGCTGCACCGGCTCGGCGTCGCCCTGCCGGTGGCGGTTGCGCTGGAGCATCCGGACGACGGCCGCGTTGCCGGTGGTGCGCTGCAGTTCGAGGAGCTTGCCGGGCGTCTGCCCGTCCGGGGTCCGTCCCGCCCGCGTGGCCGCGGCCCTGGTGGCGGGCTGCGGCTGCCTGTCCTGCTTCGCCGGCTCGTGCGCGTGCATGGGACTCCGCTCGTAGGGCTGGCCGTTTCGCTGTGCCCTCCCTGCATACCCGGTGCGGCGCTCGCGGGTAAGGGGTGGACGGGCACGATGCGGTGCCCGTACAGGCAGCGCGCTCCGGGCCGGTCCGGGCCGCGGGCCGGTCGAGCGGGGGCCGGTTCAGGCCTGCGGGCCGGCGTGGGCGATGTGCACGGGGTCGGGGACGTCCTCGACGGTGGTGCGGCGGCCGGTGGGGAGCAGGTCGGTGCTCTCGAAGGGCTCCAGGGTCTCCCGGCCCTCGGGCATCACCTGGTGGTGCCAGCGGCGCAGCAGCGGGTCGGGCTCGTCGGGGAGGTAGAAGGAGTTGTGGACGACGGCCTGCGCGCCCACCAGGCCCTCCTCGCGGGCGGTCGGGCTGTCGAGGACGGTCACCACGTCGCCGTTCTCGAAGGGCGGTGGTGTCGCGGCCTCCTCCTCGCCGACCTGGGCGCCGCGGACGGCGGGGTGCAGGAAGGTGTCGGTGCCGGTGCGTTCCCAGGCGGGCCAGTCGCCGTCCTCGTCGGGGCTCAGGCCCAGGGCGCGCAGGCAGTCGGCGGTGGCGGAGGTTGGCGTCAGCTCGACGTCGTAGTGGAGCAGTTCGGGGGTGCGCGGGTACGGGCCCCGGGAGGTGACCGTGGCGCGGCCGAACGGGGCCAGGGCGGCGGCGACTTCGCGGGTGAGCGCGGCGTCCTGCTCGGCGGGGGCCTCCAGCCAGAGGTTCATCCAGACGAGGCGGTGGGGGGCCAGGGCCATGGTGCGGTCGTCTCCAGGGTGGTGCGGTCGGTGGTGCCGGGAATTCGTCCGGGTTTTCCGGTCAATTCACTGACGGCTGGGCATTGTTGGGGGATTTTGCGGAAGAAGGGGCGGCGCCGGCCCCGATGGTCGTTTTCTCCATCGGGGCCGGGCCGAAAGGCGTTACCGCCCGGGGCGGTTCACCGTATTCAGTGCGTCACGTATCCGTCCGGGGCGATGTTGGCGTGCTCGAAGTCCTTCCCCTGGTTCTTGCCGCTGGAGAAGATGGAGAACTTCGTTCCCTTCTTCACCTGGACGTCCCATTCGTCCTTGCCGTCCGTCGCCTTCTTCCAGAGGTTGCCGTAGGCGTCCTTGAAACCGCCGCCGCGTTCCGGCTTGCCCATCCAGCCCTTCGGCGGGACGAACGGCACGGGGCCCTCGAGGTCGGTCGGCAGGTTGTGCTTGATCGCCGCGGCCCGCAGCTTGGTGTTCGTCTTGTACGCCTTCTCGGCGTCGCGGGCGAGGGAGTTGAGTGTGGCCACGCCGTCGCCGAGCTTGGTCACCGACATGTGCTTGAGGCTCTGGGCGGCCCATTCCACCCACTTCATGTCGGTCGCCCGCTTGGCGATCTTCTCGTTCTTGGCCAGCAGCTTGGCGATCTTCGCCGGCTTGCTCGCGGCGTCACCCAGGTACGGGATGAAGCCGACGGCGGACAGGCCCGCGCCGGTCCAGTCGCCGCGGAAGAGGCTGAGGACGCCCGAGGCCCCGTCGCTGATCGGAGTGGGGTCGAAGATGCCGGCGATGTCCAGCGCGAGGGTGGCGGCGTCGGCGGCGGAGATGCCGCCCTCCATGACCAGTTCCTCGTCCGGGTGCTCCGGCTCGTACCCGTCGTCCGAGCCGCCCGGGTCGCCGGGCTCGGCCGGGGCGGTGGCGTTCGCCTGGGCCTCCTGCCGGGCCAGGTCCATGGCGTGGGACAGCGCCTGGCCGGCGGCGGCGAGCGCCTCGGCGGCGCTCTGGCCGGCGGCGACGGCGGAGTTGTACGCCTGGTCGGCCGACTCGTAGGCGGCGCGGGCCGAAGCGGCGGCCGCGGTGGCGGAGTTGGCGGCGCGGTGGGCGGACTGGGTCGCCTGGGCGGCCGAGGTGCCGGCCGAGGCGGCCGCGTTCTTCGCCGTGGCGGCCGAGGCGGCGGCCTGGCGGGCCGAGGCGTCGGCGGCGGAGGCCGCGGCCGAGGCCTGGCCGGCGGCGACCGACGCGGCGGCGGCGGAGTCGCTGGCCTGCCGGGCGTAGCCCGCGGCCTCGGCGGCGGCGCCGCGCGCGGTGGCCGCGGCGGCGGCGGCCTCGGCGGCGTTGCGGGTGGCGGTCGCGGCGATCGCCTTGCCCTCGGCGACCAGGCGCTGGACGCTGGCGACGTGGACGGCGTCGGTCTGGTCGCGCTGGGCCGCCACGTACTGGGTGACGGCGACGAAGTCGCGCAGCAGCGGGGCGGGCCCGGAGAGCGCGACCTGGGCCGCGGCGCGGACCCGCGGTCCGCCCTGGACGCTGAGCCGCAGCGCCTCGACCTTGTCGTCCTCCTCGCGCGCCCGGTACTGGCCGGTGGCGACGAAGGCGCGCAGGGCCTCGGTGGTGCCGGCGTCGAGGGCGGCCGAGCCGGCCTCCTTGACGGCCTTGCCGCCGGCGTTCATCAGGGCGAGGACCTGGACCCGGTAGTCGTCCTTGAGCACGGTGTGCTGGCCGGTCTCCAGGAACGCCGCCCGCTGGTCCGCGGGGGTGTCGAGGGCGGCGAGGGCGGCCGTCTTGAGGGCGGGGGTGCCGGTCGTGGCGAGGTTGGCGATCTTCGTGTAGTCGTCCTGGGCCGCCGCCTCCTGGCGTCCGGTGGCGAGCCACTGCCGGACGTCGGCGTCGGTGCCGGACAGGGCGGCCTCGGCGGTGCGCTCGGTCCACGGCGAGCCGGTCGCCATCAGGTGGACGGCGGCCTTGCGGGCCTTGGCGAGGGCGGTCGCGGGCTCGGTGCCGGGCGCGGCGGCCTCGGCCAGGAGCTGCTTGGTCTCCTCGTCCTGGCGCTGGGCCTCGGCGCGCTCGGTCGCCTGGGCGGCCTGCTGCTCGGTGTACTGCTGCTTGAGCTCCTCGGCGGCCACGATGGCGAGGTCGCGGTTGCTCTCCAGGGCGGCCTTCTCGGCATCCCGGGCGGTCTTCTCCACCTGGTCGGCCTGGTTGGCGGCGCTGGTGGCCCGCTCCGCGGCCTTGACGGCGGAGTTGGCGTGCTCGGTGGCGAGGTTGGCCCAGTTGCCGGCCTGGCCGGCGTGGTTGGCCGCGTCCTCGGCCGCCTGGGCGGCGGCGGTGGCGTGTCCGGCGGACTCGGTGGCGGCGGCGCGCGCCTGCTGGGCCGCCGTCAGGGCCTGCGTCGCCATCGTCTTGGCGGTGCCGGCGGCGGCACTGGCGGTGGCGGACAGGCGGCGGGCCTTGGCGGCGGCCGCGTTCGCCCGCTGGGCCTCGGCCTGGGCCACCGCGCTGTTGCCGCCCGCGTCGGCGGCGGCCTGGGCGGCGGCGGCGGCGTGGAGGCCGGCGTCGACGGCCTGGCCGACCGAGGTGAGGGCCTCGGTCAGGGCGCCGACGGCCCGGTACACGGACTCGGCGGCCGTGGTGGCGCCCTGTGCGGCGTCCCGGGCGGCCTTCGCGGCGTCCCGGGCGGCGGCGGCCTGCGACTCGTCCTTCGCGGCGGCGGAGGCGGCCTCGTAGGCGCGGGCCGCCGCCCGTCCCGCGGCGGCCGCGGCGGACGCGGCGGCGGACGCCGCAGCGGAGGCGGTGCGGGCCGCGCTGCTGGCCGCGTTGGCGGCGTTGATCGCGGTGCGGGCGGCGTTGGCCGCGCTCTCGGCGGCGTCGGCGGCGCGGTGGGCGGCGGCGGTCGCCTTCTGGGCGGAGCCCTGGGCGGCGGCGGTCTCGGCGGCCGCCTTCTGGGCCGCCTCCTTGGCCAGGCGCGCGGCGTCGACGGCGCGGCCCGAGGCCTCCTTCGCGGCGGCGGTCTCCTTGGCGGCCTCCTGGCCGGCCTGGCGGGCGGTCTCGACGAGCTGGCCGACCGTCATGGCCTCCTGGTCCTGGGCGCGGGCCGCGTACTGGCCCTCCCGCAGGAACTCCCGTACGGCGCCGGCGCCGGCGCTCAGGGCGGCGCTGCCCGCGCTCTTCACCTGCGGGCCGCCGAAGTTCATCAGCCGCAGGGTCTGGACCCGGTCGTCCTCCTCCTGCGCCTTCTGCAGGTCGACGGAGAGGAACTGGGCGACGGCCTCGGGTGAGCCGTCGTTGAGGGCCTTCTGCCCGGCCTCCTGCACCGCGGTGCCGCCGGTGTTCATCGCGCGCAGCACGCTGACCTTGCGGTCGTCGGCCAGCGGCGCGTTCCAGCCGGTCGCCAGGAAGGCGTGCACGTCCTGCGGCGTTCCGGCGAGCGCGGTCTGCGCGGCCTCGCGCACGCCGGGCCCGCTGACGTTCAGCAGCTGGAGGACGGCGAGCCGCTCGTCCTGCTCGGTGGCGATCCTGCGCCCGGTGTCCAGGAAGGCGGCGATGTCGCCGTCGGTGCCGGCCAGGGCGGTCTCGGCGGCGGCCCGCACGGAGTCGCCGCCGGTCCTCCACTCGGCGA
This sequence comes from Kitasatospora sp. NPDC048286, assembly GCF_043201735.1. Lineage (NCBI taxonomy): Bacteria > Bacillati > Actinomycetota > Actinomycetes > Kitasatosporales > Streptomycetaceae > Kitasatospora > Kitasatospora sp. NPDC048286. Next base: position 73,716 of record NZ_JBICZE010000020.1, read on the forward strand.
CGGCCTGGGCCCGCGGGCTCGCGCCGGGTGTCCCGTCCGTCGCGGTGGCGGTGCCGGAGAGCGATCCGGTAGTGAGAACGATCACGGTGGTGGCCGCCAGGAGACGGGCCGTCAGTCCGTTGCGTGGCCGTAGGGGGGATGCGGCCTTCCAGCGCCCCCCAGGTATCTGCTGTGTCATATCCCCTCGAAAACACGTCAGTTCGGTAGAAGGACCGATCGGTTCGGCCCGTCCGACCGCACATGATGGCACGTCGGACGGAAACTTTGGATACCGCTCCTTGGCTGACGAGCGGTCAAGGCATTACTTTTCGCTCCTGGTTCGCAATCCCTTGCATCGTGGACATCTCGGGGTCGGCGGACGCCCCCGATGGTGATATCAATGTCCCCGTCAGTTCGGTGGGGGGATGGCAGGTCCTGGAATGCGCGTGCCCGTGCACGGCGTCCGTCCGGGATCCCGCGGGTCTTCGCACCGGCGGGACACTTCATGACGGAAAAGACCACATCCATGGGGGGTGAGGAGCCCGAATGAGGGCCTCTTCTCGAATCCTGGCCGCCGCCGCGACGGCCGGTCTCACGCTTCTCGCCGGAACCGCCGGCGTCCCGGTCGCCCACGCGTCGACCACCGGTACCGCACCGTTCACCGTCGAGGACTACTCCTACCCGGGCGCGGACCGCATCCTGGCCGAGTCGGGCATCCGCCTGAAGTCCGGCAACGGCAACATCACGCTCACCACCTGCTCGGCCGGTGGCGGCGGCCTGCTGCGGATCATGGCGCGCACCCGGGACGACATCTGCTTCCGGATGACCGGCACCGTCGGGCGCCTGAGCCTCGAGGTGCCGCGGGTGCACGGCATCCAGAGCGACGGCGTGCGCGACGTGTCCGTGTCGATGTCCGTCGACGGCACCACCACCTCGTTCAAGGTGGACAAGAGCCTGTGGACGGCGGTCGGCGAGGCCGCCGACCCCCAGAGCCGCCCCCACACCCTGCTGGACATCACCGCCACCGGGCCGGTCTCGTCCAACTCCGGTCTGTCGGACCGCCCTTACGTGGCCAGGCTCGACATCGGCGGCCGCGGCTGCACCGGCACGCTGGTCGACCCGCGCTGGGTGCTCACCGCCGCGAGCTGCTTCGCCGACGACCCCGCCCAGTCCCTCGCCGTCCCGGCGGGCGCCCCGAAGAAGCGGACCACCGTGACGGTCGGGCGCGGGGACCTCAACGGCACCGGCGGCCACACCACCGACGTCGTCGAGCTGGTGCCGCGCGCCGACCGCGACCTGGTGATGGCCCGTCTGGACCTGCCCGCCTACGGCATCACCCCGGTCGCCGTGGCCGCCACCGCCCCGGTCCAGGGCGAGGAGCTGAAGGTCACCGGCTACGGCCGCACCCGCACGGAGTGGGTCCCCGCCGCTCCCCACACGGCGGCGTTCGGTGTCGGCACCGTCGAGGCCACCGGCATCGACGTGGCCGCCAAGGCCCCCGCCGACGCCACCGTCTGCCTGGGCGACGCCGGCGGTCCCGCCGTCCGCGAGACGGCCGGCAAGGCCGAGGTCGTCGCCGTCACCAGCCGCTCCTGGCAGGGCGGTTGCCTCACCTCCGCCGAGACCCGCACCGGCGCCTACGAGACCCGGGTGGACGACCTCGGACCGTGGATCACGGCCCTGCGGGACCGTCGTTCCGCCGCCGTGAACGAGGCCGGCACCGGCCGTCTGCGCTTCACGGACTTCGACGGCGACGGCAAGCCCGACTACGTGACGGTCGAGGACAACGGCTCGGTCAAGGTCTGGCTCAACCACGGCGGCGACCCGGCGGGCGGCTGGCAGGGCATCGGCCAGGTCGCCACCGGCGTCACCTCCGACCGCTCCCGCGTGCGGCTCGCCGACTTCGACGGCGACGGCAAGGCCGACTACATCGTCGTCAACCCCGACGGCTCCGTGAACGTCTGGCTCAACCACGGCGGCGACCAGGTCCGCGCCTGGGAGCCCGTCGGCCGCGTCGCCGTCGGCGTCACCAACCGCCAGGACCAGGTCCGCTTCGCCGACTTCGACGGCGACGGCCGCGCCGACTACCTGGTCATCGAGGACAGCGGCGCCGTCAAGGTCTGGCTGAACCGCGGCGGCGACATCGCCGGCCCCAACGGCTGGCAGGGCCTCGGCCAGGTCGCCACCGGCGTCACCTCCGACCGCTCCCGGGTGCGGCTCGCCGACTTCAACGGCGACGGCAAGGCCGACTACATCGTCGTGAGCGCCGACGGCTCCGTGAACGTCTGGCTCAACCGCGGCGGCGACCAGGTCGCCCCCTGGGAGTCCGTCGGTCGCGTCGCCGCCGGTCTGACGACGGACAACAACGCCGTCTTCCTGACGGACTTCACCGGTGACGGCCGCGCCGACTACCTCTGGAACGCCGGCGACGGCAGCACCAGCGCGTACGCCAACAAGGGCGGCGACGGGCACGGCGGCTGGGACTTCCTCGGCCGGATCGCCTCCGGCGCCTGAGCCCGGGCCCCCGATCCCGGACCGTTCCGCCACCGGATCCACCATCCGCGTGGACGGGCCCGAGCGACCGCCGTGCGCGGCGGCCGCTCGGGCCCGTCCCGTGTTCCCCTCGCCTCCCCAAGACTGGAAACCCTCGTGAAACGCGTCTCCCTGATCGCCCTGGCCGCCCTCACCGCCGCCATGGCCCCGACCGCGGCCTCCGCCGGGACCCCGGCCGCGCCCGCTGCCGTGACCTCCGCCGCCGCCGCTGCCGCGACCCCGGCGCCGGCTCCGATCCCGATCAAGGTCATGCCGCTCGGTGACTCGATCACCGACGGGGCGGGCAGCACCACCGGCGCGGGCTACCGCGCACCCCTGTGGGACCTGACCGCCCAGCAGTCCCCGTACACCGTCGACCTGGTCGGCACCTCCTCCTCCGGCACCGTCGCGGACCCCGACCACGAGGGGCACAGCGGCTACCGGATCGACCAGGTCCGCGCGGACATCGACCGCTGGCTGTCCGCCGCCGACCCCGACGTCGTCCTGCTGCACCTCGGCATCAACGACCTGAAGTGGGACGCGAACGCCGACCCGGTGCAGGCCGCCCAGCGGCTGTCCGACCTGGTCGACCGCATCTTCGCCGACAAGCCGGGCGTGACCGTCGTCGTGCAGGGCCTGCTGACCGCCACCCCCGGTCTGGAGCAGAAGACCGCCGTGTTCAACCGCGAGTTCGCCGCGCTCCAGGACCGGGGCCAGAACCCGGCCGGTGGGGCCGCCGGCCGGCACTTCCGGTACGTGGGCCCGGCGGACCTCGACGCCGCGGCCGACCTCCCGGACCGGCTGCACCCCAACGACGGCGGCTACCGCAAGATGGCCGAGGTCTTCCACCGGGCGCTGGACCAGGCCGTCGCCGACGGCTGGACGTCCCGCCCCGCGGCCCCCCGGGCCGGCAACGAGGTGGGCGGCAGCGGGCGCGTGCGGTGGGCGGACTTCGACGGCGACGGCAAGCCCGACTACGTGACGGTCGAGGACAACGGCGCCGTCCGGGTCTGGCTCAACCACGGCGGCGACCCGGCAGGCGCGGGCGGCTGGCAGGGCATCGGCCAGGTCGCCACCGGCGTCACCACCGACCGCAGCCGCGTGCGGCTCGCCGACTTCAACGGCGACGGCAAGGCCGACTACATCGTCGTCAACCCCGACGGCTCCGTGAACGTCTGGCTCAACCACGGCGGCGACCAGGTCGCCCCCTGGGAGCCCCTCGGACGGGTCGCCACCGGCGTCACCAACCGCCAGGACCAGGTCCGCTTCGCCGACTTCGACGGCGACGGCCGCACCGACTACCTGGTCATCGAGGACAGCGGCGCCGTCAAGGCCTGGCTGAACCGCGGCGGCGACCCGGCCGGCGCGGGCGGCTGGTACGGCATCGGCCAGGTCGCCACCGGCGTCACCACCGACCGCAACCGCGTGCGGCTCGCCGACCTCGACGGCGACGGCAAGGCCGACTACCTCCTGATCAACCCCGACGGCTCCGTCGGCGCCTGGCTCAACCACGGCGGCGACCGCCACGGCGGCTGGCTGCCCACCGGCCGGATCGCCACCGGCGTCACCGACCACCAGGAGCAGGTCGCCCTCGTCGACTTCGACGGCGACACCCACGCCGACTACCTCCTGACGGACACCGGCGGCGCCGTCACCGCCTACGCCTACCGCGGGGGCGACGGCGCCGGCGGCTGGGCCGACCTCGGCCGCATCGCCGGCGGCGCGTAGCGGCGCTCCGTCACGTTCGCCGCCCGGGCCCGGATCCGGGCCCGGGCGGCGAACGTGACGGATGCCGGTGTCCGGTGCGCTGTCATCGAGTGGATCATGGAGTATGTTGAACGCGTTCAAATAGAACCGGACGGGCCCGACGGCCCGTCCGGCGAGGCGTCTTGGGGGAAACGCGATGAAGGTGCTCAGGGGTGTGGCGGCGGCGGCCCTGCTGCTCGGGCTCTGCGGCTGCCAGGCGGCCGCGGGGGCGGGGGCGGGCTCCGCCGGGTCGGGATCCTCCGGATCGGACTCCGCGGAATCGATGGCGGAAGCGGTCTCGATCAACCCCCTCGACGGCAGCCGCCTACTGGAGACCGCGACCGAGAACGCGATGGCGGCCGGATCGGTCACGGCCGAGCTCCGGGCCTCGGTGATGGGCCAGCCGGTCACGGGGAGGGTCTCCGTGGACGGCTCCCGCCACTGCGTCGGGTCCCTCGAACTGTCCAAGCTCGGCCCGGTGGACTTCCTCTCCGACGGGACCCACGCCTGGCTGAAGGCCGGCGAACGCCTCTGGGGCGCCGAGCGCGGCGCGGTGATCGGCGACAGGTACGTCACCGGCCCCGAATCCGACGGCGTGTTCCGGTCCCTGACCGTCTTCTGCTCCGCCGCCGACCGGGCCCTCACCGGCGACCTCGGCCTCGGCGAGGTGACCGGGCAGAGCCGTCGGCGGACGGGCGGAACCACCACGGTCACCCTGGTCGACCGCGACGGCGCCCAGGCCGAGGTCAGCGAGACCGGGACGCCGTACGTCACCCGGCTCCGCTCGGGCCGGAACGCGGAGCCGTTCGACTTCACCTACCGCGACTACGGGAAGGCGCTCGCCTTCACCCCTCCCCCGGCCGACGCGGTCGTCGACGTCGCGACCGCGCTGCCGGCCCCCGCCGAGCGGGCCGACGGCTGACCCGGCCGGCGGCGTGACGCGGCGGCAGCGGCAGCGGCGCGCAGGCCCGGGGCCGGGCTCGACAGGACCGGTGTGGCGGTCGTGGTCCGATGCGCGGCCTCCGCCATGGACGCCTGGGCGAGGACGATGACGTCCGCCCCGTCCACGGCGTCGACGGCGGCGGTGATCGCGGACAGGTAGCCGGCGTGGTCACCGCTCTCGAACCAGTCCCAGGCGCCCTCGACCACCGTGGCCGTCACCGTGACCGGCCGGCCGGACCGGGCGGCCTCCTCCTCGACGAGGGCCACCGTCGGGCCGACGGTGCCGGCCAGGGCGGCGATCACCACGACGCGCGTCGTGGTCCGGCCCCCGCCGGGCGCGGCGGCGACGGCGGCCGCCGCCATCGGACGGTCGACGCGCAGCACGGGCACCCCCAGCGCCTCGGCCCGGGCCTCCGCGACCCCGCCGATCGTCGAGCAGGTGCACAACACCGCCGCCGCCCCCTCGGCGACCGCCGAGGCGAGCACCCGGTCGATGTCCCCCGCGACGGACTCGGGCCCGTCGGCCCGGGCCCCGGCCAGCAGCTCCTCGGACACGACGTGCCGCAGGGGCAGCCCGGGGTGGTCGCGGTCGCGCAGCGCGTCGAAGACCGGGACGTGGACGGACGAGGTGTGGAGCAGCGCCAGCATGCGCGCGATGCTAGCCGCCACGGTCGAACGCCCGACCGGCCGGGTGGGGCGGTGTGCGGGTGCGGGCTGCGCACCTGCGGCACGGCCCTCACCCCCACCGCTCCCCCGCTTCCGGCCGGCCCCGCTGGAGCACCTGCGGGACGTTCGGCGAGGGCAGGGCCAGGGGACGGCCCCGGGGCGGGCGGCGGCGGCTCAGGGGGCGGTGAAGAGCCCGGGGAAGGACGGGGCCAGCCAGGGCCGGCGGCCCCAGGCGAGCACCTTGCCGCGGGCGATGGCGCCGGTGGTGGAGTAGCGGCCCAGTGCGAGCAGGAAGAACGCCACCGGTTCGATGAGGATCGTGCAGTCCGGGCGGCGCGGCGGTTCCTGGCCCACCACGACGGTGCCGTCGGTGAAGGTCACCGTGAACCCGCCCTGGCCGCGCAGCCGCAGCCGGTAGCAGGCGCTGTGGCCGGCCGCGGTGCGGGCGTCCGTCACCAGGGGCATGGCCGTGCGCAGGAACGGCATCGTCAGGGCGACGCGTCGCCGGTCGATCGGGTGTGGCCGGCCGAGGGCGACGGCGATGTCGTAGAGGTGGGCCAGCATGTGGGTCAGCAGGTAGGAGCCGAGGGTGTCCAGGTCCATCGGGCCGAGTGGGGTGAGCATCGGTTCGGTGCCGGTGCGCGGGCCGGCCGCCGTGGCGAACTCCCCTGCCTGCCGGGCGATCTGCTCCGCGAGTACGGCGGGGTCGCGTTCGGTCCGCTCGGCCAGTGAGGCGGCGTTCGCCGCGGCCAGCGCGCCCGGGGTGCCGTCGCCGTACGGCCGTTCCTCGCCGGCGGCCAGGGCGGCCATCAGTTCGTTGGCCATCGCCAGGTGGGCGGCTGCCTCGGCGACCGTCCACTGGGCGCCGGGGATCCGGGTGTCGCCGCGGCAGCCGGCGAGCAGGGGGACGGCCTCGTCGCCGACCGCGGTGACCGCCTCGAACAGCGTGGTGCGCACGGCACCGGGAGAGTGCTGGGGGAACGTCATGGTGGTGAAGACTGGTCGAGTTGCGCACCGGTGTCCAGTGAAGTTGACAGGGCCGGGAGAACATGCGTTCCAGCGGCTCCTCCCCGGGCGGGGAGGGGCCGGTTCCGGGGCGAAGGGCCGGGCCGGTTCCGGGCCGGTTCGCGAGTTCGCGTCCGCAGGCAACCCGAACGGCCTCCCATCGCGTCGAGCTGCCGTGAGAGGAAGAACGACACTGCGGCCGGACCGGCCGCCACGGCAGACGGGGACGGCACGGGCACCATGGCGGGGACGACGGCAGGATGACGAACGCGATACCTCCGGACTTCGAGGAGTTCGTCGCCGCCTGCGGGCCGAAGCTGCTGCGGACGGCCTGGTTGCTGACCGGCGACCCGCACCAGGCCGAGGATCTGCTGCAGACGGCGCTCGCCAAGGTCTGGCCCAAGTGGGCGCGCATCGCGCCCGACCGGCCCGAGGCGTACCTGCGGAAGGTCCTGGTGAACTGTCACGTCTCCTGGTGGCGGCGTCGCTGGACCGGGGAGCTGCCGCACGGGGAGATGCCCGAGCCGCAGCCGGAGGAGGACCCGTTCGAGGGGGTGGTGCTCGGCCAGGTGGTGGCCGAGGCGGTACGGTCGCTGCCGCCGCGCCAGCGGGCGGTGGTGGTGCTCCGTTTCTTCGAGGACCTGAGCGTCGAGGAGACCGCCGAGGTGCTGCGCTGCAGCACGGGCACCGTCAAGAGCCAGACGCACCGGGCGCTCGCCGCCCTGCGCGGACGGCTGCCGGCCCGGGAGCTCCTGCTGAACGGGGGACCTCGTGACCGGAACTGACCTGCTCGGCCCGTACGGGCCGGGCGACGGCGGGCACGACGAGGATGAGCTGCGGGTCCTGCTCCACCGGGCCGTCCCGGCCCTGGCCTCTCCGAAGGACCGGGTGGAGCGTGTCCTCGCCCGGGTGGAGCGGTCCAGGCGCCGCCGGCGGGCGGCCGGTCTCGCGGCCGGGCTCACCGTCGGCCTGGCCACGGCCGTCCTGGCCGCGGCGCCCGCGCTCGCGCCGGCCCCGGTGCGGGGGGTGGGGCTGGGGCCCGCGGGCTCCGTGTCCGCCCCGGCGCCCACGGTGCCGCCCGCCCAGGCACCGACGGGAACTCCGTCCGCCCTTCCCGGGCCGCCGGTCTACTTCCCGCAGTTGCCGGAGATGGTCGTCGCCCTGCCGGTGAACTGGCACATCCTGGCCCTGCCGGCCGCCACGCCGAAGGACAAGTTCGGCTACCTCGGCACCCAGCCGCTGGGGCCGTCGTGCACCTCGGGCGCCGCCTACTGTCCGATCTCCGGGCTGCTGCCCGTGGACGGCGCCGTCGTCGGGTTCCGACTGGTGGACGACGGCAGCCGGGGGCTGGCCGAGAAGCTCGCCCCGAGCCCGTCCGGGCTCAACGAGTCGGGCTACCTCGAGCAGGAGTGCGCCACGCTCGGCGGCAACCGCGAGCTGGGCGGCCGGCGCGCCGTCGACCGCGCCGGCTCCCGGGTCGTGGTCGAGGTGACGGCCTGTCTGCGGCAGCCGTCCGAGTCGACGCTGCGGCAGGTGCGGCAGGTGTTCGACACCATCCGGTCCGCTCCGGCCGGCCAGCCGCCGACCACCACCGCCGTGAGCCCGGCGCCGACACCGTAGGGGACGGGCCCGGGGGTAGCCAGGCCGGGCCGGCCTGACTACCCCCGGCGGCGAACCGCCGGGTGTTCGCCGCCCTTCGGGGGTCGTCGGGGGCGGGTTCGGGCAGGCGGGTGCCCGTCCCGGGGCCGCGGTGGGCACAGCGCGCATGGCTGCGCCGCGGCCCGTCCCCCTCGACGGGCCGCGGCGCAGCGGCTTCACCGGGTGTCAGCGCGTACCGGTCACACGGCCTGCCACAGGGCCGGGACGTTCGGCGGCTCCCAGCCGACCTGGGCGGTGTGGCCCTGGAGGCAGCGGTAGCCGACGCCGTTGTAGGTCACGGCGTCGCCGGCCTGGTAGGTGGTGCCGGCGGCCCAGGTGCCGCCGGGGTTGGGGGTGCCCCCGCCGCCGACGGTGAGGCTGTACTGGGCGGTGTGGGTGGTGGTGCCGGCGGTGCCGGTGACGGTGATCTGGTAGGTCCCGCCGGCCGCGGTCGCGGAGGCGGAGAGGGTCAGCGTCGAGGACGAACCGGCCTGCACGGAGGAGGGGTTGAAGCTCGCGGTGACGCCGGCGGGCAGGCCGGAGGCGGTCAGGGTGACGCTCTGGGCGGTGCCGGAGGTGACGGCGGTGCCGACGGTCGAGGTGGTGGTGGCGCCGGGCTGGACGGAACCGGAGGCCGGGCCGAGGGTGAGCGAGAAGTCGTTGCCGCCGTTGCTGCTGCAGGTGGGGTCGCCGGCCTGGGCGGGGACGCTGACGGCGTCCCAGGCGGCCTTGGTCCGGTTGAAGAAGGTGCAGGTGGGGTCGAGGTTCTTGGCGGCGGTCAGGGTGGTGGTGCGGTAGCGCTTGTAGGTCATGCCGCTGGTCTTGAGCAGCATGCCGCCGTAGAAGACCTGGCCGGCCTGCTTGACGCCGATGCCGGTGACGGTGGAGTTGTTGCAGGTGGGGCTGGTGGGCTTGCCGCCGCCGGGGTTGGAGCCGTTGGACAGCAGGTAGAACCAGTGGTTGAGCGGGCCGGCCGCGGCGTGCACCTCGGTGCCGGGGATGGCGGAGGAGTAGCAGTTCGGGTCGTTGTTGACCAGGGACGGCTGGTAGAGGTTGCGGATCGGGCCCTGGCCGACCAGGTTGATCATGCGGCCGACCTGGTAGTCGGGGTAGTCGTAGGGCGCGGGCTCGTTGTTGTACTCCTTGGTGAGCGCGCCGAAGATGTCGCCGGTGCCCTCGCCGAGGCCGTTCTCGTTGTTGGCGCCGCCGGGGGTGTACTGGTCGATGCCGTGGCCGAACTCGTGGCCGACGACGTCCTGGGCGGCGATCCACTCGCCGCTCTGGCTGTGGCCGATGGAGACGGAGCTGCCGTCCCAGTAGGCGTTGACGTCGTTGAGGCCGACCTTGATGGGCCAGCTGCCGCCGTTGCCGTCGTGGCCGTTGCGGCCGAGCCAGTCGCGGAGCATGTCCCATTCCTTCTGGGCCGCCCACATGGCGTCGCCGCAGCCGGTCTCCTTGGTGGAGGGGCTGCCGTTGCCCCAGGAGTCGCTGGACTTGGAGAAGACCTGGCCGGTGCTGTAGTCGGAGCAGCTGAGGCCGGGGCGGTTGGGGTCGCGCAGCGAGTAGGAGCCGCCGGAGTTGGTGGTGCTGATGGTCAGCGGGCCGGGGCCGTTCCACTTGCTGTTGACGGTGCCGGCGCGGGCGTCGTCGTAGCTGTCGACGACTTCGCCGGTGGTGGCGTCGACGAAGACGTGCAGGGTGCTGGGCGCGGCTTCGGTGTGGCCCTTGAGGACGGTCTCCCAGGCGAGGCGGCTGCTGCCGTCCTTGACCCGGACGACCAGGCGGCGGGTGTCGACCGTGTCCACGGCGGCGAGCTTGGTGCGGGCGGTCTTCTCGGCGTGTTCGGCGCTGACCTGCGGGGTGGTCGGGGCGCCGAGGGGGCCGGTGGTGGCGGACTGCTGGGCGCGGACCTTGCCCTGGGCGTCGGCGAGGACGACGGCGTCGCCGCCGACCACGGGCAGGCCGTGGTAGGTGCGTTCGTAGGACACGGAGTAGAGGCCGCCGAGCCAGGGGGTGACGGTCTTGCGCTGGTAGGTCTCGTCGGGGCCCTTGGCCAGGGCGTCGAGGCCGGCGCTCGCGGCCGCGTCGGCGGCGTTGACGGCGGCGGCCGGAGCGCTCGGTGCCGGGGTGGGGGCGGGCGCGGCGGTGGCCGGCCCCGCGGTGGCGGCGATCATGCCGGCCAGCACGGTCAGGGTGGTCGCGGTGGTCAGCAACCGGCCTGCGGTGACTCTGTGTTGCATCGAGGCTCCTCGCGTGTGGGGGTCCTCGACCGCGGACGGCACAGGGGCCGGTGGCGCGCCGCGGGGCCGTGTGTGGGGACGGCCGTGCGGGCCGTCCGCGCTCGGGTGCCCGAACACTCACACGACGTCATGCCCGGGTCAATGCCTGGTGCGGGTGGTGCGCGGGGCTGGCGAATTCCGTCAAGCCGGCGGGTCCGGTTTTGCGCCAGGCTGCGGTTTTCCTGCAGTGGTTGAGACCACATCAGGTGTCGGGCGGCGGCGCGGCGGAGCGGGGCCGGCCCGCGGTGACGTGCCGCGGCGGTGGGCCGGTTCAGCCGTCGCTGCCGATGGAGCAGTTGGCGTCGGGGGCGTGGACGAGGGGCCAGGCGAGGGTGTCCAGGACGGCGTTCCTGGCGGCCGGGTCGAGGTGGACGATGGGCACGGCCTTGTTGTACGGGTTGCCGTACTGGTCGAGGCAGATCCAGCCGCTCGCGCCCTCGACCCGGTTGTCGCCGTGCAGCCGTCGCCAGCTCTGGACGACGTCGTCGGTCGAGGGCACCTTGACGTCCCCGACCGTCTGGTTGCGGATGCCCGCGATGGCGGTGGAGACCGAGTCGTAGGTGATGATCACGCGGCCGTCGCGCAGGTCGGCGGGGCCGATCGCGTCGGGTGCCTTGGTGTCGGGTTCGCCCAGCAGGTCGGCCAGTTCCTTCGAGGCGGCCTTGGAACCGCCGGGGGCCTCGGTGCTCTTCTCCCCGAAGGTGTCGGGGTGGGCGAGGGCGGTGTAGCGCACGGTGATGCCGGCGCCCGTGGTGAGGGCGTCCCACTTGTCGGCGAACTTCGCGTCGACCATCAGGGTGGAGGCGTGCGAGCCGCTGATGACCGTGTAGTGCTTGTTGCACCTCCGGTTGCCCAGTTCGACGAGGAACTGGCGCAGTTGGACCGGGCGGCCGGCGAAGTAGAGGGTCGTGGCGGCGGAGGTGCAGATGCTCGGCACCATCTGGTGGAAGTCGTTGGCGAGGTTGCCCTCGTCGTTGAAGTCGGGCGGCGACTGGTAGGTCTCCGGTGCGTTGGGGGCGCCCTTGGTGAGCTTCTCGAAGGTCTGGCGCAGGGTGGCGAGGTAGTTGTCGTTCTCACGCGTGTCCTCGATCACCAGGGCCTCTTCGGGCTTGATGGCCGCCCCGTACGAGCCGAGGGCGCCGGCCTGGTCGGAGTTGCCGGGGGCGATGCGCGCCAGTCCCGGGTAGCGGCGCGGGTCGGCGGGGGTGTTCTTGATGTCGTCCGCGGTCATGGGGCCGGCGACGACCGGGATGTGCTTGTCCGCGGTGAGGTAGCGCACGGCCTGTTCGGTCTCGGTGATGCTGATGTTGATGCCGGCGACGGCCCGCAGGTTCTGCTGGTCGTCGGCCGCGGCCCGGGCGAGCTGATCGGCGACGGGGCGCCACTCCTTGTAGCCGCGGCCGGGGTTGGCCAGCACCAGCCGGATCGGGGGCTGCCTCCTGTTCTTGTTCCGCTCGTCGTTGGCCCAGTGCTGGGCCAGGTAGGCGCCCTGCACCTGTTCGACCAGCTCGCGCCGTTCGGCGGGCGCGGCGGAGGTCATGGGGATCATCAGTGCGACGGTGACGGGCGAGCTGCCGGCCACGCGGTCGTTCTCGGCCTTGATGCGGGCGCTGACCTGCTTCAGGTCGTCGGTGAAGACGTAGGCGCCGTCGGTGACGCCGACGCACTCGTGCTGGTCTCCGCGCTGTTCCACACCGGGGGCGCAGGAGGGGTCGTCGACCAGCCATGCCTCGTATCCCAGGTAGCCGCCGGTGGCCAGGACGGCGACGGCCACGGCGGCCGCCAGTGCGCGGTTCAGGGGCCCGTCGGGCAGGAACCTCATGGTCGGGGTCTCCTCAGATCGGGAGGTGGGGGGCCTGGACCCAGCGCCGCAGGAGCTGCGGCCAGGTCTCGTACGCCCGGAAGAACACCGTCTGGTGGGCGGCCCCGGCGTGTTGGGCCAGGGTGAGCAGTTGCAGCCGGACGCTGCCGATCAGCTGCTCGTCGGGTGGTGCGAGCGGGTGCGACTGCCGCCACAGCGCGTCGACGAGGGACGTGACCGCCTGGTGCACGAGGCCGCCGGCGCCGGCGCTCGCGCAGGCCGGGCAGTCCTCGGGCCGGGCGGCGAGGGCGGTCAGGTTCCGGGGCGGGTGCGGCGCGGCGCAGACCAGGTTGAGGGCGGTGAGCCAGGTGGCCGTGGACTGGTCGGCCAGGCGCCGGTGGAGGGTGCGGGCGACGGTGCCGGTGTCGAGGACGGCGAGCGAGTGGTGCAGGAAGCGCTCGTCGGGCGGGTCGGCGTCCGGCGGGGCGTAGCGGTCGCAGAGGGTCTCGTGGATGTCGTGCCACCGGTCGGCCCCGGGGGTCTCGCCGAGCAGGGTGACCAGGTGGTGGCCGAGCAGGGCGCGCAGGGTGGGGTCGCCGACGAACGGTGCTCCGGTGCCCGGCCACGGGCGGGAGCCCCAGTGGTCCTGCGTCAGCAGCTGTCTGGTCGTCTGGACGCGCAGGAGGTCGTTGTCGCCGGGCGGGTGGTGGGCGGCGAGCGCCTGGGCGGCCTCCTCGTCGAGGGCCGGGGAGAAGTGGGCCAGGCGGGCCCGGGCGGTGTCGTCGGGGACCAGCAGGCGCAGCAGCCGCTCGTGCACCCGGGTGTCCGGCTCGTCGTCGGCCGGCAGGTCGAGCAGGGTGCGGGGGTCGGGGCTCTGCCCGAGGCGCACGGCCCGTCGGCCGGCCTGGACCAGGGCGTGGGCGATCCCGGCCCGTCCCGCGCTGAGGCGGTGGATCAGCTGGGCGGTGTCGGGCCCGGGGTGGTCCGTGCCGAACATCCACGTGATCTCGTCGAGGGTCAGCTGGGCCAGGGGCAGCCGCAGGGTCCAGCCGGCCGGCGTCTGCGGCCGGTCCGTACGCCAGAACGGGCCGGCGGCGTTGCGGGTCGTCGGGTCGACGTCCTCCGGCTCGGGGGTGGCCGGTTCCGGTGCCAGGACGGTGACGACCACGCCGGGCCGCGTCCGCACGTCCTCCTCGTGCCAGACCCGGGTCAGCGTGTCCAGGACCGGCCGGCCGAGCGGGGTGTGGGCGTTGTCCAGGAGCAGCAGCGGGCGTGGCAGCCGGTTCTTGCGGCGCGCCCAGGTGTAGTGGTCGTCGATGTCCGCGAGGAGGGCGGCCGTCAGGTGGCGCTCGGCGCGCTCGCGGTCGTGCGGGTTGCCGCGGAAGCCCCGGGCGAGTTCGGAGAGCTGGACGTTCGCCTCGCCCTGGGCGCTGACCCGGCGTTCGGCCCACCAGCGCAGGCCGTTCCTGTTGGCGCGGGCGCCGAGCAGTTCGGTGGCGACGATGTCGGCGAGCGAGGCGACGAGTTCGTTGACCCCGGGGCCCAGCCCCGCCGCGGTGCCGATGTTCGGGGCGACCTGTCTGGTCCAGCCCGCCACCTTGTCCCGGCGCGCCTGGGCGTCGGGCTGGCTCTCGCGCAGCAGGCTCTCCAGGCGCCGGCCGGCGGCCTCCAGTTCGCCGAGCCCGACGGTCTGCCAGCTGGTGACCGCCAGCAGGCCCTGGGTGAGCCGGGGGAAGGACAGGCCCGCGCCGAACCGGTTCGCCTGCCGGCTCAGCTCGTACCGCAGGTGGAAGAGCAGGTCCGAGGTGTGGGAGGCGTTGCTCAGCCGGGGGGCCTCGTTCTCGGCGGGCAGGGCCAGGCCCGGCCGGCCGAAGTCCGCGCGCCCGAGGTCCGCGTACGCCTGGGGCAGTCGTTCCGCGTACCGCTCCTCCAGGGTCTTCAGGAGGGTGGTCTTGCCGGTGAGGCGCCCGCCGGCGCACTCGATCAGCAGGGGGATCCCGGCCGGGACGGGCAGCCGGGTGCCGTTCCCGGGAGCGGGCCCCGCCAGTTCGAGGCCGACCAACGAGGGAACGACGGCCCTGAACACAGCCGCTCGTCCGTCCAGAACCACCGCGTCCCCCCGTCCTCCGGCGCGGCGGGAGTGCGCCGCGCCGGATGGAGGATAGGGGAGCCGGCCGGTCCGTCACAGGGGTATCGGCGCACGACCGGGCCTCGGTTGCCGATTCGTGATGCTCCTGATAGTCCATCACATCCCGTGTGGAGCACGGGCAGTGGGGCCTGTGGTGCCTGTGGGGCCGGTGGTTCCGGTGGGGCCGTGCCCGATCCGGATCCCCTCCCGCGCCGGGCTCCCCCGCGCGGCCGGACGCCGCGGCCGGGCGGATCCGCGCAACGCGCGGGATTCACCCAGGGCAGAACGCCGTGCTCTTCCCCCGGGGCCCGGGGTGCCTAGGCTGAAGGGGTGAGCACTCATGCGTCGAACGAAGCCCGCGTCATCCCCCTGCGTCCGCAGGCCTCGCCGCCCGCGTCCGGCGAGCGGCCCCGCGCCCGGCGGGAGCCGCTGTGGCGCGATGTCGTCGGCGACGTGCTGCGGCGTGAGCGGCTCGCCCAGGAGCGCACGCTGAAGGACGTCTCCGAGGCGGCCCGGATCTCGATGCCGTACCTGTCGGAGCTGGAGCGCGGGCGCAAGGAGGCCTCCTCCGAGGTCCTCGCGGCCGCGGCCCGGGCGCTGGGGCTGGGCCTCGGGGACCTGCTCTCGCTCGCCCAGGAGGAGCTGACCCGGTACGCCCCGAGCCCGGCGGGCCGGGTGGGCCAGGCGGGCCGGGGCCGCACCTCGCCCACCGGGCGCTACGACGGCCTCGCCCTGGCCGCCTGACCGGACCCGGCCGGACCGGCGGCCGCCCAAGGGTCAGGCGGCCGTACGGGGTCAGGCGGGCGGGTGCCGGCGGTTCAGCACCTGGTCGGCGATGCCGTACGCGACGGCCTCCTCGGCGGTGAGCACCTTGTCCCGGTCCATGTCCGCGCGCAGCGTCGCCGGGTCGTGGCGGGTGTGCCGGGCGAGGACGTCCTCCACCTGCGCGCGGATGCGGACCATCTCCTTGGCCGCGAGGCTGAGATCGGAGACCGTGCCCTGCCGGCCGCCGCTGGCGGGCTGGCCGAGCAGGACCCGGGCGTGCCGGAGTACGAAGCGCCGCCCCGGGTCCCCGCCGGCCAGCAGGACGGCCGCCGTGGAGGCCGCCTGGCCGACGCAGAAGGTGGAGATCGGCGCCTGCACGAAGGTCATGGTGTCGTAGATCGCCATCAGCGAAGTGAACGATCCGCCGGGCGAGTTGAGGTAGATCGAGATCTCGCGTTCCGGGTTCTCCGACTCCAGGTGCAGGAGTTGGGCGATGACCACGTTGGCGACGCCGTCGTCGATCTCGGTGCCGAGGAAGATGATCCGCTCGTTCAGCAGCCGGCTGAAGACGTCGTAGCTGCGCTCGCCCTGCGCGGTGCGCTCGATGACGTAGGGAACCGTGTAGGAGCCCATGTCACAGTCCGATCCGTCGGCGGGCGGCGGCCGGGCGGATGTCGGCGACCGACTCCACGACCTTGTCCACGAGCCCGTACTCCCTGGCCTGTTCGGCGGTGAACCAGCGGTCCCGGTCGCCGTCGCGCGCGATGGTCTGCTCGCTCTGCCCGGTGTGCTCGGCGGTGATCCGCTCGATGACCCGCTTGGTGAACTGGAGGTTCTCCGCCTGGATCTCGATGTCCGCGGTGGTGCCGCCGATGCCCGCCGAGGGCTGGTGCATCATGATCCGCGCGTTCGGCAGCGCGAACCGCTTGCCAGGCGCCCCAGCGGTGAGCAGGAACTGGCCCATGCTGGCGGCGAAGCCCATCGCCAGCGTCGAGACGTCGTTCGGGATGAGCCGCATGGTGTCGTAGACGGCGAGCCCCGCGCTGACCGACCCGCCGGGGCTGTTGATGTACAGGCAGATGTCGGTGCGCGGGTCCTCGGCCGACAGCAGCAGCAGCTGCGCGCACACCCGGTTCGCCGACACGTCGTCGACCTGGGTGCCGAGCAGCACGATCCGCTGGGCGAGCAGCTGCGCCGCGAGGTGGTCGTCGAAGGCGCTGGGCGGGGTGTCGCCGTCCGCCGCGCGGGGCGGGGGCGTGGTGGGTGGAGTCATCTGACCTCTCCTCGTCGGAGCGGGGTTGCCGTCGACTCCACTGTCGGCCCGGGAAGACCTCCGGATGCCCCGTCTCTGCCCGCAGCGGATTCGCCACGGGCAGACGGCGGCCGGTGGGCGCTCAGCCCGGCAGGGCCGGGAGGCGGTCCAGTGCGATCCCGAAGTGGGTGCGGTAGGCGGTGAGGGCCTCGTCGTCGGTGAGGGCCTGCTCGGTGCGCCCGCCGGCCGGGGTGGTGGTGATCAGGCGGCTGCCGGTGATGGTCACCCGGCCGCCGTCGTCGGTGGGCAGCGAGCAGGTCGTCGAGCGGGTGAAGTGGGAGTGCGGCGAGGTGGTCTGCCACCAGCAGGTCGGGGCGAAGTCGGCGAGCTCGTACGGGCGCGGGCCCAGGCGGTACTGCGGTGTGCCGTCCCGCAGGACGTCCAGGTCGCCGTGCCCGCCGGTCGGGACGACGGTGAACGCGCCGTCGGGGTCGGCCTGTTCGCCGCGTTCGTCCAGGCGCAGCGGGTGGCGGCTGAAGCGGCCGAAGCCGACGTCGACCAGCCACGGCTCGTCGAGGTCCACCCGCAGGGCGAGGTGGTCGAACGGCGGTCCGAGCCGTTCGCCGTCGAAGACGCGGGCGGCCAGCAGGCTCACCCGGTAGCCGAGTGAGGTGAGCAACTGGGCGAAGGCTCCGTTGAGTTCGTAGCAGAAGCCGCCCCGGCGGCGGGCGACGACCTTCTCCTGCAGGGCGGCGGGGTCGAGGTCGACGTGTTCGCCGAGGTGGATGCTCAGGTTCTCGAACGGGACGGTGCGCAGGTGCGCGAGCTGGATCCGGGCGAGGGCCTGCGGGGAGGGTGTTCCGGGGTCGGGCAGGGCGATGCGGTCGAGGTAGGCGGAGCGCTGGGCTGCGGTGAGGCCGGTCGGCGGCTGCTCGGGGTGCGGTGCGTGGTTCATCCGGCCATTCCACCGGGGTGCGGGGCGGGTGGGCATCGGCTGTTGGTCCTACGCCCAGCGGGGCGGGTGGCCATCGGCTGTTGGTCCTACGTCTCGCAGGCCGGGCCGGCCGGTGGGGCGCCGACCGGTGCCCCACGGCCTGCCCTTTCGGCCCTCGCGGGGGCCGTGCCGGGGGCGTAGGGTCGGCGTGCCGGGCGGTGACGGAGGAGGGCCGGGAGCATGCGAGAGACCGTGAGGGGCTCGGCGGCGCCAACGCCCGGGGCCGCGCCGAGGAGGCGTGCGGCACAGAGTGCGGCCCCGGTGCCCGCCGCGCCCGGGCGGGCCCCGCACCCCGCCGAACTCGCCGCCCTCCAGCGGACGGTGGGCAACGCGGCCGTGACGCGGCGGCTGCAGCGCCTGGAGGATCCCGGGGTCAGGGAGCAGGCGAGAGCGCACGCCGCCGACCCCGTCTCGCACGGCGAGTGGGGCACGTTCCGCGAGGACATGGCCCAGGCAGGTTTCTCCCGGGACGTCACGGAGATCGCCTGGCAGCTCGTCCTCGGCGGCATCGCCGAACAGGGGCAGCTCAACGACGAGGCCATGGCACGGTTCACCGAGCGCCAGGCCCAGCGCGACCACCGCGCGTCGAACAGCTGGTACCAGGAGCTGGTGAAGGTCGTCGGCGACTACCTGGAGATCGACACGCCGACGCTGGCCCTGTGGTCGGGTGGTCGGGAGCTCAGCGACTACGCCCGCGGCAAGGGCCACACCCCACTGGAGGCCACCGCCTTCGGCGCGGTGGTCGACAGGCTGGCCCTGACCCCGGACTGGATGCTCAAGACGCCGATGTGGAACGTCCTGTCCAAGGCCTTCGTGAGCCGCGCCCGCGGCCCCGTCCACATCTTCCTGCGGGCGTACAACCCGGAGAGCGTCCTGATCGCGCAGGAGGTGCCGCAGCTGCGCGTGGTCATGGCGCTCGACCCCGCGGTGCGGCTCGTCTGGCATCCGGTGTACGCCACGGAGGACGGGAGCCTGATGGAGATCACCGGGCGTCTCGGCCTGGCCCCCGACGCGCCCTGCTCCGGCCGGGACGAGTGCGTGCGGATCCTCTACGACTACCTGCGCCTGGTCCACGACCCGGCCAACCCCCACTCCCAGCGCGCCCACGCGGAGATGAGCGCCCACCTCGCCGCCAACGGCACTCCGCAGTAAGGCCCGTGGGCTTCGGGGACAAGTCAGTAGGGTGGGTCGGATTCGGTACCGGAGTGGGGAGAGCGATGACCGACCCGAGGGAACACCGCGGCTGGATAGGCCGGTTGCTCGGCGGCCGCCGTGCGCGCGCCGGGCAGGAGGCGCCCGTGCGGCCCGTCGACGAGGACCGCAGGGCGTGGGCGCGCCCCGGGGAGCTGGTGGACCTGTCCTCCCTGCCCCCGCGGGTGGCCGAGGGCCTGGTCGAGGTCGCGGCGGCGATCGACGCCGCCGACCGGGCACGCTTCGACGGCGACCGGGCCGAGGCCCACCGGCTGCTGCGCGGCGCCGTCACCACAGAGATCGAGCCCTACCGCCAACTCGCCGAGGAGCGGCTCGGGGTGATGGTGAGCGAGGACGGCGACGTCCGGGAGGCCGTGGAGCTGTGGCTGCGCGCCGCCCGGGGCCCGGACCCCGAACTGCGCCGTTCCGTCGCGGTCTACCTGGGCTCCATCCCCTTCGCCGACGGCGCGTTCCTGGTGAACGCCGATCCGGCGACCGTGCTGGCCCTGCTCCCCGAGGCGTGGGGCTTCGGGCGGGTGGGCGCCGCGGTGTACGAGGCCTCCTCCCACCGCCACCGGGAGGCCGGCCCCGCGGTGCGCCGCCAGCTGCTGGCGCTCGACGCCCTCCGGTACCGGGACGGCAAGCTGGCCGCGCGGATCGAGGCCGTCCCGGTGGCGGACGAGCGCTTCCCTCGCCGGCGCGCCGAGTGGGCCAGCGGCGCCCAACTGGGCGGCTGCCGCTGGAGCGTGGCCGGCCACCGGGACGGGGTGTCGGCGCTCGCCGCCGTCCCGGTGCCGGTGGACGGGCGCGAGGTCGTGGTCACCGGCGGGGACGACGGCACCGTGCGCCTGTGGGACCTGGCCACCGGCGAGGCGGTCGGCGAGCCGATGGCCGACCACGTCGGGCAGGTGCGCGCCGTGGCCGCGGCCGAGCTGGACGGCCGGGCGGTGGCGGTGTCGGTCGGGACCGACGAGGTCGTACGGGTCTGGGACCTGACGACGCGCCGGCTGCTGTACCCGCCGCTGGCCGGGCACTTCGACTGGGTGACCGGCGTGGACACGGCGGTGGTGCGTGGCCGCCCGGTGGCCGTCACCTGCGGCGACGACCTCAGCGTGCGGGTCTGGGACCTGGCCACCGGCCAGCCGGTCGGCAAGCCGATGCGCGACCCGGCCGCCCCCGCCGACCGCCGGACGGGCCGGCCGACGGCGCTGGTGACGACGGTGGTGCTGCGCCGGCCGGTGGCGGTGGTCGGCGACTTCCAGGGGGTCGTACGGGTGTGGGACCTCGTGAAGGGGCGTGAGTTCCTGCCGCCGGTGAGGACCGGGGGCGGCGCGGTGCAGGCGCTGGCCGTGATGGACGTCGACGGCCGCCCGGCCGTGGCCGTCGGTGCCTGGGACGGCGCGACCAGCCTGTGGGACCTGGCGAGGGCCCGCCCGGTGGGCGAGCGCCTCGTCGCCGCGCACGAGTGGCCGCAGGAGGTCGCGGCGGTGGCCACCGGGGCCGGGGCTGCGGTCGCCGTCAGCGACGACTCCGGCATGGTGCGGCTGTGGGACCCGGTCGGCGGGCGGCAGTTCGCCCAGGCCTTCGCCGGGCCCCACGGCCGGACCCGGGCGCTGGCCTCGACCGTGACGCCGGACGGGCGGCCAGTGGTGCTCGTCGGCACCGACGACGGCCGGGTGCACCGCTGGGACCCGGCCGTCGACAGCGGCTCCGTGGGCGACCCGCGGCCCGGGCACGGCGACGAGGTGACCGCCGCGGCGACCGTCGAACTCGACGGCAGGGCACTGGTGGTCAGCACCGCCCTGGACGGCTCGGTGCGCCTGTGGGACCTGGCCACCGGCGCCGAGGCGGACACGCCCTTCGCCGAGTCCGGGGAACCGGTGGAGGCGGTGGCGACGGCGGTGGTCGGCGGCCGGCCCGTGGTGCTCACCGTCGAGCCGTACGACAAGGCGGTCCGGCGGTGGGATCCGGCCACCGGGGAGTCGGCGGGCTCGCCGCTGGCCCACGACGACACCGTGGGCGCCGTGGCGACGACGGTGCTGGACGGCCGGCCGCTCGCCGTCACCGGGAGCGCCGACGGCCTCGTCCGGGTCTGGGACCTCACCGCCGGGGAGGTCCTCCACGGGCCCCTGGCCGGGCACGAGTCCGAGGTGACCGCGGTGGCCACGGCGGTGCTGGACGGCCGGCCGGTCGCCGTCACCGCGGACGAGGTGAAGCTGCGGGTGTGGGAGCTCGCCACCGGCGCCGCGCTCGGCGAGCCGATCGACCTCCCGGGCGCCTCGCCGCGCGGCGGGGACGAGGCGGAGGACGAGGACGACGAGGCGGACTGGGACGAGGCGTCGGCCCCGGACGAGGCGGACGGCGAGGAGGACTGGGACGACGAGGACGAGGACGAGGACGACGAGGGCGACGGATCGGTCGTCGAGGCGCTGGCCACGGCGGTGGTCGACGGCCGCCCGGTCGTGGCGGCGGCCTGCGACGACGGCCTGGTACACGTCTGGGACCTGGCCACCCGCACCCTGCTCGGCCCGCCCCTGCGCGCCTCCGACGACGACACCCCCGCGCTGACCACCGCCCGGGTCGCGGGCCGCCCGGTCCTCGTCACCGGCGGCGACGACGGCACCGTCCGGACCTGGGACCTGACCACCCTCGCCCCGGTCGGCCCCGACCTGGTGCTGCCGCTGCCGGTCGGCGCGCTGGCCACGGCCGCGGCGGACCGGCTGGTGGTCGGGTTCGGCTGGGAGGTCGGGGTGTTCCGCCTCGTGGAGTCCGCCGAACCCGCCGAACCCGCGGAGTCCGCCGGGTCGGCCGGCGCCGCCGGGTGAGCGCGAGGGTCCGGCCCCGCGGGGCCGGACCCTCCTGCGGCGCGGGGGGCGTCAGGCGGCGAGGTGCTCCAGCGTGAACAGGGTCGCCCGGTAGGAGTACTGGGCGATGACCGAACCCGCGGCGCCGTTCGGGTCGGAGACCGCGGCGAAGGACCCGCTGTGCCCCACCCGGAGGATCACCTGGTTCGAGCCGGGCGCGACGGGGTGGATCCGGAACTGCTGGTTGCCCACGATCCACCCCGAGCACTCGGACGCGGAGAAGTTGGCGCCGTCGGCCAGCCCCTCGTTCGGGTCGTTCGGGTCCTGCTTCCAGATGCCCAGGCAGGAGTTCTCGTTCGACCGGTTGCGGAAGATGAAGAGATCGGCGTCGTTCTCGTAGTGGCACATCTTCCACTGCTGGTTGTAGCCGCCGGTGTCGGGGTTCTGGACTGCCTGGCTCCAGGCGCTGAGCAGGTTCCGCTCCACGAGCTGTCCGTACGGCGTCTTGATCCGGTAGTAGCCGTCGTCGCAGATGTAGTGGTGCCAGGCGGTCGAGGACAGGCCCTGGGGCGCGGCCGACGCGGGGGCCACGAACAGGGTGAGGCCGGCCAGCGGGGCGAGGGCGGCGGCACCGAGGGCGCGCAGTGCCGTGCCCCGGCGGGTGGTCGCGCGGCGCAGCGGGTTCGTCACGGGTTCCTCCGTCGTCGTCGGGTCGGTGGGCACGGTCAGCAGCTGCTGATGAGGAGTTGGGCGGCCCGGCGCACGGTGCCGGCCGGCTGGACGGGCGCGCAGCCGACGGAGCCGATCTCCGGGGACTCGTAGGTGGTGAACGTCCCGGGGGTCGGCGAGGAGGTGACCCAGATGCCGGTGGTGGGGCCGGTCTGGGCGCAGACGCGGTTGACGTACTGGCCGGTGACGACGCGGGTGCCCCGGTAGAGGCCGTACCGCCCGGGGTCGTTGAGGTTCCAGACGTCGCTCACGGTCTGGCTGGTGGTGCTGGAGGTGGTCTTCTGGACCGAGAAGCCGACCTTGGCCTCGACCTTGAGCCACAGCGGGCCCGCCGAGGCGGAGATCTCGGTCCTGTTGTCGACGGTGGTGGTCACCGAGCTGATCTTGGTCAGGGTGTCGCTGTGCTGTCCGGTGGTGCCCGGGGCGACGTTGACGATGAGGAAGTCGGTGACCGTCGGGGTGACCTGGACGTTGAAGGGTTCCTTCGCGGTCTGGTCGACGGCCGGGTTGCAGAACGTCGGGAGGGTGTCGGCGTGGGCGGCCGGGGCGGCGCCGAGGACTGACAGGCCCAGGGCGACGGCGGCGGTGGCCGAGGCGGCGAGGGTCCGCCGGCGCGTCCTGTGGACAGGGGTCATCTGTTCTCCTCCGTGGTCTGGCGGACGGTCCGCACTCCTGCGACCGGAACCGCGCGGGTGCGGGCGGGCGCGGTGGTGCGATCCGTCGTGCGGCGGACGCCGCCCGGCCCGGTGACGATCCTGCGCAAGGCCGTCACGATTTCCTCACGACCGGCTCACGGTGCGGGCGGGTTCGGGCATGCCGGACCGCCCGGCCACCATGGCGGCGCCGGTGGCGGGCGGTGCGGCCGGGGCGTCAGGCGGGGAGGTGGGAGGCGACCAGGGCGGCGAACTCCTCGGGGGTGAGGATGCGGATGCCGAGTTCCTCGGCCTTGGCGCGCTTGGAGCCGGCCTTCTCGCCGGCGACCAGGAGGGTGGTGCGCTTGGAGACGGAGGAGGAGGCCTTGCCGCCGGCGCTTTCGATCAGTTCGTTCATCTGGTTGCGGGAGAGGTCGGCGAGGGCGCCGGTCATGCTGCCGGTGACGACGACGGCTTCGCCGGCCAGCGGGCCCGCCTCGGTGGTGCCGCTCTCCCCCGCCGCCGCGGCGGGGGCCGTCGGGGCGGTGACGGCGGTGCCCACGCCGAGGTCGGCGAGGCGGTCCAGCAGCGGGGCGAGGTCGGCGAGTTCGGCGGCGACGACGCGGGCCTTCTCGGTGCCGATGCCGTCGACGCCGGCCAGGGTCTCGGCGTCGGCGGCCCGGATCGCCGTCATGCTGCCGAAGTGCGCGGCGATCCGGCGGGACATGGTCCGTCCGGTGCCGCGGATGCCGAGGGCGCAGAAGACCCGGTTGAGCGGCTGGGTGCGGGCGGTGGCGATCGCGGCGAGCAGGTTGTCGGCGCTGGTCTCCCCCATCCGGTCCAGGGTGAGCAGCTGCTCGCGGGTGAGGGTGAACAGGTCGGCGAGGTCGGCGACGAGTCCGGCTTCGACGAGTTGGACGGCGCGGGTGCCGCCGAGGCCCTCGATGTCGAGCTGGTCGCGGCCGGCCGCGTAGAGGACGGAGGCGACGGCCTGGCAGTTGCGGCCGCGTATGCAGCGCCAGCGCTGTTCGGTGGTGTCGATGGCGTCGCCGCAGCGCGGGCAGGCCTCGGGGAAGGCGATCGGCTGCTCGTCGCCGGTGCGGGCGTCGAGGACGGGGGCCTCGACCCGGGGGATGACGTCGCCGGCGCGGTAGACGAAGACCTGGTCGCCGATCATCAGCCCGCGCCGTTCGATGTCGGCGGGGTTGTGCAGGGTGGCGAAGGTGACGGTGACGCCGTCGATGACGACCGGTTCGAGGACGGCGCGCGGGGCGATGATGCCGGTGCGGCCGACGTTCCACTCGACCTCGAGCAGCCGGGTGACCTTGTGCTGGGCGGCCAGTTTGCGGGCCACCGCCCAGCGCGGCGCGCGCGAGCCGGAGCCGGCCTCGGCGCGGTCGGCGGCCAGGTCGGCCTTGACGACGACGCCGTCGATCCCGAAGGGCAGTTCGGCGCGCAGGGCGGCGATCTCGTCGATGCGCCGCTGGACGTCGGCGATGTCCGCGCAGTGCCGCGGCGCGGCCGCGGTGGCGGCGGCGGTGTGGGCGCCGAGGGCGGCGAGGCGCTCCAGCAGGGCGCTGTGGGCGAGGTCGCCGGGGCCGACGGCGTCGTAGGCGAAGAAGGTCAGCTCGATCCGGTAGGGGCGGTCCTTGGCGCGCAGGGTGCCGGCGGCGCCGCTGCGGGGGTGGGCGAAGGGGGTGGCGCCGTGGTCGGCGCGCACCCGGTTGGCGTGCTCGAACTGGCTCTGGGTGAGCAGGACTTCGCCGCGCAGTTCGATGTCGGCGGGCTCGGTCAGTTCGGCGGGCAGGCCGAGGATGGCGTCGGCGGCGTGGGTGACGTCCTCGCCGGCCAGGCCGTCGCCGCGGGTGATCACCTGCTGCAGGCGCCCGGCGCGGTAGCGGGCGGCGACGGCGAGGCCGTCGAGCTTGGGCTCCACGCACCAGGCGGCGACGGGCCGGCCCAGGCGCCGCTCCAGGCCGGCGGCCCAGGACTCCAGCTCCTCGGCGGAGAACACGTTGTCCAGGGAGAGCATCGGCACGCTGTGCGGGACGTCGCCGGTGGCGGCGCCGCCGGCCACCTTGCCGGTCGGCGACTCGGGCAGCACCTCGCCGGGGTGGGCGCTCTCGTACGCGGCGATGTCGCGCAGCAGGGCGTCGTACTCGTCGTCCCCGAGCGGGGTGGAGCCGTCGGCGTAGTACGCGGCGGCGGCCTGCACGGCGGCGGTGACGGCGTCGGCGTACGCGGACGGCGAGGTGAGCGGGGCGGCGGTCTCGGTCATGGGGGAATCATGGCGGCCGACACTGACAATCCGGCGGCGGGCGGGGTCAGGCCTGCCGGGCGGTGGCGAAGATCCCCGGCGTCGCGGTCGCGCGCCGGGACGGCGGCGGGAAGGTCGAGTCCCAGTGGATCTTCGACCGCGCCGACTACACCTTCCTCGGCGAGCGCACCGTCGCCCTCACCGACGGCACGACCTTCAAGAAGGGCGACGTCACCGGCCGGACGGCCGTCCTCCGCCGAGCCCTCGTCGACGCACCGGGCACCCGCCCGTAACGGCCTCAGATCGGCTGAAGCCGCCCACGCAGCGCCGCGCGGGCGCGGGCGGCGCCCCCGGGGGTGGCCCGCGCCCCGCTGCCGACCGCGACGTCCCTCGTGCCGAGGCCCGCACAGGCGCGGCAGATGCCGGGCTGGGGCACCGGGTCGTGGCAGCGGCCGCATTCGGCGTAGGAGGCGGGCGGGGCTTCGGGGCGTTCCGGCGGCAGCTTGCGTCGCAGGCGGTCCCGGAGGATCGCCGCCGGGGAGTGCATCGGCTGCGGCAGTCCGGGGATCAGGGCGTTCGCCAACTCGGCCTCAGTGCTTCCCCGTTCCAGCCACTGGGTGACGAGCGGAGCCAGCGCCTGCGCCTCGGCCTCGCCGAGACGCAGGCGGGGCTCGGGCCGGATCACCCGGAACAGGGTGGCCACGGCCGCCCGCGTCCGTTCATCCGGGAGGGTGGGTTCTTCTCCCGGGTCCTTTACGGGAGGGGCGACAGCGCCGCCGGTGCCCCCTTCACCGGCGTCCGGACGGGGGGCAGCCGGTGCGGGCTGAGGGGTGTCGAAGACGTGGGCCTCGGAGCGGACGGTGCCGTCGGCCAGCCGGACCGTGTCGACCCGGTAGTACCCGGCGTCCTTCAGTTCCTTGAGCGCCCGCCGGACGGCGCCCCGCCCCTGCGGACTGCTGTCCGCCATCTGCCGCCCGTCCTCCCGCCAGCCGTCGGGGCGGGAGAGGAGGTCCGCGAGCAGGCCGCGGGCGGTGTAGGAGAGTCGGCGATCCTGCAACAGGCCGTTGGGAAGGACGGTGAACGCGCGCGTGTGCGCGCTACGATGAATCTGCATCTGGAGTTACAGCTCCTGGTGCCCGACCCCGGGGTGTTCCATCACCGCCGGGGTCTCCTATGTTCTGTTGATGATGCGGAAAGTAGCACACCGGCTACGCAGAGTGCGAGCCGTTTTCATCTCTCCGCCAGGCGGACGAGCTGTGCCCGTAGTACTCCCTCCAGTTCGAGGTTGTCGCCTCGGGTAACTGTCTGCAGCAGTTCGGTGATGACCACGAGTTCTGCGAACCTCCCGGCGGGAGTATCGAGGATGTGGCCGAGGCGACGCCGGATCTCGTCGGCAGTGTCGGGAACGAGAAGACTGTAGGCGTGGAGGAGTGCCGCGTCGTACCCGGCGGGCGCGGCGCCCCAGCCTTCCCAGTCGAGGACGGTGAGGGTCGGGCCTGTGAGGTTGGCCCAGTGCAGGTCGCCGTGCGCGGTCGTCCAGGCGGGCGCTTTGGTGTCGATCGGGATGCCCAGGTACTGGGGCATGGCACGGTCCAGGTACTCCTGCCGGACCGCAACTCGGCTGCTGGGGACGGCGGCGATGCCATCGAGTGCGGTGCTGAGCCCGTCCCACCAGGCGTCGTCCAGGTCGGGCGCTTTCCGGAGGATCGGCTCGTGCGTGGTGATGGTGGAGGCGGTGATCTTGTCGTACAGCTCTGCCAGGTAGCCGTGCTCGCCCTCGGTCCAGGTGCGCCGCTCCCGCAGGCGCGGCCTGGGTACCGCAGGAGGCATGAGTTGTTCTGCCTCCTGCGGCCCCTCCCAGAGCTTTCCGCCGGCCTTGTCGACCGGGGCGGACACCAGGCGGAGCCAGCCCTCGCCGGATGCCGCGGCGACCGGACGGCTGAGGGTGCGTCCGCGCCAGCCCCACGCTTCGCGGGAGCCGATCGGCGTCACGTGGAGCACCGTTGCTGCTGTGGCGTGCATCCCGCGCATCCGCCTGGCGGTGTCCGGCTCAGGTTCCGAGTACATCAACGACCCTTCGGAGTACGTCCGGAGACAACGGCGGCCGGCCGACGGCTTCGGCGGCCTGCCCCCAGTGTTCCGGGTTCCCCGTCGACAGGAGCACGCGCTTCACCCCTGGGGCTGAAGCAACGACGGCGAGGGCGGTCTCGGCAGGGGTCTTGCCAGGGTTGATCAGCTCGGACAGTTCCGAGGTCACCATGCCGGGGATCTCGCCGCCGTGGAGCGGGGCGGAGGCGAACACCTCCAGTCCCGCATCCAGGGCATCAGTCAACGGGCCGTATCCGTCGAGAGCCTGGGCGACGGGCGCAAGGTGGACGAGGGAGAGCGGGAGCTGGATGGCCCACAGGTGATGATTCGGCCCGCCGGCCTTGGCCGCGAGTTCGATCAGCGTGGGCACGTCGAAGAGGCCGCTACTGAAGCCACGCCAGGTCGCCACTCCGTAGGCACTGATGATCTGTTGGCTGCACGCTTCCTCCAGAGCCTGGAAGGCGTTGAAGAGCCGATCGGTGATCTCGCCTTCCGGGCAGTCGTGTTCGGGGTTGTGTACGAACACCAGGTCGGGCACCCGGTCGAGCATGAGCCTGGTGCGCGCGAGCTGCCAGGCGATGTAGTCCGGGGCGAGGCAGTGCCCGCGTTCGGCGTCCGCTGCGGACAGGGCGCCGGCTCGCACACCGATGTGCCTGGCGCTGGCCGGGACGAAGCCCACCTTGGTGGAGACGCGCAGATCCGGGTAGGCAGCCAGAACCACGGCGAGCCACGTCTCCGCCCGGCCGCCTGCGTAGTTGGGCGCGGTGTCCACCCAGTCGGCACCTCGGGAGGCGGCCATCAGCGCGGCCTCGGCCACATCGGGGCAGCGGTAGGTACCGAGGCCCAGCCTGGCCGTCATCGCGCACCTCCGATCGCGGCGGCCTGGCCGTCGACCAGCTCCGTCACGACACCGGCCGCCTGCCCGAGAGTGATGCCTGCGGCCTGTGCGAGATCGGCCAGCCGGTGAGGCTCCCCGTCCGCGAGGAGCGCGAGCATCGGCTCGGCCTTGGCGGCGAACGTCCACTCCTCACCGCCGGCGGTCAGCCGGACGGTGCCGTCGGACACGGCCGTGAGCGCGGGCCGCGTGGTGACCAGGCGCACCTGGAGGTCGGTGTCCGGTGGGGCCGCCGTGATGTGGGGCAGCGACGGTGCGAGCCGGGCTCGCTCGGTGGCGTCACGCGCGGAGGAGAAGCGGGCGATCAGGTCGTCGCTTTCCAACTCGGCCGTGATGAGCTTGCCGATCGTATTGAGGAAGGCGTGCTGCTCCTCGGCGGTCCCGAAGTGCGGGAGGTCCGCTCGGACCGCCTCGTGGGTGCGCAACGTCTCCGACAGCCAGGTGATCAGATCGGCGCCCGTCGTGCTCTGCAGCCCGCACGTGACGTGCAGCGAGTGCTGGCCCTCGGAGGCGGCGACGGCGTGCCACCAGCCCCGGGGCAGATAGAGCACATCTCCGGCGGTGAGGACCAGATCGGCGACGGGCTCCTCGGGCGGCGGTTCGGGCATCTCGACGTCGCGGTGCATCGGCACCGTGCGGGTGGGGCCGTAGATGCGCCAGCGCTTCGCGCCGTCAAGCTGGACGACAACCACGTCGTGATCGTCCCAGTGGACACCGAAGCCTTCGATGTCGGTCCAGGAGCCGTACAGGTTGACCTGTACGCCGGTTCGCAGCCAGCGCTCAAGTTGGCCGGCCAGAGCACCGATTCCGGGGTGCAGCTCGTCGACGGCGTCCAGCACCAGCGTGGCGCCCTCAGCCAGACGCCGGTGCAACTCGGAGGGCTGGAGCTGGTGCCAGACGGTGCTCCGCCGGGTGACGATCGGCCGGGAGTACGTGTGCGCGGGCAACTGCTCCCCGTTGGTGGCGAGTCGGAAGCGAGGGGGTTCGAACCGGTGGCGGGTCAGGATGGCGTTGAGGTCATCCCAGCTCATGAGTCCGGCGAGTGACGCGGCTTCACCGCGTGCGACCTTGAAGCTGCGGCCGAGCGTCCGGGCGAGGAAGTCATCCCCGCCCAGACGCTCGACCACCGAGAAGTGCTCGGCGGTCATCGTGATGCAGCCGTCAGTCGTTGGTGTCGGTTCGGCCGGTGGAGCCGCCGTCCGACGACTGCTCGCCGCGCGATCGGGCCGCGGCGACCTTCGCGCGGGCGACCAGCAGGCCGTCGCCCTCCAGCTCGGTGTTGTTCGTCAGGTTCTCGGGCATGAAGCACTCCTTCGGAGTCATGGGGCAGGCCGACTGCCCGGCCCCGTCGTGGGTGAAGCGATGGATCCGTTGCCGGGGCAAGCCGCCGGCGAGGAACCGCAGGTGTTTATGCCGCGTGGCTGTTGACCAGCGCAGCCACCCGCATCCCCCCAGCCCGCGTCGGGGCGGGAGGAAGTCTTGTCAGACGCTGGTCGGCACGACGTCCCGTGCCTTCGGGGTAGCGGCCCTCACCAGCGGGGTGAGTCGCTCGTCGCCCGAAACGGCAGCGGCGGTGCCGACCTCGAACCAGATCCGCTTGCCGACGGGGTCCGGCTCGGCGCCCCAGTCCGTCGCGAGCGCTGCCACCAGGAACAGCCCCCGTCCGTCGGTGGCGTCGAGATCGATCCCACCTGCAGTCGGCAGTTCTTGGCCGACATCCGTCACCTCGACGCGCAGCCGCTCACCGTCCCAGGACACGCACACGACGCACGGGGCGTCCGTGTGGCACACGGCGTTGGTGATCAGCTCGCTGGACAGCAACTCGACATCGCGAAGCGCGTCCTCCGCCAGCGGCAAGCCCCAACCGCGCACGGCCCGTATCACCCGCCGCCGGGCGTCCGGCACGGCCTCGGCACTGGGCAGCACGCGAAAGCCGAACGGGGCGAGGCCAGCGGCTTGGCGAGTGGCGACGGACATGAGTGCGGACCTTTCACCGGGACGAGGTCGGCAGCGGGCCGATTCGCGCCGGGATTCACCCGGCAGGTATCTACAGAACCGCCTCCAACGCCGGTGAACCAGAGCAGAATTGAAGCGGCAATGAGGCATCCGTGCTGCAAACCCGGGCATGACCTGGCCTGTTATGGCTACAGACGAACTGACGTACCTCTGGAGGACGCGGGATGGCATCCAGGAGGTCCCGGCTGATCCAGCACAGGGAGGCTGTCGGCCACACCCAGGAATCCCTGGCTGAAGCCCTCGACGTGGACCGTACGACTGTGGGGCGATGGGAGAGCGGTAGGGGTGCCCCGCAGCCCTGGATGCGGCCGAAGCTCGCTCGCGCCCTGGGACTCTCGGTCGATCAGTTGGCCGACCTACTGGCAGCACCCCCTGCAGTCGCCGAAGCAGCTCCGCCACCCAGCAGCATCTGCGACGCCTCGCCTCCCGTGCCTGCCCGGCGCACAGACCACGACAACGATCTCGTAGTGGCCGTGGCAGCTGACTCGGCGGAGTCCGCGCTCTTCCTCCGGTTCGCGAGCGCGTCCAACGTGGACGACACGCTGCTCGAACAGATCGACGCGGACATTGCGAGGCTGGCAGGGGACTACGTGAGCAAGCCGGTGTCCGAGCTCTTCCATGACATCGGAACCCTCCGGCGAGAGGTGTTCAACTTACTCCGAGGCCGCCAACACCCGTACCAGACAAGCCATCTCTACCTGCAAGCCGGACGCCTCTGCGGCCTGGCCACCCATGTCGCCCTCGACCTCGGCCAGTACGCGGCTGCGGCTACGCATTCGCGAACGGCCTGGCGCTGCGCGGAGTCAGCCGGCCACAACGGCCTTCGGGCCTGGATCCGATCCGTCCAGTCCCTGATCGCCTACTGGCAGCAGGACCACCGCCAGGCCGCCGAGTTGGCCAGGGCCGGACTGCCGTACGCGGGCAGCGGGACGATCGCAGCTCGTCTGCTCAGCCTCGAAGCACGGGCCACCGCGGCGCTCGGCGACAGCGCGAACGCGCTACGAGCCGTGGCAGCGGCCGAGGCGGGGCGGAGCAGAGCAGCCGCTGTGGATCTTCCCGGCGTATTCACGTTTCCCGAGGCCAAGCAGTGGACCTACGCCGGCACCGCCCTCCTTGCCCTGGACAGCCGGCGTCACGTGAACCGTGCCATCGAGGCGTCCTCCAGGGCCATCGCCCTGTACGAGGCCGCACCGCAGCAGGAACAGTCCTCCGGTGATCTGCTGGCTGCCCGCCTTGACCTCGCCAACGCCCACCTTGCCCACGGCGACCTCGACGGCGTGCAGGAGAAGCTCTCGATGGTGCTGGACGCCGCACCGGACCGGCGAACAGCGAGCATCTCCACCCGTCTTCAGGCTCTGAGCGCTCGTCTCGCCGAGCCCGCCTACGCAGGCTCCCCGATCGTCCTGAGTCTCCGTGAGAATGTCAGAGAAGCCTGCTCTCGACCCGCACTCACGAACCCTCCGGAGCTTCCACAGTGACGAGCAACACTGCACAGCAGGACGCCGCAGTCACCGACAAAGCGCTCCTCGCGAACAGCGCCTACGCCGACGGACGCCACCTGGCCGCCCGCCAGTCCATCTACCGGTGGCAGCAGCCGCAGTACGACCTGCCCGGGATCGTCATCGAAGAGCTGGCCGGCGCAAGCGGGATCATCCTCGACGTCGGTTGCGGCAACGGCAAGTTCGTCAACCGCCTGAACAGGGACCGACCGGACCTCCAGGTCGTGGGAGTGGACATCTCGGCAGGCATCCTCGCCGATGTCCCGAAGCCGGTCCTGGTAGCCGACGCCCAAGCCCTGCCGTTCGGCGACGGCAGCGCCGCCGCGGTGCTGGCCCTGCACATGCTGTACCACGTAGGCGACATCGAGGCCACGATCAAGGAACTGGCCCGGATCCTCCGGCCTGGCGGCGTGCTCATCGCCTCGACCAACAGCGACACGGACAAGCAGGAGCTGGACCGGCTCTGGGCCAGGGCCGCAGGGGACGTCCTTGGGCTTCCCGAGGGGCCGGCGAGGGTCTCCCTCAGCTCGCGATTCTCGTTGGAGAAGGCCCCCGGTTACCTCGGTACAGCGTTCGAGGACATCAGGGTGCGGGAACTGCCCGGTGTCATCGAGGTTCCCGACCCTGCGCCGATCGTCGCCCACCTGGCCTCGTACGAGGCGTGGGCTGACCGTTGTGGTGTCCCGTTCCACGAGACGGTAAGCCGAGCAGCGGAGATCGTTACTGAGGTGATCGCCACTGAGGGGGTCTTCGAGATCGCCTGCCTCGGCGGCATCCTGATCTGCCGCCGTTGAGGGGCAGGTCGGTTGTGTGCCCGGCGGCCCCGGCCACGAGTGGCCGGGGAAGGCCTTCACTCTGGTGATTCCTCATATTCGTAAAGCCCGCTGCCTCTACCTCAGGTGGTCGTTTGGGGCGGGCCGCGTTTTCAGCGCAGCCCCGCCGTCGGCCTTGACGTAGCTCGTCCGCTGTCTGCACAGGAAATCGGACTGGTGACTCTGCTGGCGAAGTAGTTGCGACACCGCGCCGTCAGCGGGGCGGCGCGGCATGGGCCTCGGACCGGACGGTGCAGCACACCGACTACAGGGAGTGCGAGCCGTTTGCGACTTGCCAACCACCAGCGCTCCGCCGGGATCAGGTACGAGCTGCGGCCACCGCGTCCGTGTACAGCTCCGTTGTCAGGTCGGCCTCGTTGATCCCCAGGTCGGCCAGTACGGCCCGCACGGCGTCGAGCGCCGTCCAGGCCCGCCATCGATGCAGCAGCACCGGTGGCTAACGCACCACGGGGATCGCCCCGGAGCGCCAGTCGGCCAGCCGCTTGCGGATGCTCGACACCATCGGCAGCCCGTCCGTCTGGGCCGGGGTGAACCATCCCACCTCGTGGGACTTGTCGGACACCCGCAGCTCACCGCCGAGCGGGCGTGCGAGGAGGCAGATGGAGAACTCCTGGCGGACCTCGCCGTCATCGTAGGCGAAGACGTGGCGGGGGGTCGGTGTAGGTGCCGACGATCCCGGTGATCTCGACGTCGATGCCGGTCTCCTCGCGGGTCTCGCGGATCCCGCACCCGGCGAGCGACTCGCCGATGTCCATCCTGCCGCCGGGCAGGGCCCACATCCCGTTGTCGGTGCGGCGCTGGAGCAGGACACGGCCCGCGTCATCGACCACCACGACGGACGCGGCGGGAACCAGTGAGTTCGCCCGCGGGGCGTTCGGGTCGTCCACGTAGTCACGCCTGGGCATGATCCACCACCTCCACTGTCCGGCCTGTCACAGCAGGTGCCGGCCGTCATGAGTCCGGACACTTGGTGCAGCGTCGTCCTGAAGCGCGTCCAGGACACGCACGGCATAGACCTCAGCCATGCGCGCGGAGACCTCGGCCGGTGTGAGCCAAGCGGCCTCGACCGACTCCTCCGAGAGCCGCGCCTGATCGCTCTCCGGTCGGCAGCGAAGGACGAGGGCGACGATCCCCCGGTTCACGTTCTTGTAGACGCCGGTCAGCCGCTCCACGCCGACCTTGATCCCGGTCTCCTCGTAGACCTCGCGGCGCACGCCGTCCTCGATGGCCTCGTCCAGTTCCAGCACGCCACCCGGGGGTTCCCAAGTTCCGTTGTCAGCCCGACGGATCGCCAGCACGCAGCCGTCCTCGCGCACCACGACTCCGGCGACAGACACCGAGTGGAGCGGCGTTGACCGGGACTTCCCGGCACTGTTACTCATGTGCAGGAGGATAGGAGCACTGAAGGACTATGGCGAGTGATGAGGTGGCCTCGTCGGCCACAGCGAAGTACCTACAAATAGCGGCCGACCTCACCGCGCAGATCAAGTCGGGTGCTCTGCCTCCCGGCGCGATCGTGCCAAGCGAGGCCGAGCTCATGCAGCGCTACGGAGTCGCATCCGGGACAGCACGCAAGGCCGTCGCCGAACTCCGAGCAGCTCAGCTCATCGAGACTCACCATGGTCGAGGCTCGTTCGTCCGCTCCCGCCCACCGGTGCAGCGGAAGTCCTCGGACCGGTTCCGCCGCGCCCATCGCAAGGCCGGCAAGGCCGCGTACCTCGCGGAGGCGGAGGCCTCTGGCGGCGTCCCGTCCGTGACCGTGCTCTTCGTGGGCCCGATTGCCGCGCCTCCTGAGATCGCCGATCGATTGGGCCTTCCCGCCGGCACCCAGGTACTGGCTCGCAAGCGCCGCTACTTTCGCGATGGGACACCCACCGAGGAAGCCACGTCGTACCTGCCGTGGGACGTGGTCAAGGACATCCCTGAGGTCTTCGCCGACAACCCCGGTGGCGGCGGCATCTACGCCCGCCTCGAAGAGCACGGCTACTCCCTGGCCGAGTTCACCGAGTCCGTACAGGCCCGGCTCGCAACCAAGCCCGAGACCAAAGCACTCACCCTGAGCCCCGGTGCACCAGTGATTCATCTCGTTCGCGATGCCATCACTACGGATGGCCGGGTGGTGGAGGTGTGTGACACCGTCATGGCCGCCGACCAGTTCGTTCTCGACTACCGGTTCCCCGCTCGCGACTAAATGACTAACCGACAATCAACTTCCCTAACCCGTCGCGAGATTCTCCTCGCGACGGGTTGACTCATATACAGGAGTCGGGCACTCTTCTATTCACTACTCATGTACATAAGTGCATGGCGCTGTCTCATGCACATGAGATGGCTGGGTCGTAGCACCCGGCCACTGGATGACGTCACAGCAGGAATCTGTGACGCAACGAGTCTCTCCATCTGCACAGACTGGTTCCCTTGGGGTACTTCGCCATGGTCAAAACCTGCTGCAGCCGCACGAACCGCTGGGCCGCCTGCCAGAACACCGACGGCCGCCCCAGCCGCGCCATTCACCACACCGCGCTCCAGTACATCGGCCGACGCGGCGGACGGTTCGTACGCACGCCCGATCCGAGACGCGCTTCCTTCACATGCCCCCTGCCCCGCCCTTCCGAGATGCCCCCATGCTCACTGCCCGCCGTCCCCGTGCGTTCGTCGTGTGTCTCGACTCCCGTGTCGAATCCACGCCGCTGGCCCGGTACTTGCTCCGGGCCTACCTCTCCGGGCTGCCCTCCGGGGACCGCTACTGCGACACCGCCGAGCTGCTGCTGTGCGAACTCTTCGCCAACGCCGTCCAGCACTCCGGCGCGCCCGACGACCGCCACATCGAGGTCCGCTTCGCCCTCGTCAGCTCCCGCCTCCGCCTCGAAGTCCACGACGCCAGTACCGTCCGCCCCTCCGTCCGCGCCGCCGCCCCCGACGACGAGCACGGGCGCGGGCTGTTCCTCGTCAACGAACTCGCCGAACGCTGGGGCTGCGTCCCCCGCCCCTGTGGCATCGGCAAGTTCGTCTGGGCCCTCATCGCCCCCGCCGTCTGAAGGGCCATCGCCGTGAACCTCGCCACCCTCGCCCGCCACACCCTCTCCCGTGGCGCCACTCCCGCCGCGACGTATGCCCTCCTCGCCCGCCTCGGCCACCGCCCCCTGCCGGTCGCCCGAGCCGTCTGTCTCGCCCTCGACATCCCCCGCGCCGAGACCTCCCGCCGTCTGGCCGACTGCCACGACGCCCTCCTCGCCGACCCCCGCCCCAACTCCGAGAACGACATCGGCGAACTCCTCGAAGCCCTCGGCGTCTTCGACGTCCCCAAGTCCCTCACCGACACCGAACTCGCGGTCGTCGAACACTTCCTGGTCGCCATGGACGCCATGGGCGGCATCCGCCCCGGCCACCGCCACGGCCTCAACCGCTGGTTCACCACCGGCAACCTCACCACCGCCTACCTCTCCCTCGCCGCCGCCCGCCCCCTGCCCCGCACCGGCGACCCCGCCCTGGGACACCTTTCCCGAGCGGCCGGAGATGCACGTGGCCCACGAGACCGTCTACCAGGCCCTCTACGTCCAGGGGCGGGGCGAGTTGCGCCGTGAGCTGGCCGGCTGCCTGCGCTCGGGCCGTGCCCGCCGCATCCCCCAGCGGCAGGCCAACTGCCGCAGACCACGCTTCATCGACCCCATGGTGATGATCAGCGAGCGTCCCGCCGAGGTCTGCGACCGGGCGGTGCCCGGCCACTGGGAGGGCGACCTGATCATCGGCAAGGACGGCTCCTCGGCAATCGGCACCCTGGTCGAACGCGCCACCCGCTACGTGATGCTCCTGCACCTGCCGCATGGCCGCACCGCCGAGCACGTGCGCGACGCCCTCGTGGACACCGCCCGAACCCTGCCCTCACACCTGATGCGGTCACTGACCTGGGACCAGGGCGCAGAGATGGCCTCCCACGGCTCCTTCACCGTCGCCACCGGTATCCCGGTCTACTTCTGCGACCCGGCCAGTCCCTGGCAGCGCGGCTCGAACGAGAACACGAACGGCCTGCTGCGGCAGTACTTTCCCAAGGGCACCGACCTGTCCGTCCACAGCCCGGAGCACCTGACCGCAGTCGCCGCCGAACTCAACGGCCGCCCACGCAAAACGCTCGGCTGGGAAACCCCAGCCGAGCGCCTGCATAAACTCATCGCGGCCTGATCAAACCGACCACGTGTTGCAACGACCCATAGAAACCGCCCCGGATCAGACCGCGCCGCGAGAGCAACTTCCCAGAGTGATCACAACCGAATACGCACCCTGGGTGCGCGGTCCCACTCCAGGCAGTCCTACTGCATGTCCCACTTCTCCAGCAGGTCGAAGAGGTGCCGGTCGCCTTCGAGCTTCAGGGAGTCCAGCGGGATGCGACCGTAGAAGGACAGGACCAGGTCGCTCGCCGTACCCCGGACGGAGGCGTCGACCGACTCCGGGTCCTCGCCGGCGGCGGGAGCGGATTCGGGCAGACGGAAGGCCCGCGAACCATCGGCGGAGAGCGCTTGGCGCCAGGAGCCGCCCTCGGTGACGTGATAGTCGACGACGGCGGGCTTGTGCGGCCAAGCGACCGTCGTGGTGCAGCAGGTGAACAGGAAGTCCTCGACACCGTCAAGCGCCACCTCCTCCGGCAGCGGCTCCGGGGCGCCCACGGTGAGCTGGGCGTCATAGGTGTGCATCGCGATCTCCTGAAGCTGGTGCCGGGCGACGGCGCCGCAGGTCCGCGGCGACTGCGACGAGCCCCACCACGCCCAGCATCCGCGCTCCGGGCCGGCCTCCCGCAACGCGTCCAGCATCTGCTGCGTCGACTCGGCCAGCCAGGCGAGCAGGGCCTCGCGCTCCTGCGGTGCGTCCAGGCCCTCTCCCGCCAACTTGCCCGAGGCGTCCGGCCCAGCCGCGACCGTGGCGGCCCAGGCGCGACGCCCCCCGCCCAGGTGGTGCACCAGGTCGAGCAGCGTCCACTCGGGGCAGGTCGGCACCTGCACATCGAGGCTGGGCGCGGAGGCGATCGCGGCCCGGAAGGCGGCCGACCGCTCGTCGATCAGGCGCAGCAGCTCAGGGAAGTTCAAGATCTTGGTCACCCGGGGTTTCTATCACTGTGCGGCGGAGACGCAACAGCGATTTTCGCGGGCCGGCCTCCACCTTCGCGGCACGCCCTGGCCTGGGCGTAGCTCGTCCACGGTCTGCACAGGAAGTCGGCCTGGCCGACTTCCTGTGCAGCGGCATGGCGACCGACGACAACGCGGCGAGGTGCGCTTGTGCCTTGGGGGTACCTCCCGGCCGAAGGCTGGGGGAGCGTCGCGGGCCCGGCAAGGATCCAGGAGACAGGTCCTACGTACCCGGGGGTGTGTCATCGGGGACGGGGGCGGCGAGGGCCGCGGCGGGTTCGGTGGGGGTGGGGGCCCGCAGTGGGAGGGGGTGGCCTTCGCGCCACTGGGCGGTGGTGCGCTCGCCGCCGGAGCGGCGCCGCCAGTACAGGTGTTGGGCGACGATCAGCGGGCCGAGGGCGGTGAGCAGCGGGAAGCCGGTGGTGAGCCAGCCGGCGGCGAAGCAGGCGCTGACGGCGCTGGTGGTGAGCAGGCCGGTGAGGGCGGCGGCCCAGGCGGCGGTGCGGCCGTGGGCCTTGGCGGCGACCAGCGGGTACAGGACGAGCAGCAGGAGGTCGCCGAGGCCGACGGCGACGGGGGCCGGGCCGCCGGTGAGGGCGAGCATCGGGGCGAAGGGGCGGTCCTGGACCTGTGCGAAGAAGCGGGTGGTGGTGTCGGTGAGGGTGGTGGCGGCCAGGTCGTAGCCGGTGAGGACGGCGGCGAGGGCGGCGGTGTGGGTGGAGCGCATGCCGCTCTGGGTCCAGAGGTTGGCGACGCCGATGACGGCGGTGGCGATGATCAGGTCGCTGCCGGCCCGGGCGGCGCCGGGGTGGCCGGTGAGGGCGGCGAGTGCGGTGGCGGCGGTGGCGGCCAGGGCGGCGGCCCAGGACCAGGGGGTGGCGCGCAGCCGGGTGGTGGCGAGCAGCGGGGCGAGGGTGAACTGGACGGCGAGGCAGCCGACGAGGCCGAAGACGGCGGAGACGGCGGCGCCGGGCAGGGCGGTGTAGAGCAGCGGGGCGAGGACGACGCCGGCGCACAGGACGGCGACGTCGGCGCCGGTGTAGACGCCGACCGGGGGGCGGGGCATCCGGATGCGGGCGAGGTACCGGGCGGCCAGGGTGATCTCGGCGGCGACGGCGGCGCTGAGGGCGGCCAGGGCGGTGGGGCTGACGTCCATTCAGTTCCTCCGCCTGCCGGGGTCGTTGATGGCGCCGCGATGGTCTGGGGTGCCGTGGCTGTCGAGGGTGTCGAAGGTGTGCTCGCGCAGGTCGGCGCGGACGGGTGCGGTGGGCGGCATGGCGGTGCGGTCGTCGTGGAGCACGATGTCGCACAGGCGCAGTCCGGAGGCGCGGGCGCGGTCTTCCAGGCGGCCGTGCAGGGCGGTGGCGGGCAGGCGGTCGACGAGCAGGTGCAGGCGGGCGGGTCCGTCGGGTCCTTCGGGGCCTTCGGTGAGGGCGTGGCGGGCGGGCAGCGGGACCTCGGGTTCGGCCTCGACGAGGTCGAGGACGTCTCGGGTGGTGACGGTGCGGCTGAGCGGGCCGTTCCAGCGGCCGAGGATCTCGGAGGTGGCGGGCAGGTGGGCGAGTTCGCAGGTGGGCGGCTCGGCGGGGAGGCGGACGAGGTCGCCGGTGGCGTAGCGCAGCAGCAGGGTGCAGTCGCGGTAGGGCACGTAGGGGGTGTGGACGACGGTGCCGGTGGCGCCGGGGGCGGTGGGTTCCCAGGTGAGCGGGTCGAGGACTTCGAGGTGTCCGAACTCGGTGGTGTGGTGGAGGTGGCCCTGGGTGCAGGGGGTGGCGCCGGAGGGGAGGATCTCGGTCATCAGGTAGGCGGAGGTGATGGTGGCGCCGAAAGCCGCTTCGGCGCGGCGGCGCAGTGGTGTGGAGAGCACCTCGCCGCCGACGCTGATCGACCGCAGGCCGAAGTCGGCGCTCTGCCACTTGTGGTGTTCGGCTTCCTGGACCAGGGCTGCCAGGTAGGAGGCGGAGGTGGTCAGGTGGGTGATCCGGGGGTCCTTGCCGGGCAGGCCGAGCGGGGCGGCGAGGCGGTCGAGGGCGACGGCGGGGCCGACGGTGCCGAACTGGACGAAGCCTGCTCCGGCGCGGGTGGCCGACTCCTCGGCGTTGACCAGTGGCATGGTGGCGCGGGAGCAGCCGGCGTAGGCGACGGTGTGGCGGGGTCGCAGGCCGAGGCCGAGGACGGCGGAGATGGTGCTGAAGGCGACGGCGCACTCGAGTTCGGCGCGGGAGAACCAGACGGCGGTGGGGGTGCCGCTGGTGCCGGTGGTGAGTGCCATCAGGACGGGGGTGGCGGCGTCGGAGACGAAGGCGGCGGGCAGGGCGCGCAGGGCCTGCTTGGGGGTGACGGGGACGCGCGACCATTCCTCGGGCTCCAACGTGGCCGGGTCGAGGTCGAGTTCGGCGAACTGCCGGCGGTAGTGGGCGGTGTGGCGGGCCGCGGTGCGGGCGGTGGCGCGCAGGCTGCGACGGGCGACCTCGCGCCGTACCTTCGGGTCGACGGGTCCGGTCCGGCCGGGCAGCAGGGCGGAGTCCTCGCCGGGTTCGCCGAACTCGGCGATGGTGGCGACGAGGTCGCGGGCGAGGCGTTCCAGGTCCTTGGGCCGTATCCGGCGGTTCGTCAGGATGGCTGCGCCGTAGCGCAGTTGGCTCAGCGCGGTCGCGAACATGCGGGCTCCCCGGGCCAGGGTCGGACGGTGGGCCACCCGGCCCCGGCCGGGGTCGACCGGGGCCGGGGCGCCGATCGGATCGGGCGATCGATCGGATCAGGCCATCGGTCGGGTCGGACCGCCGGTCGGGTCAGACCGTCGGTCGGGTCGTCGGTCGGATCAGACCATGTGGAGGAACATCGCGGCGGTGAGGGTGCTGAAGGCGTACTTGAGGTAGTGCTTGACCATGATCGGTTCTCCCTCGTACGGGCCGGCCGGGCGCGGCAGCGGATGCCCGTGGCCGGTTCCGGCCGTCGGGCAACGGCAGTATAGGGACGCACGGGCCGCCCGCAACAGCCCATGTGCACGACCAACCTTCCGGTTGTTCACGTCAGTTGGGGATCGCCGCCTCGGGACGCCGGGAGCGCTCAGGCGTCGGGGCCGGTCAGCACTCCAGGAGGGTGCAGGCCCAGTGCATGCCGCGCCCCATGCCGGCCGGGGCGATCCTGACCAGCACCGACACCGGCACCCTCGGCGCGGCGACGGTGGTGGGGGCGGGGCCCGGTGCCCCTCCCCCACCCGGCGGCCGTGCGGTTCAGGAGGCGGTGAAGCCGACCTGGTCGACGGTCCAGAAGGCGCTGTTGGTGCCGGTGTAGCGGAACTGGAAGCGGGCGGTGGTGGCGCCGGCGGGGACGGTGACGGGGAGGTTCTCGACGGTGTTGAGGTCGCTGCGGTAGGACTTCACCAGCTGCGGGGCGCCGTTGTCGAAGACCACGTAGACGTCGCCGGTCTGCGGCCCGTCGATCTTGTAGTTCGCCGCGAAGGACAGCACGCCGCGGCTCGCGCCGGAGACCGGGTAGGCCGGGCTGACCAGGGTGGAGTCGAACTGGCCGGCGCCGTGCGCCTTGTCGTCCCACTCGTCGGAGTCGGCGACGGCGAACACGTTGCGGGCGCGCACGTTGGTCTCGCGGGACTGGGCGAGCTGGGCGGCCGTCCAGAACTCGTCGGTGGCGAAGGTCCAGCCGCGCCACTCGGTGACGCCGCCGCTGGGCATGCGGGAGTTGTCGATGCTCCAGCCGGCCGGCGGGGTGTGGGTCCAGCCCTTCACGGTGGCCGGGATGCCGCTCTCGTCGGTACGGGTCTGCAGGCTCGGGCGCAGCGCGTCGAAGTCGTCGGGGACGATCTCGTCGATCGGGCGGCCGTCGAGCTTCCAGGCCGGGTCGATGGCGGCGCCCTCGTGCTTGAGGACGGTGGGGGCGATGTCGACGGGCTTGACGTCGTAGCGGCGCGAGCCGGGGGTGTAGCCGGTGCCGTTGGCGATCAGGAAGGTCTGGCGCTCGTTGGCGCTGTTGCCGCCGTGGCCGCCGGCGTCGGTGTGGCCGTGGTCGGTGGTGACGATGATCAGCCAGTCCTCGGAGGCGTACGTGGGGCGGGACTTGACGGCCTGGAGGACCTGGCCGACGAGGGCGTCGGCGGAGTGCAGGGCGGCCGCGTACTCGGGGCTGGTGCCGCCGTGGTTGTGGCCGGCCTCGTCGACCTGGTCGAAGTGCAGGAAGGTGGTGTCGGGGTTGCCGTGGGAGAGGTAGTCGACGGCGTCGGCGGCGGTCTTGGTGTCGTTCTCGCTCTCCTGGAGGCGCAGGTCGGCGCGGCCGTTGAAGACGTTGCCGGCGATGGGGTTCCAGGAGCCGATCACCAGGGTGGAGTTGCCGGGGTCGGCGTTCTCCAGGCGGGTGGCGAAGTCGGGGTAGAGGTCGAAGCGGGAGCCGGTGAAGGCGTTGTCCTTGACCTGGTGCTTGTCGGGCCACACGCCGGTGGCGATGGTCGACCAGCCGGGGCCGGAGAGGGTGGGCGCCAGCGGGTTGGCGTAGAGGTTGCTGGTGGCGGTCATACCGCCGGACATCAGGGCCTTGAGGTTGGGGGCGTCGGCGGTGAGCAGCTTGTCGTAGCGGGTGCCGTCGACGCCGATGACCAGAGTCTTGGCCTGCTTGGTGCCGTTCGGCAGGCCCTGGTACGGGCCGGCGGCGCTCGCGGCGGAGGCGGCGGCGGACAGCGGGATCAGCGTGGCGACGGTGGTGGCGACCGTGACGGCGGCGAGGGCGGCGGTGCGGGCGGAGCGGGAGGTGGGGCGGGAGGTGGGGCGGGAGGTGCGCAACGGAGGGGCTCCCAACTGGTCGTCAGTGCGGTGCATTCGCACCGGGAGTGAGGATGGGTCGGGCGGGCGAGGCAGA
This sequence comes from Kitasatospora sp. NPDC048286, assembly GCF_043201735.1. NCBI lineage: Bacteria > Bacillati > Actinomycetota > Actinomycetes > Kitasatosporales > Streptomycetaceae > Kitasatospora > Kitasatospora sp. NPDC048286. The sequence continues at coordinate 116,373 of NZ_JBICZE010000020.1, forward strand.
CCCCTCACCGAATCCACGGTTGTATGAACAACCGCCGAAATTCAGACCAGACCCGTTACGCTTTCGTGATCAAAGGCCCCGGGGCGCCCGTACGGCCCACGGGGCGCTCGGTAGGCTTGCGCGGTGAACCACCCCATCCCCCGGGCCGCCCCCGAGCCCGCCCGCGCCGGCGTCCCCGAGCACGGCCGGGTGCCCAAGTACTACCTGGTCAAGGCCCGCCTGGAGGAGCTGATCGCCGAGCTGGGCCCGGGCGGGCGGCTGCCCACCGAGGCCGATCTGGCGCAGCGTCACGGCGTCGCCCGGGCCACCGTGCGCCAGGCGCTGCGCGAGCTGCTGCTGGAGGGGCGGCTGCGCCGGCAGGGCCGGGGCACGGTGGTGGCCGGGCCGAAGATCGAGCAGCCGCTGTCCCTGAGCAGCTACACCGAGGGCGTCTCGCGCCAGGGCCTGCGCCCCGGCCGCACCCTGATCGCCCTGGACCGGCTGCCCGCCGACGCGGCGACGGCCCGGTGCCTGGAGGTCCCCGAGGGCGAGCCGCTGTGGCACCTGGAGCGGGTGCTGCGCGCGGACGAGGAGCGGGTCGGGCTGGAGTCCACGTACGTGCCGGTCGCCCGGGTGCCCGCACTGGAGCGGGACTTCGACCCGGAGGGGTCCTTCTACGGCTACCTGCGCGGGCAGGGGGTTCGGATCGGCGCCGCCGACGAGCGGATCGAGACGGTGCTGGCCACCCCGCGCGAGGCGCTTCTGATCGGCACCCCGCCGGCGCTGCCGATGCTGCTGCTGCACCGCCGCAGCCTGGACGCCGCGGGGCGCCCGCTGGAGCAGGTGCGCAGCCTCTACCGCGGCGACCGGTTCAGCTTCACCCTCGCCCTCGGCGCGCCGGAGGGCGACTGACGGGGGCGTACCCGGACCCAGAGCGCGGCCGGACCCGTACCCGGACTGACCTCCTCCGGCCCGACCTTGTAGGTTTCGGTGTCACCGGCTGCGAGGTGCCGGTGACACCGGGTGGGGAGGGAGGGCCCCGGCCGGGCAGGGGGACGGGCCCCCGGAAGGGATGGGCGGACGGTGGCCACGAACACGGAGAGCGTGTTCCGCAGCGAGGGCGTACCCGTGAAGGAGCGGTTCGACTGCTGGCGGGAGCTGGTCAGCCGCACCCGGGACAGCGACGTGACCAGCGAGCACCGCGACGACTTCCGGGCGGAGATGCGGCGCCTGGAGCTGGGCCCGGTGACCCTGCTGCGCAGCTCCTTCCCGCCGACCCGCTTCCACCGCACCGCGCGCCGGGTGCGGCACTCGGACCCGGAGGCCTTCCACATCACCCTGCTGCTCGACGGCGGCTTCACCCTGACCCGCGACACCGGGCGCACCGAGACCTTCGGGCCGGGCAACCTGCACATGCTCGACAGCTCCCACCCCTTCGACCTGCGGTCCTTCGGCACCCGCGCCGCCAAGGCCCCCGGGGCCCCGCGCATCGAGGCCGTCGGCGTCGACTTCCCCCTCGCCCTGCTGCCGCTGGCACCGCACCGGCTGGAGGACCTGCTGGGCCGCGGCTTCTCCTCCCGGGAGGGATCCGGCGCGCTGGTCTCGGACTTCCTTCTCAGCCTCGACCGGCAGGCCGCCGCCCTGGGCCCGGCCGAGAGCCCCCGCCTGGGCGGCATCGTGGTCGACCTGGTGACCGCCTGGCTCGCCCGGGAGCTGGACGCCGAGGCCGCCGTACCCGACGACACCCGGCAGCGGGCCCTGGTCGAGAACGTCCGGGCCTTCGTCGGACGCAACCTGCCCGACCCCGAGCTGACGCCCACCGCGATCGCGGCCGCCCACCACATCTCCGTCAGCTACCTGCACCGCCTGTTCACCCGGCACTCCGGCGGCGAGACCGTCGCCGCCTTCATCCGCCGCCGCCGGCTGGAGCGGGCCCGCCGCGACCTGGCCGACCCCGCGCTGCGCGACCTGCCCGTCCACGCCGTCGCCACCCGCTGCGGCCTGCCCCGCGCCGCCGAGTTCAGCCGCGCCTTCAAGGCCGCGTACGGCCTCTCCCCCCGCGATCACCGCCTCCACGCCCTGGCCGGGACGGCCGGCGGGTAGCCGCCCGGGCGGGACAGGGCTGTCCCAACCCCGGCTCCGGCTCCGACTCCGGCCCCCACCCGATCCGATCCGATCCCAGGTGAACATATGTCACGACACATATGTCGTGTAACCTGTCCGGTATGAGTACTTCAGAGAAGATTCCGACCCTCGTCTTCGTCCCCTGCTTCTCCGGCGCCCCGTGGAGCGCCGAGCAGCTCGCCCCCTACGGCGACGCGCCCAAGCGGACGCTGCGCCTGCCCGAGGGCGTCGACGACATGGAGCGCTACGCCGACCACGTGCAGGAGGCGGTCGCGGACCTGGACGACTGGGTGCTGGTCGGCGACTCGTTCGGCGCGAACATCGCGCTCGCGCTCGCCACCCGCCGCCCCAAGGGCCTGCGCGCCCTGGTCCTGTCCGGCGGATTCGCGGCCAACCCGGTCGACTCCAAGCCGTGGAAGGCCCTGATGCGGGTGATCGGCAGGGCCCGCGGCCCGCTCTACACCCAGCTGACGCTGCGGGCCCACGCCCACCGCCTCGCCTCCCCGTTCGACGGCGAGGGACAGGTGCCCTGGAGCGAGGCGCGCAGCCGCGAACTGTTCCTCGCCAACACCCCGGCCGCGTCCTTCGACGCGCGCGTGCGGGCCAGTCTCACCGCCGACTACGTCGCCGCGCTGGGCCGGGTCGAGGTCCCGACCCTGCTCCTGACCCCCTCGCACGACGTGCTGATCGGCGAGAACGCCTCCAGGATCATGCTCGCGGGCATCCCCGACGCCCGCGAGGTCGTGCTGCCGCGCACCGGCCACATGTTCCGCTTCTCCCACCCGGTAACCTACGCCGCCGCGGTCGAGTACTTCCTCGCCGCCCAGCCGACCCTCCGGAAGGACATCGATGCGTAAGGCCGAACACCTGCGGTTCGCGATCCTGGCAGCCCAGCGCGAGGGCAACCGGCTGCTGATCCAGGCCCTCAAACCCCACGGCATCACCCCGTCCCAGGCCGAGGTGCTGCGCCTGCTCCAGCAGCACGGCACCCTGAGCCTCAACGGGCTCGGACAGCTCCTGGTGTGCGAGAGCGGCACCAACCCCAGCCGGCTGGTCGAACGCGTCGTCGCGGCCGGACTGGTCGAACGCCGCACCGACGACGCGGACCGCCGCTACCTCCAGCTCAGCCTCACCCCCGAGGGCGAACGCCTGGCCACCGAGGTCGCCGGGATCGAGGAGTTCCTCTACGGCGCGATGGACGCCGCCTGCGAGGGCCTGGACACCGACGCGATGCTCACGTTCCTGCACAGGTTCATCGATCCCCTCCCCTCGGGCGAGGCCCTCAACAAGCGCCTCACCCTCGACTGACGCCACGGCCGGCACCACGACCGACACCACGGCCGTGAACGCGAGAACCCCGCATCATGGGCACCCGATGCGCACGAGCAGGCGGGAATCCCGGATCAGTGCACGCAATGCCAAGGACTGTCCACTCGGTGCCAACACGGCGGGGTACCTCCCTGGCATGCTCATCGAGGAACACCGCGCAGCGGAATCTCAAGTTCCGTTTCCATGCCGGCGGCCCGGCACGCCACGGGGGAGCGTGCCGGGCCACCGGATTCCGGCGCGGCCGGTCAGCGGGCGGACTCGTGGGCGAAGACGGCCTGGCCGATCGCCTTCTGCAGCGGGTCCAGGTGCTTGTCGACGAGGGCCTGGTAGTCGGCGGTGCGGCCGTCGGACCACTGGCCGAGGCCCGCGACCATCGCCCGGCCGGCGCCGGAGAACATCTGCACCATGCCGCTGTCCGGGGGCAGGGTGGTCAGGCCCGCGGAGGGCGGCGGGGCCTGGGCGCCGACCTGGTAGTCGTCGAAGGCCATGCTCAGCGTGGTCACCAGGTGGACGGTGTCCACGGGGTCGGCCATGGTGAAGACGGCCAGGTTGTACTGGTTCTTGGCGCTGTCGGTGTACAGGGCGATCTGCTCGCCCAGGCAGCCCTTCGACGCGCGGATCATCCCGATCAGCCGGGGGCCGACCGAGTCCGGTTCGACGCAGGACGGCATGGCCTTCGATCCGATCCTGGTGTAGACCTCGCCGCCGGCCGCCGTCACCCGGGCGGGGAACAGTTGGTCGAGCGGCAGCAGGGAACCGGCCGAGGGGGTCGCGGAGGCCGACGGGGTCGTGAGGGCCGCGGATGCCGAGGGAATCGCGGATGCCGCCGACGACGACGGCGCCGCGGCGGCCGGGGAGGAGTCGCCCTCGTCGTCGGCGGGCTGCAGCAGGGTGCAGGCACCGGCGGTCAGTGCGGCGGCGACGGCGGCGAGCGCGAGGTTGCGCGGCCAGACCCGCTGGGACTGGGGCTGGTCAGGATCGGTGTGGGACATACCGCCGTACCGTAGTGATCATGATCGCAGCGCTTGACGACGGTCCGATCACAGTGCGATCACATTGCCGGTGACGGCTTGTCGTTGCTGTCCTCCCTGACCCAGGCGCCGGCGCCGAGGCGTCCGGTGGTGCCGAGGTCGAGTTCCGGGGTGACCATGACGGGGGCCGCGTCGGGGGTGGCGCGCACCCGGACGTAGGGGGCGTTGAGCGGTTCGCCGGCGCCGGCCTCGGTGGTGTTGCGCCACACCAGGGTGGTGCGGGCGCCCTCCCCCGGGCGCAGGTCGATCCGCCGGGGCGGGTCGTCGGCGCCGGTGCCGGTGGCGATCTCGGCGCCGCCGCGCAGGACGCGCACCCCGTCGAGGGGCTTGTGGTCGAGGTCGAGCGGCTGGACCTGCGGGTAGCCGTCGAGGGTGACGGTGGCGGTGCCGCAGTTGCGCAGGTGCAGCCCGACCACGCGCAGGCCCATCGCGGCGTCGCCCTCGTCGGCGTACAGCCGCAGGCCGGAGGCCGGGCAGGGGCCGCCGGCATTGGGCGCCTCGGCGGTGGGCACGCTGCGGACCTTGAGGAGTTCGGGCTTCGGCACGCGGGCCTCGGGCGGTGTCAGGGTGGGCGGCTGGCCTGTCCGCGGGGTCCGGCCGGGCGTGGTCAGGTCGATCCGCCCCTTCTCGGTGGCGCCTGGGGCGAGCCCGGTGACGGTCCGGGTCAGGTTCCCCACCCTTCCCCCGGGGCCGCCGAACACCGCCGTCCCCTGGCCCGGATCGGGGCCGTTGAACACCACGGTGAAGTCGTACGGTTCGCTGTTCGGGTTGGTCACCTCGTACTCGAAGCAGGTGGGCCCGGCGGCGGTGATCCGCGCCCCGCCCTGGGCGAGCTTCGTCGGCTGCGGCACGCCGCCGGGTGCGCTCGGCGCCGGGGTGCCGCACGGCGCGGGGCTGCCGGAGGCCTCCGGTCCGCCGCCGGAGCCCGCGGTCGTCGCGGTGCCACAGCCCGCGAGCAGCAGCGCTGCGGCGGCGAATGGGATGTGACGAACCGTCAGCGGGCGGCGGGGCGTGGAGGACTGGCGCATCGAGCGAGTCGATCACGCCGCGCGCCGGACGGCAGTGAGCTGCGCCACTTCGTGTGCAACAGACCTGCCACGATCAGCGCCGGCGGCGCGGTTCTCATCGCGTGGGGTCCTGCGCCTGGTCGGTGCTGGGCTGCCGGTCGGTGTCCGGTTGCCGGGTGGTCCACGAGGTGAGGATGCGCAGGGCGTCGTGGGAGGGGCTGCCCGGTTCGGCGGTCAGGACCATGAGGCGCTGTCCGGAGCCGTCGGGGCTGGTCCAGGTGTCGCAGTCGAGGGTGAGGTCCCCCACCAGGTGGTGGCGGTAGTGCTTGGTGCCGTAACCGGCGCTGTTGACGCGGTGTTCGGCCCACCAGGTGCGGAAGTCGGCGTCCTGGAGGGACAGTTCGCCGACGAGTCGGGCGAGGTCGGGGTCGCCGGAGTCGGCCGCGGCCTCCATGCGCAGCGCGGCGACGGCTTCCCGGGCGTCGTGGGACCAGTTCCGGTGCAGTTGCCGGACGACCGGTTCGGTGAACAGCAGCCTCAGGTAGTTGCGGTGGTGGGGCGCGAGGGCTGCGAAGTCGGTGTAGAGGGCGGTGGCGGCGGGGTTCCAGGCCAGGACGTCCAGGCGTCTGCCGAGGACGAGCGCGGGGGTGTCGGTGAGCTGGCCGAGCAGCCGTCCCATGGCGGGGCGCAGGCGTTGGGCGGGGCGGCGGGGGCGGGGGCGGGCGTCGGTCCGGCCGGCGAGTTCGTAGAGGTACGTCTGCTGGTCGTCGTCGAGGCGCAGGGCGCGGGCCAGGGTGGTGAGCACGGGTGCGGACGCCCGGACCCGGCCCTGTTCCAGCCGGGTGTAGTAGTCCACGCTGATGGCGGCGAGCCGGGCGACCTCCTCGCGGCGCAGCCCGGCGACCCTGCGGGCGGTGTCCGTCTCGGGGAGGCCGCACTCCCGTGGGGACAGCTGGGCCCGGCGGGCCTTGAGGAAGGCGCCCAGCGCCCGGGACTCGGAGTCTGCGGTCATGCCTCCAGTGTCGGTGTGCCGGGGCGGGTGGGGCACGTGTTCCGGGGGGGCAGGTTCTTTCCCGGGCACGGGTCTGACTCTCCCGCGCGGACGGCGGGTGGCCGAACGTGGAGGCGTGCCCGGCAGGGCGGGGCCCCGGGCCCCGGTGCCGGTGCGTCACGTCCCGTCACCGTCCCAGTGGAGAGCGCCCCATGGCCCGCACCGCCGTCCGTACCGTCCGTACCGCCTGTGATGTCCGTACCGTCCGTTTCGACAGCGCCGGCATCACGCTCGTCGGCCACCTCTACACCCCGCAGGCGCCGGCGCCCGGCCCGCGGCCGGCCCTCGTGGTCGGCCACCCGGGCACCGGCGTGAAGGAGCAGACCTCCGGCACCTACGCGCGGCTGCTGGCCGAGCGCGGCTTCGTCACCCTCGCCTTCGACGCCGCCCACCAGGGCGAGTCGGGCGGCCTGCCGCGGGGCCTGGAGGACCCCGCCCAGCGGGTGGAGGACTTCAAGGCCGCGGTGTCCTACCTCTCGGCCCTCGACGAGGTCGACGCCGGGCGGATCGGCCTGCTGGGCATCTGCGCCTCGGGCAGTTACGCGCTGGCCGCGACCGGCACGGACCGCCGGGTCAGGGCCGTGGCCGCCGTGTCCACCGCCGAACCCGCCCGCCAGTTCCGCCTCGGCGCCGACGGCACCCAGGACCCGGCCGTCTTCGAGGCCCTGCTGGACGCGGCCGCGGCGGCCCGCGGCGCCGCCGCCCGCGGCGAGGACCCCGGGGCGCTGCCCGTGTTCCCGGAGACCGCCGAGCAGGCCCACGCGCTGGGCGGACGGCACGGCGCCGAGGGCTTCGCGTACTACTGCACCCCGCGCGGCGAACACGAGCGCTCCGCGAAGACCCTCGCCTGGGAGAGCGTCGACCGGATGGCGCTTCACGACGCCTTCCTCGCCGTCCCGCTGATCGGCCCCCGCCCCGTCCTCCAGATCATCGGCGAACACGCCGTCACCGCCTGGATGGCCGTCGAAGCCCACCAGCGCGCCACCGGCCCCAAGGAGCTCCACCGGATCGCGGGCGCCGGCCACGTCGACCTCTACGACAAGGAGGAGTACGTCGCCCCGGCCGTCGACAAGCTCGCCGACTTCTACACCGCCCACCTCGCCACCGGCTGACGGCCGGAGCCGGGTGATCCTGCCGAGATCCGTATGACAGGATCGACAGGCCTGACGCCGTCCACGCAACGAGCCGGAGGACCCACGACATGTCGGCATCACCGGAGTTCCGCGGCTTCGACCTGGTGCGGCGCGGCTACGACCGCCCCGAAGTCGACGACTACCTCAGGGCCCTGTCCGGAGCCGGTGCACCGCCGCCCGTACCGGCCTTCCGGATCAGGTGGCGGGGCTACGCCCCCGAGCAGGTCGACGCGCGCATCGCGGACCTCCTGCACGGCAGGGGCGGCAGCGCGTGACCCCGCGCAGGAGGTCGGCCCGGCCGACCTCCTGCGCCGTGGGGTGTTCGGTACTCCGACGACGTCGCGCGTCAGCTCGCCGAGGCGCGCCGCCGAGCCTGTCCGAACGGTTCCCGCCGGGCGCGCGGTCGATTGTCGGACATGGCCTATCCGCCGGCCAGCGGGGCCAGGGTGCCGGGGTAGAGGTACTCCTTCGGCGGGATCGTCGTGCCGTGGGCCCAGGCGTCGAAGAAACCCTTGAGGTCCTTGCCGGACACCTTCGCGGCCAAGGCCTCGAACTGCGGGAAGGAGGCGTTGCCGTAGGCGTGGTCGGCGGTCCAGCGCTTGAGGGTGCCGAAGAACGCGTCGTCTCCGACGGTGCGCCGCAGGGCGTGCATCATCAGGGAGCCCTTGAAGTAGAGGGCCGCGCTGAGCTCGTTGCCCTGGCCGGGGTCGTACAGCCTGGTGGACCAGTACGCCGGGTTGTTCCTGTTCTCTTCGATGTTGTGGGCGTAGAAGGTGGTGTCGAGGTTCATGCCCCTGTGCTCCTCCCACAGTTGGTTGGCGTACTGGGCGACGCATTCGGCGATGCAGCCGTCGCGCCAGTCGGTGAACGAGACGCTGTCGCCGAACCACTGGTGGGCGATCTCGTGGACCGCCGCGGCGTCCCAGAAGTAGCTGGTGTAGGTGGGTCGGCTCTGGGTCTCCAGGTCCGGCGCGCCCGTGCCCGACACCTTGGGCTCGCCACGGACGATGGCGCCCGCGGAGGAGAACGGGTACGGGCCGAACGTCGAGGCCAGGAAGGCGAGGATCTCCGGCTGCTGGGCCTCGGTCGCCTTGGCCATCTCGTCGATCGGCACGTCCGGGCCGTAGGCCGTGATGACCGGCGTCCCGTCCGGCAGCTCCGAGCGGTGGACGGTGAACCTGTCGATGGCGACCGTGCCGAGGTAGGTCGCCATCGGCTTGTCCTCGCGCCAGCGGAAGGTCGTCGAACCGCCCGCGCTGGTGGTCGGACCGGGCCGGCCGTTGCCGATGGCCGTCCAACCGTCGGGGACGGTCGCGGTGAGCGAGAAGGTGGCCTTGTCGGACGGGTGGTCGTTGGACGGGAACCAGGAGGTCGCGGAGTGCGGCTCGCCCATCGCGTTGACGCCGCCGGATACCAGCAGGTGCCAGCCCTCGGGGTCGGGCTTTCCCGCGTACACCACCCGCACCGCGAAGGTGGCGCCGCCGGCCACGCGGCGGGCGGGTTCGATGTCCAGCTTGTGTGCGCCGGAGCGGGAGAACGACTTCGCCGGGATGCCGTTCACGGTGACGGAGGCGACCTGGAAGCCCTTGAGGTCCAGGGAGAGGCGGTCCAGCGACCGCAGGGCCCGGGCGGTGACGGTCGTGTCGCCCTTCAACAGGTCGGGCCGGGCCGGGTCGTAGGCGATCCGGACGTCGTAGTTCGCCACGTCGTAGCCGGCGTTGCCGTCGTCGGGGAAGTAGGGGTCGCCCGCCCCGGCCGCTCCCGCGGGGACGGCGGTCAGGGCGACGCCGAGGGCGGTGGTGGCCGCCACCAGGGCGGCGGCCTTGCGGCGGTGGTGGCTCAGTGGTGCGCGCATCTGCGGCTCCTGGGGACGGGTGGTCAGGACTGGGCGGGGGCGGGGGCGGTGGCGGCAGGCGTCATGGCGGCGAACTGCCACACCACGCCGATCAGGGCGTTGGTACTGGTCTCCTGCGTCGCGGGGTCGACGTTGGCGAGGTCGTCGCACGCGCTGTGGAGGCAGTCCGAGACGCCACTGCTGAACCCGGACGACGGGATGCCGGCGTCCCCGAACGACTGGGTGTCGGAGCTGTCCAGCGGGATGTCGAACGTGGCGAGGCCCCGGGCGCCGAACCAGTTCTCGAAGGCCTGGAAGGCCGCGGTCCCATCGTTCCTCGCGTCCTTCACCACGAGGTACTGCTGGACGTTCCTGCTGCCCGCCTGGTCGAGGTTGAGGTACAGGTCGATGGCCTTGCGGTCGGCGGCGGACAGGTTCTTGACGTAGTCCGCCGAGCCGGCCATCCCCAGCTCCTCCGCTCCCCACCAGGCGAAACGCAGGTGCCGCTCGGGCTTCAGCTTGGCCTTGGCCACCTGCAGGGCAGTGGTCAGGACGGCCGCCGAGCCGGAGCCGTTGTCGTTGATCCCCGGGCCCATCGGGACGCTGTCCAGGTGGGCGCCGGAGAGCAGTACGTGATTCGGGTCGCCGCCCGGCCAGTCGGCGATCAGGTTGTAGCCGTCCTTGCCGTCGTGGGAGAAGTGACGCAGCTGCGTCCGGAAGCCGGCCCGGTCCAGGGCCTGCTTCACGTACGCCACCGACTCCGCGTACCCCCGGGTGCCGTGCGCCCGGTTGCCGCCGTTGCGGTCCGCGATCCGTTGCAGGGCCTGGAGGTGCGGCATCACCTCCGCCGCCGTGACGGCGGGCACGGCGGGAGCCGGCCCGTGAGTGGCGGCCGTCGCCGCGACGGCGGGGACGGTGGACAGCAGCAGGGCCGCCCCGAGGGCGCGGGCGGTGAGGGACACCGGACGGGGGGAGGGCATCACACGGGAGCCTTTCGGAGGCGGGGCCGGGGCACTCCCCCGGCGGGTTCCACCCACCCTGGTCCGTCGGTGTCAGGAACTTGTCGAGAGGCTGTCGTGAACCGGTGGGAGTGCCTTGCGGAGGGCGACTTACGATCATCCTCATGTGCGCACATGTCGTGGTCGCCGAGGACGATCCCAAGCAGGCCGACCTGGCCCGCCTGTACCTGGAGCGGGAAGGGCATCGCGTGGTCGTCGTCCACGACGGCCGCGCCGCGCTGGAGCAGGCCCGCAACGGCCCCACCCAGCTCCTGGTCCTCGACGTGATGATGCCCGTCATGGACGGACTCGACGTCTGCCGCGCCCTGCGCGCCGAATCCGCCGTCCCGGTGCTGATGCTGACCGCCCGCACCACCGAGGAGGACCTGCTGCTCGGGCTCGACCTCGGCGCCGACGACTACCTCACCAAGCCCTACAGTCCCCGCGAACTCGTCGCCCGGGTCCGCGCCCTGCTGCGCCGCGGCTCTCACCCGCTGCCCCAGGACGCCGCCCCGCCGCCCCGGCCGGCGGTGCTGACCACCGGGGCCCTCACCGTCGACCCCCTGCGCCACGAGGTCACCGCGGACGGACGTCCCGTCAGCTGCACACCCGGCGAGTTCCGGCTGCTGGAGGTACTGGCCGCCCAGCCCGGCCGCGTCTTCACCCGGGCCCAGCTGCTGGAGCACCTGCACGGCATCGACCGGTACATCACCACCCGGACCGTCGACACCCACGTGATGAACCTGCGTCGCAAGATCGAGCCACAACCACGGCGCCCCACACGCCTGTTGACGGTCTACGGCATCGGCTACAAGCTCGCGGAGGGGCCGCGCGGTGCGTCGTGACACCCCGCCGCACCGCAGCCTGCTGCTCCGGCTGCTCGCCCTCTCCGCCCTGGTCTCCCTCTGCTCCATCGCCGCGACGGCCTGGCTGACCGCCCGCACCACGACGGGCGTGATCAGGCAGGAGCGGCGTCAGGCCCTCGCGGACCAGGTCCGGATCTACCACGAACTGCTCGGCTACGCCGCGACCCACCCCGACTGGACCGGCGCGGAGTCGACCGTGCGGCGGCTCGCCGCCGACACAGGGCAGCGCATCCTGCTGGCCACACCGCGCTTCGATCCGGTCATCGACTCCGCGGCGCCGGCCCCGGGCGCAGGCGCAGGCGCAGGCGCGGGCGCCGACCACACGGTCCTGCCCCACACCCCCACCACCACCGTCGACCCGCTCTCCGTCGACCTCGCCATGCTGCCCGACGCCCCCGCCGACCGGATCGACGCCCGCGCCGTGGGCCCGTTCCGGCTGACGACCGCCGAGCGCACGGCCATGGAGGAGGCCGCTCGCAACCGGGCCGGCTGCCTGCGGTCGGAACTGGGCGTCGAGGCGACCGTGACCGACGACCCCGCCGGACACCCCGTGGTGAGCGTCCCCGGCGGCCCGGCCCCCGCCACACGCTGCGCGTCCCCCCTGGTACTGGACGCCCCGACCCGCACCGAGAGCGCCGCCCTCGCCGACCTCACCGCACTCGTCAACGCCTGCCTGGAACGCCAGCAGATCCGGCCCGTCACGCTGTCCCTGGCACTGCAGTGGTCCCCGCCCCGTGACCCGGCTCAGGAACAGGCGATCTCCGCCTGCCTCGCCAACTCCCGCCGGCAGCAACTCGTCCGGTACGTGGCACCGCCCGTGCTGCTGTTCGTCGGCGCACCCGCCGGGGCGGAGGATCCCGGCCCCGTCCTGTCCGCCCCTCACCGCGGGCGGGTCGCCGAGGTCGCCGCGCTGGTCCTGGCCGTCACCGTGGCGATCACCACAACGGTCGGACTACGGCTCTCCCGGCCGCTGAACGCACTCACCCGCGCCGCCCGGCGGATGACCGACGGGGACCTCTCCGCCCGGGTGGCCACGACCGGCCGCGACGAGATCGCCGGACTCGCCGCCGCCTTCAACGCCATGGCGCAGCGCCGCGAACAACTCGAGGAGCTGCGCCGGGCGATGGTGGGCGACATCGCGCATGAACTGCGCACCCCGCTCAGCAACATCCGCGGCTGGCTGGAGGCCGTCGAGGACGGCATCGTCACCGCCGACGGCGCCCTGACGAGTTCGCTGCTGGAGGAGGCCCTGCTGCTCCAGCACCTGATCGACGACCTGCGGGACCTCGCCGCCGCCGACGCCGGCGAACTCGCCCTGCACCGCCGCACCGTGGACGCCGAGGACCTGCTCGCCCAGGTCGCCACCGCCCACCACGCCGGGGCACGGGCGTCGGGCGTGAGCCTGACCGTCGAACCGGTCGCGGCCACGGCCGGGTACGAGGTGTTCGCCGACCCGGTGCGTCTGCGCCAGATGGTGGGCAACCTGGTCGCCAACGCCGTCCGGCACACCCCGCCGGGCGGTACGGTCACCCTGCGGGCCCGCCTGGACGCCGACGCCCTACTCATCGAGGTCGCCGACACCGGCAACGGCATCGCCGCGGCGGACCTGCCGCTGGTGTTCGAACGCTTCTGGCGGGCCGAGAAGTCCCGCAACCGCCAGAGCGGCGGCAGCGGTCTCGGCCTCGCCATCGTCCGGAAGCTCGCCGAGATCCACGGCGGCGACGTCCGCGCGGCCAGCACGCCCGGCACCGGTTCGGTGTTCACCGTGCGCCTTCCCACCACGGCTGCTGCCCCGCCGAAGACCACCGGCGGCCGGCGGAAGGACCGTTGAGGGCGCTCGGGGCATCAGGCCCGCGCGTCTGAGGGACTCGCCGGCCGGGCACCGCCCGCCACGTAGCCGCGACGGCTTCGCGGGCCTTGCTGTTGCCGGCGCCGGGAAGGCGTTCCTCACTGCCGCCGGTGGGCCCGAAGAAGCAGCGTGTCGGCCGAGCGGGCACCCGAAGTGGCGGGCGGGAGGCGGTCGATGCCGATCGCGGTGAACCCGGCCTCGTCCAGCAGCTTCGTCCAGACGTGCTCCTGGAGGACCCAGCGGCGCATCGTCGCCGGAGTACCGTCCGGGGTACGGGCCGGGATGTCGACGTGCCGGACGTCCGGCTCGGCGGGCGCTCCACCGACGTAGTGGCCCAGGGTGGAGGCGGCGAGCAGCCCGCCGGGACGCAGGGCGCGGGCGGCCGCGGGCAGCAGTCGGCGGGGGTCGGCGAAGTCGAGACCGCCGAACACCGAGTAGAGGACGTCGTACTCGTCCGGGTGCGCCTCCAGGTGTTCGATGGCGTTGGCGTGCAGGGTGCGCAGGCGCGGCGCGAGATGGCCGTAGAGGTCACGGGCCATCGCGTGCTGAGCCGGAGAGGCGTCGATGGCGTCGACCCGGGCCGGGGCGCGGTGGACGACAAGGTGGGCGGCGTGCCGGGCGGCGCCCGCGCCGAGGTCGGCCAGTACGAGGCCGGTGACGTCCCCCAGCACCTCGCTTCCGGGCCCGCCGTCCTGGGCCCAGACCCAGGGGAAGGCGTCGGGGACGCTCCGGTCAGCGGCGGCGCGGGCGCGGCCGTAGTGGTGCCAGAGGTCCGACGCGGCGGGGTGGGCGGGTGGGGTTGTCACTCGGGCCATCCTGGTGCCCGGCGGGTCCGGGCGCGGGGGTTCGGGCGAAGACCACCCGTCCGGGTTGCGGTGGTCCCGACCGGGTCGGGACCACCGCGATCAACCGCTCGCAGCCGGGTCGTCCGCCTGGTCGTCGGCGGCGCAGGCCCGGCACCAACTCGACTACTCGGGCGCGTACTCCTGGTGCGGGACGGCGAGTTCCCAGAGCGAGTCGAAGGCCGCGCCGAAGAACCGCAGCAGTCCCGGTTCCATGGCTTCGGAGACGACCTCGCGGCAGTTGAGCTCACCGTCGCCGGTGAAGTGGTTGACGACGGCCTGTGCGTCGTCGAACAGCCAGAAGTCGTTGGCGGGGAGCGGGGTGTCCCGGATGTCGGCCCGCCGCAGCCAGCGGACCTGCTCGCCTGCCGCGATGTTGAGGTAGGTCACGTGGTGCTCGTACTTGATGTAGTCGGTGACCGGCTCCGAGACGATCCGCAGCCGCCGGACGGCCACGCCGCGGGACACCGCTTCCCGGACCGCGTCACCCCAGCCCTGGAACCACTCGGGCCGGTCTTCAGGAACGTAGCGGTGGCCGAGTCTCCAACGCTGGAACTCGGGATCGCTCGCGCCGTAGGCGTCACGAAGTTCCAGGTGAACGGCCGTGCGCGTTGCCTTGGCCAGCCCGTCACGGGTAGGCGTTGTCACGTGACTCCTTCGCGTCCTCGGCGAGTCGTCGGTCGAGGTCAGACGGTGAACTTCTCGTGCTCGACGGCCCGCGCCCAGGCGGCCTCGTAGGCCGCCAGGTACCGCCTGGCCAGTTCCGGATCGTTCCGGACCTCCATGCCGGCCTCGGCCCACTGCCCGTCCCCGGTGAAGTGGTGCAGGATCACCACCTCGTCATCCATCACCCAGCCGTCCAGGCCGGGCAGGAGCAGATCACCGGCGCGGGAGCGCGGCAACCACCGCACGTCCTCTCCCGCCGCGACGTTCGGAAACGTCACGTCGTACTCGTACCGGATGTAGTCGGTCACCGGCTCGGAGACGACCCGCAGACGGCGCATGGCGACCCCACGGCCGGTCGCCTCGGCCACCACGTCGAGCCACGACCGCCACCACGACTCGCGGTCCATCGGGTCAAGCCGCTTGCCCTGCTGCCAGGCGATGAAGTCGGGGTCGTCCAGCATGTAGCTGTCCCGCATCTCCAGATGCACCGCCGAGCGCTGCGCGTTCGCCAGCTGCTCACGAACCGCTGTTGCCATCGTCGTTGACCTCGCTGTCCGGCCGGGGGGGGTGAACTGGATCATGTTGGCGGGCAGCCGGTACACGCCCTCTGGCGTCATGACTGCCTCCCGTACCGGTTCCACGACCTTGGCCCCACCCGTGAAGGGCCGTCAAGGGCGCGGGTGGAGCAGTGCCGCAGCCCCCGGCGCGCGGGCGGCGGGGGCGGCGGGCGGGTCAGGCGTCCTCGTCGGGCGTCGGGGCCGCGCGGAGGGCGGTGACGACGCCCAGGGCGACGGTCGCGAAGGCGAGGGCGAGGAGGACGGCGAAAGCCGTCCCGATCAGGTATCGCACGAGGTCCTGCGTTCGGCGTCGAGGAGCAGGGTGAGGAGGTTCAACAGCGTCGAGGCCGGCGCGGTGTTGAAGCGGACGAGGACACGGCCGTCCATGGTCCTGTCGGTGTCGATCGAGGGGAAGATGAGGCCGAACTCGCGCCCCCGCTCCCGGACTTCGTCCAGCAGGGCGCGGATGTGGTCCTCGGTGTAGTACCGGATCCGGGGGTCGGTCGGCAGCATCGGGTGACGGCCGGGTCGGTAGATCATCAGGCGGCGTCCTTCAGCAGCTCGAACCACACGGATTTGGCACGCTCGTGGGGGTCGACGCCCCAGCGGTGGGTGAGGGCCTCGACCAGCTGGAGGCCGCGCCCCGACTCGGCGAGCAGGGACAGCGGCGGGGCGGAGGGCAGGACCGGGCTCTCGTCCGTGACGGAGACGCGCAGGGAGTCGCCGACGGAGATGATCTCGACCAGCGGCGCGGGGGTGTCGGTGTGGCGCCAGGCGTTGACGAGGAGCTCGCAGAGGGCGAGCTGCGCGTCGGAGATGAGGGAAGGGGCCCAGCCGACGCGGGTCATGGTGTTGTGGAGGGTGTGGCGGGCGATGGCGATGGTGGGCGTGTTGATGTGACGCATGGGAGTTCTCCCGAGGCGTGAGTGAGGGGGAACCGGCGGAACATGTGTCGCCGTGAGCCAGGCCAGCGGAGATGGGCGTGGCTGCTCTGCGGTGCTTGCTAGCAGGCGTTACTGACGATCCGTCGGATCGATGTGAGATCGACCGTAGCGCAGATGAGTATCCAATTTTCCACTCTTTGGGGAAGTTCACCCTACGGTGGTAGCTGGTGGACCGACGCTCGACGCACACGGCAGACTGGCCGCACTGACCTTCGGAAGGGACCCATGCCTCCACGCTCCAACCCAACACTCCGCCAGCGCAGGATCGGCACCGAGCTGCGGAGAATGCGCGAGCGGGCTGGCTACGGCGGTTCAGAACTCGGCCGCGCCGTCAGCATGTCTCCTGCCCAGGTCACTCAGATGGAATCCGGGCGGATCGGCATCAGCGTCGACCGCCTCCGCATCATCGCCGCCACATGCAACTGCGACAGCCCCTCACTGATCGACGCCCTCGCCGAGATGATCACCGAGCGCGGAAAGGGCTGGTGGGAGGAATATCGGGAGGTCCTGACGACGGACTTCCTCGAAGTCGCAGAGATCGAGAGCTACGCACGAGCACTCTCCACCTGCACAACGACCTACATCCCGGGCTTGCTGCAGACCGGCGCGTACGCCTCCGCTGTCTTCACGCGGGTCTATCCCCCGTTGTCCCACTCGGAGATCGACGTCCGCACTGCATTCCGCATCCAGCGGCAGCAGATAGTCCGCTCGGGCAAGACCTCTCTCGTGGCGTTCATCCACGAAGCCGCGCTGCGGATGCAGTTCGGCGGCCCCAAGGTGCTTGCCGAACAACTCGATGCACTCATCAAGGACTCCGAGCATCCCGGGATCTCGATCCGAGTAGTGCCCTTCGCCGTCGCCACCTTCCCAGGTGCTTCCGAGAACCTCACGTTCGCCAACGGCCCGGTTCCCGAGTTGGACACTGTCCAAATGGACGTTGCCCAGGGTGTCCTGTTCTTCGACTCCCCGGCAGACCTGGCCAAGCATCGGACGATCTTCGATCGCATGGACTCCCTGGCACTCTCCAACGAGAAGTCCCGGGATCTCATCCGATCAGTCATGAAGGAAACGGAAGACAGCTATGCCTGAGTCGAAGTGGCAGAAGTCGAGCTACAGCGGCGCAACCAACGAGTGCGTGGAGGTCCGCACAATCAGCGGCGTGGTCGAACTCCGCGAGTCCGACGAAGCCCACCTCACCCTCCGCACCACCCCCACCGCCCTCGCCGCCCTCCTCATCGGTGTCAAGGCCGACGAGTTCGACCACCACACCTGAACCCTTGCAACCTCCCCCTTTGCGCAGGAAGTCGGCCTGCCCGACTTCCTGCGCAACCGCCTCGTCTCCACCGCCCCTCGCGCCTGACTCAGCGCGAGGGGCCGACTCCCCCGGAGGCACAAATGACCGACACCGCGTGGCAGAAGTCCAGCTACAGCGCTGCAAACAATGAATGCGTCGAGGTTCGCGCCATCAACGAGGCGGTCGAACTCCGTGAGTCCGACGAAGGCCACCTCATCCTCCACACCACCCCCACCACCCTCGCCACCCTCCTCCACGCCCTCAAGGCCGGCGAATTCGACCACCACACCTGAACCCTCCCGGCCCCTCGCGCATGCTTGCGCGAGGGGCCGACGGCTCCCCCAAAGGCACTCGACCGGCGGCCGGCAGCTCAGCTCGTCTGCTCGCCGAGGGCAGTGCGGAGCCAGTCGAGCGAGTCGGTCGCCAGAAGGGTGTCCGCGAGCGCGTTGGCGGTCTTCGTGGTCAGCCGCCCACGGCTGTTGTCGATCCACCGCTGGGCGTTCGCGTAGCCCTGAGCCCGGTACTCGATGCCCTGGATCAGGCACTCCAGCTTGTCGGCGTCCCGTGCGCAGATCGCTTCCGGCGACTCCTTCGCCTCGTACTCGGCGATGAGCTCCTGCACGGCCGACGCCAGAACCTCGGGCATGCCCGCGACCTGGTCGGCCGTCACCGCCTCCGGGTCGGCGCTGCTCGCGTACTTCTTTCCCAGGTAGTTGACGTCTCCCGTACGCGTCTCCGCGATGTCGTGCCAGGTGGCGAGGAACGCCGCCTGCGCGGGGTCGGCGCCTTCGAGCTTGGCGATGAGCGAGGCGAGGAGCGAGGTCCGCCAGGAGTGTTCGGCCACCGACTCGGGGTCGCGGACGCCGGCCATCCACCAGCCCGTGCGCTTGGTCTGCTTGAGTGTCCCGGCTTCGAACAGGAAGCGCGCCACCGAGGACAGGTCGTCGGGCACCGTCGGACTCCCCTCACGCCTCAGCGAGGCGGATTGCGTAACGGATGTTCTCGAGTTCGCGCCGCCCGCGCGACGAGAGCTCAGCGCTATCCAACATCATGGGGAGCCGGTCTCGTAGGGCGCTTGCCGCCGTTCCGGAGCGCAGCAGGTTCGGCCGGATCTGGAGCAGCGACCACACACTGTGGATGTTCAGGTCGAGGTAGCCATGACGGGGGTCGATGCCATCGGCGAGGTGGGCTAACAGCTTGTGTCCGGGCCGAAAGCCCGATGCCTGGGATGCGATGAAGTCGTCGGAGAGTTCGAGCGGGATCTCGCCGATCCAGTACGCCCAGTAGTTGAGGTTCACGGCTGCGCCGACGTCGTCGGCAAGGGCGGTGTCGATGAAGTGGGACATGCGGTCCGGGTCGCCGTGGCGAGCCGAGACCATCGCGCCGGACTACGCCGCCGCGCAGCGACTCGTCCACGGCATCGAGGGCGACGGCGTGATCCCGATGGCGTCGGCCCGCCCGGCGAAGAAGTCGGCGGGCAAGCACCGCAAGCCCTGACCGTTGGCCCGGCGCCCGGCCCTGGCAGGGGCCAGGCGCCTTCGCGTCATGCGAGGGCCTGACCACTCCGCCCCGCCGAGTTGTTGCTCGGCGGGGCGGAGTCGTGTGCGGTGGATCGTGCCCGGCTTCGACCGGTTCGGGCTCACCGTCACGCCCGACGGGCAGACGGTGTGGCTGGACAGCTCGGACAATCCCGTGCCGGCGCCTCACTGATCGGAGTGGGAAGTCGGCCGGGCCGACTTCCCACTCCGCACCAAGCGCCTTACTGCTTTGGCCGGCTCGCCCGCTGCTCCCCGGCTACAGGAGCCGGAGGTGGTCGAGGGCGAGGTAGGCCGCGGCGGTGTCGGTCATCTCCCCCGCGCGGAGCACGCGGGTGCGGAACTCCGCCAGGTCGAGGGTGACCACGTCGATGAACTCGGTGCGCTCCGGCTGCGGTTCGCAGATCTTGACGCAGTCGGTGGCGACGAAGGCGTAGCGGCGGGTGTCGGAGTACGCGTCGAGCCAGTACGACCCGACCTCGCGCACGTCGCCCTGGTAGCCGGTCTCCTCCAGCAGCTCGCGGGCGATGGCGTCCGCTGCGGACTCCCCGGGTTCGACGTAGCCGCCCGGGAGTTCGTGCAGCACGCGGTCGGGGCCCGGACGGTACTGGCGGGCGAGAATGACCTGCCGACCGGGGGTGAGGGCGAGCACGGCGCCGGCCGGGCGCTCGCGCTTGAGGTAGAACTCCTCCTTCCTGCCGTCGGGCATCTCATAGTCGACACGGTCCACGGCCCGGCCGAACTTGCTGAAGACGGTGGTGCGTTCGAGCTCGCGCCACGACGCGGCGGTGGTGTCGGTCATGGCCAGGACTGTACGACTCGCCCCGTCGCGAGAGAGCCACGTCCGCGGGGATGGCGGGTACGGCAAGTCCAGGAGACCACCGGATCGGGTGATGTGGCAGGGCACAACCATGGCCGGCGCCCGCCTCGCCACCGTGCTCTACCGGCGGGGGACCGCTCCGAAGCCGATCACCACGCGGCTCAGGCCTCGGCACTCGCGGCCACCGTCGGCTCCGCACGCCTGGCCTCCGCGCTCGCTGACATGCGGGCCCGCTGCGGGCCGGTGAGTTCGACCGCCACGCCTGAACTCCCGCGGCCCCTCGTTTGCGCGGGAAGTCGGCCTGCCCGACTTCCCGCGCAGACGCCTCACCGAGCCGCGCCGACACCGTTGCCCCTCGCGCCGGCCCCGGCGCGAGGCTCCACTCTTCGTCGCCGGGCGGGCCCTTGCGCTCCGCAAGGGCCCGCCGACAGAGAGACCCACGCCGACGCGCCCGTATGGCTGCCCAGCTCCGCCGGGGGCGGCCGTGGCATGCATCTGGTCAGCGAACACGCCCACCGTCGGGGCACTCGCCCCACCCGCATGCACGGCTTTCGCCGCCCGGCGGCGCCCGACCCCACCGCGTGATACCCGCTGGCCTGCGGTCGGCGACGCGCGGCAGTATGCCGCCATGACGACGAACGGAGCCCCCGGAACGGCGGGCGAGGCGGTGCGGGAATTGCGGGAGCTCGCCCACTGGTGGATCGACGGCCGGTACGGCGACCCGGATCGTCTGATCCAGGCCGCTCTCCGCGCCCTGATCGTCGGCGTCGACACACCGTCGCTGCCGATCCTCGCCGGGCTCCTGCGCAGCGAGAAGGACCAAGCCCCGGAACTTTTCGGCCAGGTGATGGACGAGCTCGGTTTTGGCTTCCACCCACCCGAGGACTACTGGGAAGGCCGACTGGCGCTCGCCCGCTGGTACGCCGCCGAGATCGTCGGCGGATGGCTCGACCCCGTCGAGGGCGCCGAACTCATCATCGAGAACGTCGCCGAGGCCTACGGCGAGTCCGAGGAGTTGGCACCCATGGTCGACGCGGTGAAGGCGCTCCAGAACTACGGCGAGCCGACATTCCCGGACGACATCCCCGCACACCTGACCCGGGCCGCCCACGAACTCCTGGCCCGTATCCCCTCCTGACAGCACGACCGCGCCGACACCGGCCGCGACGCGTCTGCAGAGTCGTGGGCCGACCTGCTGCGCGACTGCCGCCGACGCGGCATGCGCGACCCCGAACTCGTCGTCGGCGACGGCGCGATGGGCCTGTGGAAGGCACTGGCCGAAGTGTTCCCCGCCCCGCCACCAGCGGTGCTGGGTCCACAAGGCCCGAAGTGTCACGAACGCCCTGCCGAAGTCCGCACAACCGGGCGCGACGAAGGCCGTGCAGGAGATCTACAACGCCGAGGACCGCACGCACGCGGAGAAGGCCATCGACGCTTTCGCCAAGACCTACGGGACGAAGTGGCCCAAGGCGGTCTCGAAGATCACCGAGGACCGGGAGGAGCTGCTGGCGTTCTACGACTTCCCGGCCGAGCACTGGGTCCACCTGCGGACCACGAACCCCATCGAATCCACGTTCTCCACGGTCAAGCTGCGGACCAAGGTCACCCGCGGGGCCGGCAGCCCGGCCGCGGCCCTGGCGATGGTGTTCAAGCTGGTCGAGTCCGCGCAGGCCCGCTGGCGCGCGATCACCGGAGCCCACCTCGTCGCCCTCGTCCGCTCCGGAGCCGAGTTCAAGAACGGCGTCCTGGTCGAACGGGAGGAGCCCACCGCAGCCTGATCACACGTCAACCGATTGTCGCCCTCGTCCGCGCAAGGGCCCGCTTCGAACACGGCCAACTCGTTGAACGTCCGCAGACGACCGCGGCATGAACAGGGTGGCGGACATGCCTCGAAGTTCGAGACCATCCGGTCATGTCGGATGACACACCAGGACAGGACCTTCCGGTCGGCTTCGGGTTCCGGCCGTATAGCGGCGGCGAAGACCACGGCGCCATGGCCGCGGTGCGGCTGGGGTGTGCTGAACATGACGGGGTCGATGCCCATTCGGTTGTGGAAGGGATCCCGACAGCAGCCGAGATCGCCGAAGCCTCCGCCAAGCTGGAGGAGCCGTCCAAGAACCAGAACCTGGTGGTACACGACGGGAGAGTCGTCGGCTACTCGACGATCCGGTGGTGGCAAGAGCAGGACGATACGTGGCTCTACCTGCACCGCGGCTACCTCTTGCCCCAGCACCGCCGCCAGGGCATCGGCTCAGCCATGCTGAGCTGGGCCGAAGAGCGGATCCACCAGCTCGTCGAACAGCATGGAACGAATCGGACGGCAGTGATCGGCGCGAACGCTCTGGTCTCCGAGCAGGACGCCACCGCCCTTCTCCTCGCAGCCGGCTACCGACGCGTCTTCGGCCTGGTCGAGATGGAATTGGGCGATCTGCGGCAGCTGCCCGAGCGGGACAGCGAACTGCCGGCCGGGATACGGACGGGACCGATCGGGGCAAGCCACTACCGTGCAGCCTGGAGGACGGTCGTCGATTCGTATGCGGATGCCGGTTTCACTCGGAAATGGCCGTTCCAGGACTTCGTCGACACCGCCGACTCGGCATGCTGGAGGGCTGCGTGGAACGGGCAGGACATGGTCGGCGTCGCCCTCTGCTCCATCCGCCGCCACGACCACACCGTGGGAGAGATCGAAGAGCTGAGTGTCCGGACGGACCAGCGACGTCTCGGAATCGGCCGGGCCCTGCTGCTGGACGGGCTGCGAAGCCTTCGTGAGCAGGGTGCAACGACCACCCGGCTGTTCACGGGCACGGCGAATCCGCACCGGTCCTACCACCTTTACGAGAGCGTGGGGTTCCGGCGGCAGAACGAGCACGTCCGCTACCGCAAGCCGCTTGCTTGACCGACCGGTCCTTGGGCGGTTCGATCAGTCCACAGGATTTGACACACCGGCCGCCACGTTGGTCCGGGCGCCGCTTCGCAGATGCCTGAACCGCAATGGCTCCTCGCTTCACGGCGCTCTCGCAAGGCTTCATGAGGATTCTGACGGATCCTCATTCTTGTGGTTTACCTGGGCGTCCGAGTGAGACCGACCGCAAGGGGAGTGACTGTGAGCCTGAACCGCGAACGCGTGCTGGTCAGCTACGACGAGTTCGAGGAGATGTTCACGACCTTCCAGCACACGGCCTTCCGGCTGGAGACCCGCCGCCGCTACCGCTCGGACGAGGAGTCCGAGACCTACCAGCAGTTCGTCGCCGGTCTGGCCCCCGAATGGGACCTGGACCACCCCTGGTGCCGCTCGCGTCGCGAACAGGCGGCCCTGGGCAAGCGGTTCGAGCGGGTGCGCATCATGGACAACCCGCCCACCATCGGGCAGCGGTACCTGCTCAACAACTCCGAGCGGAACGGTCTGGTCGGCGAGGACATCCGGTACCTCTGGCGCGCCGACGCCGACCGGCTCGGCCTCCCGGCGGAGGATGCCTGGCTGTTCGACTCGCGCTACCTCGCCCTGCTGCACTTCGACGCCGACGACGACATCACCGAGATCGAGGTGATCACCGACCCGGTGAAGGTGGCCCGCGCCTGCCAGGAGCGGGACGCCGCCTGGCACTACGCCACCCCGCACCGCGAGTTCGCGGCTGGGGTACCGTCCGGCATGTGAGCACCGACTTCCAGCACCGGCGCGTCTGGGACACGCTGGGCGCCGTGCTCGTCGCCCCGTGGGCGCCCGAGTACGGCGGGGAGGCCGTCGTCCGGCTCACGGTCGGTGAGGACGGCACGGCGAGCGGCCGGTTCGTCGGGTCGTCCGCCTTCATGCGGCTGCGCCGGCAGCGGACCGCACGGCCGGGCAGTCTGGAGTACCTGTCCGGGCCGTGGCCGGCCGACGGCACGAAGTCGTCGACGCCCCTCTCCCCCGACGAGATCGGCGGGTGGCCGGCCATGTTCGCCATCGGCGTGCAGGTGCCCGACGCGTTCCCGCTGACCGAGCGGTACGCCGACGGCACGTACACGCTGTGGCTCCACGACACCGCCGTCACGTCCTGGGCCACCGCCGACTGGGAGCCCGACCGGAGCGCCTACGAGGTGGTGCAGTCCGGCCCCCGCGGGCTCTGGGACGAGGTGGAGGCGGCCTGGCGCTGGTGGCGCCGCCGGGGGCGCCCCGGCTTCGACCGGTTCGGGCTCACCGTCACGCCCGACGGGCAGACGGTGTGGCTGGACAGCCCGGACAATCCCGTGCCGGCACCGCACTGATCGGAGTGGGAAGTCGGCCGGGCCGACTTCCCACTCCGCACCAAGCGCCCTACCGCCTTGGCCGAACGCCCCGGGGGCGACGCCGCCCGACGCCGATGCCGGAGGTGCATCGCCTCCGAACCGGTGGTTCCATAAAGTGGGAGCACCCTTCTGGAGGTGACGGTATATGCCAGCACCGGTTCTGCAAGCATATGGCCCTGTCAACTGGGCAATGGCTCAGGGAAATAGCCCCCTCATGCCCGGCCAGTACCACACGTGGCTGAGCCCCGACTTGCCGGGGAACGCAGTCGTGTTCGCGGTATCCGCGCACCCGGCCAGGGAGTCGAGCGTGCAGTCCATGAGAGTGGACTATCTCGCCACGCAGTACTTGAGCAGCGGTACGGCCGGCGCAAGTTACGCGCTCCTCAACAACGGCCCCTGGGGGATCACGGCCTACCATGCCTGGCTCAGCGGGGTCAATCTCGACCCGTCATCCGGGTCGCCCGAAGATCTCGGACGGCGGGCTTTCGCCATTCACGACACCGCGGGAATCATCTCCGAAATCGTCACCGCCCCGATCGGTCTGGCCGTGGAAAAGCAGACAGCGCTGGGATTCTCCATGACGGAGATCGAGCTCCCGCCGGACGTCACTGCCGCGGACCTCGAAAGCTCGGAGGCCGCGACGGAGTTCGCCGCCGGATTTCTCGTGCAGGTATCCACGACGAAGCTGAGGGCTGCCGTCGTGGAGCGGTAGCGGGCCGTCGTGGGGCGGCAGCGGGCCGGGCCGCCGGTGGCGGTGAGGTGACGGGCAACCCGGGCCTCACCCCGCCGTCCTGCACGATCGGGATCAGCGCACGAGGCGATAGAAGGGGACACCGTTCGTCGAGTCGGAAAAGACCCAGATAGCAGGTATGTCGTCCTCTGTGTAGCCGCCTGCTATGGCGGCACCGTGTTCATCGACCGACGTCGTGTAGAAGTAGTCCTCGGGGTTCGAGCGGAGCGCAGACAGCAGCTGAACCGTGCCAGGAACTTGCTGGCCGTAAACCCAGCCGGCAGAAGGCTCGTCCTGCCAGCCTGATTTGGTCAGATCGAGCGCCTTGGCGGCGTCCGTGGTGTAGACGTGCGCCTGGCTCTCCGGGTGGTAGAGGCGAAGCAGCTCCACAACCCCGCGGAGCTCGGGCGGCAGCACTACCACCGGCCTCTGGTCGTAGATCCAGCATGCGATCCCTTCCAGGGAGTACCCGTGGCTGTTGATCGCAGTGGTCGCCTCAGCTGCTGACGTGGTGTAGAAATGCGGCACTTCGATCGACCTCTCCGAATTCCAAGGGATAATGCGGCATATTCTTGGCGCGGCCTGTTCTCCTTTCGAGTCGCGCATACATCTCTCCTCAATGTTCCGCCCAAGCCGCCACCCGTGCACCTCGCGCGCAGGATCACGGAACCCGGGGCATGGTCCCGATGACGTCGGCCCGGCCGGCGAAGAAGCCGGCAGAGAAGCCGGCGGCCGAGCGCCGCGAGTCCTGACGGTTGGTCTGGTGCCCGGCCCCGGCAGGGGCCGGGCACCGGCACGGTCGGCCGGGCGCTCGCGCTTGAGGTAGAACTCTTCCGTCCTGCCGTCGGGCATCTCGTAGTCGACGCGGTGTCCACGGCCCGGCCGAACTTGCCGAACACGGTGGTGCGTTCGAGCTCGTGCCACGACGCGGCGGTGGTGTCGGTCACGGCCGGGACTGTACGGCTCGCCCCGTCGCGAGCGAGCCACGGCAGGGCAGATCGGTGGGCAGATCGGTGGGTGGAAGGCCCACCGCCACGGCTCCGGCTGGAGCCGATCGGGCTCAGCCCGGGGCGGGGGCGGCCGCGGGGCCGGGGCCGACGCCTCCGCCCGTTCCTTCGAGCTGCTGGATCAGGGCCTTGAGTGCCGCGATCTCCTCACTCAGGGCCTTCTTGCCCGCCTTGGTGAGCTGGATCCAGGTGCGGGCCCGCTTGCCTTCGTAGCCCTTGTCGATCGTGACCAGGCCCGCCTTCTCCAGGACCGCGAGGTGCTGGGAGAGGTTCCCGGCGGTGAGCCCGAGCGTGCTGCGGAGGAACGTGAACTCCACCTGCCGGGCCTCCTTGGTCACCGCGAGGATGCCCAGGCGGACGCGCTGGTGCACGACGTCGTCGAGGCCGTTGGTGGGGTGTTCGTTCATGTGGCCGACCGCCCCTTGCGCCTCTGCAGCAGGGCGAGGCCGACGCCGCCGAGCAGCAGCACTCCCCCCTCCAGCAGGATGCGCGGGAGGCCGCCCCACGGCGAGGGGTCGGGAAGGTCGCCGGCGCTGATCATGAAGCCAAGGTACCCGCAGGCGATGGCGAGGAGCAGCCAGCTGCGCTCGATCCGGGCGAGCAGCAGCAGCGCCAGGCCGATCGTGCCGGCCGGGCTCACCACCGGGTTGGTGAGGATCGGTGCGAAGGGCGACGGCCCGCGGAGTTCGGCGAGGAACCCCGGGTCGAGGGCCGTCCACAGCACGTAGCCGGTGATGAGTACGACCAGGGTGATGCCCAGCGCCAGGTACGGTCCGACCCGGGTGCCCAGGCCGAGCCTGGTGGAGCGCCGCACGTAGAACCAGCTGATCGCGGCATAGGCGAGCAGTAGCGCCACCGGCCAGTACCACATGGCCGGCGGCAGGCCGCCGTTGTGGTCGCCTTGGCCGTAGCGGACCACCGGTGCGGCGCCGAGGCGCACCGCGGCGAAGACGAGGAGGGCGAACCAGGCGCCGCGCTGCTCGCGGTGGATGTGCCGGGTCAGGGCCTGCTTCATCGTCAGGAGGTCGCGGGGGTTGTTCGAGGAGGGGGCGGAGTGAGTCGTCACGCCCACAAGGTTTGCATGACAAACCGATTGTGTCCAGAGACCTGTTGCCGATCCAGCGAAAGTGGGCGCGTCGAAGAAGCCCTCCACACCGGTGTCATGACGCTTCGTCAAGGTGAGTGGCCGTGGCCGTCCAGGATGGGACGTCTGCTACGTCGCTCCCCCGAGCCGCTGGTAGAGCACGTGCCGGGAGCGTCGGGTGCGGGTGACGAGGCCGGCGCGGTGGAGGATCTGCAGGTGGTAGGAGGCGGTGGCCGGGCTCAGGTAGAGCCGTTGGGCGAGTTCCGTCGTGGAGCGGGGCTGGCTCAGTTCGGCCAGGAGTTTGCGCCGCATCGCGCCGATCAGCGGGTGGTCCTGCGCGGGCGGTAGGCAGTCCGCCTGCGCGGCGGGGTAGACGATCAGCGGGGTGCGCGGGGCCGGCGCGCCGGGTGGCTCTCCGGCGCAGAACAGGGCCCAGTCGACGAAGACGCTGGGCGTCAGGATCACCGCGTCCGCATCCAGCGTCAGCTGGTGGATGCTGTCCGTACGCATGTGCACGAGGAGTTCGCCGTCGCGCCACTCCAGGTTCGGGGCAAGCCGGTTGAGGGCCTCGGCGAGCCCGGACCGGGCGATCTCGGAGGCCCGGGCGGTGACGTCGGCCTCCAGGCGGGCCCGGATCACCGGCCACGAGGGGGCCAGTGCCGCGTGCCAGAACCGGGCCATCTCGTCGGCGAGGCGGTGCGCGAAGTGGTCCTCCCCGCGGTCGAGGGCCCGCAGGAGCTGCCGCGGCGGCGGGTGGCCGGAACCGGGATCCCAGGCATGGCCGTTGACGGCCCCGGCCAACTCGTAGCGGATCCGCTCCTGCGGGGTCGTCGCGATCTGGTGCAGCCCCGTGTTGATGTCGGTCAGGAAGGCCGGGGGCTCCGGCCGGATGAAGTCCGGGGCGTACCCGAGGGGGCCGCCCCCGCCGACGACGGCGAGCAGCCCGAGCCGGTGGCGGGACAGCGCGTCCGTGGCCCTGGTCCGCCACTGCGGGGTCAGGGTGCCGGGGCTGAAGCCGACGAGGCGGAGCAGGTCCTTGGCCGCGCCCACCGGTGAGACCGCGAACCTGACGCCTCCCAGACCCCGGGCCCCCAGGCGGATCCGGATCACAGACGCTCCCCCTTCGCCAGCCCCTTCGAAAACCATCGAATCATTCGACCGGTCGATCGGCATGGCGTTTGCTGGATTCACCGAACCGCCCAGCCCTGAGAGGAATCCGGGACCCGTGATCGCTCACAAGAAGCTGGCCGCCGTCGTGGCCGCCGCGGCGGCCCTCGTCGTCGGCGCCACCGGCGCGGCGTCCGCCCAGGCCGCGCAGTCCGCCCAGACCGCCGAGGCCGCCGGCCAGGCCGGTCACGTGGCCTGGAGCCAGGGCCAGACGCCCGGCACCCAGGCGGGCGCCCTCACCGCGGGCCTCTACGTCCGGATCTACAGCCTGTACCAGGGGACCCCGGGCCAGTGTCTGGACGCCGACGCCACCGCCGGCGGCAACGGCACCCGGGTCCAGGTGTGGGGGTGCAACGGCACCACCCAGCAGGAGTGGTACCTGTCCACCGACGGCAGCCTGCAGAACGTGCGGTTCCCGGGCATGTGCCTGGACGCCGACACCAACGGCGGCGGCGCCAACGGCACCCGGGTGCAGCTGTGGCAGTGCAACGGCACCACCCAGCAGAAGTGGTACCACCCCTCCGGGGACCTGGCCATCTACAACTACCGCTACAACAACGGCAACAACACCGTGCTGGACCGCGACATCAACGTGGCCGGCGACGGCGCCCGCACCCAGCTGTGGGGCAAGAACTTCCAGTCCCAGCAGTGGTGGGACATCCGCACCGCGTGACGCCTCCGGCGCGGACGGCCGGTGACCACGCCGTCCGCGCCGACACCCGGTGACCATGACGTCTCGACACGGAGGGAACACCCCATGGGAATCGCCCACCACGGCACGGCGGCACGCACCCGGACGAGGCTCGGCACGGCGGCCGTCGGGCTCGCCGCCGCGCTCGCGTTCGCCGCAGGAATGACGCCGGCCTCGGCGTCGGCGTCGAGCGTGACGCCGAACGCGGCGCCGAGCGTGGCGCAGCAGGGCAGCGGAACCTCCTCCCCCTCGGTCAGGGACGGGGAGATCGTGGAGCTCTGGAACCTCAACAGCCAGCACTGCCTGTCGGTCGGGGCCGGGAGCACGGCGGGCGGGGCCGGGATCATCCAGTGGTCCTGCTACGGCGGCGCCGAGCAGTACTGGGGGCTCTACCCGATGCCGAACTCCGGCGGCGGCTACGAGATCGTGAACAAGAACAGCGGCAAGTGCCTGGCGGATCCGGCGAGTTCGACGAACGCCGGGGTCCAGCTGATCCAGTACGGCTGCGACAAGGGGCCGGAGCAGACCTGGTACTTCGGCTCGAACCCAGACACGGGCTTCGCGCAGATCAGGAACCGGGCGAGCAACCTGTGCGCCGCGGTGGGCGGTTCGAGCACGACGCCGGGCGCCCCGGTCATCCAGTGGCCGTGCACGGGCGGTTCCGAGCAGCGGTGGACGACCTCCGCGTGACCGCCGGGCGCGTGACCGCCGACGCGTGACCGCCGGACGGACGGCCGTCGGCGCCCGGTGACCGAGTCTCGCGGCTTCTCCCCCACGGACCCCCACGAAGCCGCGAGACTCCTCCCCGCACCGCCCCCGCGCCGCCCCGCACCGCCGCCGGTCAGAGGCGGTCGGCGTCCAGGACGGCCCGGACGAAGGCCTCCGGGGCCTCCTGGGGGACGTTGTGGCCGACCTCGGGCAGGGCGCGGTGGAGGTACGGGCCGGTGAAGAAGTCGCGGTAGGTGGAGCCGTCGCCGGGCGCCGTGAAGGGGTCGCGGCCGGGGTCGAGGGTGACGGTGGGCACGGCGATCTTCGGGCGGGCGGCGAGCCTGCGCTCCAGTCGGTCGTAGCGGCGCTCGCCGTCGGCCAGGCCGAGGCGCCAGCGGTAGTTGTGGATGACGATCGCCGCGTAGTCCGGGTTGTCGAAGGCGGCGGCGGTCCGGTCGAAGAGCGCGTCGTCGAAGGCCCAGGTCGGTGAGACCTGCTGCCACACCAGGCGGCACAGCTCGCGGCGCTTGTCCCGGTTCTCCATGGCCGTGCGCCCGCGCTCGGTGGCGAAGTAGAACTGGTACCACCAGGTGTGCTCGGCGGCGGGGGCCAGCGGCTGCTTCTGCATCTCGACGTCGGTGACGAGGTAGCCGCTGACCGAGACCAGGGCCTTGACCCGCTCCGGCCACAGCGCGGCGATGATGTCGGCGGTGCGCGAGCCCCAGTCGAAGCCGGCCAGCACGGCCCGCCTGATGCCCAGCGCGTCCATCAGGGCGAGCACGTCCAGGGCGACGGCGGACTGCTGGGCGTTGCGCATCGTGCGGTCCGACAGGAACCGGGTGCTGCCGTGGCCGCGCAGGTACGGGACGATCACGCGGTAGCCCTGGGCGGCGAGCAGCGGGGCGACGTCGACGTAGCTGTGGATGTCGTACGGCCAGCCGTGCAGGCAGATGACGGCAGGGCCGTCGGCCGGTCCGTCCTCGGCGTAGCCGACGTCGAGGAGGCCGGCACGGACCTGGGCCAGGCGGGCGAAGCCCGTCCGGGCCGCGGGGGCGGGCGCACCGGCCGGCGCGGGGGTACCGGCCGGTGCGGCCCCGGCGGTCTGGGGCAGGGCGGCCAGGGACAGCGCGGTGGTGCCCGCGCCGATTCCGACGGCCCTGGTGAAGGTGCGCCTGTCGATCATGCCGGTTCCTCCGTCGTGTGAATGTGCCGCTCGGGCCGATGGGTTGACGCCGGGTCAACGTCCCGGACCGCCGCCGCGTGCCGCCAGTGGCGCCCGGGGCCTGCGGGGCCCGTGAGGCGCGCCGCAGCCTGCCCGGCGCTCGCACGATTGGGTGGCGACCGCTATTGATTGCGCACCGTTCACCGGGGCCTGCTGGAGTGGACGGGCTCCCCCAGGCCCGTCGCACTCCTCACCGAACAGGTCAGGTGAACGACATGCTCGACCACTCTGCCAGCCCGCCCCGCCCCGCGCTGTACCTGCGCTGCTACCCCGCCGACGCGGCGGGCCTGGAGTACCAGCGTGCCGCGTTGGAGCGCCTGGCCCGCCAGCGCGGTCTGCCGGTGCCCGCCGCGTTCCTGGACGACGGGGTGCGCTCCGGCGAGCGGTGCCCCGCCCTGGAGCGGCTGCTGGAGCGGGCCGGGCAGGGCTGGGTGAACGTGGTGCTGGTGCCCGGCCCGTTCGTCTTCTCGCTGGACGACCGCAGTGCCCGGGCGACGGTGCGCCGGCTGGAGGCGCTGGGCTGCACGGTGCTCGACCTGCCCGGCCGGGGCGCCCTGCCGCACCGGCTGCCCATCCCCGCCTGTACGGCGTGAATGCACCGCCTACACGCACCACCTGCACACATCTCCTGAACGCGCCACCCGCCCACACCGAGTGAACGCACCACCCGCACACCCCCGCACCGCCCGTACCGCGACGGCGCCCCGGCCGCCACTGCCGGGAGCCGTCACGGCATGATGGGCCCCATGGCCTTCGCAACCCTCCTCGGCGAGCGCCGCGCACCCGGACCGACCGGACGGCCGTGAGCCGGCCCGTCGAGCCGGGAACGCCCGGCGCCGGATTCGCGTTCGTCGGGCGCCGCCCCGAACTGGAGCGCCTCACCCAGGCGATGCTCCACCCGCCCGCCGTCGTCCTGGTCGAGGGCGAGGCCGGTCTCGGCAAGTCCCGGCTGGTGGCCGAGGCCGCCGCCGACGCCGCCGCGGCGGGCCGCCGGGTACTGACCGGCTTCTGCCACCCGCTGCGCGAGCCGCTGGCCTTCGGCCCGGTGGTGGACGCGCTGCGCGGCGTCGGCCCGTTCCTGCCGCCCGCCGACCGCATCGCGGCCAGTGCCGGGGCACTGCGCCCGCTGCTGCCCGACCTCGCCGACCGGCTGCCGCCGCTGCCCGCGGCCGCCGGTGACGGGACGCCGGGGCTGCGGCTGCTCGTGCAGGCGGTACGGGCGCTGCTGGGCGCGCTGGGCGAGACGGTGCTGGTCGTCGAGGACCTGCACTGGGTGGACGACGCCACCCGGGAGCTGCTCCTGCTGCTGGCGCGGGACGTGCCGGCGGGGCTGGCCCTGGTCCTCACCTACCGGGCCGAGGACCTGCCGCCGGACACCCCCGCGCTCGGCGCCGCCTACCGGCGCCCCGCCGGGGTGGGCGGCGCGCTGGTGCGCCTGGCCCCGCTCGCCGAGGCCGAGGTCGACGAGCTGGCCCGGGCCGCGCTCGGCCCGCGCGCGACGCCCGCGCTCGCCCGGGTGCTGTTCGACCGCAGCGAGGGCCTGCCGCTGGTCGCCGAGGAGGACCTGATCACGCTGGGCGAGCGGCGCGGCGCCGGGGCGCTGACCAACGCCGCGGACCTGGCCGCCGACCTGGAGCAGTCCGAGGTGCCGCGCGGCCTGCACGACGCCGTCACCGAGCGGCTCGCTGCGCTGTCCCCGGACGCCGCCGCGATCGCCTCCGCGGCCGCGGTGCTCGGCGTGCCGGCCGGGGAGGACCTGCTGGCCGCGGTGGCCGGCCTGGAGGCGCAGGCCGCGGCGGACGGCCTGACCGAGGCGCTGCGGGCGGCGCTGCTCCACGAGCGGCCGCTGGCCCACTACGGCTTCCGGCACGTGCTGGCGCAGCAGGTGGCGTACCGCCGGCTGCCCGGGCCGCGGCGCACCGCGCTGCACCGGCGGGCGGTGGCGGCGCTGGGCGCGCGCGAGCCGAGGCCGCTGGTGCAGATCGCCCACCACACCCTGGCGCTCGGCGACCGGGCGGCGTGGCAGGAGGTGGCCGAGGCGGCGGCCGGTCAGGCGGTCGCGCTCGGGGACAGCGGTAGCGCGGGGGCGCTGCTGCGCCGGCTGCTGGACGAGCCCGACCTCGATCCGCACCGGCGCGGGCGGGCGGCGCTGGCGCTGGCGCGGATCGCCGCCGACGGCGTGGACTCGGTGGCCAGTGCGGCGGTGCTGACGGCGATCATCGCCGACCCTCGGCTGCCGGTGCCGGACCGGGGCGAGATCCGGCTCTCGCTGGGCTTCCTGATGGCCGTGCACGGCGGGGACCGGGCCGGTTTCGACCGGATGGAGGAGTCCCTGGAGGAGCTGGAGGAGCGTCCGGGCCGGGCGGCCAGGGCGATGGTGGCGCTGGCCATGAACGAGCGCGACGGCGCCGGGGAGCGCGCCTGGCAGTGGCTGGAGCGGGCCGAGCGGACGCTGGCCGCGCACCCGGACGAGGAGGTCGCGGCGGCCGTACGGGCGACCCGGCTGACGTTCCTGGCGCGCGAGGGCGACCCGTCGGTGTGGGAGCGGCTGGAGGAGCTGCCGCGCAGTTCGCGGCGGCCGGAGATCGTCCGGCAGACCACCCGCGCGCTGTACAACGCGGGTGAGATCGCCGTCGAACTGGGCCACGACCGGCGGGCGGCGCGGCTGTTGGAGGAGAGCCGGCGCCTCGCCCGGCAGGCGGCGATCCCCTATCTGGAGTGCTACAGCCGGATCGCGCTGGTGCGGCTGGACGGCCTGGCCGGGCAGTGGGAGGGGCTGGAGGAGCGGCTGGCCGCGCTGGGCACGGAGTTCCCCGACCTCGCGATGGCCGGGGTCGAGCAGGCGCTGCTGCTGGGCCGGCTGGCGGCGGCGCGCGGCCGGCTCGCGGTGGCGCACGCCCACTTCGCGCAGGCGGGCCCGTACGGGGAGCGGGAGTCGCAGGTGACGGGGGCGCTGCGGGCGGCGGCGGGGCTGGCGGCGCTGCAGCTGGCGGAAGGGGACGTGGCGCGGGCGGCGGCCACGCTGGAGCCGGCGCTGGCGGCGCTGCGGCTGGCCGGGGCGTGGCCGCGGGCGGCGGAGTTGCTGCCGGTGGCGGTGGAGGTGCTGCTGGCGGACGGCGACCGGGCGGGGGCCGAGGAGTTGGCCGGGCAGGCGGGGGCGCAGCTGGAGGGGCGGGACGCGCCGGCCGCGCTGGCGGCGCTGGCCTTCGCCCGTGGTCTGCTGCTGGCGGATGGGGATCCGGCGGGCGCGGGCGCGCAGTTCGTCCGCTCGGGCGGGCTCTGGCAGGAGATCGGGCGCCCGTACGAGGCGGCGCGGGCCGGGGAGCGGGCGGCGACCGTGGCGGCGGGGGTGGACCGGGCGGCGGCCGGGGAGCGGATCGCCGCGGCGGAGCGGGCGTACCTGGCGCTGGGGGCGGCCTCGGACGCGGCCCGCTGCCAGCGGCTGCGGCGGGAGCTGGGCCTGGGCCGGGCGGTCTCGCCGGGGCGGCGCGGCTACGGCGAGCGGCTGTCGCCGCGTGAGCGGCAGGTGGCGGCGCTGGCCGCGCAGGGGGCGGCGAACCAGGACATCGCGCGGGCGCTGTTCCTGTCGACCCGTACGGTCGAGCACCATGTGGCCGGTGCGCTGCGCAAGCTCGGGGTGGGGCGGGCGGGGCTGGGTGAGGCGCTGGCGGCCGAGGACGACGCCGGCTGACGCCACCCGACGCCACCCGGAAAAGGGGTCCCGCCCCGCTCCCTCAAGGGGGCGGGACCCGGTCCGGGTCAGCCGTGCTGGTGGTGCCCGGAGCGTTCGACCAGCCGGGAGAGCCGGGCCAGTCGGGCCAGGCCCGGGCGGCGCAGGCCGCTGCTGCGGCGGGCGGGCAGGACCAGCCCGGGGTCGGGGGCGGTGAAGTGCTCGTCGGCGTAGAGGCGAAGGCGCTCGCGGCGGGTCATGGCGACCTCCTGGGGGGTGAGGGTCGTCGGCTGGGGCGGGCTCCAGGAAACCGGCCGGGCCGGGGTGGGATCAATGCGTACCGCTACCCAATCCGGCCGCGAATCCTGGGTACCGCTCCCCGGCCCCGTAGCGCCCAAGGACGGTACGGGGCCGCGAAGGGGTCTGGGTCAGGCGTCCAGGGCGCGGGCCTCGGTGCCGTGGACGCGCCGCAGCCGCCCACCGGGGAGGGGGCGGCTGCGGCGCGGGCGGGTTGAGGGCGGGTCAGCGGGGCCGGCGGGGTCAGTAGCGCAGGACGGCGGCGATCCGGCCGGAGTCGGCGAGGGTTCCCTCGGGGACGAAGCCGATCTCGCCGCCGGTGTCCAGGGTGCGCTCGATCACCTCGTCGACGATGTCCTCGCGGGCCCCTTCCTGGCCGGCCTCGGCGGGCACGAGGTGCTCGCCGTCGTCGCGCACGGTGGCGCGGAAGTTCTCCTCGACCACCAGGCGGGCGATCCGGCCCTCGCCGACGGTCTGCCAGACCTCGTCCAGGCCGGCCGCGAACTGCTGGGCGCCGCGGGCCTTGTCGAGCTGGGCGAGGCTCTCGTCGACCTCCCGCCGGGCCTGGGCGCGCACGGCGGGCTCGACGACCTTGCGGACGGTCTCGGCGTCGGCCTGGGCCAGGCCGCCGTGCGGGAGCTGCGCGGTGGACTCCTTGGCGATCGGGCCGACGGCGTCCAGCAGGGCGAGCGCGGCGGCCTCGCCGACCACGTACAGCGGGCGGGGGGCGGCGGCCAGCAGCTTGCCGACCTCGGTGTCGGCCTGGCGCAGGAAGGTCTTGGTCGCCTCGTCGCGGAAGGTGCTGGGGGTGTCGCCGATCTGCTCCTGCCGCTCGGGGTCGGGGTTGTCGAAGACGCGCACCAGCGGGAAGCCGTTGCCCTTGTCCTCGGTGACCCGCTCCTCGGTGCCGCCCCACAGCACCACCTTGTCGGCGGCGACCGCGAGCACCCAGAACGGGCGCTCGGCGGCGTGTGCGGCGACCAGGTTGCGGGTGAGGTAGGTGTCGGAGAGGACCACCCGGGCGGGGGCGGTGCGACCGAGTGACCAGACCTGGTGCTCGCCGGGCGCGGCGAAGAGCGCCAGGCCGTCCTCGGCGTGCACCAGGTCGACCTCGGCGAGGGCCCGGTCGAGTTGCTCCAGCACGTCGATCCGCTCGGCGCGGGAGACCTTCGGGTCAGCCTGGACGCGCTCCTTCGCCTCGGCCAGCAGGTTGCGCAGCCGGACCGGGTCCTGGGCGTTGTCCGGCTCCCGGCGGTGCGTGGGCATCAGGATCGACACCGCCGGGTAGGGCCGCGGCCGGCGCAGCTCGGCGAGGACGGCGGGGCTGAGGTCGGGGCGCATGGAGACCCTTTCCGAAGGCGGTCGGCCTTCTTTCGTGGACGCGCGAAGCCTGGGCACTGGGCGCTGGGCACTGCTGCCAAATGTCGTCAATGTACCCATTTACGGCTTCTGCGGCGCGCGCACGACCGGGGCCGGGCACCCCGGGGTCTGCGACTGCGGGCCGCGTCCCGCCGGCGCCGTCCGGGGTCGGGCGGCGGCGTCGGCGGGACGCGACGTTATGCGACGGTCGGGGCCGTCAGAACTGGACGTCGGTACAGGAGTAGAAGGCGTTGGCGGTGTCGGCGATCTCCCAGACGGCGACGATCACCTGGTGGCCGGTGCGGCCGGTGGGCAGGGTCGCGGTGTGGGTGGTGGTGGCGGCGGGCTGGCGGCCGTTGTAGGGGACGGTCAGGAACGGGGTCAGGTCCAGGGCGGAGCGGGTGATCGGCTGGCTCGCGTCGTAGCCGGGCTTGGTCAGGTAGTACTTGAAGTTCGTGGTGGAGTGCCGGGCCTCGATCTCCCAGGTGAAGGTGAGCTGCTGGCCCGCCGTCACCTTGGTGGTCGGCCAGGCGCCGCCCCGGGGGTTGTCCAGCGGGGCCCAGCGGGCGTCGCCGCCGGCGCAGATGGTGCCGTCCGCCGGGCCGCGGCTCGGGAAGCCCTTGGGGCCCTCGACGCTCTGCGGCTCCCACTGGATGTCGCCGCAGTCCCACGGGACCGCGTTGGCGCCGCAGAGCGCGGAACGGCTCGGCGGCAGGTTGATGAAGCCGTGCGACTGGGCCGGCAGGGCCGCCGCGATCGGCAGGGCGATCGCGGCCGCGGCGGCGGCGATCAGGTGGCGCTTGCGCATGGTGCTCCTCCGTGGGGGTGGATGGAGTGTGCGCCCGGCGCGGGGCGTGCGCGTGGGGGTGCGCACGGCGGCCTGCCCGAAACATGGCATGCCCGCGCCAGACCGGTTGCCCGACACCGTAGGAGCCGCCTTCCCTTCGCGTCAATGGTCTGAACCATTTGTGGCAGCAGTGGTCTGAACCACTTTCAGGAGTCGCGCCTCAGGGGTCGGCAGTAGTTGCACAAGCGCATTACACGCTCTAGCCGATATTTCGCTCCATGGCTTATCCTGGACGGAGCCACACGTGGAAGGAGGCCGGGCCCATGACCGCCACGGACCCCGCGCTCACCGCCCTTGCCAGCGGCTGGAACGCCCTGTCCCTCCTGCACAGCCGGATCGAGTCCCACATCGAACGCGCACTGCAGGCCCGGCACGACCTGAGCGTGCGCGAGTACTCGCTGCTCGACGTGCTCAGCCGCCAGCACGACGGCGAGGGCGGACACCTGCAGATGAAGCAGGTCGCCGACGCGGTCGTGCTCAGCCAGAGCGCCACCACCCGCCTCGTCACCCGACTGGAGGACCGCGGCCTGCTGGCGCGCTACCTGTGCCCGACCGACCGCCGCGGCATCTACACCAACGTGAGCGAGGACGGGCTGAAGCTCCTGGAGCAGGCCCGCCCGACCAACGACGCCGCCCTGCGCGAGGCGCTCGACGAGGCCGCCCGCAACCCCGAGCTGACCTCGCTGGTCAGGGCGGTCGAGGCCGTGGACGCCGCCTCGCCGGCCCGTTAGAGCCTCCGCCGACAGCACCGCCCCCCCGGGCCCGGCCCGTCCCGAACCGCACACCCGCGGCTCCGGACGGGCCGGGCCCGGCCGCGTTTCCACCCCCTTCGGACCCTCCCCCCCTTCGGCCCCATGGCGCGTGCCCACTGTCCGCGCTTGCACTTATCGCGCGCCTGCAACTATTGTCGAGGCATGCAAGGCGCTCGCTCAAGCAACCACAGAAGGGTTGGGCCCATGCCTCTCGCTCTCATCGCCCTGGCCATCGGCGCGTTCGGGATCGGGACGACGGAGTTCGTGATCATGGGCCTGCTGCCCGAGATCGCCGGCGACTACGGCGTCTCCATCCCCGACGCGGGCCTGCTGGTCACCGGCTACGCCCTCGGCGTGGTCCTCGGCGCGCCGCTGATGACCGCCCTCGGCACCCGGATCGGCCGCAAGACCATGCTCATGCTGCTGATGGGCCTGTTCACGGCCGGGAACCTGCTCTCCGCGTTCGCCCCGTCCTTCCCCGTGATGCTGGCCGGGCGCATCGTGACCTCGCTCGCCCACGGCGCCTTCTTCGGCATCGGCTCCGTCGTCGCCGCCGACCTCGTCGCCCCGCAGAAGAAGGCCGGCGCCATCGCCACCATGTTCACCGGGCTAACCGTCGCCAACATCGTCGGCGTGCCGCTGGGCACCTACATCGGCCAGGCCGTCGGCTGGCGCACCACCTTCGGCGTCGTCGCCGCGCTCGGCGTGGTCGGCCTGCTCGGCATCGCCCGGCTGGTGCCCACCCTGCCCCGCCCCGAAGGCGCCCACCTGCGCCGGGAGTTGACCGCCTTCCGCAACCCCCAGGTGCTGCTCGCGATGGCGATGACCGTGCTCGGCTTCGGCGGGGTCTTCGCCGCGATCACCTACATCGCCCCGATGATGACCAACGTCGCCGGC
This sequence comes from Kitasatospora sp. NPDC048286, assembly GCF_043201735.1. Taxonomy (NCBI): domain Bacteria; kingdom Bacillati; phylum Actinomycetota; class Actinomycetes; order Kitasatosporales; family Streptomycetaceae; genus Kitasatospora; species Kitasatospora sp. NPDC048286. The sequence continues at coordinate 154,929 of NZ_JBICZE010000020.1, forward strand.
TACTCCGACGGCTCCGTCACCTGGCTGCTGGTGCTGTTCGGCGTCGGCATGTTCCTCGGCAACCTGCTGGGCGGGCGCTACGCCGACCGCAAGCTGATGCCGATGCTCTACACCACCCTCGGCGGACTCGCCGCGGTGCTGGCGCTGTTCACCCTCACCGCCCACAGCAAGGCGCTCGCCGCCGTCACCGTCCTGCTCGTCGGCGCCCTCGGCTTCGCCACCGTCCCCCCGCTCCAGAAGCGGGTCCTGGACCAGGCCCACGGCGCCCCCACCCTGGCCTCCGCCGTCAACATCGGCGCCTTCAACCTCGGCAACGCGCTGGCCGCCTGGCTCGGCGGGGCCGTCATCTCCGCCGGCCTCGGCTACACCGCACCGAACTGGGTCGGCGCCGCCCTCGCCGCGGCCGCCCTGCTGCTGGCCCTGTGGTCCGCCGCCCTGGAGCGCCGCACCTCCGGCCGGCCGGCCACGGCCGCCGCGCCCGCACCCGTCCCCGCCCACCACTGACCCCACCCATCACTGACCCCCCTACCGGAGAACCACCATGAGCACCGCCACCGCCGTCGCCCCGCTGACCACCGCCGACGCCGAGACCCTCCTCGCCGCCGCCCGCACCGCCGCCGAGGCCGCGGGCGTGCCGGTCAGCGTCACCGTCCTGGACGCGGGCGGCCACCTGCTCGCCTTCCGCCGCGACGACCGCGCCGTGCTGATCTCCGGCGAGACCAGCACCCGCAAGGCGTACACCGCCCTCCAGCTCAACGCCCCCACCGCCGACCTGGTCGACCTGGTCAAGCCCGACGGGCCGTTCCACTCCCTGCCCACCGCGCTGGACCGCCCGCTGCTGTTCATCGCCGGCGGCATCCCCGTCCACCGCGACGGCCGGCTGGTCGGCGCCCTCGGCGTCGGCGGCGGCGCCCCCGAGCAGGACCACGCCTTCGCCACCACCGCCCTGCGGCAGCTCGGCTGACGCACCGACCGGTCCTGGCGGCCCCGGCCTACCGGCCGGGGCCGCCGGTGTCTTGGGGCCGTGGGCCGCCGGGCCCCGGGACCACCGGACCACCGGACCACCGGACCGAGGGACCACCGCAGCCGTGGCGCCACCGGGCCAAGAGCCAGCCCGGGGCCGGGCCCTGCCCCGGCAGCTCCTAGTACTCCGGGTGGCGCAGGGCGACGGCGGCGCGGACGGTGTCGGCCTGGTGGGCGGCCTGGCGGGCGACGGGCAGCCAGACGGGCTGGAAGCGCTGCTGGTACTGGGCGCACCAGTCCCGTAGGAGGTGGTCGAGGCGGGCGGCCTCGCGGGCGGCGGGGGCGCCGGCCGGCCGGACGGCGCGGCGCAGCAGGGCGGCGGCGCGCACGGGGATGCGGTGGGCCCAGAGGTCGATGCCGGCGAGGCGGGCGCGGGTGAGCGGGGTGCGCATCAGGTCGTGTCCGTGGACGTCGGGGTCCCATTGGTCGGCGAGTTGGTGCAGGGCGGTGAGCGGGGTGCGGGCGGCGCGCAGCAGCGGGGTGTCGGGGTGTCGCAGGTACGGCGTGGCGGCGTCGAGGAGTGCGGTGAGGAGTGTGCCGCGGTGGCGCAGGCGGTCGGCGTGGGTGCGCAGGTGCCGGCGGGCGGCGTCGGCGGGGCGGGTGTCGCCGAGGTGGGCGCTGGTGAAGGCGGGGACTTCGACGAGGACGGTCTGGCCGCCGTGGCGCTGGGGGGCGAACCAGGTGCCGGCCTGGCCGCCGCCGGTGTCCTGGTGGGGGGTGAGCATGCCGGTGGCGGTCTCCTGGTGGTCGATGTGGTGGGGGGTCATCAGGTAGACGCCGGGGCCTGATTCGTGCAGGTGGAAGGTGTCGAAGTTGCCGGTCTCGACGGGGATGCCGTGGTGGGCGGCGGAGCGGGCGAAGGGGTGGGCGAGGGGGGCGGGGTCGATGGTGGCCTGGAGGAAGGTGCCGCCGACGTCGGTGCTGTGGAGGGAGAACTGGAGGGTGGGGCGCAGTTCGTCGATGAGGTCGAGGAGGGCGCGGCTCTCGGGGAGGTCGGCGCCGATGGCGGGGGCCCATTCGGGCTGGTCCTCGGCGGCGGGGCGGTAGTAGTGGGCGAAGTAGGCGGGCAGGGTGCGGGCGGTGCGGCTGCCGTCGGCGAGGTGGGCGCCGTCGGGGTCGAGGCAGAGCAGGAAGTGCCAGGCGAGGTCGGGGCGTCGGGTGGTGAGGGCGTGGTGGGCGAGGTCGGTGACGGCGGCGCGGGAGGCGAACTCGTCGGCGTGGGCGCCGGCGACGACGAGGAGGTTGTGGGGGGCGTCGCGGCCGACGGTGAGGAGGGTGAGGGGGCGTCCGGCGCGGGAGGTGCCGACGGTGCGCACCCGGCACAGGTCGGGCTGCTGGGCGGCCAACCGGTGGGCGGTGGCGGTGAGTTCGTCGAGGCTGGGGTAGTGGTCGTGGAGTCGGGTGGTCCGGCCGGCGGGTGTCGTCGTGTCGGTCATCTTCGGTGTCCTCCCCTGGTGGTCGTGGCAGTAGTTGTACCTGCTGCGGGAGGGGGCCGGGCCCGCCCGGGCGCGGAGGCTCGGACGGGCCCGGACGGGGCTGGGGGTGTCAGCCGGTGATGGGGCGGGTGTCGAGGCGGATGTGGTCGACGGCCCAGTACCAGTTGTTGCCGGCGTCGTACATGCGGAACTTGAGGGTGACGGTGCGGGCTCCGGCGGGGACGGCGAAGCTGCGGGTGATGCGGGTGTTCTGGGCGTCCTTGCCGGCGTTGTCGTTGCCGGTGGCATCGGAGCTGTAGGCGAGCAGGCGGGTCTCGGTGCCGTTGTCGAAGACGGCGGTGACGGAGGCCTTCTGCGGGGCTTCCTGGCGGTAGTGGGAGTCGAAGGCGAGGTGGAGGGTGTCGGTGCCGGCCGGGATGGTGACGGCGGGCGAGGCGAGGGTGGAGTCGAAGACGCCCTTGCGGGAGGGGGAGCCGGTGTCGTCCCAGTCGTCGGGGTCGGCGACGGCGACGACGCCGAGGGCGCGGGTGAAGTTGCCGCGGTCCTGGGCGCCGAGGGCGGCCCATTCGCGCTTGGTGTGGAAGGTCCAGCCCTGGAGGCGGGCGGTGCCCTGGGGCATGGCGGGGGCGTTGACGACCGTCCAGCCCTTGGGGGCCTGGGCGGTCCAGCCGAGCAGGCCGGATTCGGGCTTGAGGGTGTCGGCGAGGGATTCGAAGTCCTCGTCGAGGAGGTGGCCGGTCATCACCGGGGCGGGGCGGGCGGCGAGTTCGCCGTCGGCGACGGCGTGGCGGCCGTCGGCCTGGGCGCGGGCGGTGACCAGCAGGCGGTGGGTGGCGGTGGCGGGCAGCTGGGCGGGCGGGGTGACCTGCCAGACGGCGGTGGCGGTGGCGCCGGCGGCGAGCTTGTCGGGTGCGGCGGTGACGGGGGTGGCGCTCCAGCCGGGCGGGAGCAGCGGCTGGGCTTCCAGGCGGGTGAGGGCGGTGGTGGCGGTGAGGGTGGCGGTGAGGGTGGCGGTGATCGTGGCGGGGCGTCCGGGCAGCAGGACGGGTTCGTCGATGGTGGTGGAGGCGGCGCCGAGGGCGAGGTCGACGGTGAGCGGGTCGGTCAGGCCGAGGGCGGGGTCGGTGACGGTGCGGTCGTCCCAGGGGAAGCGGCCGGCGATGCGGCGGCGGAAGCCGAGGTCGCCCTGGACGCCGACGGCGACGTCGTACCAGCCTTCGGGGCCGACCTTGAGGTTGACGGTGCGGTCGTCGCCGGCCGCGACGCGGACCTCGCGCAGGCCGTCGCCGTAGGCGAGGTCGCCGACGAGGAAGGTCTGGGCGGTGCGCGAGCGGTTGATGACGTCGACTTCGAGCACCTTGCCGTCGCTCTCCTCGGACAGGGAGATCTCGTAGGCGGAGGCGGTGTCGCCGCGCAGGTGCCACAGGGCGCCGTTGGGGCCGTGGACGCGCAGGTCGTAGCCGGCGGGGCCGACCTTCCAGACGTCGGACAGCCGGCTCCTGGCGGCGACGGTGTAGTGCTTGGGGGCTTCGCCGGGGGCGGGGTAGACGGCGAAGACGGCGCCCTGGCGGCCCTGGTTGACGAAGTCGAGGGTCAGTTCGTCACCCTTGAGGCGGGGCTTGACGAGCAGGTTGTAGGGGGCGGGGCGGGAGGAGCGGGTGCCGCGTTCCTGGCGGGGGAAGGTCTGCGGGCTGGGCACGGTGGGGGCGGGGAGTTTGCCGGTGTCGGTGACCTTCTGGCGGTTGCCGCTGGTGTCGGGCAGTTGCGGCCAGGCGGGGTTGCGGCCGGAGAAGTCGAAGATGTCGGTGAGGTCGCCGCAGACGGCGCGCCGCCAGGCGCTGATGTTGGGTTCCTGGACGCCGAAGCGCTGTTCGAGGAAGCGCAGCACGGAGGTGTGGTCGTAGACGGTGGAGTCGACGACGCCGCCGCGGGTCCAGGGTGAGACGACGACCATGGGCACGCGCACGCCCAGGCCCATCGGGTAGGGGCCGGAGACGAGGGTCTCGCCGGCGGGGAGGGTGTCGGACCAGGTGAGGGTGCCGTCGGCGGCCTTGACCCGGTACCTGCCGTCCTGGCCGACGACCCGGTGGTAGGTGGAGGAGCCCTTGGAGACGCGGACGACGACCTCGCCGTCGACGGGGACGTTGGACTTGCCGCGGCCGTCGGCCAGCGGCGGGACGGGCGGCAGCTGGTGGTCGAAGAAGCCGCCGTGCTCGTCGTAGTTGAGGATGAAGACGGTCTTCTGGAACACCTCGGGCTTGGCGGCGAGCGCGGACAGGAGCCGGGAGGTGAGGTGCTCGCCGTTCGGCGGGGCGTAGTTGGCGTGCTCGGACAGGGCGGCGGGGGCGACGATCCAGGAGACCTGCGGGAGGCGGTCGGCCTGGACGTCGGCGGTGAAGGCCTCGACGAGGGCGTCGCCCATGGCGAACGGGTCGTTCTTCTTGGCGGGGTCGCCGACGGCGCGCATGCCGCGCTCGTAGAGCGGCTCACCGGGCTTGGCCTTGACGAAGGGGGCGAACCAGGCGAGGGCGTTGTCGTCGAAGTTGTCGATGGCCTGGTAGGTCTTCCAGCTGACGCCGGCCTGTTCCAGGCGCTCGGCGTAGGTGGTCCACTCGTACCCGCCGGGAATCTCGGTGTTGTCGGTCACCGGGGTGTCGCGGACGGTGCCGCCGCTGGTGCCGGTCATCAGGTGGTCGCGGTTGGTGTTGGTGTTGCACTGCACGGAGGCGTAGTAGGCGTCGCAGACCGTGAACACCGAGGCGAGGGCGTGGTAGAAGGGCATGTCGGCGGACTCGTAGTAGCCCTGGCCGAGCCAGCCGGAGGAGCGGCGGGTGACGGAGCCGTCGGCGCGGCCGTCGTTCCAGGCGTTCATGGAGTCGCCGTAGCCGAAGGACGGGGCGCCCTGCTGGTAGGCGTTGGTGTGGGCGGCGTTCATCGCGAAGGGCAGCAGGTAGCCCTCCTTGCGGCCGGGGTCGGGCTGGTGGAACACCGAGCGGCCGTCGACGCCGCGCACGGCGGTGCGGTCGCCGAAGCCGCGGACGCCCGCGAGGGTGCCGAAGTAGTGGTCGAAGGCGCGGTTCTCCTGCATGAACACCACGACGTGCTGGATGTCCGCCAGCCGTCCGGGCCGGGCCGGTGCGGCGAGCGCCTGCTGGACGCTGATCGGGAGGGCGGACAGCACCGCGGCCGCCGCCGCGCCGCCGAGGATGCTGCGGCGCGACAGTTCGGGCTTCGGACTCATGGGGGTGGGGCTCCTTGCTGACGGACCGCGGGTCTTCGGAACGGGGGCTCCGGTACGGGGGCCGGCCGCGCGGTTCGGACCGGACCCGTTATGTGTACGAGACCGAGGTGGACGCAGCCGTGGTGTCCGATGACGGGTCGATGACCGGCAATCGACTCCGAGCTGTACAGACAACTTGACGACAGTTGATCAATCAGTTGATCCGTCAACCAGCCCGGACCGGCCGTCAGGAGCCCCACCGGGCGGCCCGGCACGGCCCGTCCCGGCGCCCCGCGCACTCCCCCGTCACCCGTGTGCCGCAGCCGGGGTGTCGGGCCGCGCGGACACGGGCAGACGCGCGGCGTGAACCCCATCGAGCGGGGCCTGCGGGCCGTGGACCGCTTCCAGCAGCGCCACCGGGCCCCCGGCCTGGTGATCGGCGTCGTGCGCAAGTACGGGGACGACCGGGGCGGGCTGCTGTCCGCCCTGATCACCTACTACGGCTTCGTCGCCCTGATCCCGCTGCTGCTCCTGCTCAGCACCGCCCTCGGCTTCGTCCTGCACGGCCACCCCGGGGCGCAGCGCGCGGTGCTGGACTCCGCGCTCGCCGACTTCCCGATCATCGGCGACCAGCTGCGCCGCAACGTCCACTCGCTGCAGGGCAGCGGCCTGGCGGTGCTGATCGGCGTGCTCGGGCTGCTGTACGGCGCGCTGGGCATCGCGCAGGTGCTGCAGCACGCCATGGCCGAGGTCTGGAACGTGCCGGGGGTGAAGCGGCCCGGCTACTGGCCGCGGCTGGCGCGCAGCGTGCTGCTGTTCGCGGTCCTGGGCAGCGGGCTGGTGCTGGGCACGGCCGCCGCCTCGCTGGTCGGCGGCACGCTGGCCGGGCCGGCCGCCCGGGTCGGGGGGCTGGTCGTCTCGGCGCTGGTGAACGCCGCGCTGTGCCTGGCCTGCTTCCGGGTGCTCACCCCGCACGAGGTGCCGCTGCGGTCGCTGTGGCCGGGCTGCGCGCTCGCCGGACCGCTGTTCACCGTCCTGCAGGCGACCGGCTCGCTGCTGGTCGCCCACGAGCTGCGGCACGCGAGCCAGGTCTACGGGTTCTTCGCGACGGTGATCGGGCTGCTGTTCTGGCTCTACCTGGCCGCGCAGGTCACCGTGTACGCGGCCGAGGTCAACGTGGTGCTGGTGCGGCGGCTGTGGCCGCGCAGCCTGCTGCAGCCGCCGCTGACGGAGGCCGACGTGGCGGTGCTGTCCTCGGTCGCCCGGCAGGAGGAGCGCCGGCCCGAGCAGCGGGTCGACGTGTTCTTCCACGACGAGCCGTCACCGCCCGAGGAGCCGGAGGAGCGCGAGGAGCCGGAGGGGGACGGCGGGGAGGACGGGAAGGGCGGGGACGGCGGGAAGGACGGCGGCGGCCGGCCCGCCTGAGGGGCGAGCGCGGTTTCAGCCGCGGGCCAGCCGGTGGGCGTCGAACTCGGCCCAGATCGCCTTGCCCTGGCCGTGCGGCTCGGCGCCCCAGCGGTCGGCGGTGCGTTCCACGATGAACAGGCCGTGGCCGCCGGGCAGGGCCGGCTCGTGCGGCAGGCGCAGCGCGGGCATGGCCGGGCTGCGGTCGCTGACCTCCACCCGCAGGCGCTGCCCGGTGGCGTCCAGGACCAGCTCCAGCGGGCCGCCACCGTGCAGCATGGCGTTGGCCACCAGCTCGGCGACCAGCAGCACGACGTCCGCGCCGACGCCCTCGTGGGCGCCGGGCGCACCGGTGGGGGCGTACCAGTCGCCGACGGCCTCGGCGGTGAAGGCGCGGGCCCGGGCGACGGGCTTGGGGAGCCCGGCCAGGGGCAGCCGTCTGCGCTGGCCGCCGGGCGGCAGCGCCGGGCCGGACCGGTGCGCTTCGCCGTCCAGGGTTCCCCGGCTCATCGTCATGTGAGGGCGCCCTTTCGGATCGACGGCGGTTCGCATGGTCGGTTTCCCGGCGCTTTCGGGATTATGCCTGCGCCGGCGCCGGGCGCGCGGCCACCGCGGCGCGGCACGCCGGGACGCCGCGTCCCGCGAAACGTGGACCGGCTCAGGCCGCCAGGGCCTCCTCGGCCGAGGCGTGGATGGAGAACACCGCGCGGGTGCCGGTCAGTTCGAGGACCCGCATGACGGTGGGCGGCACCGCGGCCAGGTGCAGGTCCACGCCCTCCTCCCCCGCCGCGAGGCGGGTCTTGAGCAGGAGGTTCAGGCCGGAGGAGTCGCAGAAGCCGACCTCGGCGAGATCGATCACCACGGCGCCGGGCCGCTGCGCGACCAGGGCGGTGAGGGTGTCGGCGGCGGGGGCGAGCGTCTCGATGTCGAGGTCGCCGGCCAGGACGCAGACCACCGCGCCGGAGGCCACGGGGCGGGTGCGTACCGCCAGTTCGGCACGGTACGGGGAGGCCGCCGGCGCGTGGTCCCGCCGGTCGTCGTCGGATGGCATCATCGTCGTCCCCTCCATGTCCGTGCCCTCCGACCTTACGTAGGCGGCGTCCCGCGGCCAAGCGGGGGGTCGGTGCGCCGGCTCAGTCCTCCTCCAGCCCTTCGCGCAGGCGCCGCAGGGTGCGGGCGAGGAGGCGGGAGACGTGCATCTGGGACAGCCCCAGGCGGGCGCCGATCTGCGACTGGGTCAGGTCCTCGCAGAAGCGCATCGACAGGATCAGCCGCTCGCGTTCCGACAGGGCGCCGACCAGCGGCTTGAGCGCGACGAGGTCCTCGACCCGGGAGAGGTCCGGGTCCTCCTCGCCGATGCGCTCGGCCAGGCTGCCGGGGCGGTCGTCGTCCTCGGTGCCGGTGTCCAGGGAGCCGGCGGTGTGCCCGTTCGCGGCGGTGAGGCCCTCGATCACCTCGTCCTCGGCGAGTTGGAGGTGGGCGGCGAGTTCGGCCACCGTGGGGGCCCGGTCCAGCTCCTGCGCCAGGTGCTCATGGGCCTTGGCCAGGACGATCCGCAGCTCCTGGAGGCGGCGGGGCACGTGGACGGCCCAGGTGGTGTCGCGGAAGTGCCGGCGGATCTCGCCGAGCACGGTGGGCAGGGCGAAGGTGGTGAACTCGACGCCGAGTTCGGCGTCGAAGCGGTCGATGGCCTTGATCAGGCCGACGGCGCCGACCTGCAGCAGGTCCTCCTGCGGCTCGCGGTGCGCGTTGAAGCGGCGGACCGCGAACCGGACCAGGGACAGGTTCATCTCCACCAGGGTGGACCGCACGTACGAGTACTCCCGGGTGCCCTCCTCCAGGACGGCGAGGCGGCGCAGCAGCACCCGGGTGAGTTCGCGGGCGTCGGCCGGCGGGACCTCCCGCGGGTCCTCGGCGGCGGCGAGCTCGGGTGGCAGCAGGTCGCGCAGCGCCGGCGCGGGCGCGGCGGGGGCGGCCGTGCGGGAGGGGTCCTTCGTCGGCGAAGCGGCGGAGGCGGTCAGTTCACCAGTGGTCGTGACCATCGGAGTCCTTCCTCGTGTCGGCACGGTCGAACGCCCCGGATACCCCGCCTCGGCCGATCGATGCAGTGGCGGCGCGTGGAGGTTTGGTGAATCCCGGGCCGGGCGTATCCGGGCCGCGGCCGGGTCGAGGGGGAGACACCGCCACGAAGAGGCCCCGACTCCTAAGGGGCGGTGGGGTGGTGGAGCCGGCGGGCGGCGGTGCGGATGGCGAGGGTGTACGGGGCGTCGAGGGCGCGGGTGGGGGCGTCGAGGTCGTCGAAGGGCACCAGGGCCCGGTGGGTGTCGTCGGTGGTCTGGGTCCAGGCCGTCCAGGCGTTGTGGACGTCCTCGTCGGTGACCTGCTCGCCCTTGGCCTGGAGCAGCACGGCGTAGATGCGGAAGAGGTCGTCGGAGCCCGCGGGAGGTCTGGCCTCGGTGGGCAGGCAGGAGCGGATCAGGTCGGCGATGGGGTCGAGGTGGCTCATACGGCCAGTGTGCCGGTGGCGAGCGTGCCGGTGAGCAGGATCAGGTGGGCCAGGGCGAATATCACGGGCACGAGCCGTTCGGTGGTGCCGAGTTCGGTGTAGTGCCGGTGGCGGCGGCCGGTCGCGGCGCTGTTCCGAAGGACGTCCCACTCCTCGGTGTAGATCCGCGCGGGCAGCTTCTCCTCCAGGCTGTTGATGACCCGGAACTTGGCACCGTTGAGGTCCCGGTAGCTGCGCAGCTGCATCCACCAGGCGCCGGAGAGGGTGATGCCGGCCAGTGCGACGGCCGTCGCCACCCACCACGGGGACTCCGACAGCTTCGGTATGCCGAAGCCGATCAGGGTGACCAGCGCGGTCTGCACGGACAGGAAGAAGGTGTTGGCGCTGCCCCGGCGGGCGGAGATCCGGTCGGCCATCTCCACGGCGAGCAGGTACAGTTCCAGCGTTTCGGACCGGCCGTTCGGCTCCTGCGGCTTGGTCATCGCGCGGCCCCCTCGGGCGGGTGGTGTGCCGGCTTCGCCCACTGCCCGGGCTCGGCCCGATGTGTCCATCCTTCCCTGCGGGTCGGCCCGTCAGTGCTGCGCGCCGACGGCGGCGGCCACCGTGGCCGGGGTGGCCGCGGCGGCGGTGCCGGTCGGCAGGGCGCGCAGGGCCGCCTCGGCCTGCGCCTCGCCCTCCCCGTACTGGTGGGCGCGGGCCTCGCGCAGCGCGGCGCCGAGGTGGAGGGCGGCCTGTTCCGGGCGGCCGGTGGCGGCCAGGGCGCGGCCGTAGAGGGTCTGCAGGACCACCCGGCGGGTGACCGGGAAGGGCGGTTCGGCGACGGCCAGGCCGCGGGCGGCGTGGTGGGCGGCCTCCTCGGCGGCCCCGCCGGCCAGGCACTCGTGGGCGAGGTGCTGGCGGGCGAGGGCCACCAGGTCGGCGCGGTCGGCCCGTTCGGCCAGGGACAGGGCCTTCAGCAGCAGGCCGCCCACCCGGGCCCGGCCGGCCCGGTCGCCGTGGCGGGCGAGGGCGATGGCGAGGTTGACCAGGGCGACGGCCCTGGCGGTGCCGTCGCCGGCCCGGTCGGCGAGGTCGGGGGCGCGTTCCAGGTGGACGAGGGCCTCCCCGGGGCGGCCCTCCTCCAGCAGCACCCAGCCCAGCAGGGCCCGGGCGCGGGACTGGGCGCCGGGGTCGCGGTCGGCCTCGGCGGCGGCCAGGCCGTGTTCGAGCAACGGCACCCAGCCGTCCCGGACCTGCCAGACGATCAGCGGCCACTGGAGCAGCACCAGGCGCCAGGCCCGGTCGTGCAGTCCGGCGGCGACCGCCGCCTCGACCGCCCCGCGCAGGGTGTCGCGTTCGGCGGCGTACCAGGCGAGCGCGCTCGCCCGGTCGGGGAAGGGGCGGACCTCGGCGGGGCGGCGGGTGCCGGGCGGCAGGGTGCAGCACGGCTCGCTGCCGGGTTCGGCGGCGGCGCAGGCGGTGAGCAGGGTGTTGAGCAGGTGGTCGAGCAGGCGGGGCAGCACCTGGGCGTCGGTGTCGCCGGGCAGGCTGCGGGCGTAGAGGCGGACGAGGTCGTGCAGGGTGTAGGCGTCCCGGCCGATCTGGACGATCAGGTGGGCGGTGGCCAGTTGGGCCAGGGCGTCGGCGGCCTCCTCGGGGCGGCAGCCGGCCAGGGCGGCGGCCGTGCGGCTGTCGAGGGTGGTGCCGGTGTGGGCGCCCAGGCGGCGGAACGTCCGGCGGGCGGGGTCGCCCAGGTGCTGGACGGTCAGGGCGAGGGCGGCGGCGACGCTGGTGTCCTCGACGTCCAGGAGGTCCAGGCGGTCCTGCTCGTCGGCGAGTTCGTCGGCCAGGGCGGCGAGTGTGCGGGCCGGGCCGGTGGCGAGGCGGGCGGCGGCCAGCCGCAGGGCCAGCGGCAGGCCGTCGCACAGGCCGGCCAGCCGGGCGGCGGCCTCGGGTTCCGCGGCGACCGGGTCGGGGCCGAGGGTGGCGGCGAGCAGGGAGACGGCCTGCGGGGAGGACAGTTCGGCCAGCGGCACCGGGCGGGCGGCGTCGGAGGCGACCAGGCCACCGAGCCGGTCGCGGCTGGTGACCAGGGTGACGCAGTCGTCGCCGTCGGGCAGCAGCGGGCGGACCTGCTCGGAGCGGCGGGCGTTGTCCAGGACGATGAGCATCCGGCGGGTGGCCGTCAGCTCCCGGTAGCGGGCGGCCATCGCCTCGGGGGTGGCGGGCATCCGCTCGGCGGGCAGGCCGAGGACGAGCAGCAGTTCGCGCAGCACGGCGGCGGTGTCGCGTTCCGGCAGCGTGCTGTGGCCGCACAGGTCGACGAAGAGCCGGCCGTCGGGGAAGTCCCGGTGGCGGTGGTGCGCCCAGGACAGGGCGAGGGCGGTCTTGCCGACGCCGGCGCCGCCGGTGAGCACGGCGACGGCGCCGGGGGCGGCGGTGGCCCGGTCGACGGCGGCCAGTTCGTCCTCCCGGCCGGCGAAGCCGCGCGGGCGGCGGGGGAAGGGCCAGGGCGCCGGGGCGGGCGTGGGCTCGGGCACGGGGATGAGGACGGGGACCGGGACCTGGACGGCGACGGGGGCGGGGGCGGCTTCGGGGGCCGGGCCGCCGACGGCGGGGGCCGGTACGGGCGGGCTCGGCGGGGCATCGGTGCGCAGCAGCCGGTCGTAGGCGTCGGTGAGTGCGGGCCCGGGGTCCATGCCGAGTTCCTCGGCCAGGGCGCGGCGGGTGCGGTGGAACCAGTCCTGGGCCTCCGAGCGGCGCCCCGCGCGGCCGAGCGCGTGCATGAGTTCGGCGACCAGCGGTTCGCGCAGCGGGTTGGCGGTGGCCTCGGTGCGCAGCAGGTGCGCGGCGGCGCCGTGGTCGCCGAGCCGGCCGTGGGCGCGGGCGAGTTCCTCGACGGCGGTCAGCCGCAGGTCCTCCAGGGCCTGGGCGGCGGCCTGCAGTGGCAGGCCGGGGGTGGTGCCGGTGAGGGCGGGGCCCCGCCACAGGGCGAGTGCCTCGCGCAGGGCGGCGGCGGCGAGGGCGGCGTCGTCCAGGGTGCGGGCGCGGGCCACCAGCTGTTCGAACCGTACGGTGTCCACCGCGTGGTCGGGTGTCCGTAGCAGGTAGGCGCCGTTGTCGGTGACGAGTTCGATGCCGGCGGCGGGGGCGTCGTGGGCGGTGAGCAGGGCACGCAGCCCGGAGACGTGGTTGTGGATGACGGTGCGCGAGTGCCGGGGCGGCGCCTCGTCCGCCCAGAGGGCCTCGGTGAGCCGTTCGACGGTGACCGGTGCTCCGGGGTTCAGCAGCAGCATGGCCAGCAGGCTGCGGCGTTTGGCCGATCCGGCCGGAAGCTCCCGGCCGTCCTCGGCCACCACGGCCACCGAGCCCAGCAGTCGGAACTCCACGCACCACTCCTTAGATGTATATGACAATCATATGACGGCAGGCGATCTGTCGATCGCGGAGCGTTGTCTCCCCTGCTCCACGGGCGGGGGGGGCCGGGGCGGGGCCCCCCCCCGCCCGGGCCCCCCCGGGGGGGGGGGGGGCCCGGGGGGGGGGGCGGGGGGGGAGCCGGGTGGGGTGGGGGGGGGAGAAAACCGGTGGGGGGCCCCCGGGGGTTGTTTAG
>NZ_JBICZE010000020.1:168116-181783 GCF_043201735.1 Kitasatospora sp. NPDC048286
CCCATGCCCACTCAACACCCCCAACAACAATTTTTTTTATATAAAAAATATTTGGGGGCCCGGGGGGGGGGGGCGGGGGGTGCGCCCCCCCCCGCCCCCGGGGGGGGGGGGCCCGGGGCGGCCCCCCCCCGCGTCCGGGAACTACCAGGTGACGGCGTCGTCCATGGACTGCTGCCAGTAGGTGACCTTGAGCGAGTCGTCGATGTAGAAACCCTTGGCGGGCAGCGCGGGGTTGCTTCCGGCGCCGACGCTCTCGTTGCCGGAGGGGCCGGAGAAGTAGACGGCCAGGGTGGTCTCGGTGTGGCCATGGCCGCCGCTGCCGTCGGCGGCGGACAGGTTCACCGAGGCGTAGCCGGACTCGCCCGGCTTGAGCGTGACGACGGCCTGCGGCTTGGAGTCCTCGATGACCGGCGGCACCGACTGGGCCTCGCCGAAGCGCACCGCCGGGTAGCCGTAGAGGTGGCAGGGGGCGCTGCCGGTGTTGGTGACGGTCAGCAGAAGGTGGTTGACCGGGCGGGTCAGCGGAGCCGCGACGGTCCTGGTGACGGAACCCTCGCAGGTGACGGCCTTGCTGTCCGCGGCGGCCGGGGGCTTTGGGGCCGCGGTGGGGGCCTTCGCGGAGGGCTTGGCGGGGGCGCCGGTCGCGGCGGGGGCGCCGGTCTGGGCGGGGGCGGGTGCGGCGGGAGCGGCAGTGGAGGCGGCCGGGGCGGTCGCGGTGGGTGCGGTCGCGGCGGGTGCCGGGGAGTTCGCGGCGGCCCCCTTGCCGCCCGCGTCCGCCGCGTCGTCGTTGCAGGCGCTCAGCGAGAGCGCGGCGATCGCGACTCCCGCGGCGGCGGTCAGGAAACGGGTGCGGGAGGTGCGGATGCCGGACATGTGCCGTGTCCCCTTCGGTGCTCGGGTCGGTCTGCTGCTTGGATGACCGGAGCTTGCGCGGTGACCCGTCCCGGGCGCTACGGTCTACGGCCGATCAGGGACGGTGGGACACTGGGACGGGCTCTGAGCTGGGGGAATGCCGGAGCCCTGGAACGCGTGGATGAGACGTGGGGAGGGAAGTGCGATGGAACAGTCGCAGACGACGGGGAGCTCGGCGGCGGAGGATCTCGCGGCACTGCTGGGGGAGCTGAAGGAGCGTTCGGGGCTCAGTTACGGGGCGCTGGCCAAGCGCCTGCACCTGAGCACCTCGACGCTGCACCGCTACTGCATCGGCACCGTGGTGCCCACCGAGTTCGCGCCGCTGGACCGCCTGGCGCGGGCGTGCCGGGCGACGCCGCAGGAGCTGACGGAGCTGCACCGGCGCTGGATCCTGGCGGACGGCACCCGCCGGGCGGGCCGGCCGGAGGCGGGTGCGGTGGCCGTGCCCGCGCCTGTGCCCGTACCGGACGCGCTACCGGTCGCGCAGGAGGAGCCGGCGGCCGTCGACGTGACGCCGCCCGAGGAGCCGGCGCCGAGGCGGGGCCGGCGCGGGGCGCTGGTGGCCGCCGTGGCGACGGCGGCCGTGCTGGGGGCGGTGGCGCTCAGCCTGGCGCCCTTCGGCGGCGACGGGGACGGCGGCGGGAACGGGGCCGGCGACCAGCGGCCGGCCGCGGCCGCCGCCACGGCGGCGGACACCGTCGGCGCCACCACCGGCACCGCGCAGCCGGAGACCGCCGGGCCCTCCACGGCGGAAACCCCTGCCCCTCCCCCGAGCGCCGGGAGCGGCGAGCCCCCCGCCTCCCCTGCTTCCCCCGCCCCGAGCGCCCCCGGTGCCGCCGACACCCCGGCGGGCACCGGCGCCTCCCCCTCCCCCACGCCCACCGCCACCGCCACCGCCACCGCCACCGCCGACCCGCTGAGGGTCGCGACCCGCCCCTACGTCTACGACAACCCCTGCTACCAGCACTTCCTCGTCAACAGCCCGCCCCAGCAGGTCGGCCCGCCCGCGAACGAGCCGGACGCGCCGCGCTGGGCGGCGGCGTACGGCGCGGTCGCCTCCGGGGAGCAGCGGGTCGCGCTGACCGTCCAGGGCACGGGGAAGGACACGGTGGTCCTGGAGGCGCTGCACGTACGGGTCGTCACCAAGGGGGCGCCGCTCGCCTGGAACGACTACGCGATGGGGGACGGCTGCGGCGGCGACGTGGAGAGCGCGTCCTTCGACGTCGACCTGGACAGCGGCAGCCCGACGGTCACCGCCCGGGGCGGGCAGCGTTCCTTCCCGCGCAAGGTCAGCGAGTCCGACCCGGAGGTCTTCTACGTCACGGCGCACACCCGGGCGCACGACGTGCGCTGGGAGCTGACCCTGGACTGGTCCAGTGGCGGGCGCCGGGGCACGCTGCGCGTCGGCGCGGGCAGCGCGCCGTTCCGCACCAGCGCGGGTGTCGGGCGGCCGGCCTACAAGTACCCGCCGGGCAGCAGCGAGTGGGAACGGGCGGCGGTGGACCCGCAGGGGTGACACCCCGTACGCCCCCGGCCGGATCCGTGGCGCGCGGTCGGTGGCCGTAAGATCCCCCGGAGCACCGGGCCCGTCAGGCCTCACCCACACGTCTCCGCAGCTCACGCGGGTGCGTGTGATCGCCGGGACACCCGGCGGCCACGACAATGGTGCGGACAGTTCCCCGGAAGTACAGAGAAAGCGAAACCTCACCATGGATCTCGGCGTGCGCTGGAAGCTGCACGGTGACGGGCGCACGCCCGCACCGGGGGCGGTGGTCCGTCCCGACGAACGGCTCTCCTGGCCCCGCACGGTAGGGCTCGGCGCCCAGCACGTGGTGGCGATGTTCGGGGCGAGCTTCGTGGCGCCCGTGCTGATGGGGCTCGACCCGAACCTCGCGATCATGATGTCCGGCGTGGCGACCGTGATCTTCCTGCTGGCCACCAAGGGCCGGGTGCCCAGCTACCTGGGCTGCTCGCTGTCCTTCGTGGGCGTGGCCGCGGTGATCCGGGCGCAGGGCGGCACCAGCGCGACGGTGACCGGCGCGGTGTTCGTGGTGGGCGTGGCGCTGTTCCTGGTGGGTGTGGCGGTCCAGAAGTTCGGGGCGCGCATCATCCATGCCGCGATGCCGCCGATCGTCACCGGCGCGGTGGTCATGCTGATCGGCTTCAACCTCGCCCCGGTGACCGCCTCGGTGTACTGGCCGCAGGACCAGTGGACGGCGCTGCTGGTGATGCTGTTCACCGGTCTGGCCGTGGTGTGCCTGCGCGGTTTCTGGTCGCGGGTGGCGATCTTCCTGGGGCTGCTGTTCGGCTACGGGATCTCCTGGCTGTTCGACCAGGTCTTCGGGAAGATCCACTCGGTGAACGGCGCCGGGCAGATGACCGACCACTGGCGTCTGGACCTGTCGGGCGTCGGCAAGGCGGACTGGATCGGCCTGCCGACCTTCCACGGCCCGTCCTTCCAGTGGTCGGCGATCCTGGTGGCGCTGCCCGTGGTGATCGCGCTGGTCGCGGAGAACGCCGGGCACGTCAAGGCGGTCGGCGAGATGACCGGCACGAACCTGGACGACAAGCTGGGCACCGCGATCTCCGCGGACGGCATCGGCTCCATGCTCTCCACCGCGGTCGGCGGCCCGCCGAACACCACGTACTCGGAGAACATCGGCGTCATGGCCGCCACCCGGGTCTACTCCACCGCCGCCTACTGGTGCGCGGCCGGCTTCGCGCTGCTGTTCGGCCTGTGCCCGAAGTTCGGCGCCATCGTGGCCGCGATCCCGGGCGGGGTGCTCGGCGGCATCACCGTCATCCTGTACGGCATGATCGGCCTGCTCGGCGCGCAGATCTGGACCAGGGCCCAGGTGGACCTACGCAACCCGCTGAACCTGGTGCCGGCCGCGGCGGGCATCATCATCGGCATCGGCAACGTGACGCTGAAGTTCACCGACACCTTCAGCCTCAGCGGCATCGCGCTCGGCACGCTGGTCGTCATCACCGGCTACCACGTGCTGCGGGCACTGGCCCCGGCGCACCTCAAGACGCAGGAGCCGCTGCTGGACGAGGGCACCTCCTCGTACGACGAGCAGACGCGACCCGGCGCGGGCGCGTAACCGGGAGCAGGGAGCACGGCGCGACGGCCGGCGGAAGTGTCCGAAAAGGACCTTCCGCCGGCCGTTTCGTCTGGCCGGACGGCCCGGCCCGGTGGTCGAATCACTGCCCGTCCGCACCGGCCACTCATCCACCTTGGAGAGACGTGTCCCTTCTGAACCACCGCCTGAACCACCGCCTGAACCACCGCCGCAAGGCCGCCACCGCGGCCGTCGCCCTCGGCACCCTCGCGATCACCTGCGCCGGGGTGACGCCCTCCAGCGCGGCCGGCCAGGTCCTGTGGACGCCGAGCACCAGCACCGGCCCGTCCTCGTTCAAGGCCGTCCAGTGCGCGGCCGGAAACTTCGGCGTCGTCAAGGACGCGACCAAGGGCAACGTGTGGCGGGCCTTCCAGGCCGCCGGGGAGGAGCGCTGCGAGACGCTCAGCCCCGATCTGAAGGAGGGCGACACCTTCTACCTGGGCTGGTCGTCCAAGGTGGACATCAAGGACACCGAGAGCCGGTACGTCTTCCAGCTGAAGTGCTCGCCGAGCACCGACACGGCCAACCACCCGATCGAGATCGACATCGTCAACGGCCGCGTCCGTCTCCAGGAGTGGGACACCGCCCACGTGGCGCACTCGCTGTGGACCGCGCAGACGGCCAACAACACCTGGCACTCGTACGCGCTGAAGATCCACCTGGGCCGCACGGACGGCACCATCGACTTCTGGTTCGACGGTGTGAAGCAGACCTTCACCACCGGCTCCGGCACCTTCAAGGGCACCACCTGGGACGGCGACCGCAACTACCTCAAGTGGGGCTCCTACCACCCCGCCACGGGCGACGCCACGAACACCTTCACCAGCCCGGTGATGGCGACGACCCTGGAGGCCGCCACCGCCGGCTCGTGACGCCTCGCCGAGTTCAGCCACAGGCCCGGACCGCCACAACGTGCGGTCCGGGCCTGTCGGTTCACCCGCGCGCCGGCCGGCCGGGCGCGGACGGCGGTAACCGGACAGCCTGCGGCGAGCCGGCGGTCAGCAGTACTTGAAGGAGCTGATCCTGTCGTCGATCCACGACGGTACGGAGGCCCACTGCTCGTGGGGGCCGATCTTGAACTCCGCGTCATCCGACCACATGTGGGAACCGAGTCGTTGACCTGGTCGCCGGTCGGCGACGTCGCCCGTAACGGCTGCCGGGAGCCTCGGGCGGGCATGGCGAAGGGGGCAGCCGGGCGGTCTTCGCCCCAGCTGCCCCCTTCGGGCCGCCGGTCTGTGCTCAGGGCTGCATGAGCGTGGCGGCGTCGGTGTTCGCGCCGCAGAGCACCACGCACACCTTCTCGCCGCTGGCGGGCCGGTAGCTGCGGCTCGCCGTGGCGGGCCGGGTCGGCAGGTCCCGGTCGGCCGTGTGCCGGTCGGTGGCGAGCAGGCCTGCCAGGGCGGTGGCCGCACCGTGCTCTACCGCGATCCGCCGGTGGTCCCACAGTGCCTGGCGGGCACGGACGATCCCCGTGTCCGGGACGAGGACGGAGTGGACGCCGTCCTGCCGGGCGGCATGCAGGGCCGTGGCGGAGGTGCGGCGGGCGCCGAGGGAGTCGGCGGCGATCGAGTCGACCGGGACGTCGACCAGGCGGCCGGCCTCGATCGCGGCGTTCAGCGCGCGGCAGTTCTCCGGCTCGACCGCCACGGTGCGGATGCCGTGGTACTGGGCGGCCGTCGCGACACCGGCGAACAGGCCGCCGCCTCCGACGGCGACCACGACGGTGTCCAGGCCGGGGATCTGCTGGTGGATCTCCTCCAGCAGGGTGCCCGCCCCGGCGGCGATCAGCGGGTGGTCGTAGGCGTGCGAGGCGAGCGCGCCGGTGGCGGCGGCGAACTCCTCGCAGGCCGCGAGGGCCTCGGCGTACTCCGCGCCGACCAGACGGACCTCGGCGTCGTAGCCGCGGAGCTTGGCCACCTTCACCTGCGGTGCCGTCTCGGGGAGGAACACGGTGGCCCGCACGCCCTGCTGCTGGGCGGCCCACGCACAGGCCAGCCCGGCGTTGCCGCCCGAGGCGATGGTCACCCCGGCCTCGGGCAGGGTGTTGGCGTCGCGGTGGGCCTGGATGAAGTTCTGCGCACCACGGGCCTTGAACGAGCCGGTGTGCTGCATGAACTCCATGGCCAGCCACACCTCGCACGGGATGACCTCCCGGTCATCCACCGGGTCGCGGTGGGCGGTGCGGATCGCGCCCGGGTCGACCGGGGACAGGGTGACGGGACGGATGCGTCCGGCGATGCGGTCGGTGGCGGCCTTGATGTCGCCGTACGTGAGCTGGTGCACTTCGTTGCTCCTGCGATGAGTTGGTGACGGCGGCTCCCCAGGCGGAGCCGAGGCGGGCCGGCGAGATAGCGATCGGGTCCGGGCGCATCCCGGCCCGCTGCCAGGCCGCCCGAGCGGCCTCCGCGTCACACCGGTACCGGCCGGAATCGAGTCGGCCGTCCTGGTCGCGGTAGTCGTTCAGGGCCGGGCCGAACCGGACGATCGGGGTGGGCACCCGGGCGGGGTCGTAGTCGGCGGTGGGCAGCGGGTCGAGTGCCGGGGTGCGGGGCATGTCGCCTCCGTAAGGATGCATGAGCCTACCGTGACGGTACGCTGAGCCGCGTGGCCGGAGCTGATCCACGGCCGCCCGGCCGTTGTCCACCCGCAGCACCTCGCTGCCCTGCCGGCACGCGGCGGCGCCGGCATGGGTATCCCGGCACGGCCGCGCGACGGCGTGCGCGGAGGGAGACGCAGCAGGCCCGGACCGCGGGGGTGCGGTCCGGGCCTGCGCTTCAGGTGGCTGCGGTGGCCGGTCGGGTCAGGTCGGGTCAGCAGTACTTGAAGGAGCTGATCTTGTCGTTGATCCAGGAGGGGACGGAGGGCCACCGCTCCCAGGGGCCGATCTTGAACTCCGCGCCGCCGTACCAGTTGTGCTCGTAGAAGCAGATGTGGCTCCCCGTGTTGTTGATCACGGAGGACGTGATGTCCTGCATGCCCCTGTCCCCGGGGGAGGTGTGCTCCAGCTTGCCCAGGTCGCCGATGTTCTGGTCCGAGCCGATCGCCGCGAACTTGCCGGTGGGGCCCGTGTTGCCCACGTAACCGTTCTCGGACCACAGGCAGACGTAGTTGGTGGGGCAGGCTCCGGCGCCCTGCCCGACGGGGATCACGTTGGCGCTGGCGGAGCCCGCCACGGTCACGACCAGCCCGACGGCGGTGGCGGCGGCCAGGCCCAGCCTGGCCAGGTTCTTGGAGAGCTTCATGACGATCCGTTCAGGTCGAGGAAAGGGGAAGGGAGGAAGGGAGGTCAGCAGAACTTGAAGGAGCTGATCTTGTCGTTGATCCACGCCGGGATGCCGGGCCACTGCTCCCAGGGGCCGATCTTGAACTCCGCGCCGCCGTACCAGTTGTGCTCGTAGAAGCAGATGTGGCTTCCGGTGTTGTTCACGATCGAGGAGGCGGTGTCCTGCATGCCCTTGTCCCCGCCGCCGTCCCTCCCCTGGAGCTTGCCCATGTCGCCGGTGTTCTGGTTCGACGCGAAGGCGCCGAACTTCGCGCCGTTGACGGTCCCGCCCTGGATGAAGTTGCCCTCCGACCACAGGCAGACGTAGCCGCTGGGGCACGAGCCGGCCCCGTGGCCCATGTCGTAGACGTTGGTGGCGCTCGCGGAGGTGGCCCCGGTCACGAGCAGGCCGACGGCGGCGGCGGTGGCCAGGCCGAGCTTGGCCAGGTTCCTGGAGAGCTTCATGACGATCCGTTCAGGTCGAGGAAGAGGGAAGGGTGAAGGGAGAAGGGGGTCAGCAGAACCTGAAGGAGCTGATCCTGTCGTTGATCCACGACGGGACGGAGGCCCACTGCTCGCGGGGGCCGATCTTGAACTCCGCGCCGCCGTAGTTGTTGTGCTCGTAGAAGCAGA
This sequence comes from Kitasatospora sp. NPDC048286, assembly GCF_043201735.1. Taxonomy (NCBI): domain Bacteria; kingdom Bacillati; phylum Actinomycetota; class Actinomycetes; order Kitasatosporales; family Streptomycetaceae; genus Kitasatospora; species Kitasatospora sp. NPDC048286. The sequence continues at coordinate 176,046 of NZ_JBICZE010000020.1, forward strand.
TGTGGCTCCCGGTGTTGTTCACGACCGAGGAGGTCTCGTCCGTCATGCCCTTCCAGCGCCAGAGCGTGCTCTCGTACTTGAAGTTCGCCATGTCCGGGATGTTCTGGTTCGCGCCCACGGCCCCGTAGTCGACGCCGCCCTTCGGGTTCCCCGCGATGAAGTTGTTCTCGCTCCACAGGCACACCCAGTTGGCGGGGCACTTGCCGGGGCCGGTCTGGATCGAGGTGAGGACGTCGGCGCTCGCACTCGTCGTCGTGGCGGCGAGCACGCCGGCCACCGTGGCGGCACCCACCGCGAGCCGCATCGCCGTCTTCCGCAGGTTCATGAATGATCTCCTCTGCTCTCTGCATTCCTGGGGGCGCTCCGGCGCTTCGCTCGCGGAGCAACACCACCACTGTGGCGGCGAGGGCAGGGGGGAGGCATCGGTCATCCGACCACATGTGGGAGCCGGGTCGTTGACCTAGTCGATGACCTACTCGGCCGGCCGGCGGCGCCGCCATAGGTATCCCGGCACGGTCGCGCGACGGTGGGCGTGGACGGAGACGCCGCAGGCCCGGACCGCGGGGAGTGCGGTCCGGGCCTGCGCTTCGGGTACGTGCGGGTGGCGGGTCGGGTCAGGTCAGCAGTACTTGAAGGAGCTGATCTTGTCGTTGATCCACGACGGGACCGAGGGCCACTGCTCGTGGGGGCCGATCTTGAACTCCGCGCCGCCGTACCAGTTGTGCTCGTAGAAGCAGACGTGGCTCCCCGTGTTGTTCACCACGGACGACGTGATGTCCTGCATCCCGTCCCAGAAGGCGTCGTTCTTCTGCAGCTTGCCCATGTCGCCGATGTTCTGGTCCGAGGCGATCGCCCCGATCTTGTTGGAACCGATCTTGCCGACGAAACCGTTCTCGGACCACAGGCAGACGTAGTTGGCGGGGCACGCCCCTGCGCCCTGGCCGACGCCGAGGATCGTGTTGGCGCTGGCGGATCCCGCCACGGTCACGACCAGCCCGACGGCGGTGGCGGCGGCCAGGCCGAGCCTGGTCAGGTTCTTGGAGAGCTTCATGACGATCCGTTCAGGGTCAAGGAGAGGAGAGGGAAGGGAAGGGAAGGGGGAAGGATCAGCAGAACTTGAAGGAGCTGATCTTGTCGTTGATCCACGACGGGAGGGAGGGCCAGTGCTCCCCGGGGCCGATCTTGAACTCCAGGCCGCCGTACCAGTTGTGCTCGTAGAAGCAGACGTTGCTCCTGGTGTTGTTCAGCACCGAGGAGGTGATGTCCTGCATGCCCTTGTCGGTGCTGGCGACCTTCTGGAGCTTGCCCATGTCGCCGGTGTTCTGGTCTGCCGCGAAGGCACCGAACTTGAGGTCGTTGTAGAACGAGCCCTGGATGAAGTTGGCCTCCGACCACAGGCAGATGTAGCCGCTGGGGCACGAGCCGGCCCCGTGGCCCATGTTGTAGACGTTGGTGGCGCTCGCGGAGGTCGCGGTGGTCACGATCAGACCGGCAGTGGCGGCGGCGACCAGGCCGAGCTTGGACAGGTTCCTGGAGAGCTTCATGACGATCGGTTCCGTTCGGGTATCAGGCGGAGGGGACGGGACAGGTCAGCAGAACTTGAAGGAGCTGATCTTGTCGTTGATCCACGACGGGACCGAGGCCCACTGCTCGTGGGGGCCGATCTTGAACTCCAGGCCGCCGTAGTTGTTGTGCTCGTAGAAGCAGATGCTGCTCCCGGTGTTGTTCACGACCGAGGAGGCATCGTCCACCATTCCCTTCCAGCGATGCTCGTTCGGCAGGAACTGGATGTACGCGATGTCCGGGATGTTCTGGTTCGCACCGATGGCCCCGTAGTCGAGGCCGCCCTTCGGGTTCCCCACGATGAAGTTGTTGTCGCTCCACAGGCACACCCAGTTGGCGGGGCACTTGCCGGCGCCGGTCTGGATCGTGGTGAGGACGTCGGCGCTCGCGCTCGTCGTCGTGGCGGCGAGCACCCCGGCCACCGTGGCGGCACCCACCGCGAGCCTCGTCGTCATTCGCCGCAGGTTCATCCTGATCTCCTCTGTATCTCTGCATGCCCAGGGGGGTGCTCCGGCGCTTCGCTTGCGGAGCGACACCACTGTGGCGGCGGGGGCACTGAGGAGGCATCAGTCATCCGACTGCCTGTGCGACCGGCGACGACGACCTAAGTCGGGTCCGGGGTGAAGTCCGGTGAACGCGCCGGCCCCCGCATGCCGTGGCATGCGGGGGCCGGGGCGCCGGGTTCCAACGCGTCGGTCAGTACCGGGTGGTGACGGTGACGCCGCTGAAGGCGGTCTTGCCGTAGAGGCTGAGGTAGCGGTAGCCGCCCGTGGTGTTGGTGACGGTGATGGTCTGGGTGGTGCCGCTGTTGGTGGAGGAGGCGGTGTAGGAGGTGTTGGAGGCCCAGCTGTCGGCGTTGTAGTAGAGGTAGGCGGTGCCGGTGCCGCCGGCGGTGGAGACGGTCAGGGTGGTGGTGCCGGCCGGCATGTAGATGTACATCTGGTCCAGGCTTCCGGCCGCGGCGGCGCGGTCGGTGCGGAAGCAGTTGTAGTCCATCTTCCGGGCGTCGCTGCCGGCACAGGCGGCGGGCGCGGCCGGGGCGGTGACGGTGACGGTCTGGGTCGCGGTGGCGGTCTTGCCGTAGCTGTCGGTGACGGTCAGGGTGACGGTGTAGGTGCCGGGCGTGCGGTAGGACTTCGTCGGGGAGGCCGTCGTGGAGGTGGTGCCGTCGCCGAAGTTCCAGGCCCGGGTGGTGATGCTGCCCTTGCCGTCGGTCTCGGTGGAGCGGTCGGTCAGCTGGACGTTCAGGTCCCGCACCGCGGTGTCGAAGGCGGCCTTCGGGGTGCCCGGGGCCAGGCAGGTGTCGGTGGCGCAGGTGCCGAGCCAGTTGGTGAAGTCGGCGTCGTAGGCGGCGCCGATACCGTTGTAGTAGGCGTAGCCGCGGGCGTAGTCGCCGGTGCGGAAGAACTGGAGCATCGTCTGCACGACGCCGGGGAACCGCTCCATCATGTAGCGGTTGGCCAGGTAGCCCCAGTGGTAGGTGCGGACGACGTCGCTGTTGAGGTACGTGCTCTGGAACAGGGTGCTCAACGCGTAGGTGTGCTTGGGCGCCTGGGCGACGGCGTTGGTGTCGGTGACGCCGCGGTAGGTGTAGGAGACGTACTCGGCGAAGCCCTCGATCCACCACAGGTCGGGGACGCTGATCTGCTGGTTGAAGCCGCCCTTCATGTCGTAGCGGGCGTCCAGGACGTGGGCGTACTCGTGGTTGAGGTTCCAGATCCGGGCGGTGAAGCCGTTGTCGTTCGGGTGCCGGTACATGATCGAGACCGGCTGGTTGGCCGGGTCGGTCGGGTCGCCGGTCAGGGTGATGCCGCCGTTGTTGGTGGCGGCGCCGTACATCGCGCCGGCGTAGGTCTGATAGTCGGCCTGGCTGGCGAACACCACGAGCTGCACGGAGGACTCGTACTGGCCGGGGATGGGGCCGTTGTCGCGGACCAGGTTGTGGAAGTACGCGTCCTCGCCCTTGAGGTTGGCGCAGACGGCGGCGAGTTCGGCCGCGGTGAGGTCCTGGGCCAGGACGGTGAGGGTGGGGTTGCAGGTCTGCCGCATCGGCAGCACGGCCGTGGTGAGGCGCTGCTTCAGGTCGCAGATGCCGTAGTAGGAGCACTGGCCCCGATCGTAGAAGTCGGCCACGTTGGCGGCGCCGACCCACAGCCGGGCGGTCGGGCCGGTCATCGAGGAGGCGTCGAGCAGGCCCTTGACCAGCGGCCGGACCTTGGCCTGGAGGGCCGGGTACTCGATGAAGCGGGACAGCTCGATGCCGGCGTTGCCCTCCAGGTACCCGCGGTCGGTGCCGAGCAGGTCGAGGTGGTTGCGGGTGAAGGCGGTGAGCGTGTCGATGATGCTCGGGTCCGCGGTGACGGCGGTGCCGAAGTCGGGGTTCTGGTGGCCCCGGTCCAGCGGCATGAACGCGCTGTTGACCAGGTTGAGCAGGTCCCTGGACGTGTCGTACGAGCTGTTGTAGCCGTTCAGCACCTGCTTGTAGGTGCCGAGGTAGCGGCCCTGCACGTTGGCGCTGTCGGTGAGGATGACGACGTCGGCCGCGACCTTGGCGTGGGCGTCCGTGGTGTCCGCGAAGTGCGGGCCGGCCACGAAGGCGTCGATGCCGCGCGTCACGGCGGCAGTCAGCGAGGCGTCGAACGGCGGCACGTGCGCCGGGTCGTTGGACTGCAGGTAGTAGCCGGCCCGCAGGAACAGGACCAACTGCCAGACCCCGGTGGAGTTGTCACCCGGATAGGTGGCGACGGCGGTGCGGAAGGCGTCCGCGACGGTGGCCATCTGGCTCTGCCGGAACAGCGCGGAGGCGTTCGCGCTGCCGCCGGTGTAGAAGAGCTTGGCGACGCACTCGGGCGTCGAGGCCGTGAGGGCGGAGACCAGGGCCTGGCCGGTCCGGCCGTTGAAGTCGGAGGGGTTGCAGGGCGTGGCGGCGGCCGGGGCCGCCGCCAGGGTGCGGGGCGCGGCCGCGGGTGAGGCCGTGTCGGTGGAGTCCGACTGGGCGAACGGGCTGGCCGGCGGCAGCTCGGCGGCGGTGAGCCGGCGGGTCTGGGGCGCGGCGGGGCTCTCGGAGTCCGTGGTGGTGCTGCCCGTCACCGCCGACGGCCCGCCCGGGGTCTGGTGCGGGCTCGAAGCGGCCGAGGTGGGGACGGCCGGGGAGGGGGTCGGGGCGGGGGACGCCTGGCTCGGTCCGGCGGCTATGCCGAGCAGGACGGTGCTTGCCGCGGCGACTGCGGCCAGCAGTCTGGGCATGCGTGAGAGGGGACGCATCGTCATTCCTTCGTGGGGGAAACGCACATGAATGCACCACGGAAGGGGGGAAGGTGTGGAGGCATCCGGAGTGCGTGACGCACGGTCTCACAGGAGCAGCATTCCCATCAATGGGGTGTGACATGTCATGTGTCTCAGTTTCGCGCCCACGGAGAAGCAGCGGAGCTGCGTGAACGGAGGGTGGCCCGGGAACGGGCGTTCCCGGGCCACCCTCCGGAACCTCCGTCGGGGCCTGGGTTCAGACGTCGCCGAACTCGCCGCTGCGGACGGCGGCGACGAAGGACGCCCACGCCGAGGCGGGGAAGGCGAGGGTCGGCCCGTTCGGGTCCTTGGAGTCGCGGACTACGCCCGGGTGCGCGTCGTCCACCTCGACGCAGTTGCCACCGTTGTTGCTGTGCGAGCTCTTGTGCCACACGGCGCCGGCCCGGTCAACTTCCAGAGGATTCATGGCGTTTGCGTGCCCTCGCCCACACACGCAAAACGCCCGGCTGGGGACCCGCCGAACCCCTTGAGGGCAGATCGGCTGCGGGGCAAAGCCCCGGTCGGCTGACGGCCCCTGCGGGCGGGGACACCCCTGACCGACCCTAGGGGGGTGGCCCATCCCTGAGGGGGAGCGGCCTATCGTTCGAAGGTAGGTCCAGGGTCGGAGGCGGTCTGGACCGTGGGCTGACGACCCGGTACCCCGCCAGCTGTCAACGTGTCAGTTGCCGTAATTCACAAGGGTGTTGCATTCGTGCGCCCTTCGGCATGGACACGGGAAGGTGGACGGGCATGGCGGAACACAGGGGCGGAACGGGGCCGGGCGGTCGCGGGCGTACGGGGCGCCGGCGCGGCCGCCCGGCCGTGCGCTTGGTGGCGCTCGCGCTGGCGGGCGCGGGCCTGGTGGGGGTGACGGCCCCGGCGGCCGGTGC
>NZ_JBICZE010000021.1:0-160781 GCF_043201735.1 Kitasatospora sp. NPDC048286
GTCTTCCGGGGCTTGACGCCCTGTCCGACGTTTCAAACTCTAGCCGATCCCCGCTCCGAAAAGCGAATCCGACCGCAACCCGATAAAACGAGCACGCCAAATAAGCGCCGAGCCGCGACGCGGAAATGCCGACGCGCCCCAGCCCGAACCTGGGAAGTGGAGTTTCAGAGGATTGGCCGCCCCGGGACCGTCCGCGCCGATGCGTGTCCGGTGCTCCCAGTCGAGCGACTTGGAGACAGTACTCCTCCTTGGCGCCCGAGACAAACGCCCTGCGCGAAGGGCCGTCCATCACGCCCTGTCCGACCCGTAGACGGCGATCCAGGCACTGAAGACCGCCTTCGGCTGAGCGCGCGACGGCTCCCCGGGCCGAGCGGCCGAGGGCGTGCACCCGGGATGTCCCGGTGCACGCCCTCGGCCGTCGGCCGGTGTTCGCGCCCGGCGGCCGGGGGTGGCCCGGCGTGGTGGCGGTGGTGCTGCCGGTGGGCCCGGACGCGGGCGATCCTGGCGTTCAGGCGGTCCTGGAGCAGGTCGATGGCTTCCTGGACGGTGGCGGCGGCGACGTGGGCGCGCACGGGACGGCCGTTCAGGTCGAGCGTGGCCTGGGCGGTCGACGGCTTGGCCACGGCGTGGTTGGGCTCCTGGGTGAGCCTCACCCGGGCGGAGAGGACCGGCTCGTCGAGACGTTCGAGTACGGCGAGCAGCTTGGTCCGGGCGTATTCGGGTGCGGCCAGGGAGACTTCACCACGGGTCGTCACCAGGACGTCGGCGGCGGGACGGCTCTGCAGACGGGTCATCGGAGTTCCTTTCCGGGTGGGCTCCAGCCTCCCGTGCGCCGACCGGCCGGGCCGAGGGCTGAAGGTCCCGGCGGTGGGTTCCGTCGGTCCCTGGGCTCCGACGGGGCCGGGCGGCAGATTGGTGGGGCAGCCGGGCGGCAGTCGCTCCCGGCGCTCTCCACTCGATCCCAGGGGGATACCTGTGACGACACAGAAGATCCTGGTCGGCCTCGACGGCTCACCGCGGAGCGAGACCGCCGCCATGTGGGCGGCCGCGCAGGCCCACCGGCTCGGAGCGCCCCTGCGCCTGCTCCACGTCTGGCCCTGGCTGAGCGGCGAGAACGTGGACCGGGCCGAGCCCGGGGACCTGCGGCCCGCCGCGCTCGACGCCCTCACCCGGGTCGCCGACCGGATCCGCCTCGCGCACCCGGACCTGACGGTGGAGACCGCGGTGCGGCCCGACGATCCGGTGGACGGGCTGGTCGCCGAAGCGCGGGACCAGGAGATGCTGGTGCTCGGCTCCCGGGGCCTCGGGGGGTTCGTCGGCCTGCTGGTCGGCTCGGTCTCCCTCGCCGTGGCCGCCCGCGCGACCGTTCCCACGATCCTCGTCCGCGGGGCCGCGCCCCTTCCCCACGGGAACGCCGGAACCCCCGGTGAGGTCGTGGTCGGGCTCGACTCCGACGATCCCGGGGAGGCCGTCCTCGCCTTCGCCTTCGCGGAGGCGGAACGCCGCGGCGCCGCACTGCGCGCCGTGCACGGCTGGGAACCGCTCCCCGCCTGGGCCTACGGCAGCATGCTGCCGCCCCCGATGGACCTCCCCGAGCAGGAGCGGACGGAGACGGCCCTGCTCTCGCAGCTCCTCGCGGACCACCGCCGGAGGCATCCGGACGTGGCGGTCGTCGAGGACGTCCGGCTCGGCGGCGGGGCGAGGGCCGTCCTGGACGCGGCCGCCGGAGCCGATCTGGTCGTCATCGGCCGACGCGAGCGCCGTCACCGGCTCGGCATGCTGCTCGGTCCCGTCGCCCACGCCGTGCTCCACCACTCCGCCGCCCCGGTGGCGGTGGTCCCCCACCCGTGAGGCCGGACCGCGCCCTCCGCCCTCCGCCGCCCAGGAGTACCAACGCGGCAGGAGGCGCCCGGCCGCCTGGTGCGTCAGAAGGCGGTCACATCGGCGCGGACCCGGGGAAGAGCCCAGGGTTCCAGCACGCCGCCCACCAGGTCGGCCAGGAACTGCACCGCTCCTCCGGTGTAGTGCCACCACGCGGAGCTCCTTGAGGCGACCGTGACCGTCCACTCCTGTGGGCCGGCGGGGCCGGTGGTCCACAGGAAGAAGTCCCCCTGGTTCGACCCGGCCCACGGCAGGAGGCCGCCCGGGGTCGGATACGGGTGCAACGGGTCGGTCAGGTCGGTCTCCTCACACCACTCCCCGACGGTCTCCAGTTCTTCCCTCATGCCCCGCAGCCAACGGTCCTCGTGACCTGGTGTCGGACCGCCGATGCCGAGGAAGTCGCCGAGCACGAAGGGCCGGTAGCGCTCGCACAGCAGCTTGTAGTCGGCGGGCAGAGCCGTACCGAGCCCGGCCTCCACCAGCTGCCAGTCGATGGACTCGGGAGCCGGGAGGCGGAGCTCGGACAGGCCCGGCACGACGGCCTCCAGAGCGGCGAGGGCCTCGTGGGGGTCGGTCAGGCGACGTGCCGGTGCCTGCGTGCCAACAAGATCGTCCATGCGATCAGGGTGCCAGCGCGGATGGCGGGTTCCGTCACCGGCCCGTTCGGGGGCGCGGGGCCGATGACGGGCTGTCGGGCGGGGTCCGCTCAGCCGACGGCCGGCCTCGGCCGGTGGGTCAGGCGGAGCACCATCGTGGAGGCGACCTTGCGTGCGGCGGCCGACGAGCCGCACCCGGTGCTGACGCCGGTGCCCACCCCGTGCAGCGTGTCACCGGCGAAACGCGCGCTGTCGGAGGTGACACCGCCGGCGGCGACCAGCGAGGCGGTCCCGTCGGCCTTGACGACGTCGGTGTGTTCGAACCCGAACGTGGAGACTGCGCCGTCGGCCCAGGTGACGCGGGTGGCCGAGGTGTCGCCGTGCTCGTCGGCGGTGCATTCGGTGCGTGGCAGGGAGACGGTGTGGTCGACGGTCCCGGCGGCGAGGGGTTTGCCTGCCGGGTCGACGCACGTCAGGGTGCCCGTCATGTGCAGGGTGTCGGCCTGGGACGCGTTGCCGCGGCCCGGGGCGGCGGGGCCGTCGAAGGTGCCGTGGAGGGTGCGCACGCAGGTGGCGTCGACCTCGGGCTCGGCGGAGGCGGCGAGGGCGGGGATCGCTGCTTCGAGGAGTGCCACGGCGGTCAGTGCGGCGCCGACGAGAACGGGTTTCATGGATCGGCTTTTCCTGTCGAATTCCGGTAAGAATGATGAAATTCCTGCGGCGCGATGTCGTTCCCGTATCTGGGAGCCACAGCAGGAGTTTCCCGTAACTGCGAAGTCCGTGATCGCGGTCGGACGGTCGTCACGCTGGACGGGGCCGTCGAGTCAATGCCGTCTCCACGCCGGCCTGTTGCGCCCCTGCGGCAGTGCGCCGGTGGACGGGCTCGGCTTGGCCCCGGCGCACGTCGCCGTCCCCGTCCCCGTCCGCACACCGCCACCCAAATCGGACACCGAGAAAATGCGACGTTTCGCATCATCGGACACGGTGGCCCCCTTCGGAATTCGGCTGCGGATTTCTGGAACCGCAGAATACCGAGGAGCAGTGGGCGGCGCCCCCGGCCACACCGTCGCGACCGCCGAAGGATCAGAGGTCGGCGGGCGACAGACCGAGGTGGTCGTGCCACGCCCGGCGGCCGGCGGGCGTCACGAGGAGAGCGCGGGTGGTGCCGATGCGCGTCATCCATCCGCTGGCGAGTGCGTGGGCGCACAGGGCGGCGCCCACGGCGCCGGCCAGGTGGGGACGGCGCTCCGTCCAGTCGAGGCAGGCGCGCACCGGTGGTCGGCGTGAGCCGGCGGGCAGCGTGACACCGGTCTCGGCGAGCCAGCGGGCGCCCTTGTCGGTCAGGCCCGGCTCGGGGCCCCACTCCAGCAGTCCGTGCTCGACCATCGCGTCGGTGATCGCCAGCGCGACGGTTCCGGCCAGGTGGTCGTAGCACAGTCGCGCACGGGCCAGTGCCTGCTGCCGGCCGGAGGCCGCCAGCGAACGCGGCGGGGCGCTGTGCCGGGGGGCCAGTGCGGCGAGGCTCTCGATCAGCTCGATCACCCTGCGGTCGGCCACCTGTACGTAGCGATGGCGTCCGTGCCGTTCCTCGACGAGGAGTCCGCCGTCGACGAGCAGGTTCAGGTGCGAGGTCGCGGTGGACGGTGCGACGCCGGCATGGCGCGCGAGCTCGTTGGCCGTCCACGCCCGGCCGTCGAGCAGGGCCAGGCAGAAGGCGGCCCGGGTGCCGTCGGCCAGCAGCCTGGCCACGCCCGCCAGGTCCACACCCACGTCCTGGCCCGCACGCTGAATGTCCACGGTGCCCATTGTCGTCGACGTCCCTTCGACCTCCGTCGAAGTGTCCCCGCCCTACCGTCGGGCTGCGCGCAGGGCTCACCGGCCCCGCGCCGTCATCCGCCCGCGAGGCCGTGCCGCCCTCGCTCACCCACTGGAGCCACCATGACCGCGTCCGACCCGACCGTCACCGCCTCCCGCCGTCCCGGACTCCCGATGGGCCTGGTGGTCACCGACGCCCCCACCCCGGCGGACGTCGCGGTGATCTCGGACGCGCTGGACCGCTTCAACACCGAGCACACGGGAGTCGCGGACCGCAGGCCGCTGTCCGTCCTGGTCCATGATCCCGAGACGCGCCAGGTGGTCGGCGGACTGACCGGGCGGACCTCGCTCGGGCTGTTCTTCCTCGACCTCTTCTACCTGCCGCCACGGCTGCGCGGCGGTGGGCTGGGAACGGAGGTCCTCGAACGGGCCGAGAGCGAGGCCCGCGCCCGCGGCTGCCGCACGGCCGTGCTCTACACGATTACCTTCCAGGCCCCCGGCTTCTACGAGAAGCAGGGATGGAGGCGTCTGGGAGAGGTGCCCTGCGACCCGCCGGGCGCCGGGCGGGTCTTCATGACCAAGGAACTCGCCGCCCCGACCGGCGAACCGGCTCGGTCGCGGTGACGTCGGCGGGCGCACGGCCGACCGGAGCGGTGGCGGATCGCCTTGGCGGTCGCGGCTGCGCCCGCCACGGCAGCACCACCGCTGCGGCGCCCGCCGTTCGGCTCCCCGCCCAGGAGGGTCCGGACGGTCCTAACGGGTCAGCAGCCCGGCCACCGCGTCGGCGAAGGCGGCGGGGACCTCCTGCGGGACGTTGTGTCCCACGCCCAGGAGGAGGCGGTGTTCGTACGGTCCGGTGAAGCAGTCGCGGTCCTCCGCCGCGCTCGGGCCGCCCACGCCGTCGGCGCCGCTTTCCAGCACCACGGTGGGTACGGAGACCGGCGGCTGGGCGGCGATGAGGTCTTCGGGACCCTGGTAGCGGGGGTCGCCCTCGACCAGGCCGTACCGGTGCCGGTAGGAGTGGATCACCACGTCGACGAGTTCCCGTTCAACGGCTTCCTGCCGCCGGTCGCCAACCCGCCCGCGGTCAACCGGGCCCACGCCGGACAGACCGTCCCGATCAGGTTCGGCCTCGGCGGCGACCGCGGCCTCGGCGTCATCGCTCCGGGGTACCCGACCGCGCAGCACGTCGACTGCACCACCGGCGCGCCGCTCGACCCGCCCACCCCCACCAGCAGCCCGGGCCACGTCGGCCTCCGGTACGACGACAGCACCGGCGTCTACACCTATCTCTGGAAGACCGACCGGGCCTACGCCCTCACCTGCCAGGTGCTCACCCTCGGCCTGGTCGACGGCAGCACCCACACCGCGCTCTTCCGGTTCGGCTGAACCTTCGGGACGGCCCGATGGCGTCGGCCCCCGGTGTGCGGACACATCGGGGGCCGACGGCGGTGCCGCGACGAGGGACCCGTCCTGATGGCCGCCCCATGAAGCCGGCGGCGCCGACCTCGTTGCCGGCGCGGCGGGGCCGTGCCGTGACGGCCCGGAGCGGTCGCTGCCGGTCCGGGCCGTCACGGGCGGGGTGCTCAGGCGGCGGCGGTCGGCCGGTCCGTCATCGTGCGGACGATCGCGGCCTGGTGGGCGGCCAGGTAGAAGTGGCCGCCGGGGAAGACCCGCAGGTCGAAGGGGCCCTCGGTGTGGTCGGCCCAGGCGGCGACCTCGTCGACGGTGGCCTTGGGGTCGTTGTCGCCGGTCAGGGCGACCAGCGGGCAGCGCAGGGCCTCGCCGGGCTCGTAGGCGTAGGTCTCGGCTGCCTTGTAGTCGGCGCGGGTGGCGGGGAGGATCATGCGCAGGATCTCCTCGTCGCCGAGCAGTTGGGCGTCGGTGCCGTTCAGGCTCCGCATCTCCTCGATGAGGCCGTCGTCGCGCAGGTGCACCGTCTCGTGGCGGTGGGTGGAGGGGGCGCGGCGGCCGGAGACGAACAGGCCGGCCGCCACCAGGCCCTTCTGCCGCTCCAGGCGCCGGGCCACCTCGAACGCCAGGGTGGCGCCCATGCTGTGGCCGAAGAACGCCAGCGGCCGGTCCGTCCACGGCAGGAGCGCGGCGAAGACCCGGTCGGCGAGGTCGGGGATGTTGTCGAGGAACGGTTCGGCGCGGCGGTCCTGGCGTCCGGGGTACTGGACGCACAGGACGTCCACGGACGGCGGCATCGCCTGGGAGACCGGGAGGAAGAAGCTCGCGGAGCCGCCGGCGTGCGGCAGGCAGACCAGGCGCGCCCCGGCGTCCGGGCGCGGGTGGAACCTGCGGATCCACAGGTCGTCAACGGGAGGGTTGTTCACGGGAGGTGTCGTTCCTTGCTTCGTGGACGGGAGGTGGATTCGGGGGGAGGGCGGCCGGCCGGCGGCGGTCACTCCCCCACCGGGCGGAGCTTGTCCAGCCACTCGTCGACCGCCGCGGCGGCCTCGTGGGCGTGGCGCTCCATCAGGGTGTAGTGGTTGCCGGGCACCTCGGTCACGGTGTCGGCGTGCTCGGGGGCGGCGGGGCGGTCGTCGGCGTCCGCATCGTTGCGGGCCATCCAGTCCGCGGCCCGGACGACCAGCGTCGGGGCGGCGGCCTGCGGGGCGTCCCAGTCCTCGAAGATCCGCAGGTACCCGCCCATCGCGGTCAGCTGGGTGCCCGGCGCGGAGACGAACTCGAAGCGCTCCGACTGCCCCTCCACCACCGCCGACTGGAAGCGCTCGCCCATGCGCTGACGCCGGGTGAAGCTGTCCAGCATGACGATCCCCGCCACCGGACGGCCGAGCCGCTCCAGGTGGCAGGCGACCGCGTGCGCGACCCAGCCGCCCGAGGAGTAGCCGACCAGCACGACCGGCTGATGGCCCAGGCTGCGCTCGATGGCCGTCGCGTGCGCCTCGATCAGCGCCTCGACGTCCCCGGGCAGGTCCTCCCCCGGGGCGAAGCCCGGCTCGGACAGCGCCCAGATGCCGCGCCGGCCGCCGAACGCGGCGGCGAACCGGGCGTACTGGTGGACTCCCGACGGCGCCATGTACGGGCCCAGGCAGACCAGTGCCGGGCCGTCCTGGCCCTGCGCGAACTGCACCGGCTCGGGCAGGTGGTCGGCGGCGGACGCGGCGTCGGGCCCTCGCACGCGGTGCGCTGGGACAGCAGCACCAGCAGCGGGCGCGAGGCCGCGCGGCGCAGCAGGAAGTGCACGCACCGCAGCGACTCCTCGTCGCACCACTGCGCGTCGTCCAGGACGAGCGCCAGCGGGCCGGCGGCCAGCAGGTCCACCGCGTGCGCGTAGACCTCGCGCTGGGCGACGAAGGCCGCCGCCGCGCTTCCGGCCCGGGTGAATTCCGGCTCCACGCCGAACAGTTCGCGAACGGAACGGTAGCCGCGCCCGCCTTCCTCCCCCGCGCTCCCCGGCGCCGGGCCCGTCGAGCGGCGCACCGTCATGCCACCGGCCGACATCCGCCGGGCCACCGCGTCCAGCAGCCCGGTGCGCCCGATACCGGCGGGTCCGCGGACCAGGACCGCCCGTGCGGCGCCCCCGCGCACCTGGTCGGCCAGTTCGAGCAGTCGCGCCAGTTCACCGGCCCGATCGATCCCGCGTTCCCCGGTTCCCCACCCCATGGCGCTGTGCACGCCCATGACGTCTCCCATCCCCGAAACCCTGCATCCCCGCCCCCGAGTGATAGACGTGATTCGGTCGGCTGCGGCTCACCGATGGAGCCGGCCATGTCCGATCAAAACCGATAATAACCTTAGTAAGACTGGCAATCCTTACCTGCGGTGATGAACAATCAACTTTGCGCTAGCGCGTCCGGAGCGCGCCCCTCCCCCGCAGCCGGGCCCCGGCCAGGCCCGATGCCCGGACGGCGACCGCACCGGACGCGACGGCGTGAACCGCACCACACGGACCCTGCCGGCCACGGGAACCGGGTGGCGCGGGCAGCCGTACGGGGCGGTACGGCCGGTCCTGCGGGGGGGCGCGGCAGGCGGTTCCGGCGTCGGATGACCGACGATCGGCGCGGTCAGCGCAGGCGACGGATCGCCGGGCTCGTCGCGACCGGGCCCGACCGACCGCGCACCGGCCCGTCAGCTGGTGGGGAAGGCGAAGAGGTCCAGGACCGGCCGGGGCCAACCGTCGAGCACGCGCTTGTTCACGAGGTCGTAGGAGAGCATCAGGCTCCCGGAGAAGAGCCACAGGCGATCGGGGTTCGAGTCGTCGCAGTCGTCCCAGACGGCGGCGTCGATGCCGCTCCGGAACTCGTCGGGAAGCCCGGGGAAGGCGTCCGTGGTCTTCGAGATCGAGTCGGTCTTGGTGTTGTAGACGGTGTCGCCGCGGAACGCGTAGGTCTCGAAGTCGATCGTGGCGTTCCCGATGGCGTCGATGCCCTGGTCGAACGGTGACGGCAGCCCGTGCAGCCACTGGAAGACGTCGTCGGTGAGGTCGGCCAGCTTGCCCTGGCGGCGGACCGCCTTCCCGAGGTAGTCGTACTCGACGAAGGCATCCTGCTTCATGAGGATGACGGTCGCGACGGGGCCGGGCTCCAAGTCGAAGTAGCTCGCGTCGATGTCGGACCGGAACTCCTCCGGCAGGCCCGGCAGTTCGTCGGCGATCAAACGGGGGTACCCGTCGTAGAGCCGGTGGTCCTTCCTCCCGAAGTACAGGCATCGGACGCCGCTGAAGAACAGGTACCCGTCCCGACCGTCGTCGTCGGTCATGGTGTACGAGTTGACCGCGTCGATGACCGGGCCGGCACCGCCGAAGGTCGACGGCAGGCCGGCCCACGCCGCGGCGATCGTGTTCGGCGCCGCCGTGACGGGGGCGTCCAGGCGGATGTAGTTCGGCACCTTGAAGAGGTAGCGCCTGCCGTCGGCCGAGTCGAGGGCGGCGTGGACACCGGTGGTGAAGTCGGGGCCGTGGTCGGCGAGCCCGGGGAAGGTCGCGGCGACGGTGTCCTCCCCCTGCACCTTCATGGAGCGGGTGTCGTAGAGCGCGCACCGGCCGCCGGAGAACAGGTACAGCAGGTGGGTGTCCGGGCCTCGCAGGGCCGCGTCGATGCCGCCGCGGTACGGGTCGGGCAGGTTGGGGAAGCTGTCGGCGATGGACGTCACGCCGTTCGCGTCCGGGGCGTCCTTCACGAAGTCGTAGCGCACCACCTGATCGCCGGAGAAGACCCAGACGTACGGGTCGGTGTCGAGCGCCGCGGCGTCGATGCGCGCACTGAACGGCGTGGGGAGGTTCGGCCAGCGCGTGGACAGGGGCACGGGCCTGCCCTTGGCGTGGTCGGTGTCGCCGAAGAGGGTGTACTCCTGCACCTGGTCGTCGCGGGTGAAGAAGACGGCGTGGTCGCCGAGGGCGCCGAGGGCGAAGACGGCGTCGATTCGCGGGGTCCAGTCGGTCATGTTCGGGCGGCTCCTGTCTGATGGTTCGCCACGTGGGACGGGTGGTCAGCTCGCCGGGTTCAGCGGTCCGCTGCCGAAGGGCAGCCACGCCAGGTCGAAGACGGCGTCCGGGTCCGATCCCGGCTTGCCCGACTTGGTGAGGCGCAGGGCTGCTCCGGCCGGCAGCGGGAGGGTGATCGGGCGTTCGTCGCCGTCGGTGGACGAGCTGTAGGTGCGCAGGTAGCTGTAGTCCGTGCCGTCGGGCTGTCCGCCGGGCACGGTGACCTCGGCCGTGACCTTGATCGAGCCGCCGTAGGGCGCGGCGATGCCGCCGGTGAGGAGGCCGTCGGTGGTCGCGACGTAGGAGCGGGACGGTGCGCCGAGCGGGTCGTCGACGAAATCGGTGAGGGGGACCACCCGGCGCAGCAGTTTGACCGTGCCGTCGGCGGACAGATCGCTGGCCGCCACGTCGGGATGGTCGACCGTGACCAGGGTGGTGAGGGCGTGGGTGACGGTGTCGCCGTGGTCGGTGTAGCCGGCCTGGAGCAGGAAGCCGGTGGTGTGGTGCAGGGAACTCACCGTGTAGGACTGGGTGTTGCTGACGTCGACCTGGTTGGTGTCGCAGTAGAGGGTGTAGCGGGCCGGGGAGTTGGCGACCCAGGTGAGGGTGCACGGGTCACCGTTGGCCACCATCGCGCGGTCGGGGCGGAAGTCGCCGAAGACGAACCCGGCGGGCCACTTCGACAGGCCGAAGGCCGCGGTCCTGGGCGCGTAGTCGGAGCCGTCGCCGGAGGTGGTCTCCTCGACGGTGACGGAGAGGTTGCCGACGGCGGTGTTGACGGGGATGGCGCTCAGTTCGATCGTCGCCGCGTCGTTGAGGGTCATCGAGGTTTCCCCGCCGCGCGGGGTGACGGTGAAGGTCCCGTCGCCGTCGGAGTCGATCGTCCACTTCTTCTGCGGGGTGACGCTGGTGTGGATGGCCTTGGGGTCGTCGGTGAGGCTGGCGGCGTCGGAGCCGACCGGCAGGGTGATCCTGAGGCCCCGCACGTAGGTCTTCGGGTTCGTGCCCCTGAAGGTGATCGTGAGGGTCGCGTCGGCCTCCTTGTCACCGGTGCTGACCTGGAGGGGGTCGGGGTCGCTGGTGACGGAGTACCGGAGCAGTACGTCGCTGTCCGCGGTCAGGCGCATCTGTCCGTCCTTTCGGGGAGTCCGGGGGTTTCAGGGGGTCGTGCCGGCCTGGTCGTGACCGGTCAGCGCGTCGGCCAGGAGAAGGAAGCCGGTGCGGGCCTCCGGTTGCGGGTCGGACAGGACGGCGGCCGGTCCGGCGGGGGTGATGGGGAGGTCGGCCCAGTCCGGTCCGGCCGAGCCGTCGGTGCCGGCCCGGGGCTCGGACCAGCTCCAGGTGCCCTTCCAGACGCCCGGACGCGGCATGACGATCACGCCGTCCGCGTTCGTCTGCGCCTGCTCCTGTGTCTGCTCCTGCGTCCGGCGGACCGGGGCGAGCAGCGGGGAGAGCCGGAAGGCGGCCTTGACGCGGGCGAGCGCGGCGGACACCTGCTCGGCGGGCAGCCGGGTCCGGACGGTCGGCAGGATGTCGGTGGTGGCGTGGACGGCGCTCCACGGGTCGGCGAGGAGGGTGACGTACGCACTGCGCGCCTGCGGGTCGCCGGCCGGACGGGCGGTCAGGCGCAGGTCGTCGGCCGTGCCGATGGGCGTCGGGTAGCCGCCGGCGGGGGTGCCGGGGCCGAAGGCGGTGCGCAGGCGGGTGTAGTCGGTGGCGGTGGGGTCGGTGGCGTCCGCCGGGGCGTCGAAGTAGCCGATGAGGCCGTCGTCGTGGCGATCCGGGTCGCCGAGGCGGACGTTCCAGCGGTAGTCGGCGAAGTCGGGGGCGGGCGGGTCGAGGACGGTGGCCCAGCTCGGGTCGGTCACCGGCGGGCCGGACAGCTCCAGGGTGAGCCGGGCACGCAGCAGAGCGAGGGGGCGGCCGAGCAGGACGGCGAGCGAGGCGTCGTAGGAGTCGTCGCCGGTGATGGTGAGCAGCCCGGCGTGCAGGGCGGAGAGCAGTCGGCCGGTCTCCGGTGATCCCGTGCGGGCGGCGGTCAGGGCGGCGTAGGCGTCGGCGGTGTTGTGGCCGACGGCGACCTTGACGTCCTGGCCCAGGGGCTTGGCCGGCCAGAGCGGCAGGTGCTGCCGTTCCCATTGGACGGCCAGCGCGGTGCCGGCGTACAGGGAGCGGCGGGCGGGCTGTGACCCGTCCGGTGCCGACCATCCCAGTGCGGCCAGGAGCGTGTCGAATTCACTCTCCCCGGCCAGGATGTCCTGGGCCGGGTCGGAGTACCAGCCGATGACCTGGTAGCTGAGGGTGTCGGTGTCCAGGACGCCCCCCAGCGGGTCGTGCAGGGAGAACACGTCCTCGTTGTAGGGCTGGTAGGCGGCGAAGGCGGGCAGGCCGGGGCCGATGGCGGTGAGGAAGAGGGGCCGCGGGTCGGGCTCCTGCCAGGGGCCGTCGGCGACGGGGTCCAGGTCGTGCTTGCGGCCGGCCCAGGTGCCGGTCGGCCGGTCGCCGCCGGGGCGGTCGGGCGGGACGAGGAACGGGGAGGAGCCACTCCACTGGGTGTCGGGGTAGTCCGCTTCGAGGAAGTCGCTGTGGACGACCCAGCCCGCCGCGGCGCGGGTGGCGCCGGTGCCGCGGTAGCGCACGACGAGCCAGCGGTTGGGGACGAGCGGGAAGACGGTCCGGCCGGTGGCCGGGTCCTGGTCGCCTCGGGCGAGTGCTTCCGGGAGCCGCCAGTGGACGAGGACTCCGTCGAGCTCGGGGTCCCCGGGGACGTCGTCGAGGTCCTCGAACGGGGCGGGCTCGGGGCTGAGCCGCCGGTTGAGTTTGTCGAAGTCGGGCAGCCAGCGCTGGAAGTCCTCGCTCTGACGGATGTCGTCGTTGATGACCAGGGCGTCCACCTGGAGGGGGACGACGAGCGGACCGGCGTCGGGCATGGCGGGTGTCCTCACGGCGGGATCAGCGGAAGGTGAGCGAGACGGGCGCGTCGAGCAGTTCCAGCGCGAGGTCGGCCGGGGTCAGTTCGGCGCCGAGAGCGGTGCCGAGTCCGGCCGGCAACCCGGAGGTTCCCGCGAGGTCCAGCACGGAGGGGGTGGCGCCCTCGGCGACCGGCCGCAGGTGGCGTCCGGTGACCGAGGTGCCGTCGTCCGGGTAGAGCGCGCCCGTCGGGGAGCCGAGCGGACCGCCGGCGTCGGCGGCGAGTCGCCGCAGCCGGATCACGTCGCTGCCGTTCGGACCGTCGTCCAGGCCGAAGTGCAGGCCCTGGTGGGGTTCGCGGAAGGTGACCTGGTCGGGCACAGCGTCGAAGAGGAGGAGGAGCACGTCGGGGGCGGGCGTGTCCCGGCGCAGTGTCGTCACCGGGTTCCCGGCCAGCGACGCCTGGACGGGCAGGGCGGGCCAGCCGCGTACCAGCGTCGAGCGCAGCAGCAGGCCGGCGGCCGGTACGGCGGCCGGCGCCGCCTCCTCGGCGATGAGGCCGCCCAGGGTGTGGTCCAGTGAGCTCGCGTCCGCGCCGACGCTCAGGCCGCCCGCGATCAGCGCGGTGATCCACTGGGCGTCGACGCGGAAGAAGCGCAGGCTCTCCGGCGGCAGGGCCCGCGCATCGGGCACGAGGTGGGGGAACGGGACGGGCTGGAGGAGCGCGAGCCGGTCGACCCAGTCGGTCACCGCGTCCGCCCGCGCGGCGACGGTTCGGCGCAGCGGGGAGCGCAGCTCCTCACGGTGCAGGTGGTGGTGCAGCTCCGCGAGCCTGGGTCGGGGTTGCGACGCCCGTCGGGTAACGGTGCCTCCGGTGATCAGCCGGGCGAGGGCGTCGTGGCCGGGGTGGGGCTGCGGGCCGCTCGGGTCGGCGCCGACGGCGATCCCGGCAAGCAGGGCGATCGCGTGGCCGCGTACCTGTCGGCGCAGGGTGGTCAGCGAGGCGGCGTAGGTGGTGTCGGCCAGTGCGGCGGCCCGGCCGAGGGTGAAGGCGCCGGCGTAGCCGACGTCGAAGATCCCGAACTCCTGGTCGTAGACGAGGGCTTCGTCGGCGCGGCCGAGGGTGACCGGCTGCGGCAGCGGCTGGGCGGCCACCGGGGTGAACGGTCCCCGGTACCAGGCGAAGCTGTGCTCGCCCGAGGCGGTGCGGTGGCCGACGGGGAACCATCCCGCCCGGATCCGGTCGAGTGCCGCCTGCTGGGCGCCGGTTGCCGGTGCGGGGGCATCGGCGGGGACGGGCAGGCGCAGGGTCAGCGCGGCCGGGTCGGTGCGCCCGGGTTCGGCGAGGGCGTCCAGCAGGGCCCCGAAGTGGGCGCCGGCGTCCGGCTTGCTGCAGAACGACCAGGCGCGCAAGGAGACGAGCCGGACGGCGGTGACGCCCTCGGGCAGGGTGCCGTCGAGGTGGTCGGCCAGCCCTTCCAGGGAGACCAGGTGGGCGGCGTACCAGCCGGGGCTGCGCGGCAGGCGGTTGCCCACCACGACGGCGAAGTCTCCCTCCGACAGGACCTCGCCGCCGTCCGTGGGCCCGGTGCTCTTCGGTTTCACCACCCTGCGCACGTGGGCGAGTCGGCGCAGTTCCGTGCTACGCGGGCAGACGGCGGTGAAGACGGCGGCCGGTACGTCGAGGGTGCGGCAGGAGGAGGTGAGGACGTCGGCGGGAACGGTGTTCGGGGAGATGGCCGGGGTGAGCACTCCGGCTCCGCCGCCGTTCAGCAGGTCGGCCACGGTCCGGGTGTCGGTGGAGCCCTGGGCGGCGGGGTCGCCGGGCAGCTCGCCCTCGGTGAAGAGCAGCAGCGCCAGCCACGGTGTGCGGCGCTCGGCCCCGCTCTCGTCGCGTTCCCAGGGCAGGGTCGCGCGGTCGAGGGTGACGTGCGCCAGGGTGGTGGCCAGGTCGGCGGTGGAGCCGGGCGCGGGGTAGGCGGCGTGCACGTGGCTCGGGTCGAGGGTGAACTGGGGGCTTCGGACGTCGATGTCCTGGTGGACGTCGGGCAGCGGGTCGTCGGCGTCGACGCGGCTGCCGTCCGGCGCGGTCAGGGTGTGGGCGACGGTGATGCGGTACTCACCGGCCGCGACCCGCGGGACGAGGTCGTCGTGCAGGTAGACGTCGAGCGCGGGCTCCTCGGCGGGCATCGTGGCGGTCACCTTCCGGTTCCGGCGGGAATGATCAGGGGGGCGGCGGTGAAGGCGTCCGCGGCCAGGGCGGCGTACGCGTCGAGCCGGTCGTTGCCGGGCGGCGTGGTGCCCAGACCGGCGAGGGCCGCGAAGAGGGCGTCGCGCTGCGTCGTGGTGGCGGCGGAGGCGATGCCGGTGGCGACGGCGGCGATGCTGTCGGCGGACTGCCGGGGCACGGGGCCGACGGGCGTCGCGTCGGTGAGTGGCCAGGGCGCGTCGACGAGCGGCTCGGTGTCCAGGGTCCGGGAGGTGAGCCGGCCCGGGGTGGATCCGGCGGCCGGCTCGGGAACGGTGATCACCATGCCCGTCAGCCGGTCGCCGAGGAGGGTCTCGTTCGGGTCGGATCCGTGCCCGTCGGGCAACGGCTCGCCCCACAGCGACCTGTGGACGGGGCGGCGGGTGGGGGTGATGCCCCATTTGCTCGCCACCAGGTCCACCTCCTGACCGTCGGCGGTCGCGAGGGTGACCCGCTGGCTGGAGGTGACGCCGGTGAGCGCCATCGGCCGGATGTCAACCGGCTCTCCGCTGGCGCAGGCGTCCTGGCCGCTGCCGAGGTACAGGTGCGAGAAGGGCACGGCCGACTCGGTGGCGAAGCTGAAGCCCAGGCAGGACACCAGCCACGGCGCCTTGTCCTCGCTCCGGGCGGCCAGGGCGTGGGCGGCCCCGGCCTCCGGGGCCGGGCCGGACTGGAGGCCTGCTGTGGGCTTGAGCTGGATCGGGGCGGGCAACTGGGACTGGAAGGTGGTCCAGGGCACCGGTGGCGGGGTGGCGCGGTCGTGCCCGAAGCCGAAGGTGAAGGAGACGAACCACACGTGGACGGTGGCCGATCCGCCCACCGGCGGCCCCCACAGGCCCAGGTCCACGCCGACCTCGATCGACAGCGTGGCGTGGACGAACCACACGTCGATCGTCAGCGAGACGCCGATGCTGATGCCGAGGTCGATGTCGAAGCTGAACGGCGCCCACTGGATCAGTGCGTCGAAGTGGGCGGTCAGCCAGGCCCTGAGCGGGCCCGAGTGGTAGACGATCGACAGGGCGGCGCCGACCATGAACGCCGAGTGCGTCAGGGCGACGTAGCCCTCGCCCTTGGCCGTCACCAGGTCGGAGATCGACCAGCTGTAGCCGACGCGCGGCACCTGCGGGTAGTGGTCGGGGCGCTGGAAGTAGGGGTGGTAGCCGCCGACCGTGAGGACGAAGTCGCCCTCGTGCGCGCTGTCGGGCAGCCAGGTGTACAGGGCCAGTCCGCCGGTGAGTTTGCAGGCCGGGTCGACGATGAAGGAGTCGCCGGTCAGGGCGGCCGCCAGGAACAGCAGCCCCTCGCTCGCCTTGTACCCGGCCTCCAGTTGCACTCCCACCCGGGCGTACAGCGGCGCGTCCCGGTCGCGGTTGCGGGGAAAGGTGACCGAGACCAGCCCGAGCAGCACCAGGGAGTCGAGCCCCTGGCTGCCGAACTCGACCACCGCCAGCGCCTGCGCCTCGATGAACTTGAACGAGGTGAAGCGCACGCCGACGGCGATCCAGTGGTGGTCGTCCCTCGGCTTCACCCACGGATCGGACCCGCCGGTGAGCACCTCCAGGGCCCGGCCTGCCGTGGGCGGGGAGATGACGTCCGGGTCGGCCAGCCCGGCGACCAGCGGGAAGCCGGCGACCTTGGCGAAGTCCGGGACGCGCAGGTCGCTGTGGTAGCCGCCGCCCAACCGCAGCCCGGTGACGGTGAACGGAGGAGGCCCGAACACCGCCTCGCCGTCCGGCACGTCCAGCTCCGCGAAGGCGAAGACCGACACCCACGAGCCCTTGCGGGCGTACTCCGCGGCCAGTTCCAGGTTGATCACGGGGAGTTCGGCGACGAGCATGCCCTTGAGCATGGTGTCGTAGCCCGACTCGGGGGCCCATTCCAGCGCACCGGAGATCCGGTCGGGCGGCTGGTCGTAGCTGAAGGCGGCTCCGTCGAGGGTCGGCCGCACCGAGAAGGAACCATCCCAGGAGATCACGAACCCGGCTCCGATGAGCTCGAAGCTCCCTGTCTCCAAGCCGAGTTCGGCGTCGATGCGGACCTCGATGCCGCCTTCGGCGGCGGAGATGCCGATGCCGCTCAGCTTCAGGGATCCGACGCTTTCGGCGAGCGCGCTCCACGGTCCGGCGAGGCCCGCGCCGCCCCCGCTCCGGGGTGCCCCGCCCGGGGCAGGGCGCGTGCTGCCGCCCTGTCGGCCTCCGAGCTGGACGGACAGGGCCGGGCGGGTCCCGCCACCGAGCTTGTACTCCAGGACGGCCAACAGCCCCTGGGGCAGGATGTCGTCCTCGGGGGTCGGCAGCTTCGGGAACGGCGGGTCCGCTCGCAGCCCGTCGATCAGGTCGTTGATCTTCTCGATCTCCTGCGGGGCGAGGCCGAAGGACAGGGCGCACAACTGAACGCCGGTCACCGCCAGGAGGTCCACGGGGATGCGGTCGCCCACCAGGGGAAGTCCGGACAGGTCGAGGTCGAGGTCGGTGCGGGCGAGGACGGCCCAGTGCCGGCGCCCCTCCACCATGCTGGACACCACGACGGCATCGACGTGCCGGGTGTCGGTCAGCCCCAGCCGGGCAGCGGCCACCACGGACTTGCCATTGGGCCGGTAGACCATCCGGAGGCCCTTGAGCTCCGGTGTGACGGGGCCGGGCAGCCGGAGGTCCTTCAAGCCGAGCACGGAGCTCAGGGACTCCAGGTCGGCACCGGAGGAGTCGGCCGTGCCCGCCGGCCCCAGGGAACCGTCCGCGCCCAGCGCGGCGGTGAACCGCAGGGGCTCCCCGCTGCCCGTCAGGCCTGCCCGCTCGACGGGCAGTCGGCAGGAGATCCAGGCTCCGTCGCCGGCCACGTCCGCGATCTCGGAGCCCCGGGGCCCGGCCACCAGCAGCAGTTCGGGACCCGTGAAGCCGCACTCCCCCAGCCCACCCAGGTCGACCGGGCACGCGGCGGTACGGATCTGCCACCCGCCGACGTCGACGGTCGCGCACAGGCCGGCCACCGTGGCGCCGGCCTCGTCCGCGCGGAAGCGGACGGCGACGTCGTAGGAGGTTTCGCCGTCAAGGGCGATCCGGCCGCGTGCGGACAGTTGCGCGATGTCAACGTCGGCCTGTTCGACGCAGAGGGTCTCGCCCGGCAGGTGGACGAAGGCCTGGCCCTCGCCGTCGAGCCAGCCCAGGTCCGTCCGGCCCAGCTTGAACGTGCCGCCGGAAGCCGCCTCGAGGCGTTTCCGCAGATCGTCGACAGGTAGTGCCATGGGGTCTCTCCTCCCTGGCCCGGCCACCCGCGGATGACCGGCCCTCGTTCGCGATTGCCCGTGACCGACCGCACCGTCACCGAGCACCGCCACGACCCGTCGCGACGGAGCACCGCTCCCGCCGATCCGGTTGCGGACGTGCGCAGCCCGCCGCATCGGCTCGTCCACCGACCGGCAACCAATGCGATCACCTACAGCGACGACGACACTACTCAAGGGAGCGGCCGCAGTGGAATCACCCCCGAACGTTGTCCACATTGCGCCCCCGCGGGCCTGAATCGGTCGGATTCCGGACGCCGACAGGCAGGAGAGGCCTCCGGACGGACACACCCGAGCTCTCCGGGCGGTCGGCCCCGGGCGCACCATCCGGGGCGGGGAAGGGCAGCCGGGGCCTCCGCGCCGGCCGGCCATGCCGGTGCCCCGGCCGGAGTGCACGTCTCCGGCCGGGGCACCGGCGGTTCGTCTACGGGTGTCGCTGCAGGCCTCGTCGCCCTTCGTCCGGTTCCAGAGCCTGCGGAGGCTACAGGCCGGCAAGCCCCGACCAGTACTTGGCGATGGCCCCCGTTCTGCTGACCGTGTCGTCATCCATGCGGTACTCCACGCACTGGTCCGCCTTGAAGAACCAGGCCCGGTCGCCCCACCCTCGGTACAGCGCCGCATCGATCCCCTGTGCGAACGGAGTGTCCCGGAGGCCGGGCCACTGACTGGCGATGGCGATCGGGCCCACGTCGAGGCGGTCGGAATCCATTCGATACTTCGCACACTGGTCGCCGGTGAAGAACCAGGCCCGGTCGCCCCAGCCCCGGTGCAGCGCCGCATCGATCTTCTCCGCGAACGGAGTGTTCCCGAGGCCGGGCCACAGACGGTCGATGCCGTCCGGACCCTGGCCTGTCGTGTCGCTCTCCATGCGGTACTCCACGCACCGGCTTCCCTTGAACACCCAGGCCCGGTCACCCCAGCCCCGGTAGAGGAAGTCCGAGATGTCAGTGGTCCAGCTCATCGCTCTCCCTGCTTTCCATTTCCGTGACGAGACTCCTCGACCGCAGTCGAGGAGAATAAGAGAGGACAAACGAGGGGAGGTCGCTCCCCTGGGACAGAAAGCCCTCAACACCATGTCCGACTACCGGAATTGATGCCGCCCAGAGGGCATGCCACTCTCTGGCCGAATTTCCCCTACCTCATGCTGCACTTGCGGTCCGACACGTGCAAACGGAAGCCCAAGTGAACTTCGGTCATGGGTATTTCGCACTCGAACATGAGTCTCCCTCGCGAAGTCTTTCGAATCGGGAACCGTGGGGCCGTCCTGCCGACGAGGTCGCGACTCTGTTCGGGGCATCACTGGATCGGGTGTCGCGTGCATGGTTCAGGACCTCCCCCGGCACCCGCTGCCACATGCTGGTGGAGCCATGAAGCAGGATCACCGAAGGGCTGACACATGACCGCGGCCACGCAGGACGTCATCACCACCAAGCTGGAGCGCCAGTTCGACGCGACGGATGCCAACCAGGACGGCTACCTGGACTGGACGGACTACCAGAAGCTCGCCGACCGCTACATCGAGGCCTACAAGCTCGACAAGAACGACCGTCGGGCCAGGGCGCTCCAGGTGTTCTGCCAGATCTACTGGCTGGAGCTGCTGCGGCACGCGGGCGTGGACGGCGACCGGCTCACGAAGGAGCAGTACGTCACCGCCAACCGCCTCGCGGCCATCGACACCAGCCGACTCAACGTGACCGAGGGCGGCGGCCACGCGATCTTCGACGTCATCGACGTCGACGGCGACAACGAGATCAGCAGGGACGAGTTCGCCCGCTTCCTGAGGGACGTCTGGAAGAGCGACGCGCCCGACGCGATGGACTCGTTCACCAAGCTGGACACCGACGGGGACGACGCGATCTCGCGCCACGAGTTCATCCGTGCGGTGCGTGAGCACTTCCTCTCGAACGACCCGGACGCGCCGGGCAGCCTGTTCTTCGGGCGCGTCTGACCCGTCCGGCTCGCGGTGCTTGACCGGTTTCACCGGTTTCACCGGTTTCACCGACGGGCCTCACACGGCCGCCCCTGGGCCCCGGGTACCAGCGGGCGGCCGTCACTGGCCACGTCACCGCCGTCACCCGGATCGGCTCAGTGCCGGCCGAGGTGTCGTGCGTCGGGCCGGATGCCGTCCCCGGGCATGTCCAGCCGGTCGGTCAGCGGCCGCCGCCACGTCGGGGTGGCGGTCGGCTCGTTCATGGCGCTGGTTCCCTTCCGGATGCCACGGGCGCGGTAGGACGCCCACCTCGGTCAGGACGGCACTCGTCCCGGGGATCGAGCGCGGGCCCGCGCGGGCTGTGCACACCAGCGGCACCGCCTTCCCGGTGTTCCCGGCGTTCCCGGTGCCGATCGGGCACCGGCCACACACCGCGGATCAGACACCGGAGACCCGGGCGATCTGGCCCACCGAGGCGGTGACCGCCATGGCCAGGCCGCCGCCGATGACGACCCGCAGGGTGGGCCGCAGCACCCCGGTTCCGGCGGTGCGGGCGGCCAGCACGCCGGCGACGGCGAGGCCGCCCAGGGTGAGCAGGACGATCAGCCAGGCGCGGGTGGTGCTCGAACCGCCGAGCAGCCCGAGGAAGGGAACCAGGCCGCCGACGAGGAAGCTGGCGGCGGAGGCGCCGGCTGCCTGCAGGGGGCGGGCGGCACTGTGCTCGCTGTGTCCGAGTTCGTCGCGCAGGTGCGCCTGGAGCGGGTCCGCCTCGTGCAGCGCCTCGGCGACCTTCCAGGCCAGTTCGTCGGGCACGCCGCGGTCACGGTAGATGCCGGCGAGTTCGGCCAGTTCCGCCTCCGGCCGCTCGACGAGCTCGCGGGATTCCTTGGCCCGGTCGGCGTTCTCGATGTCGACCTGGGAGCTCACGGACACGTACTCGCCGGCGGCCATGGCCAGCGCGCCCGCGGACAGGCCCGCGAGGCCGCCGGTGGCCACGACCGACGTGCTCGCGCCGCTCGCCGCCAGGCCGATCATGAGGCTGGCGATCGACACCAGCCCGTCGTTGGCCCCGAGGACCGCCGCACGCAGCCAGCCCGCCCTCCCGGCGCTGTGGCTCTCGTCGTGCGGATTGAGCAGGTGGAAGAACGCCATCGCGCTCAGGCTCCTTCCAGGAGCTTCCGCGTCGGTTTCCCGTGTCCTGCCGATTCTCGGCCACGGCCCGCCCGGCCGCGCGGGGGGCCATCGCCACCGGGTCCGGCCGACCGGCGCGCGGGAAAGCCGTTCGGAGTCTGCCGGTCGGGGCGGCCGGCCAGGTCTGCGACACGCCGATCACTCGTTCGAGTGAGTTTCGCCGGACGGCGGCGAGCCGGCCCGGGACTGGCGATTGGATGGCCCGCGGCGGTCGCCGGACAAGCCGTGTCCGGCGGCCGCCGAGCGGCTCGTTCCGGCCAAGTCGAGGGCGAAAGTGGTTCTTGACGATACGTCATATTTCATTCGATCGTTTGATCATCAGAGTCCGTTCCCGTCAGCCCGACCGGCCGACGGCGGCTCCCGCGCGGTCCCGACGGCCGTTCCGTCGCCCGCCTCCCTGACACCGAGTTCCACCGAGGAGATCCCTTGCCCGGCGAGCAGCACCTGCTCAAGGTCTACAGCGACCGCACCTACGTCCACACCACCACCGTCCGACACCAGGGCACCACGGTGGCCCTGTCCATGGACGACCAGCGGCGGATCGTCTACGGCGTGCTGGACCTGTCCCGGCACGACGAGGCCAAGGGCGAACTCGACGCCGCCTACTGGTCGGAGAACCCGCTCCCGCTGCGGTTCCCCTCCGAGGTCACGGACACCGGCTACGCGGTCGCGGGAGCCACCGCGCTGCCCGTGGTCAAGAACGGCGGGCGGGTCGAGGCGGCCCCGGGCGAGCGGCTGGACGAGGACGAGGTGGACCCGTTCCTGTCCACCACGGCGCGGCTCACGGCCCCCGTCCCCTTCCACGCGCTGTCGGACGGCACCCACATCGTGGTCCTGCGCCAGTCCATCGGCGCCGACCACCCGGACGCCGTCCACCGGCTGGCCGGCGGCGGGTCCTCCGGCGACCGGGCCCGCGGCGGCTACGCCACGGACGGCGCCGGCGCCCCGGTGCCGCTGGTGGCGGACACCCTCCTGTGCGACCGGTTCCTCCTCGTCGGCGGAGAGCTCAAGCCCGTCCTGGAGGCGCGCTTCCGCCGCAGCCGCCACCGGACCCGCCCGGACTCGGCCAAGGACAGCCTGGGCACGACCGACATGGAAGGCCGCCCCTTCCACGAACCGACGCAGCTGCTGTCCTTCGTCCGGCGACTGTCCGACGGTCGCTTCACCGCGCTGCTCGTCCCCACCGCCGTGCACGGCCGGCAGCGCTGGCAGATCTTCGCGCACAACGACGCCAGCGGCCGCATCGACTCCTTCAGCGTCGAACAGGGCCGCGACGGACTGTTCGACCTCCAGGGCACCCAGGCCTGGACCAGCCCCGACCCGGCCCACCGCGACGCCGTCTACGAACCCGCCCCCGGCACCTGCCCGTTCACCGGGCAGCCGCTGGTCCCCGTGACGAGCACCGAGGGCCACGCGGAGACCGCGCTCGCCTTCGGCGACGGCGGCGCCCACGTCCGCGTCACCGACGCGCCGGGCCTGGCCGGCCGCGACTTCACCCTCGAGTTCTGGGCCCGGCGCACCGCGACCGGGCGCGAGGAGTACCTCGTGGGCCACGGCGACCCGGCCGGCACGGTCCGCGGCTCGCTGCACATCGGCTTCCGCTCCGACGACCGCTTCACCTTCGCCTTCTTCGGTGACGACCTGAACACCGACGTGCGGACCGGCGGCACCGGCTGGCACCACTGGGCCTGCGTCTACGAGCACGCGACGCGCCGCCAGAGCGTCTACCGCGACGGCGAGCGGGTCGCCACCCGCACCACCGGCGGCGGCTACGCCGGCACCGGGCCGCTGGTGCTGGGCAAGGCCCTGCTGTTCGGCAGCGCCCACGCCGAGCTGGACGAGGTCCGGGTCTGGGACCGTGCCCGCACCGCCGAGGAGCTCGGCCGCGACCGGGGCGTGCGCCTCATCGGCAACGACCCCGGCCTCGTCGCCTACTACCGCTTCGACGAGGGGGCCGGCACCCGCCTGCACGACCAGACCGACCACGCCCGCCACGGCGAACTCGTGGGCGGCCCGGAATGGGTGACGTCCGAGGCGCCCGTCGGCGACCACCCGGGAGTGCGCCGGGACAGCTTCGCCGTCACCGGCCGGACGGCCGTCTCGGGGCTGTCGGCCGTCCTCTACCACCAGCAGGAGGCCACCAGCGCGGGCTACGACAAGGAGGCCAAGCCCACGAAGCGCCAGGCCCGGGTGCTGCTCTCGTACGCGACCTCAGGACCGGACCCGAGGACC
This sequence comes from Kitasatospora sp. NPDC048286, assembly GCF_043201735.1. Lineage (NCBI taxonomy): Bacteria > Bacillati > Actinomycetota > Actinomycetes > Kitasatosporales > Streptomycetaceae > Kitasatospora > Kitasatospora sp. NPDC048286. The sequence goes on from NZ_JBICZE010000021.1 coordinate 23,536, forward strand.
GGCGCGGCGAGCGACCAGGCGTACCTGGCCACGGTGGACTTCGGGGTGGGCCGCGACGGACGGCTCGCCGAGATCCCCGACGAGCTGGCCCTGCCGGTGCTCGCCGCACCGGACGGCACCGCCGACGTCGAGACGATCAGCGAACTGGACGCCCGGATCCGCCAGTCGGTCCAGGACGTCACGACCAAGGAGGCCCAGGCCGCCGACCTCGCCCGGCAGACCGCCGACCTGCCGGAACTGGAACGCCTGCGCGAGATCTTCCACGCCAGGTCGCAGGACATCACCGGCTGGACGTTCCGGCTGCGCTTCAGGAACCCCCGGGGCGGCAAGCCGCAGTACCTCGCCGTGCGGGGTGACGAGACCGGCAACGAGGCGCCGCTGGTGCGGACCGCCGACCCGAACGCGAAGTCCGCGCTGTGGGCGGCCGTCGAACCCCCGGGGTCGGGCTGGAACGGATCCATGCTGTACCACCTGCAGAACCTGAACTCCGGCAAGGACATGAACGTCGCCGGCGAGCGGCAGGACAACGACGCCCCGCTGATCATCTGGCCGCGCCAGAACGGCCACTGGAACACGCTCTTCGGCATCTACGACCACGGCGACGGCCTCAGCACCCTGGTCAACCGGTACAGCGAGCGTGCCGTCTGCGCCCCCGACCGGCTCGGCGACCGCGTGGTCCAGTACGACGCCGACCCTGCCGCCGCGTCCGGTGAAGGCCTGATCGCCATCGAGCGGGTCTCCCTCAACGACCTCGGGCACCCCGACATCCGCGACGCCGGCGAGCGGGTGGCGGCCCTCGACCTGCAGCTCGCCGAACTCCGGCCCCAGCGGGAACTGCTGGACCGGCTGCGGCGCGAGATCGCCGCGCACCAGGCCGAGCTGGCCTCGGCGCGGGAGGAGCTCGCCCGGCTCACCGGCGGCCTCAAGGGGGCGGACGACATCGCGCTGCCCGTCCCGCGGCTCTCCCTCGACCGCACCGGCCTGAGCTGCACCGGCGCCCTGCTGGCCTTCGCCCGCTCGGCCGACCGCCCGTACCTGCTCGACAGCGCCACCGGCAACGTCGTGCTGTACTTCCGCGGCACCAACGGGCAGTTCTTCGCCGCCTACTACGACACCACGGTCGCCCGCTCCTCGCGCCGCCTGGCGCAGGAGCACGGCAAGGCGATCACCTTCACCGCCCGCGACGCAGGCACCCCGCTGGACTCCGTGACCATCCGCATCGCACCGGGCACCCGGCCCGAGCTGTGCGACCTCACCGTGGAGCACGGCGAGGAGGTCGAGACCTGGGAGCAACTGCCCCGCCGCGCCGCGGACTTCGCCGCCATCGTCAACGGCGCGGCACAGGAGCCCGTCCGGATCGGCACGGTGAAGTCCTTCGACGCGACCTTCCGGATGCTCCGCGGCGGCCGCTCCGGCAACATCGCCGGCGGCGTGCTCGAACTCGCCGAACCCCTGCCGGCCGCCCTGCCGGCCGACACGCCCGTCACGGTCGGCGGGCACCTCTACCTCACGGAGAAGGACCACGCGTCGGGAACCGCCACCGTACGCCTGAGCGGCGGCGAGGGCGGGCCCCAGCCCGAGCCGGGCGAGGTCGTCCAGCGCCTGCGCTACGACCACCGCCAGGCCTACTCCAACCGCCCCGGCACCCCGCTCGCCGCGGGCTCCCGGCTGGTGGTCGCCGACCCCGAGGGGGCGCGCGAGATCCCGCTCGGCGAGGTGGCGGACCTGGTCACCGGGCAGGGCTGCCGGTGGCGCGCGGACACCCCGGGCCGGGCCTACTCCTTCGACGGGCAGGCCGCCGTCCTCACCCTGCCGCAGGCCCAGCTGGACCGGGTGGCAGCGGCCCACGACCTGACCCTGGAGGCGTGGGTCAACCCCGAGCAGGTGTCCGGCGCCGCCAGGATCGTCCACGCCGGCGCCGGAGACGCGCCCTACACCCTGGGGCTCCTCGCCCCGGCCGCCCCCGTCGTGCCCGCCCTCGCCTTCGACGGCAGGTGGGGCCTCGCCCCGACCGAGCGCGGGTTCAGCCTCGCCGACCAGGACTTCACGGTGGAGTTCTGGGCACGGCGAACCACCGAGTGGGACGGCCGGGCGCAGTACCTGGTCGGCCACGGCAGCTCGAACGCGAGCGACCGGGGCAGCCTGCACATCGGCTTCCGCGAGACCACGGCCTTCACCTTCGCCTTCCACGGTGACGACCTCACCACCCCGCACGGGTACAACGACACCGACTGGCACCACTGGGCCTGCGTCTTCGACGCGGCCACCCGGGAGCAGGTGATCTACCGGGACGGCGTCCGGGAGGCCCGGCGCACCGCGACGGGCCCCTACCGCGGAGACGGGATCTTCAGCTTCGGCAGCCACTTCGCCTCCTGGGTCCCCGACTACGCGGCCGTCGAGATGGACGAGGTCAGGCTCTGGGGCACCGCCCGCACCGCGGCCCAGGTCCGGGAGCTGAAGAACCGGCGGCTGACCGGCAAGGAGACGGGCCTGACGGGGTACTGGCCCTGCGCCGACCCGATGGACCGGGTGAACGGCAAGCCGGGCGTCCTCGACCGCTCCGGCCAGGAGCGGCACATCGTGTTCCGCGACGGTGTCAGCGCCGTACCGGCACCCACCGCGCTCCGGGCGGCGGCGGAGACCTCCCACCACGTCGTCGCCGGAGTCGGCGACCGGCTGGTGGCCACCCGTGCCACCTTCCCCCCGCACGAGTGGGCGCACCTCGCCGTCGCCTACGAACAGTCCTGGGCGGTCGAACTGACCGACGGCGCCCACCTCGACGTGCCCGACGACGACGCCCTCGACATCGTCGACGACCTCACCGTGGAGGTCTTCTGCCGCGTCGACGCCCTCGGTACGGCCCAGGGCCTGGTCTCCAAGGGCCGCGCCGCCGACGGCGCCGGCGGAAGCGTCCCCTACCGGCTGCTGGTCCTGCCCGACGGGAAACTGGAGTTCGGCTTCGAGGAGCCCGACGGCAGGCTGGTGCGGTTCACCTCCTCCGAGGCCGTGCGCGCCGGGGCGTTCCACCGCCTCGCCGTCGTCCGCAAGAGCGGCCGGTCGATGCAGGAGCGCAAGGGCGGCAAGGAGGTCACCGCCACGAGCGCCGACGGCAAACCCGTCCTGCAGAACGTCGAGCTGGTGGAGTCCGTCGACGTCCGGGACTGGCAGGACATCCGCTTCTTCGTCGACGGCCGGGAGGCCGGCACCGCCCGCTACGAGGGGCCGGGCGCCCGGGGCAACTCCGGCACACTCGACATCGGCCGGGCGCGCGAGGGCCTGGAGACCCACGCGCTGACCGGCGTCGTCTCCGAGGTCCGGCTGTGGAGCACCGCACGGGACGCGGCCCGGCTGGGCACCCCCGTCTCCGCACGCGACCGCGGCCTGACCGCGCGGTGGCGCTTCGAGGAGAACGCCGGCAGCACCGCGGCCGACACCGGCGGCTCCCACCCCGCACGGCTGCGCGGCGCCCGCTGGACCCGCAACCCCGACCCCCGCGGCAGCCTCTTCCGGCTGTACCGCAACGGTGTCTCGGTGGCCTGCGACCCGCTGGAGAACACGGCCTTCGCCGGCTACGGCGACCAGGCGTTCGCCCTCGGCGCGCGGCTCGAAGGCGGCCGGGCCACCCAGGCGTTCCACGGCGTCCTGGAGGAGGTCCGGGTCTGGCGCACCGCCCGCACCCAGGAGCAGGTCCTCGACAACCTCTTCACCCGCCTCAAGGGCGAGAAGGAGGACCTGATCGCCTACTGGTCCTTCGACGACGCCTCCACCGACGGGAGCACCCGACTGGTCCGGGACGAGGGCCTGCGCGGCAACCACCTCACCGTGCCCGAGGCGCCGCGCCGTCCGGCGGCCGTGCTGTCCACGGCGCCCGTCTCCAGCGACACCGCGCAGGTCCGGTCGGCGCTCGCGGCCATGCGCACGCCGTTCCACGAGCGGATCACCGGCTCCCCCGCCGTCACCGAGTACGCCGACATGCAGTACTCGACGAGGGGCGAGGCCTTCGGCGTGCTCAAGCGGGCCTACGGCTACCTGCGCGAGGGGCGCTGGCACCTGGTCACCGGCTACAAGGTCGGCAACCTGGTCAGCGAGTGGGTCGGCCAGGTGCAGTTCGACCCCCAGCTGGTCGGCTACGTCGAGGGCGCGCCGCCCGTACCGTCGGAGAACCTCACCCCCAACACCGTCGACCCCGACAGCGCCACCTACGACAGCGCCTCCTCGGTGGAGTTCACCGAGGCGGAGGAGGTCGTCCACTCCCTGTCGTCGGCCAAGGAGCGCAGCATCGACGCGGCCTTCGGGTTCGCCCTGTCGAACGAGGTCGACGTCGACATGTGGGTGATCACCGCGCCGCTGGGCTTCGGCGTCGCCAAGTCCATGGCCAAGGCCAAGGTGTCGGCGGGAGTGCGCGGCAGCCTGGAGTTCTCCAACAGCTGGGCCGAGGAGACGGCCGTCTCCCAGGGCGAGAACACCGCCCGCGCCATGAAGGTGGAGCTCTCCGGCAGCTGGGAGGACCCGCGCAAGCCGCTCAACGCGGCGCTCGGCCGCCGCTACGTGCCCGCCAACACGGGCTTCGCCCTGGTCCAGTCCCAGACCGCCGACGTCTTCGCCCTGCGCCTGGCGCACAGCGGGGCCCTGGTCTCCTACCGTATCCAGCCCAACCCCGACATCCCCAAGGACTGGAACGTCATCCCCTTCCCCCTCAACCCCCGCTACACCAAGCAGGGCACGCTCGACGGCACCGTCGGCTACGACGAGCGCGGCAAGGTCCTCGACCCGGACTACAACACCGGCACCCGGGACAACGGCGAGTACAGCTACTACAAGCCGCGCGAGGCGTACGCGATCAAGCGCCGCATCCAGCGCGAACAGCAGCGGCTGCGCAGCTACTACGAGACCGTCTCCACCGAGACCCACGCGCCCGACCCCACGGCCGAACGGGCGGGCCGGGTCCTCGGCGGCGCGATCGGCGGCGACGCGTCGCCCGGCCGGGGCAGGGACACCGCCGACAGCAGCACCGGCGCGGGCTTCTCGCGCCGCGACCTGGTCAACACCTACGTGTGGACGGCGGACGGCGGCTTCTTCGCCGAGACCACCGAGACCACCGACGCGGTGAGCGAGACGACCTCCGGCTCGTACTCGTTCTCCGGTTCCGTGGGCACCTCCGTCGGCACCTCCTTCGACGTCATGGGCGTCGGCGTCAACGCCCAACTGGACGCCTCCATCGGCGGCGGCATGACCGCCACCAGGGCCCGCGGCCGGCAGGCCACCCGCTCCTTCGGGCTGAACGTGGTCTGCGCGCCCTCCGGGAACCTCCAGACGTACGACACCAGCCGCAAGCCCGTCTACGACGCCGACGGCAAGCCCGTCAACACCCCCGGAAAGGTCGACGCGTACCGGTTCCTCAGCTTCTACCTCGGCGAGGACACCGAGCACTTCGACGCCTTCTTCCACAAGGTCGTCGACCCGCAGTGGCTGGACAACGGCACGGACCCGAACGCGAGCGCGCTGCGTGAGGTCCGCCGCACCGACCGCAAGCCGCCGTGCTGGCGCGTCCTGCACCGCGTCACGTTCGTCAGCAGGCTGCTGCCCGCCGTGCCGCCCGTCGGCGCCCCGCCGCTCCAGCGCACCATGCGGGAGCTCGACCTGGAGAGCAACTACGACCTCGTCCGCCGCCTCGACCCCTACGTCAAGGCCGCGGCCACCGGCCGCACCGAACTCGCCGACGCCGTGCGCGCCGCCCTGTCCGTCCACCTGCCGCAGCTGACGCCGCACGCGGAAGAGGTGATCGAGTTCCTCGCGCAGTACTACGGCGTGGAGGACTGACGCTCCGGACCGGTACCGCGCGTCGCGCGGCCGGGCACGGCCTCCCACTGCTCGGGAGGCCGTGCCCTTCACGTGCCAGGGCTCAGGCGCCGGCGCCTGAGCCCTGGCACGTGGTCACAGCGGGGCGTCCGGGGTGCCGGTGCCGGCGGGGTCGGTGGGCAGGGACGCGATGTCGATCGCGAGGTAGCCCGACCGGGTGCCCGCGATGAGCAGTCCGTGGCCTTCCGCCAGTGCCTCGACTCCGTCGGCCAGGTTCAGTGTCTGCCCGGTCCGGGTGTGCGGGTCCCAGATCCGCACCGTCTTGTCGATGCTGCAGCTGGCCACCCGCGCCGTGCCGTCGGGCGCGTCGAACGCCACCACCGCGCTCACCCAGTAGTCGTGGCAGGTGAGGGGTGCGCCTTCCAGGGCACCGGTGGCCGGGTTCCAGACCCGCACCGTCCCGTCACCGCCGCCGACGGCCAGGCGCGGCGTGCCGTCGGCCGCGTCGAACACCGCCGCTTTCCGCGCCCCGCTGGTGCTCCCGGTGAGGGGGCCGCCCTCCTGGGTGCAGGTGATCGGGTTCCAGATCCGCACGTTCCCGTCGCCGTCGCCGGCGGCCAGGCGCGGCGTGCCGTCGGCCGGGGTGACCACCATCAGCGAATCCACCCCCCTGCCGTTCCCGGTGAGGGGCACGCCCTCCTGGGCACGGGTGGCGGGGTTCCAGATCCGCACCGTCCCGTCACCGTCACCGGCGGCCAGGCGCGGGGTGCCGTCGGGCGCGGTGAACACCGCCATCGCACGCAGCCAGCTGGTGTGGCCGGTGAGGGGCGCGCCTTCCTGCCGGCCGGTGGTCAGGTTCCAGATCCGCACCGTCTTGTCGTGGCTGCCGGTGGCCAGGCGCGGCGTGCCGTCGGGTGCGGTGAACACCACCACCGCCATCACTCCGTAGATGCCGTCGTCGACGGGTTCGCCTTCCTGGGGGCGGGCGGCCGGGTTCCAGATCCGCACCGTGTGGTCCTCGCCGCCCGTGGCCAGGCGCGCGGTGCCGTCGGCCGCGGTGAACTGCACCAGCGCACTCACCCAGTGGTCGTCGCTGGCGACGGGTACGGCTTCCAGGGCGCCGGTGGCCGGGTTCCAGACCCGCACCGCCCCGTCATAGCTGCCGGTGGCCAGGCGCGGGGTGCCGTCGGCCGCGGTGAGCACCATCATCGCCGCCACTCCGAAGTTGTGGCCGGTGATGGTGTCGCCGTCCTGGGTGCCGGTGGCGGGGTCCCAGATCCGCACCGTCCCGTCGCCGCCGGTCGTGGCCACGCGCGTGGTGCCGTCGGGCGCGGTGAACGCCACCACGGCGAGGACGACGCCGCTGTGGCCGGTGAGGGTTCGGCCTTCCTGGGCGCCGGTGGCGGGGTTCCAGACCCGCACCGTCTTGTCGTCGCTGCCCGTGGCCAGGCGCGCGGTGCCGTCGGGCGCGGTGAACACCGCCACCGCGTTCACCTCGTCGGTGTGGCCGGTGAGGGTTCGGCCTTCCTGGGCGCGGGTCGCCGGGTCCCAGATCCGCACCGTCTTGTCGTCGCCGCCCGTGGCCAGCCGCACGGTGCCGTCGGGTGCGGTGAACGCCGCCACCGCGGCGACTGCGCTGCCGTGGCCGGTGAGGGGGACGCCGTCCTGGGTTCCGGTGGCCGGGTCCCAGATCCGCACCGCTCCGTCGTCGCCGCCCGTGGCCAGCCGCACGGTGCCGTCGGCTTCGGTGAACACCGCCACCGCACGCACCTTGTCGGTGTGGCCGGTGAGGGAGGGGCCGTCCTGGGCGCGAGTGGCCGGGTCCCAGATCCGCACCGTCCGGTCCGCGCCGGCCGAGGCAAGGCGCGGAGTGCCGTCGGGCGCGGTGAACAGCGCCACCGCGTTCACCTTGTCGGTGTGGCCGGTGAGTTGCAGGTGGAGTTGACGTTGCCGGACTTCGCCGACGGTCAGTTCCGGAGGCCATCCGCTCGGGTCGCGGGGGCGTGCTTCGGCCGGGGGCGGGGCGCCCTGGATGTAGCTGGTGCCGAGCCGGCGCCACCAACGGCGCCAGCCAGCCGCACTGTCCGCCGACTGCTCGGTGGCGGCGGTGTCGCGGGCGTGGTGCTGGAGCAGGACGGTTCCGGCGATGGCCGGGGGCAGTTCGTGGGAGGGCAGGCCGTGGTCGAAGGCCGCGGCGGTGATGCTGGTGAGGTCGAGGGCGTCGAGGACCTCGGTGTGGTCGGCGAGGGTGTGGAGGGCTCCGGCGGTGTGGCCCAGGCGGGCGTGGGCGGCGAGGTGGTGGCGGATGTACGGGCTGACGACCGCGTCCGGCGGGGCGGCGGCGTCCTCCTGCGTACCCAGGCTCTGCCGGCCGTGCCGGGCGAGGGCGGCGGTGAGCAGGGCGTGGCCGCCGGCCGTGTCCGGGTCGGCGGTGAAGTGTTCGGTGAAGGTGCGGTGGGCGAGGCGGTAGACGCTCCGTTCGTGTTCGTGGTCGAGGGTGAGGTAGGGAGCGGCGTCCCGGAGCAGCTCGGGGATGCCTGCGCCGGTGTCGGTGCGGCTGTCGAGGGCGTGGACGGCGAGGGCGTCGGCGGCAAGGGCCCAGATGCCGTCCTGGGCGGGCAGGCCGCGGCCCTGGGCGAGGCCGAGGGCGCGCAGGAGCGGGGCGTAGTCCGGGTTGGTGCGGTGGAGTCGCTGGAGGGCGCGGGTGAACAGTTGGCGGTGGGTGCGGCCGATCAGGGGGGTGGGGTCGGTGAGGAGGCCCGGGTCGTTGAGGAGTTCGTGGGCGGCGAGCCGGACGTAGAGGAACTGCTGTGGTTCGGCGCCGTGTTGCTGGTGGTCGGCGACGAGGCGGTGGACGGCGTCCTCGATGGTCGCGTCGTCGGCGTCGAGGGCGCCGCGTTGTCTGGCGGCGTCGAGCTTGGCGCGCAGGTATCCGGCGAGGGCCTGAGGGTCCTGCTTCACCTCGACGTGTTCGACATCGGCCCACTGTTGGACGTCGGCCCACGGTCCGGCCTCGCGACGGGTCTGCCGGGGGCGGTCCGACCGGGGGCGGAGCGCGTCGAGGATGTCGGTGTCGGTGGGGGCGGGCTGGTCGGGGCCTTCCTGGGTGGAGCGGCGGGTGCCGATGACGACCCGGACGGCGGGCAGGGCGGCGAGGGGGCGCAGCAAGAGGGCGGCGATGAGCAGCGGCTGCTCGGCTTCGTCGAGGGCGTCGAACAGCAGCGTCAGCCGGGTCGGCCGGGCGCGCAGCCGGGCGACGACTCGGGCGGCGAGGACGGCGGGTGGCTGACCGTCGTCGGCGTGCCGGACGAGGTCGGGCAGGCCGACGGCTTCGGCGACGAGCTGGACGGTGCGGGCGAGGCTGAGGCCGGAGAGGTGGGCGACGAGGTCGAACGGGTCGTCCGGGCAGGGCACTTCGGCGGGCAGCGCGGTCAGGTGGCCGTGGCGGACGAGGACGTCGCGCAGCCGGGTACAGGTGTGCAGCAGCACGTGGCCGAGGAGGGCCGACTTGCCGGAGCCGGCGGGGCCGGTGACGACGAGGGTGCCACGGGTCGCGGTGGCCAGCCAGCGCAGGATGTGGTCGCGCTCCTCGGTGCGGCCGTGGAAGTACCAGGCGAGTTCGCCGAGTTCGGCACCGGACGCCTTGGGGAGGAAGTGGCGCTGCTCGTCGGTGGGCAACCGGTCGATGACGTCCTGGAGTTCGGCGAGCTGGTCCAGCGGCGCGGACACCGTGGTGGCGGCATCGGGGGTGAGCCGCACGAGCCGGTCGCCGGGCACGGCCCGGTCCCCGCGGTAGCCGCCGCGCAGTTCACGGTTGAGTTCGACACCCAGTTCGGCGAGGCCGATGTCGGGCTTCCCGCGGAAGGTGACGCTCAGGACGCGGCGGAGGGCGCCGGTGAAGGCCCCGAGTTCGGTGTAGCCCTCGGCCGCGGTGGACAGCAGCAGGTAGCGGCCGGCATCGCGGTACTTCCTGCCGAGGAGGACGCGGTGCACCTCCTGGGCGAAGCCTTGGGAGAAGCAGGCGTCGATGACGACGATCGCCCAACTGTCCTCGCTGTCGGGGTGGATCTGGCGGCTGCCGATGGCGCGGGCGACCTCCTCCGGGGAGATCCCGTCGTCGATGGGGGCGGGGGTGCAGTGGTGGGCGAGGTGTTCGGCGCTGCCGTGGCCGACCCAGTAGAGCACCGTGTTGCCGCCGCGGGAGGCGGTGGGCCGCTTCCACTCGCCGAGCCGGTCCTCGACGGCCTGCCGGTCCCGTTCGTCCTCGGGGGTGGTCCAGCTGTTGACGCGCGGACCGTAGGGAGCGAGCAGGTCGGCGATCGCCCGGACGTGGGCCTCGGTGTCCAGGGCGGGGTGCTGCCGGTAGGCGGTGAAGTTCACCGGGAACAGCTCGATCCCGCCGCCCTCGGGGGGCGGTTCGGTCGGGTTCCGGTCGGTGCCGACGGGTGTGGCCAAGGCGGGATTCCGATTCAGGCGTCGGGCGGGCTGGCGAGGCGGAGGTTCGGGCGTCGGGTGCGGTCGAGGCCGGGTTTCCGGTTCAGGCGTCGGGTGGGCTGACAAGGACGAGCTGGGTGATCGGTACGTGGTCCTCGACGTCCAGGGTCACGCGGTACAGGTCGGGCGCGTCGGCGGTGAAGCGGGCGGCGAGGGCGCCGTCCGTACGGTCGGGGTCGCGGCGGAGGGTGAGGGGGTGGCCCATACGGCCGGTGGTGGCGCTGCGGACGGTGAGGCTCCCCCTGGCCGGCGTGTCGAGGCCGGTCGCGTGGAGGATGAGCGGCTGCCCGAACGACCCGCCGAGCTGCGGAGTCTCCAGGCCCGGTCCGGCGCTGGTGCCGGAGAGGCGAGGCCCCTGGGGGCGTTCCAGCGCGATGTTGCGGAGCTGGCGCAGGACGTCGTCGTGGCGCATCAGGGTGCCGTGCTGGCCGAAGACGTAGGTGCGTGCCTCGGTGCCGCCGGCCTGGGCGGACGGGGTGTGGACGGTGCCGTCGCCGCGCGAGTCCCGGCGGGCGGGGATGCCGGTGGCCGGGTCGCGGACGAGTTCGCCGTCCTCGCCGGCGTCGAAGGAGTGGTGCCGTCCGACGGCGACCGCGTGCCCGGCGTACTGCTGTTCGTCGAGGGTCTGAACGGTGGGCTGTGCCTCGCCGACGATCGCGCGGTGCCCGGGCATCGCGAACGGGTGCTCCCAGCGGCGGGTGTGCTCGTCGAGCGAACGGGCGGCCAGGTGTTCGTCGCCGCCGAGCCGGGCGACATCGGAGGGGGTGAGCCGGTCGACGTCCAGTCCGCGGTCCAGGCAGCGGTAGCCGGGCAGCAGGTCGTGGACGCCCGGCAGGGTCGCCGCCATCGCCTGCACCTGTCGCAGCAGCCTGGCCGGCTTCGCCCCGGCGTGCAGGAGGTTGAGAGTGAGGACGGACTTCACGGAGCCGAGGAACGGGGTCCCGACGGTGACCACCGCCCGGGTGTCGGCCGCGAGTTCGGGGTCCTGCTCCAGCGCGGCCCGCACCACCAGCCCGCCCATCGAGTGCGCGGCGAACAGCAGCCGCGGCTGCCGCCCACCGGCGGCCCGCCACTCGGGCCGGGCGGCGACCCGCTCCCGCCAGCCGGTCAGGTGCGCGCGGGCCGCCCGGGCGAGCACCGCGCCGTTGTAGGCGACGGCAAGGCGCCAGTCGTACGGGAACGGCGCCACCGCCTCCGGCGCCAGCGTGACCTCCCGCAGGGCCTTGACCGCCTCGCCGTAGGGGTCCAGGCCCTCCAGGACGGGCAGCCACCACGGCTTCGCCAGCAGCCCGGTCGCCCGCACGCGGGTCAGCGGCGCCCGCCGGAAGGTGTCCGCGTCGGCGGCCCGCTCCGACTCGTCCGCCCGCAGCGCACCGAACAGCCCCCCACCGGCCGACGCACCCGTCAGCGTCCCGAGGTCCACGCCCCACAGCGGGCGGCCCGTCGCGGCGTCCTCCAGGACGCTGCCCATGATGCCCGGCACCACGACACACGCGTCCGGCGTCCGGTCCTCGAACACCGGCGGCACACCCGAGTAGGGCACCGCGCCGCCGAACCCGCCGTCCCCCAAGCTCCCCATGGCACCCGACGATAGGGGAGCAGACCCGCCACGCGTGCGGCTTCGTCAAGAACGGCCGCGGATGACCGTTGCCGGGCGTGCGGCGCCGATGCCGCGGCTCACCCCGGGGTCGCCAACTCCCATAGCCGCACCGTCGTTCCGTCCTTCGAAACCGTGTACCAGCTGCCGCGTCACGACCTGTGGCTGGGGTGATCGTCGTCAGTCCGGTTCGGACGGGTCGATGGCGACGAGTTCGACCTCGAAGCCGTCGGTGTTCTCCAGGTAGGCGGCGTAGCTCTGTTCACCGCCGGCGTGCGGGTGGCGGTCGGGGAACATCAGGTTCCAGCCGTGCCGCGGCGCCTCGGAGGCCAGCGCCGCCACGGTGTGGTGGTCTTCGACGTGGAACGCCAGATGGTTCAGCCCGGGCCGGCACCGGTCGTGCCGGCCGGCGGTGAGGTCCGGGGACTGCTCGAAGACCAGGTAGGTCGCTCCGAGCTTCCAACTGCGGCCGTTGCTCCAGCTCTGGAAGAGCGTGTAGCCCAGGGCCTCCAGCAGCCAGCCGAAGGAGACGACGGCCCGCTCCAGGTCCGGCACCCAGATCTCGACATGGTGCAGTGCCCCGTTGGTCGGCCGGATCATGCCGCCACCACCGGGGCCGGTCCTGCCGGGCGGCCCGCGCCGGCGAACATCGACCCGATCGGATCGGTCGAGCGCAGGTGGGCCCGGTGCTCGGCCGGGAAGTCATGGAACGTCAGCAACTCGTCCTCATCATCGTGGGTGATCTCGCAACGGCTTCGGGGAACGTCGCCCCATACTGCCGGACAACCGCCTTGACGGCCCCGGCCGCGTGCTCGCGGAGCCCCGACGACTCCCCCGACCCGGACCTCGACCACGCTCGCCACCTCGCTCACAACCTCGCTCACCACATCCGCCGAAACACCGCCCCGAGCTCGGCAAGCCGCCGCGGACCAGCCGGGAACACCGGCGCGCCCTCGGGCACGTAGGGTTCCGCAACCGACCCAACGGCCCGCCGGGACTGCCGCCCTCGGCCCGCACCCGGCCACCGTTGTCGGCCTCCTCCTCGCGCCACCGGCCACTGACCGGCGTCCGTCGTCGACCGGCCTTGGCTGATCGGACTCACCGACGCGGCACGGCGCACGGCCGGCCGTGGCGCCCGCCCACGAGTGCCTTCAGCCCGGGGCCGAACCATGCGCAAACCGCACCAATCCCCCCAAGGAAGCGGTACGTTGGCGCTGCCGACCATAAGGAGAACCACGACGTGACCATCGACCAGGCTGCCCTCGGCAGCGCCGTGAAGGCCGTCGCCGCCGCCGCGCGCGACGATGACGTGGCTGCGCTGTACCAGGCCGTGATGCCGCCGACGGGCGTGGACACCCCTCCGCGCGAGGCCGCCCAGTGGTTCGGGTTGCTCCTTGTCCATCTGGCACTCACCGCCGCGAACGCTTCGAAGCTGGAGCAGGGCTGCTCCCGGGAGGCCGTGTCGGCGTGGATCAAGGAGACACTGGGCCCTGTACCCACCCCGGCGCTGCTGCGTGCCGAGGATCCTGTCCGCATCGACCACGTCGAGGCGGTGAGCGCCGCAGCGAGCTACTCCCAGTGCCACGAGTACGCCGTCGACCTGGTCCGGTTGGGCCTGACCGACCCGGATGCGGCACCGGACGAGCGGGGCGTCGACGCCCACTGCGCGGTGACGAACGACAAGAAGACGCGGATCATCGTGATGGCGATGCTCGGCCGCCTCGCCGCCGATTCCGGCGGGCGAGGCTGACGGCGCCGCTTCGGTGGAGCGCGGGCGCCGGGCCGCCTTCGGGCTGCCCGGCGCGGTGGCCCAACTCGACGTTTAACATCCGGCTGCGCTCGGACTGTGTCGATTGTCGGTGGATACTGCTATGACGCGGCGCTCTACAGCGACGGGCGGGTGAAGACGCTGGTGGACCTGGCGCTGGCGCCCGAGCACCGGCGCGGGCACGGAGCCCTGTGCGACACGTTGAACCGGGGCCGCCTGGACGTCGACAGGCTGGACCGGATCCCACTGGGAGAGCGCCGGCTGGAGTGGTGCCGCCCTTCAACTGGGGCTGCACGCTGTGGTAGATGGTCGGCTTCCGCGACGTGGACGGCGCGATGTGGTCCAACCCAGAGGGCTGACGTCGACCGACGCGATCTGCGGCCGGCGTCCCCCGAGGGGCTGTTCGGGCTACGCCGATGGATGCACGAGACGGCCGTCCGGGACGGGCAGGAGGAACTCGCCCGCGCAATCACCTACCTCTTCGGCGACGCCGAATGCCCGCGCTGTGCCAGCGTGTTCAACATCGCGGACGAATACGCGTTCGCCAACTGCCCCGGCTCGTAGCGACCCACCGGTCCGCAGTCCACGACGTCCCGGCAGGCTTCCTCCGGTTCGTGCTCCGATCGCCGGCCCGGTTCTCCTCCACGGCTGTCGTCACAGGCTCAGCAGCAGGTCCCGGACCGCCGCGGGCTGGGACAGGAAAGGGTGGTGGCCGGCATCGAGCTCGACGACGCGGCCGGCGCGACGGGCGAACTCGCGTTGCAGCCGCGGCGGGGTGCCCCGGTCCTGAGCGCAGACGAGGTAGATGGAGGGCAGTTGCCGCCATGCGGCCGCGCCGACCGGCTGCCCGGTCACCTGGAGGCTCTGCCGGGCGAGGTGGTCGGCCGCCTGCGCCTGGACCTCCGGGTCGCAGTCCTGCAGGAAGGTGTCCGCGAGCGACTCCGGGCGGACCCCGAACGTGCCGCCGTCGGGGTCGACGTCGAGGAAGGGGGCGGGGCGGCCGTCGCCGAACTGCGACAGGCTCTGCCCGACCTCGGGCAGGTAGCTGGAGACCAGCAGCAGGTGGCGCACCGACCCGACTCCCGCGGCGGCTTCGGCGGTGACGATGCCGCCGTAGCTGTGGGCGACCACGACGGTCGGCTCGTCACTCGCCCTCAGCATCTCCCGCACCGCGGCGACGTCCTCCGGGAGACCCGGCCCGCCGAGGCCGCCGGGCACGCCCGTCTCGCCGCAGCTGGGCAGCGCCGGGGCCGCGCTGGGCATCCCCCGTTCCCGCAGCAGCTCGGCGGTGCGGTGCCACCACCACGACCCGTCCCGAACGCACGCCCCGTGCACGAACACGACTCTCATCGCCACCTCCACGTCGGCCTCGACAGATCACGTTCACCACCCGGGGCGGCGGATGCCGCACGACGCGCCGGTGACGAGCGGACCTGCTCGCCGCGGCATTTCGGCAGAGGCATCACGTGATCGGTTCAGCGGGCTGTCGCGCTCCTCCGCTTCCCCTTCGGGGTGAAGGCGAAGGTGTCGGGAACCGGGCCCTGCCCGAATCGCACCGCCGGAAGGCGGCTTCCCGCGGACTCGGTCACGTCGCCTCCGTCGTCGAAGGCCTGCTCCCCGGCCGGGTGCCACGGTGTGTTCCGCTCCCGGAACCACGGTGGCACGGGCCCGCGCCATGAGGGCTACTGCATGACCTCCAGGTGCGGGTGGTCGAAGGAGACCGGGCAGTAGTAGAGCTGCATGTTGTAGCTCCGGCCGATCTGGATGCCGATGTCGTCATCCGCGCCCCGGTCCTCGACGGGGTCCCAGCCGCTGCCGTCCAGAGCGCCGGAGCCGATCGTCAGCAGCGGGTTCATGACCGACTCGCAGGCGCGGCACCGCATGACCCACGCGTCACGGAAGCTCCACGGCCCCCAGCCGCCGACCTTCCAGCCCGGAGCGACCGACAGCTCGAACTGGTAGTAGGCCCGGAACTCGTCGGCCGACCGGTACCCGGGGTCCTTGCCGGTGAACTCCTGCTCGCACCAGTCCGCGATCCGGCTCGCCAGGCCCGGCTCCAGTTCCAGCGACGACGGGTACTCCGTCACCACCTCCGGGTGCAGGACGCACGGCTCGGGCACGTACTGACCGTGGCTGGACACGTCTGCAGGCTCCGGCTGCACGGCCGACACCCCGCCGACCTCTGCCGAAGAGCGCCACACCAGTCGGGTCGCCGGCATCCACTCCGGTTCGTGTTCCAGGGGGCACCACAGCACCTGGAGCAGGTCCGCCCCGTCGGGGCAGGGCAGGCCGGGGACGTCGCGCGCGTAGAGCTGGGCCACCGGCACGAGGAGGTTGGGCTCCCCGCTCCACGGATGCCCCTCGTACGTCGCCTTCAGGGCCGCTTCCTCCTGTGCGGTGCGCGTCCCGCCGGCCCAGCCGATGTCGATGAGTCTGCGGCGCAGCCGAACGTCGGCGGGCGACACGGGCGGCTCGTCCTCCGGATGCGGCTCGGTGCACGCGGGCCAGGGCTCGTCGGCCGGCCACAGCAGTGGGCCGCCGACGGAGCTGTCTCGGGCGGTCGGCGTGCCCAGGCGCGGGTGCAGGCGCACCGTCCGGCGGGCCAGGGGCGCCAGTTCGGGGAAGACGGCGGCTATGTCGACCGAGCGCGGTGGGGTGGTGCGGGCCATCGGAACCCTTCACAGGAGCGGGGGAGGCTGACGAACGGACCCTAGCCGTCACCACGGACAAGACTGTCCCGGCATCCTCACGGCACCCTCGCCTCCGGCGGCGACACCGACGGCGCGCTGGACCTGATCGCCGACACCCTGCCCGGGGACCCCTGGGAAACCATCGTCACCACCTGCCTGGCCGCGCTGTGCCACCGGCACGCCGGACACCCCGCCACCGACCCCGCCCACGCCCACGCCCCGATACTCGACCGCTACGAGCAGCACCAGCGCGAACCGCAGTCCGCCGTCTTCGACACCCGCCTCGGACTCTCCCTCATCGAGTGCGCTCGGGGCTCGGTTCGGCGGCCCCGGGAACGCGCAAGTTGCGATCACCCACACGGGGTAACAGGCTGAAAGCGGAAGCGGGACGGGTGTCGAACCTCGCCGTGCTCGTCGCATCCGGCAGGGGTGAGGGCTGGGCCCACGAGCGGCTCGTCTCGGGTCGGCGCCCGCCGTTCGGCACCGAGCCCGGCTCGGCCTCTCGGTTACCCGGCCACTCGACCACTCGGCCACTTGCGCCGCGACGACGCCCCCGTACCGGGGCCGGTGCCGCGGTGGACGCGGATGAGGTTTTCCCATGCCCACACCCACACCCTTCACCCTGCGCGGCCTTCGTCGAGGTCGTCTGCCGCATTCCTTCCGGGCGGGCGCGCCGGCCGCGGCTCTCCCCGGGGTCGTCACCGAGTACGCCCTGTCCACCCCGGGTAGCTCCTCCTACCCCTGGGACCTGGCGGTCGGGCCGGACGGCAATCTGTGGTTCACCGAGTACGAGAGGGGGTTGGTCGGGCGGATCACCCCGGGTGGGGCCGTCACCGAGTATCCCCTGCCCACCGCGGACGGCGGGCCGACGGGGATCACGGCCGGGCCGGACGGGAACCTGTGGTTCACCGAGTACGACAGCGGCATGATCGGGCGGATCACCCCGGCCGGTGCCGTCACCGAGTACCGCGTCCCCAGCCCGAACAGCTTCCCGTGGGGCATCACAGCAGGCCCGGACGGCAACGTGTGGTTCACCGAGTACAACAACGGTGTGATCGGGCAGATCACCCCGGGCGGGTCCATCACCGAGCACCCGCTGACCGACGCGGGCAGCGGGCCGACGGGGATCACGGCCGGGCCGGACGGGAGCCTGTGGTTCACCGAGTCCACCGGCAACCGGATCGGACGGATCACCACCAGCGGGAACATCACGGAAAACCCGGTCCCCACCTCGGACAGTTCCCCGTGGGACATCACGGCGGGGCCGGACGGCAACCTGTGGTTCGTCGAGGGCGCCGGCAACCGGATCGGACGAATCACCCTGGGCGGGGACATCGCCGAGCACCCGGTACTCACCGCGGGCGCCCAGCCTTCCGGGATCGTGGCGGGACCGGACGGGAACCTGTGGTTCACCGAGTACCTCAGCGGCAAGATCGGGCAGATCACCCCGGACGGGTCCGTCACCGAATTCCACCTGCCCCCCGCGGACAGCGGGCCGACCGGAATCGTCGTGGGGCCGGACGGCAACCTGTGGTTCAGCGAATACGACAACGGTGTGATCGGGCAGATCACCCCGGGCGGGTCCATCGCCGAATACCCCTTGCCCGTACAGAACAGCCATCCGCTCGGGATCGCGGCCGGGCCGGACGGCAACCTGTGGTTCACCGAGTCCACGGGCAGCCGGATCGGGCGCATCACGTCGACGGGATCCGTCACCGAGTTCCCGCTGCCCACCCCGGTCAGTCTCCCGTTCGGCATCACCGCCGGGCCCGACGGAAACCTGTGGTTCACCGAGTACTTCGGCGGTGCCGTCGGACGGATCACTCCGGCCGGGGACATCGCCGAATTCCCCGTGCCCCACTCGAATGCCTTCCCGTTCGGCATCACGGCCGGGCCCGACGGAAACCTCTGGTTCACCGAGTACTGGGACGGCACGATCGGGCGGATCACCCCGGCCGGGGACATCACCGAGTTCACCCTGCCCACCGAGGGCGGTCGCCCGCTGGGGATCGTGGCGGGGCCGGGCGGAAACCTCTGGTTCACCGACTACTGGAACGGGACGATCGGGCAGATCACCCCGACGGGATCCGTCACCGAATTCTCCCTGCCGACCCCCGACAGCGGGCCGACCGGCATCGCGGCCGCCCCGGACGGGAGCCTGTGGTTCACCGAGTCCAGGGCCGACCGGATCGGGCGGATCACATCCAAGGGATCCGTCACCGAACACTCACTGCCCAACCCGGGCAGTTCCCCGTACGCCATCGCGTTCGGCTCCGACGGAAACATGTGGTTCACCGAGTCCACGGGCAACCGGATCGGGCGCATCACGTCGACGGGATCCGTCACCGAATACCCACTGCCCACCGCGGACGGCCACCCGTACGCCATCGCGTCCGGACCGGACGGGAACCTGTGGTTCACCGAGTACTTCAGCGGAATGATCGGACAGATCACCTCAGGCGCCGGTCCCGCGCCGAATCCGCTGGAGCAGGAGCTCTTCGACCTGGTCAACCGGGCACGGACGCACCCGGAGTTGTACCCCCTTCTCGAACCGGACCCGCAGGGAGAGGCGAAGATGAGCGCCTGCCCCAGCCCCTTCCAGTTCTCCCAGCAGCTCAGGAACATCGCGTACGACCACAGCAGTTACCTGTCCACCGTTCCCAGCGCCCAAGTCCAGGTGGACCCGAACATGCATCTGGGGCCCGACGGGAAACTGGTGTGGGACAACGGCGAACCCATGGACCTCGCGGGCTACCACACCTACCGCGGGGAGAACGTCTACTTCCAGCAGGGGCAGCCCGAGCCCGCCCCCGATCCCGCTCAGGCCGTGGAGTTCTGGATGCAGCGGGACTCGGCATGGCACTGGGCGCACCGCAACCTCATCCTCAACTGCGCGGCCCTGGAAGCCGGCGTGGGCTACTACCACCAGGCCCGACCGCCGGGCAGCACCGAGATCCAGCACTACTGGACGCTGGACGTGGGGACGCGCTGATCCGACGCGGCGTCGCCGGGTACGCCACCCCGGTGGCAGTCGGCGTCCCGCTCCCTGCCGACTCGCGAGACCGGCCGCCCGACGCCGTGGGGCGTCGGGCGGCCGGGTGCAACGGGGAGGTTAAAAGGTTCGGATGGTTCAGAGGGTTCAGAAGGTGAGGTTCCAGGCGTCGATCGTGCCGGTGTCGCCGGCGGCGCCGTCCTTCACCCGGAGCTTCCAGGTGCCGTTCGCCGCGCTCGCGGCGGCGTTGACGGTGTAGGTCTTGGCGACGTTGTCGGTGCTGTCGCTGTCGGCGAAGTCCTCCAGGAGGTAGACCGTGCCGTTCGGGGCGACGAGGGAGAGGACGAGGTCACCGCGGTAGGTGTGCTTGATGTCCACGCCGACCTTGAGCGTCGCGGGCGCGTTGCCGGTGACGCCGGTGACGGTGATCGGGCTCTCCACCGTGGTGTTGTCGGGGATCGCCACGTCGGCGGTGTTCTCGAAGTACGTGCCGGTGGGCGGGGTGGCGCCGCCGACGGCCTTCAGCGCGTCGACCTGGCCCTCGCCGAAGAAGCCGTTGTTGGCGGTGGTGCCGGTGCAGCGGCTGTCGGAGGCGGGGCAGGCCAGGTCGTTGGCCTGGCTCGCGAGGCGGGCCCGGATGTCGGCCGGGGTGAGCGTCGGGTCGGCGCTGGCGAGCAGCGCGGCGACGCCGGTGACGTGCGGGGAGGCCATCGAGGTGCCGCTCTTGGTGCCGTACTTGCCGCCGGGCAGGGTCGAGTAGACGCCGGTGGCGCCGTCGCCGCCGGGCGCAGCGACGTCGATGACGCCCCGGCCGAAGTTGGAGTAGGAGGCCTTGCCGCTGCCGCTGCCCGTGGCAGCGACGGTCACCACGCCGGGGAGTTCGGTGGGGATGTCGAGGCAGGCGTTGCTGATGGTCCGGGTGGTCGGGGTGGAGTCGTTCGGGCTCGCGGTGTCGGTGGTCTTGTTGGCCAGGTCGTAGTTGGAGTTGCCGGCCGCCGCGACCTGCAGCGAGCCCTTGCCCTCGGCGTACTCCTGGGCGCGCTTGACGCCCTCGATGAGGGCCGCCTGGTCGAGGTCGTTCGGGCAGTTGAACTGCCACGGGTCGGTGTAGTAGCTGTTGTTGGTGACCTTGAAGCCGTGGTCACCGGCCCAGACGAAGCCGCAGACGGTGTTCTCGGCGAAGAAGAGGGTGCTGGTCGGCTCGGCGATCCGGACCGAGGCGATCTTCACGCCCGGCGCGACGCCGATGACACCCTTGCCGTTCTTCGCGGCCGCGATGGTGCCCGCAACGTGGGTGCCGTGGGTGTCCACGTCGCGCCAGGCGCCGCTGCGGGTGTCGGGCTTGCCGTAGGCGCAGGAGACCGAGTCGGCGGCGTCGAAGTTCGGCGCGAGGTCCTGGTGCTGGTCGTCCACGCCGGTGTCGAGCACGCCGACCTTGACGGACGGCGAGCCGGTGGTGACGTTCCAGGCCTGGTCGGCCTTGATCTGGGTCATGTCCCAGCGGTTGGACTCGGTGAGCGTGGTGACCGCCTGGGCGGGGTTGGCGGGCAGGGCCGGGCTGTAGGCGTCGGCCGGCACGTCGGAGGTGCGGGTCGCGCCGACCTGCTGGATTCCGGTGACGGTCCGCAGCGCGGCGGCGAAGCCGGTGCTGGTGGAGTGGGCGACGATGACGCCGATCTGGTCGTAACTCGCGAAGACCGTACCGCCCTTGGCCGCGACGGCGGCCTTGGCGGCGGCGACGTCGGCCGGGGCGCTGATCACCAGGTAGGCGCGGGTGCCGGCGGCCCAGCCGGCCGCGGAGCCCGCGACGGCGGGGGCCTGGGCCGCGGGGGCCTGGGCGACGGGGTCTTGGGCGACGGGTGCGGAGACGGCGCCGGGGACGGTGGGGGTGGTGGCGGCGGTCGCGAACGCGGTGGGGGTGGCGAGCGCCATGGCCGAGAGCACGGCGAGGGCTGCGGCCGGGCGGCCGAGCCGCCGGGATATCAGGGGTGACACGTGTCCTCCGATTCGGCCCGCGCGTGAGGGGGATCGCACGGGAATTGAAGGAAACATGCCAGATTGAACAGGAGTTGGGGAAGACTTTACGCCTGACGACTTTTCACGGAAGCGTTACGTTTTGATGTCATGGGGCCCCGGCGCCCCGGGCGGGGCGCTTGCGGCAGCCGACGGGAATGCTGCGAGCCGGCCACCGGTTTCCGGACGGCGGTCGGCGAATGCCAGCGCAGAGCATCGCCGCTCACCGACCGGCGTCCGTCGCCGCCCAGCCTTGAGCGATGAACCTGCCCCTCGCGTACCGGACCGCCGAGTCGCTGCTCACGGGCATCCCCCAGCGCTGGGCGCACTCCTGTCGAGCCCTGGAAACAGGCCCGACTCCTCGCCCCGACCCTCGGCGCCGATGAGGAGCTGGTGCGCGTCGCCACGCACCTCCACGACGTCGGGTACGCGACCTGCGCGGTCGACACCGGCCAGCACATGATCGACGGCACCCGGCGGGAGATCCTCTCCGATACGGGGACGGCCTGCCATCCTGTGGAAAAGTCCCGGGCCGGAGATGCCCGGTTCACCGACGCCGGGCCACCGCCCCTGGGCGTCGACTTCCGAGCACAGGGACCGACGACCCGTCCCCGTTCCCTCGCGCCCGGCCGGGTGGTGGCAAAGACCTCGGGACCGCGGCGCTGCCGTACCACGGTGATGCGCCGGACGACTGCGTCCCGGCGGGTCGGGAACGGGGCGAGGGCCCGTGTCGCGCGGTTGCGCGGCACGGGCCCTCGTGGGTCACTCCGGTGGTCCCTGTCCGGCCCCCGGGGTGTGGGGGAAGCCGAGGGGTCGGCTTAGTACCAGTGGTGGGACTGCCAGAAGTTCCAGGCGGCGTTGGGGCTGCCGTAGCGGGTGTTCATGTAGTCCAGCGCCCACTTGATCTGGGTGGTGGGGTTGGTCTTCCAGTCCGCACCCGCGGAGGCCATCTTGGAGGCCGGCAGGGCCTGGCCCAGTCCGTAGGAGCCCGAGCTCGGGTTGGTCGCGGTCACGTTCCAGCCCGACTCGTGGGAGATGATCTGGCTGAACGAGGCCAGCTGGTCCGCCGGCACGATCTGGGCGGCGAGGGCCTGCGGGGAGGCGTCGGCGGCCGAGGCGACCGTGGGGACCACGGCGGCACCCAGGGCGGTCAGGCCGGCGGCACCGGCAAGAATCGCGGCAGAGGTGCGCATACGGAGCTTGAAAGCGGGCATGTAGAGCAGGACCTCAATCGGGTTGGGCCGGTGTCACGCCCCGCCCCGACCGTGGCCGGACAGGGGCCGAACGGTCGCGGGGTGTGACTCGGCGGTAAGCCGCATCCGGCGGGACAGGAGCCGGTGTGGCTGGCGACGAATGCAAAGTTGCCAGACCGCAACGGGCCCCGCCAAGACCCCCCTGCTACGATCCGCCGTCGTAGCGCAGCGGCCGTCTGTGATTCGAAGGGCGGGCCCGTCCGGAGCGGTTGACCCTCCCTGACCTGCGCAAACGCCACCCACCACCCGGCAAAAAGCGGGCAAAACGGACATTCCTAGCCGTCGTCGTGCACCGCAACCGCATGTGAGCGCACTCACCGTTTGAACCCCGACGGCATCACCACCCGGCCCGCTGCCACCACCCTGAGTCACCGCCGACCGGGCCGTCACCGAGACCGCGGTCACACCCCGCCGATGCCGCAAAGGCGCCACAGCGCGTCGCCACCGCCGCCGGCCCGCCCGGTCGGTACGGCCCCGGCTGCGCTTCGCCCGTCACGGATCCTTGCCGTCGGCGAGGCTGCGCACCAACCTCAACCCGAACGGCCCGGCAACGGGGTGCCGCTCTTCGACTTCCACCAGCCCGGCTGATGCCGATCAAGATTGTTTGGCAAACGATCAAGATCCCTCAGCCGTCGGCGCCCAGGCCTCCACCCGCAGGTCAGCTGTGTGCGGCACACTCCGATGGCCGCCGGCAGACCGGCCCGCAGGCTCGCCTCCGTCCACGAGCGACGCCTCCCACACCCGTTGCCGTCTTCCCTCCTGCGTCATCCCGCGAGCCGCCCGGCGGCAAGTGCGGGCCGTGGCTCGGCCTCGTCGTCACCAGCTCCGCCGCCAGCCGCGCCTCGGCACTACTCAGACGGCCCTTGAGTACGCCCGCTCATGCACTCCGACCGGCCGCTTCCTACCGTGATCCGCATGGACACGAACGCGGCTCCCAGCCACCCCCAGCCCTCCGCCAACCCACGCTGGGCCACCATCTGCGGGATCGTGCTGGCGCTCCTCACCGCCCTGGCCGTCCTGGGAGCCACGGCGCTGGCCAAGTTCGAGGACTCCCTGACCCAGCACGGGTACGTCAAAGGCCCCGGAACCGTGGTCGAGCCCCAGCGCGCCGGCGGGACCGTCCGCTACGACGACGGCCTGAGGATCACCGTGAGCCCGCCCCACCGGGAACCCGACAACAGTTACAGTTTCACGATCACCTACGACAACGGCACAGACAGGGAACTGCGCCCGGGCGGGACGTCCCCCACCACCGGCCTCGGCACGACCGGTGGCTCCGCCCCCGTCGTGGTCCGCGCGGGGAAGGCCATCGACTCCGGCACCCCGTCCCCCACCTCCGGCGCCGCTCCCGCCTTTGCTCCCGGCATGACCTTCCTGGACCGGTCCGAGTCCTTCACCGCCCTCACACCGCCCCTCGGCACGGAGCAGAAGCGCACCGTGCCGGTACGGGTGAAGCCCGACAGGGACGGAGGCCCGGTCACGGTGGAGGTCGCCCCGAAGTCGCCCGGGTACCGCGACACCGCGTACTGGCAGTTCGACCTCGGCTGACCAGCTGACCCACGCACGGGTACCGCGCCTGCCGGCCCCATGCTCATCGGGCGGACCCAGCGCTCACGGGCGCGTTGCGGGGGTGCGCAACGCCCGGGAAGCACCACGGGTGAGCGGCCGGCGGTCAGGCGGTGCGCGAGGACTCAAGCACGTGCGAGAGCTCGTCGATCGGATGCTTGGCCTGACGCCTCAGAAGGGTCACGGTTCTGATGAGACTGGCGCCCACGTCCACGGAGAAGGCCATCACGACCTCTCGGAGCTCCAGGCTCCGGGCATCGTCGGACTCGATCTTCGCCAGAAACTCCTCAGTGACGCCCGGGCGGGCACCCACGTCAGACAGGGTGCGGCTCTGCCGGCTGCGGGCCGCCTGCAGCAGCCGGCCGACCACCTTCTCAGACCGCGTTTGAGATCTGCCGTGTCCAGTTACTGAAGGGTTCGTTGAGCTCTCTGTGAGCGGCGTTGGGGGTGGGTATCCGTCGGACCTGACGGACGAACAGTGGGCGCTGGTGGAGCCGTTGCTTCCGCCGGCGCGAGTGGGTCCGAAGGGTGGGCGGCGGGAGAAGCACCCGCGGCGGCGGATCGTGGACGCGATCTTCTACGTGGTGCGGACCGGCTGCGCGTGGCGGCAGTTGCCGAAGGACTTCGCCCCGTGGCCGACGGTGTACTGGTACTTCACCTGGTGGCACGACGACGGAACCGTCGAGCGAATCCATGACGCCCTGCGCGGCCGGGTCCGTGAAGCCGACGGCCGCGCCGCGGAGCCGAGCGCGGGCCTGGTCGACTCGCAGTCCGTCCGCACCGCCGACACCGTCCCCGTCGCCACAAGGGGCTTCGACGCGGGCAAGAAGGTGAAGGGCCGCAAGAGGTTCATCGTCACCGACACTCTCGGCCTGCTCCTGGCCGTCCACGTCGTCGCGGCGAGCATGCAGGACCGCGACGGCGCGAAGCGGCCGCTGCTGTGGACCCGCCTCGACCACCCCAGCGTCAAAGAGATCTGGGCTGACCAGGGCTTCGCCGGCCGCCTGGTCGAATGGACCGCCCAGATCCTCGGCCGCGACCTTGAGATCGTCCGCAAAGACCCCGACCAGCGCGGCTTCCGGGTCCAGCCCAAGCGGTGGGCGGTGGAACGCACCTTCTCGTGGATCACCGCCCACCGGCGCCTCGCCCGGGACTACGAGACCAGCCCGGCCCACTCCGAGACGATGATTCGATGGGCCATGATCGGCGTCATGGTCCGCCGGCTCACCCGGGGCCGACCGGCAACCCGGCCTGGCCCACGACCGCTCGTGCGGCAATCCTCGTAGTGAGCCCGTCGACCCCCCGCCGGCGGCAGTTGCAGTCGCCGAGCTACCGAGCCGGGAACCGCTCGATCTCGCGTTTCAGGGCCGGCGGCACGTGGGCCAACTCCGAGACGATCAGGCGGACCTCCTGTCCGAGGTCGGGGAACTCGCTCCAGACCTCCGCACTCCTGGTGAGCACGGCGGCCAGCAGGTCACCCTCGTACATGTCGCCTTCCGCCAGTGGGTCGGCCCGGAGGACCTCCAATGCCAGGGGCAGGAGATAGGCAAGGCCCACGTCTTGCCTGATCAGCAACCGCATGTCCTCGACCGTCAGGCCGCCGATCGGCTTGCGCCGAAGCTCGCGCACGGTCGCCATCAGCCGGGTTTCCCCGCCCGACGGGGCCGACCAGCGGTCGCGCTCAAGCTCCTCAAGGGAGCGGTCACGGTTCACGAGTCGAGTCACCGACCGATCGTCCCATGGCAGATCTCAAACGCGGTCTCAGATTGACTCTTCCGACACCTGTTGGAGCAAGCCGACTCACGGAGACAGCCATGATCTACCGCCTCGCCGCACCATCGTCCGTTGGTGTTTGCCGTCAACTACTGCCGTCAAATGCGCCTGAGGCTACATCAGTAGCCTCAGGTTCTCGAAAGCGAACGAATCAGCGCTCACCTACTGGACGCCACGCGTAGCCGTCAACCGCCCTACAGCAACCCGATGACATCATATGGAGATTCAATTTCCGACTCCCCCAGGAGATCCAGAAAGAGTTGATATTGAACAAAATTACCTCGGTCAATCATTCCGTTTTCTGGCCAGATCGCATCGCATTCTGGGCACTTTGCGAGCTTGATCGAGAATCGTGTTGCCCGCACTCTTTCAAGTAGCGCCTGCCCGCAACGAGGACACTCCACCGACACCCCTCCCACTTCAGTAGGGATATGCACTAATCACCTCCGTTGTTCCTGGCTTCACGATGACGCGGACCGAGGCCTGGCCACCATCGCCAACCACCCGCCCCATAGGCACCGCGTAGGCGAGTCTGTCCGAGCGGCGCTATACGGCAAGCATTCGGACAGTTCCAGAACCCAGGTCGCCGTTACACGTCAGCAGTGCCCGCCCTCACCGCAGGCCTCGCCTACACTGTCGCCCTGGCACGCGTCGCCGATGCGAGCGCACCCATCACGCTCAACAATGGATACCGGCCATGCCGACTGCACTGTCTCGTGGACCTAATACTGCCATCACCCCACGCAGAAGCCCCGCCGGAACCGGCGGGGCTTCTGCGTGGGCCATCACGTACTTGGCGCTTGGGGATCTAGCTGGTTCAGCTTTGGCTGCTACTCCCAGAGGCCCAGTCGAGCAACTTCTCGAACTCCACCCTCAACTGACCGGCATGCATATCGGACAAATGTTTCTCTCGGGGGGAGGGGTCGACTTCGTAGTTAATAGTCGAAACCTGAACCTCGCCTGACTCCCAGACCGTCAGGTAGAACCCTCTCCCTTCCCTCTCCACATAGACTCCGAATGATTTCTTTTCCGTGTACTCCAGAAGCAGGCTTCATGCAAGAGCATGGCACATCGAACTCAACGTAGATCGATCCTGGCGCAGCCTGCTTCTGATAGGCATCAGGGCTGGCTGGATTCGCTACGTAAGTTGAAGTTCCCCCACTTCCCGCCTGCACCTTTCCCGTGTCACGCATCGCCTGATACTCATCTTCCGACATCCAGCGACCCACAGTGCAGTTGTCGTTGTGAACAAGTACCGGAGTCTTGCCAGCCAGCACATAGTACGTGTGGAGGTCGGAGGTGGTAAGGCTGCGGGCACCCTCTAGACTGCGTGCTGCAGGCGCGGAGGCTCCGCGGGCAGTGATGGCGCTGCCGTCTGCGGTCAGCGGGTGATCTACTGCCCGCAATGTCCTTGCTTGGGTGATATTCTATGCAAAAGCGGCCCACCAGTAGGTAGGTGGGCCGCTTTTGCATTGTTGGGGCTAAATGAACGGTCCGTCCAAGACTTCGAATGAACAGTCCCGTGACAAAATATACTGCTTGGAATAGCTGTTCGCCGCGTCGTGGATCGACCGGGCTGACCATTCATCCGGGCCTGGATCCAGATCCAGGGTGAAGAGGCCGTCTTCGTAACCGATCTTCAGGCCGTCAGAGAGAACCTGCAAGGGGTATGCGAGGCTCTCGGCAAGGCGATACTCGGTCATACCGCGCATAGCGATTCTTACCAGTTTCCATCCAAACAGGCGACTATTTGCTCCCCCCTCCCCCTGGCTTGTGCGGTCCAGCGCCTGGACCTCTACCTCGATGGTGCGGGCAGCTCGATCGCCCCGCGGGAGAAAGATGGAAATATTGGTAATGACACCGTCCTCGAACCCCAGGAACCTCTCAAGGAATTCTGGAATGGATTCCTGGGAGAGATGGGCTCCAGTCATTCTTCTCACTCAATTCCGGGGTCGGAGATTCCAGCCTGGCGGCAAGTTGGATTCTGGAATATGGGGAGCGCCTGCGCCATGCCCCCCGCCGGGCGTCCCTGGAGGATCGATCACGTGGCCGTGGGGTCCACCAGTGCCATGATCCTTGAAGTCGAAATGGCCGACCGCGTTTCCATCCTTGTCAAATATCGTGTTCTGTACAGGGGTGCCGTCCTTTCCTGTTCTTGTGTATACCGAGTCCGGCGTTCCGCCAGTCCACGGAGGCCTTGCCGTTCCAGAAGAATATCCCCCCAGCGGCTCGGTACCCCCGCCACAGGGGTTGTAAGGGGTGGCCCCTGTGTTGTGAACCAGGACCGGCGTAGCCCCCGCGAGCACATAGTACGTGTGGAGGTCGGCGATGGTGAGGTCATAGGCGACCTGGGGAGCGGTGTCGTAGTTCCGTACTGCCAGGACGGTGGGAGTGCGACCGTCTATGGTGCGGACGGTGTCGCCGGGGGTGAGTTCGGCGACGTTGGTCCACTGGCGGGTGGTCTCGTCCCAGAACGGGTGGTGCTGGGTGCTGGTGAGGGTCTCTACCGTTCCGGGGCTGCCGTCGAGGTCGTTGACCTGCAGCTGTAGGTCGGTGAAGTGCTCGTCATCCGGCGTTCGGATGGTGCGGATGACCGACTTGTTTTCAGTTTCTCCCGTTGTCGGATCCGTTGCCTGGACCTGGTCCCCGAGCTGGAGGGACTCGATCGTCTGGGTCGTGCCGTCAGCCAGGAGGACACGCGTGCCGGGCGGGAAGCTGTGTGTCGCACCCGCCTGGGCGCCATCGCACGAGATCATCGACAGGGCGTCGGATGCCTGGTCGGCTACGTGTTCGGCCTTGTCCACCGCCAGGGCGGCTTTCCCGGCCTTGCCGGCCATCGCGAAGAGACGCTCGCCGGGGATGGCGCCCATGAGGTTCTGGGCCGCACTCATGTAGTGGCCGTCGTACGCGTCCATGACCGCGGAACCGACAGCGCCGACGGCGCTCACTGCAGGGATGGTCTGGATCGAGTCGAAGATTTCGTGGATGGCGGACTTGGTCGTTCCGCCGTGATAGATGATGTGGACGTGCGGGCTTACGACATTGGGGTGTTCCTTGCTCCCGCTCCAGTGGTTCCAGTAGTTCTCGGTCCAGGTCCCGTCACTCTCGAGTTTGAACGTTTCGGTGGTGACGTTGCCCTTGTCGTCGTAACAGGTACCGAATCCACCGCAGACTCCCTCGGGACGCAGTCCGCTGGGGTCGCTGAGGTTGACGGGGTTGTTGTTGCCGTAGGTGTAGCCGTTGATCTGTTGCGGGTCGGTGAGGTCGAGGACGGGGTCGACGGAGATGAAGCGCCCGTTGGCCGCGTCGTATTCGCGGGCTCCGAGGTGGGTGAGGCCGGTGGTGGCGTCGTTGGTGCCGCCGACGAAGCCTCGTTCGGTGGGCCAGGAGGCCGGCTTTTTGCCCCGAGGGGTGCCGAAGGCCGTGGTGTCGCCTCGGGTGTACGCCAGGTTGTCGGCGCTGATGGTGAGTTGGGCGGTTCCCTGCTGGTCGTTGATGAGGTAGTTGAGGGTTCCGTCGGAGGCCTTGACGATGGTGGCGTTGGCGACGGCGATGTACCGGGTGCCGGTGACCTTGTTGGCGGTCTTGTCGAGCTTGAGTTCCTGGCCGTCCAGGTAGAGGGTCACCGATTCGGGTTCACGGCGCAGGAGGCGGTTGCCGTTCGCGTCGTACAGGAAGGTGGTGCTCTTGCCCGCGGTGGTGGACTTGGCGAGGTGGCCCTCGGTGTCCCATTCGAGGGCCTGGTCGCCGTCGGCGGTAACGCGGCGGACGGTGTTGCCGGCCTCGTCGTAGGTGAAGGTGTCGGTCCGGGCGCCGGTGCCGGTGATGTCGACACGGCTGAGTGCGTGGGGTCGGGTGCCTCCGGGGGCGGGGTAGGTGGAGGTGCGCTGGGTCTGGTCGCTCGGCGGGTTCTCGGGGACCTGCGTGAGCTGGTTCCAGGGCAGCCAGATGCCGGTGGAGTAGGCCCGCTTGGTGTAGTTGAGCGTTCCCCCGGCGATCGTGACGAGCTTCAGGTCACCGCCCGAGCTGACGACCGACGCCGACAGCGGCTGGCTGAGCTGACCGACGACCTGACTGACGTTGCCCCAGCCCGCCCAGACGCCGTCGGGCCTGCGGATGGTGTGCCAGATGCCTCCGCCGGCGATGGCGGCGACTTCGAGGCCGGCGCCGGTCGCGGTGGCGGTGACGCCGGTGGGCGTGATGAGAGCGCCGGTCGCGCCGTAGACGTTGCCCCACTTCTGCCAGACGCCGTTGCCGAAGCGGATGGTGTGCCAGATGCTGTCACCCGCGACCACGACGACCTCGAGGCCGGAACCGGTGGCCGCACTGGCGACACGGGTGGCTCCGGTGAGGCTGCCGGTCTCGCCGTAGACGTTGCCCCAGCCCGCCCAGACGCCGTCCGGCCTGCGCAGGGTGTGCTTGAGCACGCCGTCGGACAGGGCGAGGACCTCCAGGCCGGAGGCGGTGGCGGACAGCGACAGCTGGCTGGGGTTGGCGATGGGACCCACCACGCTGGTGACGTCGCCCCACCCTCCCCACTTGCCGTCGGCGCCGCGCAGGGTGTGCCAGACCCGGCCGCCGGCGATGGCCATGATCTGCAGGGTGTTGTCGGCCCAGGTCGCCGCGACGAAGTCGACGGGGGCGGGCAGAGGCCCTGCCTGGGTCTTGTGCAGGTTCTCGAAGTTGGCCCAGGTGCCGTCGGCACGCTGCTGGGAGAGGTAGACCTGGCCGTCGGCGACCGCGACGGCGCTGGTCTGGCCGTCACCGGCGATGGCGACGGAGGTCACCTTGCCGGTGTCCATCAGTGGGCCGGGGGCGGCGCCGAAGGTGCGGTTGGTGGCCTGGGTGCGGTTGCCGGCCGCGTCGTAGGTGTAGCTGCTCCAGTACGGGTCCACTCCGCCGACGTGGGGGTCGCTGGTCGGGGTCGGCTCGACAGCGCAGTTGTCGGTCGCCGACCAGGCGTTGGTCAGGCGCTGGGCGAAGTCGTACGTGTAGCACTGGGTGTCCGTGACGGTGGCGTTGTCGCGGTCGTCGCGGACCCGGGTGATGTTGCCGACCGGGTTGTAGGTGTAGGTCTTCTTGTTGAGGGTCTGCGGTCCGCTCTTCTCCCGGTCGGTCTGGACCAGCGCGAGTCGCTGGGTCGCGTCCTCGTAGACGTAGGTCTGAACGGCACCGGATCCGAATCGGCCGATGGTGCTCTGCTGGAGCTGGCCGAACGGCGAGTACGAGTTGCCCCGGGAGTAGACCTGGTAGCCGCCGTCGCTGACCGTGGTGGGCAGGCCCAGCAAGGTGTAGTTGCGGTGGATTGTCTCCTGCGGGAGTCCTCCGCCGGCCGGGTAGGTCGTGGTGTCGACCAGGCCGGTGTCGGGTGTGTAGGTCTGGGCCGTGGTGTAGGTGCCGGCGAGGAGCCCTTCGCTGTCCGGGACGGTGACGGTGTTGCCCGTGGGCCGCGCCGCGCTGTCGAATCCGGTGACGGCGGTGGTGTAGGCCTTGCCGTTCTCCCAGCGGGTGCTGCCGGTGGCCATGCCGTTACTGCCGGGCAGGCTGTCATAGGCCCACTCGGCCAGCTTCGGGCCCGCTGCGGAACCGTCGAACATCGCCGTCTTGCGGCCGAGGATGTCGTAGGTGTACGCGAGCGTCTTACCCCGGCCGTCGGTGACGGTGGCGAGGGTGCCGTCGGGGTTGTAGGCGCTGGTGGTGGTGCCCTTGTCCGGGTCGACGGCCTTGGTCTGGCGACCGAGCAGGTCGTACTCCCAGGTCCAGGCGTTGCCCGCGGCGTCGGTGAACCGGGTGAGCTTGCCGGCCGGGTTGTAGGTGTACTTCAGGGTCTCGTACGCCGACGCGGCAGCGTCGAAGTCCGGGCTTCCACTCTTGTAGTGCCGCACCTCGGAGGTCCGACCGTGGGCATCGGTGATCGTGAGTGTGGGGGTGCCGCCGTTGGGCGGGGTGGTCGCGCCCCAGTTCACGCCGTAGCGTGTGGTGGCACGCCACTTCTCCACGTTCAGGGACTTGAAGATGCTTGCGGTCGGTCGGTCGAGGCCGTCGAACTCGGTCTCGGTCTGGGACGGGACCTTGTTGTCCAGACCGATCCACAGCGCCGCTTCCGGCACCCCGGTCGTGTAGTAGGCAGCGTTGGCGCGGTAGACCCGGCCGTGGCTGTCGTAGAAGCTGTCGGTGATGGTGCGGCCGCCATTGTGGGCAGTGCTGCCGCCGTGGGCCTCCTCTTGGACCTGGCGCGGGCGGAGCAGGCCGTCGTACAGGGCGATGCTGGTGCGGTAGTCGCCGCCTCCCAGCAGGGTCCTGGTCGTGACGGCAGGCTGCTTGCCTGGCTCGATGGTGTACGCGTACGTGGCATTGGGCGAGGCGTTCTTGTCCCGGCCCGGGTTCCACACGGCCGTGGTGCGGCCCATGGCGTCGTAGTCGACGTACGTGGTGCGGTTGTTGGCGTCGACGACCTTCACCGGGAGGGCCAGCAGGCCGTCGTAGGTGGTGGTGGTCGTGAACTGCTTGGGGTTGGTGGACTGGACGACGGTAGCCTGGGAGCCGCTCGCCGGGGTGTAGGACGTCGTGGTCTCCGCGTTGTTGACGTCCTTGACGGAGATGGCACGCCCGTACTGGTCGTACGCAGTGGTGCTGACCGTCACGTAGTGCGGGGTGGTGCCGTCGTAGCGGTCCAGGGCCTCCGTCGCGGTGGCGTAGCCCTTGCCCGGTTCCGGAGCGGACCCGAGCGGCTTGCCGTCGTAGACCGTCCTGGCTTCGCTCGTGACGGTCGCCGGTGTGGCGTTGATCGAGCAGAGCGTGCTGGCGGTCTGGACGGACTGCGGGTAGGAGATCAGCCAGTTGACGGTGTCCGGGGTGACGTAGGCGGTGCGGGTGCACTGCTCGTCACCGGTGACGTTCGTGTCGCCTTCGTCGGAGACCGCCGTGGTCTGGCCGTAGCCGTCGAAGGTGCGGCTCTCACGGAGCGTGCGGGCCGTGCTGCCGTCCGGCTGGAACGCGTTGGTGGTCACGCTCTCGGTGCGGACCATCGTGGCGGTCACCGCCGGCAGGGCGGCGGCCTCGGGTCGGCCGGTTTCGCCCGGCGGGGTCGCGGTGGGCTTGCCGTCCTTACTGGGCAGGGCCTTCACCGCGCGGCTCGCGGTGCTGCGGAGCCAGGGGGTGTTGACCGTGCTGGTGAGGGGCTTGCCGCCGTCCTGGTCGTAGACGATGCTCTCGCGGCCGAAGCCGGCGAGTTCGTTGCTGTCCTTGATGCCCTGGAGGGGGTTGACCGGGCGGGACTGGCCGTTGGCGAGGGTGTCGCCGTCCATGCCGCGGAAGTAGACGGTCTCGGTCAGGCTCTTGCCGGAGTCCCCGACACGGGTGCGGACCCGCTGGTAGCCGCGGAAGTCATTCCAGGTGCGCTGCTTGTCCGGGGTGAACTCGGAGTTGTCGCGCCGCCAGGCGGCCCCGTCGAGGTACTCGTAGGCGGTGACCTTGTCGGGGGAACCGGACCCGGCCACCATGTCGTGCTCGGTGACCTTCTCCACGAGGTACTTGTGGAACCAGTCGAGGACCGGGTCCGCCGCGTCCTCGGGAGTCCACCAGGTCGGGTAGCAGCGCCTGGTGTTGCTGTCCGGGGCGGGCAGGGCACCCGCGACGCAGTCGATGTCGGTGTACTTGATGTCGGTGTTGGAGCCGGTCTCGGAGGTGATCCGGTTGACGCGGTACCGGTTCATCGGCGGACGGCCCTCGGCGGAGTCGACCCGGTTGGGACGCAGGTCCCCGCCGAACGTCACCGGCTGGAGGGTCAGCGCGGTCGCGCCGGCCTTGGCGGTGCGGGTGATGGACTGCAGCCACAGGGCCCGGCCACCGCTGTCACCGGTGGCGGGGAAGTACTGGTCCAGGCTCCAGGCGTCGATGTCCCGGTAGCTGCCGTTGCTCTGCAGGGCCTGCGTGCTGATGCCCGTCAGCCGCCTCTTGGACCAGAAGGTCGGGGCGCCGTTGCGGCAGTCCTGGTCCTTGTCGCAGGACTGGTCGACCGGGGTGTCGTACCA
Organism: Kitasatospora sp. NPDC048286; assembly: GCF_043201735.1. Lineage (NCBI taxonomy): Bacteria > Bacillati > Actinomycetota > Actinomycetes > Kitasatosporales > Streptomycetaceae > Kitasatospora > Kitasatospora sp. NPDC048286. Next base: position 57,514 of record NZ_JBICZE010000021.1, read on the forward strand.
GTTGGCGGCATTGGCCTTGGTGAAGGAGCAGTCAGTCGCCACGCACCGGTCGGTGGTGGAGAAGGTCACCTTGCCGGCGGGCGAGGCACCGTAGACCTGGCCGGAACGGTGGCCGTACTCGATGCGGTTGAGCGTGACGGCACGGGTGTAGAGCGCGTCGGCCTTGGGAGTTCCCGTGGCGGCACTGATGTTCTTGGCGTAGGCGTTCTTCTCCTGGTCGTAGAAGTACGCGATCGCGTTGCCGTGCGGGTCGACGGTGTAGTCCAGCTGCCAACGCCACGCGCGGTCACGCGAGGAGTCCTTGAACGCAGGGGCATAGCCGGGTTCGCCGGGCTGGTTGCCGAACACGGGCACGGTCAGGGCCGAACCGGTCTCGGGCTTGCCGGTACTCCAGCCGGGCAGGCGGTTCTTACCGAAGAAGTACTGGGTGCCGTCGGTCGTGGTGACCTTCCAGTACTCGTTGTCGGTGTCGCCGTTGGCGGTGTCCGACGCCGTGCCGTTGAGCTTCTCCACGCGCGAGCCGTCGTCGTTGGACAGCTTCCACGTGCCCGTGGCGTCGTCACGCACCAGCGCGGAGCTACTGCCGTTGAGCGAGACCGTCGCGTTGTCGGACTTCCAGCACAGGTCACCACCCGTGGCCGGAGCGTTGCTGCCCGAACCCTTGTCACCCGCGCAAGCGGTGTAGCTGCGCTCGATGAAGCCGGGGTTGTAGTCCCAGCCGTCACCGATCCAGGAGGACTGGTTGTTGGTGGACGCGGTGCGCCCGTCGATGGCCGACGACGAGTAGCCGAGGGCGACCTTGGGGGCCAGGTCGCCGGGAACCGGAGGAACCTGGATCGGGTAGGACCAGTTGAAGGAACCGGTGTTGCCGCTCACCGACCACGTACCGGACGCGGCCAGCGAGGTCGCCTTGTAGTTGCCCTCCGGCCCCGACGCCCCGGCCGTGGCGGCCAGCACCGTGGCACCGGCGAGCGACGTGCTCGCCGCCTGGGCGAACGACGTCTTGACGGCGCCGTCGGAGGAAGCCTGGCCGGCAGGTGCGGTCACCGCGACGTCCGCCGTCAGTGTCCCGGCCTTGGTGTCGTTCGAAGCGACCAGTGGCGTGGCCGTGCGGCACTGCGGCTGGTCCGGCGTGGTCAGCGCGCACGCGGGCAGCTGGACGAAGGTCAGCCGGGAGCCCCAGTCGGCCCCGAACGACTCACGGAAGGCCTTGTAGTCCAGCTGGACCCGGGCCTTGTCCGGCGTGGCGCTGCCCGCCACCGGCTCGAGGTTGACCAGGACGCCGTCGAGACCCACGGTGGCCGCGGCCGCCCGGTCCGACAGGCCTACCCGGACCTTCGACTGCCCGCCCGTCGCCGGATCCTTCCCGACGGAGGTGACGGTCACCGGCAAGCCGGGCGCCTTCGCCTGCGGGGCCGACTTCTGCGTCGAGGCCGCCGGAAGGTCGAGCTCGGCCTTCCCCGGCTTGGGCCAGGCCGCGGCCGGCGGCGCGGTCGGGGGCTGGGCCGCCTTCGGGTCACGGCGTTCCGGCTCCACCTTGGAGAGCGGGACGGACTCGGTGTGCTGGACGGGCGGCAGTTTGAACTCGTCGCCGGCCGCTACCGCGACGGCCGGAATCTGTAGGGCGGCGGCTATCAGAGCCGTCACGGCCATGGGCGCGACTTTACGGAGCACAGGGCGTGTCATTGCCTCGGACCGGCGCGTTCGCGGTCCAGGCGAGGCGCCCGTGTCGGATGGATACATCCGTTTCTTTCCTCTTGGTCGTGTTGTGCGGGTGCGATCACACCCGGCGGGACGCTACCAAGAGCCGCCGACGGGACATCCCTGATTGTTCGCCAACCACCCTGCCTACAGGGCCATTTATCTCTCTTTTATAACTCCTTCACATCGAGGATGGCAGCCCTCTGGGCCGACACCACCTCACAAAGAGGTGATTTTTCCGCTTTTCTCCCACCATCAGGCCGAGCCTTCGCGCGCTGTGATCACAATGTGGCATCCGATTCCTCCTCCCATCCGGAACAAAGGCCTCCGCATCCGACCGGACCGTCACTGGCGGCTTGCATGATGGGGACGCCTGCGAACCGCACAGAAAGTGAAGGGGATGCACCGTCACAACGCCTACCGAATAGGGCGAACCACCCGGAGAACGACAACGGCGCTGCTCGCGGCCGCCGCCGTGAGCATCGCCGTACTGGGCCACGTCCCCGTCTATGCCGACACGGGAAGTCCCTCCGCTCCTCCTCAGTCCGACACCCCCGAACGGTCCGCTGTTCTGAAGGCCCGCCAAAGCGGCAAGCCCGTCGAGATCACCGAACGACAGGACGAGACGACCGACCTCGTCGCCAACCCCGACGGCAGCTTCACCCAGCGCCGACACGCGCGGCCGGTCCGTGCCAAGGTCGGCGGGCAGTGGCAGCCGGCCGATGCCACTCTGGAACGCCGTAGCGACGGGACGATCGCTCCGAAGGCCTCCGTCTTCCCGATGACGTTCTCCGCCGGCGGCGGCACTGCGCTGGCCACCATGCAGAAGGACGGCAAGTCCCTCGCTCTCACCTGGCCGACTTCGCTGCCGCAACCCGAGTTGAGCGGCAGCACGGCCCTGTACCGCGACGTACTGCCCGGGGTGGACCTGAAGATCCTCGCCGAGGCCGACGGGTTCTCCCACCAGCTGATCGTCAGGACCCGCCAGGCCGCCGAGGATCCACGCCTGGCCCAGGTCACCTACGGCCTCAAGACCGCGGGCATCACCCTCAGCACGGGTCAGAACGGCCGGATCGCCGCGACCGACGGCTCCGGCGGCACGGTCTTCACGGCGCAGGCCCCGCGGATGTGGGACTCCCACGCCCCAGCCACCACTGCCCAGCAGCCCGCTGCGACCGCTCCCTCACCGTTGGCCAAGAACGCGCCGGCGGCCGCCGCGCAGTCCGCCGACAGCACCCCGCCACCGACCCCAGCCGCGCCCGGTCCCACCGAGCACGCGCCGAAGACGATGGCCACCGAGATCACCTCGGACACGCTGCGGCTGACCCCGGACGCTGACCTGCTGCACGGCGCGGACACCGTCTTCCCGGTCGTCATCGACCCGACGTTCACCGACGGCTGGCGCAACCGCTGGGCGGTCGTCTACTCCGCCACGCCCAACGCCGCCTACCCGGACGGGAACGGCTGGAACTCCGACAATCCCGCGGACGAGCCCCGCGTCGGCTACAACGGCAGCGGCAACACCCGCTCCTACTTCGAGATGAACACCCGCGGCCTGGCCGGCGCCACCATCATGTCGGCGACCTTCCACGTCGAGGAGACCCACTCATGGGGCTGTGACCCGGCCGCGGCGGGCAACACCGAACTCTGGGCGACCGGCCCCATCAACAGCACCACGCCGACCTGGAACAGCCAGGCCTCCTGGATCTGGCAACTGGACGCCAAGTCCTTCGCCCACGGCAACCCCACCTACTGCCCCGGGGTCCAGGGCGTGGACTTCAGCACCGAGAACCTGCGCGCCGTCGTCCAGGGCGCCGCCGACCGGGGCGACGACAGCGTCGCCCTCGGCCTGCGCACCCCGGACAACTACCTCGGCAACAAGAACAGCTACAAGCGGTTCAAGAACAACCCCTGGCTCGAAGTCACCTACAACCGGCCCCCGGTCCTGCACGACTACGCGGCCTGGGAGAGCCAGTGGACGCCGGGCAGCAGCAGCAACGTCAACGTGCCCTGCATCAGCGATCCTGCGGCCTGGCCCACCGTCGGGCGCAACGACGTCGTCCTGACCGCCAGGATCTCCGACCCGGACAGCGACGTCGCCCTGAGCGCCAAGTTCGAGGCCTGGGACCACGACACCGGGCAGTTCTTCCCGCCGGTCTGGGCTGGCGCCCCCAACGGTTCCTGGGCCGTCACGAGACTCACCGCCGACAGCCTGCGTGACGGCGGCCACTACAAGTGGCACGTCCAGGCCGAGGACGGCATCGCCGGCTCGGGCTTCGGCCGTGACTGCGGCTTCAACGTCGACCGCACGCCTCCCTCCAAGCCGACCGTCACCTCCGCCGACGGCCACAGCATCGACACCGAGGACGTACCCGCCCGCACCCCGCGCACGGTCAAGTTCGCCTCCAGCGACCAGTTCGGCCTGAAGGGGTTCTGCTACTCCCTCAACAAGCCCCTGCCCGTGGTCAACCAGGGCTGCGGCGGCACCTGGGTGGACGCCGGCCCGGACGGGACCGCGACCGTCACGATCACGCCCACCATGTGGCCGACCAACCGGCTCACCGTCCAGGCCATGGACAAGGCCGGCAACCTCTCCCCCTACGACGGTTCGGACGGCGGCCCCAACTCCAGCACCAGACTGATCACGACCGCATTCCCCAACTTCGTCCACGACACCACCGATCCGGCACTCGTCCGCGACCGTCCCGGCGACCTGACCGGTGACGGCCACGCCGACCTGGTGGCGGCCACCAGCACGGGCGAACTCGTCCTCTACGCGGGCCACGGCGACGGCACCTTCGACCAGCCCCGGACCACTGCCACCCCGGGCTGGTCCGGCGCCCTGATCACCCACCGGGGCAACTTCACCAACCAGAACCCCGGCCAGACCGAGGACGGCTACGAGGACTTCCTCGTCAAGCAGGGCACCAGGCTCTACCTCTACCCCGGCAACGGCTTGGGCGCCCCCGACGAGTTCCGGCGCACCGAACTGGCCCACCCCAGCGGCGGCGACTGGTCCGCCACCAACCAGATCCTCGCGGTCGGCGACCTCGACAACCGTCCCGGAAACGACCTGGTCACCAAGGACGGCGACGCCCTCGTCCTCTACAGCGGTACAGCCACAGGGCCCCTCGCCGGCGAACCCGACAGCAACAGGCTGAAGCCCGGTACAGTCGTCTCCGCCTCCGGCTGGAGCGACTACGACGTCCTCGCCCCCGGCGACGTCAACGGCGACGGAATCCCCGACCTGCTAGCCCGACGCAACACCACCGACCCGAACGACGCCGAGTACGGGCGCGTCCGCCTCGTCCTCGGCGCCCGCAACGCCGACGGTCGTGGCTACCAGGCCGCCGCCCCCGCCACCGGCACCGTCTACGCCACCGGCCTCGACCCCCAGCACCGGCCCCTGATCACCACGCCCGGCAACCTGCACGGCAGCGTCGCCGACAGCGGCAGGGGCTACCCCTTGTTCACCCCGACTCCGGGCCAGACCATCGGCGACGTCCTCGCCACCACGCCCGCCGACTCCGCCACCCCGGTGACGTACTACACCGCCGACGGAGCCGCCCAGACCATCACCTGCCCCACCGGCTGCCTGCTGATGTACCCCGGCACGCCCACCGGGCTCGGACAACCGCGCCTGGCCGCCCAGGGCAACCTGCACACCGTCACCGCACTCGACGGCGGACAGAGCCTGCGCAGCCCCGCCACCACCATGACGCGCGCCGCCAACGGCACGCTCGTCGCGGTCAAGGTCACCGCCGACGGCAACCTGTGGGCGACCAACCAGACCGGCACCACGGGCGGCTTCCGCAGCTGGTACCAGCTCAGCGGCCAGGGCGTCCACACCGGCGACCCGGCACCGATCCTGTCGCCGGCCGCCGGCGGCACCGTCCACGTCTTCGCCCGCACCCGCGCCGGCGGGATCGTCGACTACGCCCAGGCCGGCCCCGACGCGTCCTTCAGCCCCGCTGCGGCGGTCGGCGGCTCCGCGCCGGTCTTCGCCCGGGACCCCGCCGTCACCCTCAGCGCCAACGGCGGCATGATCGTCACCGCCGTCGACACCGGCGGCGACCTGTGGGCGACCAACCAGACCGCGCCCGGCTCCGCCTTCGGCGCCTGGTTCAAGGTCAGCGCCAGCGGCGGCCTCACCGGCCGCGCCGCAGCCGTGACGTCCCCCGCGGGAGGCGGGACCGTCAACCTGTTCGCCCGCACCACCAACGGCCACATCGGCTTCTTCGGCCAGGGCGGCCCCGCCAGCGGATTCAGCCCGGGCGCCTACCTCGGCGCCACCTCGCCCGCCTTCGCCGGGGACCCGAGCGTCACCACCGCGTCCAACGGCACCATGGTCGTGGCCGCCATCGACGTCAACGGCGACGTCTGGGCCATCGACCAGGCCGCACCCGGAACACCGTTCCGCGAGTGGTACAAGATCAGCCTCACCGGCGGTACCGGCGGTGCCACCAGCATCGTCCTGTCCCCCGGAGCGGGCGGCACCGTCAACATCGTCGCCCGCACCACCAACGGCCACATCGCCCTGTTCGGCCAGGGTAATCCGACCAGCGGATTCAGCACCGGCGCCTACCTCGGCAACCCGAACATGATCTTCGCCGGAGACCCGCGCGTCACACTCCTCGACAACGGCGCCATGATCGTCACCACCACCGACACCGCAGGCACCACCTGGGCCATCGACCAGGGCTCACCGGGAGAATCCTTCCGCTCCTGGTACCAGGTGTAATCACAAGGACAGGAAGATCAACAGGTCGGCCGGTCTGGCGGAACACGCCAGGCCGGCCGACCTGTCAATTGTCGATGCCACCGGGGACATCGAAGCAGGCATGACACATCGGCACCGCACGCGCCCGCTGTCCGCGAGGCGGACCTCCGCTTCACAGCAGCACTTGGACGGCTGCTGCCGACCGCACACTCTGCTCAGTGCATGCAACGGCACTCCCGAACCGACGTGGTGGGGAACGAATATGAATAGAGAGTATGAGGGCCCGGCCCGAGCTGACGGCGTCGGCCGGCCGGCACCGCAACCAGGCGGCAGCATGCGCCAGCCGGCTCGCCGGCGCGGCGGGTCCTTCGGGCGGCTGGCAGTGGTCCTCGGGTGTCTTGCCCTCGCGTGTACGTCCTGCGCCGGTGCCGGCGGCGATGCAGCCGTGATCAAGCAGGCCGAGCTGGTCGGGGACTGGAGCAACACGGCCGGCGCCACGATGCACGTCTCGGATGACCACAGCCTGACCGCGAGTGGGATCGATCACGCGGTGCCCGACTACAAGTGCTCGACAAGCATGACGGCCGGTAAGTGGCAGTTCTGGGTGCAGGATGGTTCGCCACACAGCTTCACGGCTTCGGCGTCGGCGACCGAGGGCGAGTCGTTCGACGTGGCGGCGAACACCGGCGAGAGGCGATGCGACCTCAAGGCCCGGGTCCAGCATGACGATCGGGGCTTCAACGTCTGTCTCGTCCTGGACCTCGATCAGACCTGCACCGCTGAGGAACTCCTCCGCAAGGAGTCCACGAAGACCCAGTGAGCGGTGCCTGGAGGTATCAGACTGGAAGGCCTCGCCGCGGTGGCCGCTCGCGTCAGCAGGCATGGCCACGCGATGTCGGCGAAGACCGCCGCTGAGGCCTTCGCAGCGCCCAACGGGTCGTGTGGCACCGTCAGCCGAATCCTCGGAGGCGTTCCCACAGGGGGCGGTCAGCGACAGTGCAGGCGCCGTCCTCGCCGAGCTCGGTTTGAGCCGGGCGAGGACGGCGGGTCCGCATGGAGGTGGTCGTCGGGGCCGGTTGGCCTACCAGTGTTCGTGGCGGTCGCAGCGCATGTCGTGTTTGTCGTGCTTGTGGTGCTTGATCGCGGTGGGATCGGTGGCGGTGTGGATGGTGGTGTCGCCGCCCCCGGTGACGGTCGCGGTGTTGGTGACCTCGTCGTCGGCCTTGCAGGAGACATCGACCTGCAGCGTGATGGGCGGGTAGCTGCTCCCGGCGGGCAGGGCGTCACTGCGGGTGCAGGTGAGGGTGTCGCGGTCGCAGGTCCAGCCCGGGCCGCTGATGCTGTCGGCCCTGAGCCCTGCGGGGAGGGTGTCGGTGACGGTGACGGTGGTGCCGTCGGTTGCCCCGGGTCCGGCGTTGCCGACGGTGATGGTGTACTCGCCGTCCCGGCCTTGGACGAACTTCCCGGTGTGGGTCTTGGTGATGGTCAAGGACGGGGCCACCGTGCAGGAGATGATCACCTGACCGTTCTGGTTCGCCGTCCCGATCGTCGAGGCCGCATAGGCCGTCCCGGCGCCCGTCGGAGTGGCGAAGCTGCTGCCTCCGCCACCACCGCCACCACCCGCTCGGCCGAGACCGCTGCTGCCGGGGGTGGCGGAGCCGCCTCCGCCGCCGCCGAAGTATCCTCCGCCTCCACCTCCCCCGGCTCCGGCGGCTACGCAGTTGCCGCCGGTGTTGTTGCCGCCGGCGCCGCCGGTGCCGACCGTGGTGCCGGTGAAGCCGCTTCCTGGGCTGCCTGCGGCGGGCGTGCAGCCTCCGGTCGGGGTGGCCGCCGCTCCGCCGGCGCCGCCCGTCGTGGTGCTGGTGCTGCCGCCTCCCCCGCCGGATCCCGGCGAACCACCGCTGTCGGACGCTCCGGTCGTGCCGGCGGTGGCGTCCGGTGTGCCGCCGGTGCCCCCGTCTCCCCCCGCGACCGTGCCGGCGAAGGGGGCCCCGCCGTCGGCACCGCCGCCGCCGGCGACGACGAGGAGGTCGGTGCCGGTGCTGACGCTGGACGCCCCGCCTCCTCCGGAACCTCTCCGGAACTGACCCGTGGGTTGGCTTGAGGTGCCGCCCGCGCCGCCGCCGTTGTATCCGCCGGTGCCGGTTCCGTTGCAGCCGGCGGTGCCGGTGCCGCCGACATTGATGGTGTAGATCGTCGAGGCGCCGGTCGCCGGCAGTGTGGTGACGACGCGTGCCCCCGTCCCCCCGCTCCCGGTGAAGCCGCAGGCGGTGCCGGTGTTGTCGGCACCGCCTGCTCCGTACGCGGTGATGGTGACGACCGCGTTCGCGGGGACGGTGAGGGTCTGCGGGGTCCCGGTGAAGCCGAAGGTGAACGACGGGTCAGCCCCTCGTGCCTGCACCGGGACGGTGGCCGGAGTGGCCCCCACCTGTGCGGCGATCGCGGGGGTTGGTCCGGCGCCGGACAGAGCCATGCACAGTCCCGCTACCACCCCCGCCCGCCGTCACTGCTCACGAGCGCCGACGCCCCTGCGGGCTTGGCCTCGTCTCACCTCCACTTCAGAGGGCGGTTGTTGTGGGGCGTGATGTCTGATCACGACGTGTCCTGACTTCCTGGCTTGGATGAAGCCCGTTTCCGCCGTGCGGCAGCGCGGCAGGTCATAGCCGATCAATCACTTATTGTCATTTCATTTGTGCGATAAGTGATGAAGTGTGGGGCCGTATGGCTGCAGGGTCCGACCTGGTGGCGCGTCATCCAGGCCTCGGCCTGAGCTGGGCTCGGGCTCCCTCGAATGGCGGACGCCGGTCAGGGTGGCAGCTTGATGCTGGGCCTTGGTGGGAGCCGGCCAAGGAACGTGCAAAAGGGGCCATGACGCCCCCGGAGCTGAAGAGCGGTTACGTCGGGGCCGGGTCTGCTCGGGTTCGGCGTGCGCATCCACGGCCGGCGCAGCCTACTGGAGCATCTTGGGCCGACGGCCCGTCGCCTGGGCGGGGGCTGGCGGGTCGTCGACCCGGAGTCCGTGGCGGTCGGCCGGCCTTGGCGGGCGCTTCGGTCCGCGCTCTGCTGCCGGCGAGGCGGTAGGAGCCGGTGCCGGTCTCGATGACGGCGCCATTGAAGGTCGGGCGGTCGACGACGGCCGCACGAAGCCGGGGGTCGGTGCGGTCCTCCTGGACATGCCTCACCCACCACCAGGCAGTAGCCGGGAAGCGGCGAGTGGAACGGCCGCACAGCGCTCCGCGTGGGGCCCTACGGTCCCGGCCATGACGACTGACGCCACCGCGTCGTGGCGCGGAAATGCTCCCCGCGGCACCCGCAGGGTCAGCGGACTGCGCCGCCTCGACCGCTCCTCGACTTCGGGCGCCTGCGCCCGCAGGAGCGCACCGATGTTGGACCAGAACCTGAGAACGAACGGGTTCTGGTCCAACTTCTGTGGCGCGGTAACGGTGAGTATTGTCGGCCGTATGTGATTGGGTTCGCGGAGAGTTCTGAAGCCATCACCTTCGGGGGGATCGTCCATGTCGCAGTACCCGTCGCTGACCCGTGCCCTGGCGGAGGCGCTCGTGGACCTCGCCTGGTTCGTCGAGAGCGCGGACGATGAGCACATGGATCAGGACGATGCAGTGAAGGCACTGGAGGGTGTCGCCGCGATGGTGGATCGCCTGTCGAACTCCCAGCGTGCAGAGTTCCAGCAGGTGATCGAGGCAATGACCGAGGCCGAGATCGATCCCAGGCGCCGTGAGTTCCTGGAAGCGTTCCCGGACGGCTTCGGACTCGTGGAGTAGTTGCCAACCGGCTCAGGCTCAGAACGCGAGGAGAACTCGCTTCCTCAAGAGCGCAAAGCCGGCGCGTCCATACATCTGTCGCTTCAGCATCTTGATCCGGTTGACGTGGCCCTCGACGACGCCCGAACTCCAGGGCAGGGTCAGCCCGGCGGTGACCGCGGCAAGGTCTCGTTCCAGGCCGTTGACGAAGGCGTGGAGACTCGGCAGGTCGTCGGCGCGGACCGCTTCGATCCACTGCGGGAGCCGGTCGCCTTGGAGCTCGGTGATCATCCTCCCAAACGCGCGGACGTGACTGGTGAGCGCGTCCAGTTCAGGGCAGTGCGCGAGCACTGACTTCAGCTTGAGTCGATCGTTCTCCGGCAGGGTGTCGGGGTGGGTCAGTATCCACCCGGCAACGGTCCGCGGCGACGGTGGCCGGGCTGCTGGTGCGGTCGGGGTCGTGCGGAACGGACGGAGGTAGGCGCGCACGGCTCCGTAGCCGCCGCGGTAGCCGTGCGTCTTGATCTCTTCCCAGAGGGTCCAGGCGTTCGTGCAGCCATCGGCCCACCGCTCGTTCAGGTACGGCTTGAAGTCGTCGAGCTTGGTCCTGCGGTTCTGCCACTGCCCCTGGAACAGGTCTTCCGGCCTCGCAGCGTCCGCCAGCCGCTGGACGGTGCGGTAGGTCATACCGAGCTGGCGCTGGATCGATCGCCGGCTGTGGCCGGCGGCCAGCAGCGCGTGGACGGTGGCGTGCTTGGCGCGGGTGCGGTCGGCAAACCGGTGCCCGGTGGGCCATGGCGAGCCGCTGTCCGCCGGTGCCTGAGTCTCTGCCTTCTCCGGGGCAGAATCAGCGGTGGTCGCGCGCAGGCAGGAACGATGGAGGGAGATGCACCGCTCCGCGGCTTCGCCGAGGTTGCGCCAGAGGTGGAAACGGTCGGCAACCTGGACGGCGGTGGGTGCCCCAATGCTGGCGCCCTCTGCGAAGAACGGAGCACGGTCACGGCAGACGACCTCGATCCCCGGGCGTTCGGCCAGCCAGGCCGCGACCGTGCCCGCCTCGCGATCCGGCAGCAGGTCAACCGGTCGGCGGGTCTCGACGTCGACCAGGACGGTCCCGTAGACACGTCCCTTGCGCATCGCGTACTCGTCGACGCCGACCACCCGCGGGGTCCGCGGCTGAGGCTCCGGGAGCGCGTCGACCAGTCGCAGGACCGTGTTCCGGCTGGCCCTCGCCCCGAAGACGTCGGCCAGCCGGGCGCCGGCTCGGCCGGCCATCGCCAGGCCGACCTCGGCAAGCGCCGACCGCATTCGTTCGGTCCGCTGGCTGTGTCGGCGGGTCAGGCCCGTGACCTGCTCGACGAACGTCCGCCGCTCGCATGAAGCGTCCTTGCACGTGAACCGCCGGACCCGCAGCCGCAGCACCATCCGCCGTCCTGCCACGGGAAGATCGGAGGGAAACCGCAGGTAGGAGCCGTGCACCCGCCCCGACCAGCTCCCGCAGCCCGGGCAGCGAGCCTTGGCCGTCCGAGATCTGACACCGACCCGGATCACGTCGCCGTCGTCCTGCACCGACACCACCCTGATCTCCGGAGCCGACAGGAAGAGCAGCTCTTCCAGCCGGAGCAGTACCTCTCGCACAGCTCAGAACCATCACCCCGAACGCCGCCGTCACTGGCCGTTTCCAGACGATCTCGGGAGACGCTCCGGCGAGATCAGCGGTCACAGGGAGTAGGCACACCACAGAAGTTGGACCAGAACCAACGAACGAAGAGCGTTTGTTGATGAGAGCCGGCAGCCCCAGGCGGCTGATGGCCCCCGACTGTTGATGAGAAGTAGGAACGGTTCGGGTGCCTGGGAATGGTGGTGACGCCGACCTGGGGCATCCGTATCCTTCGCTGGGTGAGTCTGATCGAGATGGTTCCGGGACAGGTCGAGCTCGTCGTTCAGGGGCCAGGTGCTCCGGCGGCCTCTATCCGGTTGTTCGACTGGTCCCGGGCGGAGTACGAGGTCTCCTTCGCTGTCGAGGCCATCGATGACGGTGTGCGGGCGCGGCTTGAGACCGTGACCGTGACCGTCTGGGACAGCATGAGCGAGTTCTTCGACAGCCTCGCGCGCGACTTCCGTGGTTGGGAGGGCGAGCGGGTCTGGGTCAACAATCACCTGGTCGTGACGGCGACGTTCGGCTCGGGCGGTCATGTGTATCTGTGCTGGACCCTGCGGTCCGGATTCTTCCCTGGCGACTGGAGCTGCACCGTGACGACCGTGATCGAGGCCGGTGAAGGGATGACGGCGGTCGCCGCGGACCTGCGAGAATTCCTGCGCGAGGAGTAGGCCGTCGATGGCCGGCACGTCCCGGGCACCTACTCAGCCGACGGCTTGCCGTTCAGCTCGGGCACGGGTGGTGGCGAGTCGGTAAGAGTCGGTGCCGGTCTCGGTGATGGTGCCGGGACGCCGGGACCGCCCAGTTGCCGCCGTACCTGCTCAAGGGCCGCACACGGGGCCGGCGGTCGTCACCCGCCGCCGCCCCGGCCACGGCAAGGTGCTCTCGGCCCGGGACGTCTGCCCGGACGCCGGACTGGCCCGGCTCTCCTACCTGACGGGACGGCCCCTGGACGCCGAGGACCTGGAGTTGACACCGCCGACCGGCCGCAGCTGCGTGGGGTTGGCGGCGGAGTGGCAGGCGTCCTCTTCTCACACCGCCAGGGCGGGGCCCGGCCTGGCGGTGCCTCGAGGCAACCGCGTGTCCCCGTCCGATGCGGAAGGCGTTCGCCTGTTGCCTCGTGCGCGCGGCGCGCCGGCGGAGCCGGGCGCTGCGCGGAGTAGGCGGGGATCCGCGGTGCTAGCCGAGCGTGGCGAGGTAGGCGGCGGCCAGGTCGGGGGTGGCCAGCCAGGCGGCGTGGTCGCTGGGTTCGGCGTAGGTGTTGGCGAGCCGGCGGCCGACTTTCGGGTGTTCGGCGGCGGCCGCGAACACGTCCTGGAGGTGGTCCGGCACGGTCAGCATCGCGGCTGTGAACTCCACGCTGTGGCGGGCCTGTTGCTGCCAGAACCGTTCGGCGGTGCGGCACATCCAGTCGGCGGTGTACGGGGCGTCGCCGTGCTCGACGACGGCCTGGCGGTAGGCCTCGGCCGCGCGGGCGGCGTTGTTGGCGCCCTGTCCGGTGATCGGGTCGGTGACCACCACCGCGTCGCCGAGGCCGAGCACGTGGACGGCGTCGACGCCCGAGCCGAGTTCGGCGACCGGGTGGCGGACCACCGGGGTGACCGCACCGAACAGTCCGGCCCCCGCGTCGGTCGGCTCGGCCTCCGTCCAGAGTTCCGCCTCCCAGGGCAGGTACTCGCTCAACAGCTCGCGGATCCGGGCCAGTTGGACGTCCGGCGGCGGGGCGTCGCCGAAGGCGTCCAGCGGGCTGCCGGGCAGCGCCTCCCAGAGCAGGATGTCGCAGGGGCCGGAGAGGGTCAGCGCCGGCTGCAGGTACAGCTCCCCGAGGCCGGGCAGGGCGTTCATCCGGGCCCTCGGTCCGGCGGCCGGGTCCGGCGAGCCGACGCCGTGGGCGTACAGGCAGGACAGTGCCCGCTGCGGCCGGTCGAAGGGCGAGCGGGCGGCGTCGCGCTCGAAGATCCCGGACAGGGCGCCGCGCCCGGCCGCGACCACGGTCAGCTCGTGCCGCAGGGCCAGTTCCTGCAGTCCGGCGCGGTCCAGCGTGCGGTACTCGATCTCGCCGCCGCGTTCGGCCAGCAGTTCCAGCCAGGCGGCCAGCTTGAGCCGCTGGTCCACCGACTGGGCGGGTTCGTCCAGCGTCATGGTGTACTCCAGCGCCCGCACGCCGGGGGGCGCCGCCAGCACGGCCTGCACCGAGGAGACGGCCGGCGCCTGCTCGGCCCAGAGGTCCAGCCCGGCCGCCGCCTCGATCCGCAGCGCCGGGCCGAACATCGCCTGGGTGGACAGCACCCGGCCGCCGCGCAGCTGATCCGGGGTGCGCTCGGCGACCAGCGTCACCCGGTACCCGTCCGCCACCAGCCCGAGCGCGAGCTGGAGGCCTGCCTGGCCCGCTCCGACAACGGCGATCCGGCGCACGGTTTCCTCCCGGTGATCCACTGATGGCCCGTCAAGCAGGCACAGTAGTCGAGCGGGCACGCTCCGGTCACCGGTACGGGCACACCGGTTCGAAAGTCGGAGCGATGTCCGGAGCAATGTCCGGCGCGGGAGCCGGAGCGATGTCCGATCCGCACCGCCGGCTGCCGCTGCCACCGCCGCCCGAGCGCCCCGGGTGTGCCCGCCCGGACCGGCTCAGCCGCGCAGGTGCGCGGTGAGCACCTCCACCACGTCCGCGGTCCGGTCGGCCAGGTAGAAGTGCCCGCCGGGAAAGACCCGCAGGTCGAAGGCGCCGGTGGTGTGCCGCTCCCACTCGCCGACCTGGTCGACGTCGGCGTTCGGGTCGGAATCCCCGGCCAGGGCGGTGATCGGCAGCGACACGGTCGCCTCCGGGGAGCTGTGGTAGGTCTCGATCGCCGTGTAGTCGGCCCGCAGGCTCGGCAGGATCAGCTCCCGCAGGGCGGGGATGGCGAGGACCCGCTCGTCCGTGCCGCCGAGCGCGGAGATCTCGGCGAGCAGTTCGTCGTCCGGGAGCTGGTGGATCCTGCTCGTCCGGGCCAGCAGGGGCGCGCGGCAGGCCGAGACGAACAGCCGGTCGGGGCCCTTCACACCGTCACGCTCGAAGCAGCGGGCGGTCTCGAAGGCCACGGCCGCGCCCATGCTGTGCCCGAAGAAGGCGAGCGGCCGGTCCGCCCACTCCCGCAGTTCCCGGGCGAGTTCCTCGGCGAGCCCGGCCACCGAGCGGATCGTCGGCTCGGAGATGCGGTTCTGCCGGCCCGGGTACTGGACCGCGAGCACGTCGGCGTGCGGCGCCAACGCGTTGGCGTACTCCAGGTAGTAGCTGGCCGAGCCGCCCGCGTGCGGGAAGATCACGATCCGGGCGGGCGCGGAGTCGGACGGGTTGAACCTGCGGAACCACGGATTCTCGACGACGGCGCTGCTGGACATGCGGGGTGTGGCCTCTCTCGGTGTCGAACTCTGCCGGCCCCAGTCTGGCAGTGCCGGGCGCCGCCGCGGGACCAACCGGCGATCATGGACCCCGGGTAGGCCGGTTCTCGCCCGTGGCGGCCCCGCCCGTGGCCGGTGGTCAGCCGGTGGGCCCGAAGCGCACCGCCTCGGCGCGGGAGCGGGAGACGGCGTCCAGCAGCAGCACGGACGAGGCCTCGGGCGTCGGCATCGGGCCGCCGGAGCGCACGTGACGGGTGAAGGCGGCCAGCAGCCGCTCCAGGCCCCGGCGGTGGCGGGCGAAGACCCGGGTGGAGGCGTGCCGGCCGCGGGCCTGCTGGCCGTCCAGCGCGGTGGCGGCGCCGACGTCGAGCAGCACCAGGTGCAGTTCGCGGCCCCGTCGGCTCGCCTCCCGGGCGAGCCAGCGCCGCATCCAGGCGCGACTGCCGCAGTCGTGCACCAGCAGCGGACCGCCGCCGCGCACCGAGGAGCGCAGCAGCCGGAAGTGCTCCAGCCGGGCCCAGGGCCGGTACACCGCGTACGGCAGGGCGGCGGGCATCACGGCCTCGCAGGCCTCGTGCACCGTCCGCGGGTCCACGGCCCGGACGGCCGCCCCGGACCAGCGCCGCAGCAGCGTGCTCTTCCCGGCCCCGGGCAGCCCGGACACCACCACGACGGCGTCGGCCGGGTAGACGGTGACGAACCCCGCCCCGTCCTCGCCCCGCAGATCGACCACGCCGCGCGGCACCACGACCGCATCCACCCCGCCGCCCACCAGCCCGAGCCCCTTTTCACGTCCGACCGGGAACCCTAACAACAACCGCCGACACCGCTGACCCCCGCCCGCGCGCGCCCGCCGGTGCCGGTGGGGCCCCGGTCGCCGCAGTGCATCCGTGGGACCGGCCATCCACTAGGCTGACGCCCCGTCATACAGGAGGAGGGGCCATGGCCGAGGCGGCTCCGACGTACACCGCACTGGTGCTGGACGGGCTCGCGGGCGATCCCGGCCGGGTGGCGATCCGGTACGGGGACGAGGCGTGGAGCGCGCAGCGCTGCCTGGACCTGGTGCACCGCGCCGCCCGGGCCCTGGAGCGGGCCGGGCTCGGGCGCGGGGACGGCGTGACGGTGCTGGCCGGGAACCGGCCGGAGGCGCTGCTGGTGCGGCTGGCCGCGAACCTGCTGGGTTGCCGGGTCGCGATGCCGTTCCCGGACTGGCCGGTCGCGGAGCAGGTGGCGCAGGCGGAGTTCGTCGGAACCTCCGCACTGGTCTTCGACCCGGTCCGGTGCGCGGCGGCGGCCGACGGGATCGCGCGGGCCGTGCCCTCGGCCGCCCTGCTCGCCCTGGGGCCCTCGCCGCTCGGGCTCGGCACGGACCTGCTGGACCTCGCCGCGGCCTGCTCCCCCGCCCCGCTGGAACCCCGTTACCGGCCCGAGGACGTGATGGCGGTGAAGTTCACCGGCGGCACCACCGGGCGCCCGAAGGGGGTGCTGCGCCGCTTCGCGCGCCCGCCGCGCCCGCGGCTGCTGTCCGGCTCGGTGTTCCTGCTGTGCACCCCGCTCTGCCACGGCGGCGGCACCACCGCGGACCTGGCGCTGGCCTCGGGCGGCACCGTGGTGATGCAGGACGGGTTCGACGCCGGGGCCGTGCTGGCCGCGGTGGAGCGGCACCGGGTGTCCCGGATGTTCCTGCCGCCGCACCTGCTGTACCGGCTGCTGGACCACCCGCTGCTGCCCACGACCGACACGGGGAGCCTGCGCCGGGTCGGCTACACCGGCTGCGCGCCCGCGCCGCGGCGCCTGGCCGAGGCGACCCGGCGGCTGGGCCGGGTGCTGCACCAGACCTACAGCCTGACGGAGTGCGGGCCGGTCACCCGGCTGAGCCCGGACGAGCACCTGGCACCGCGTCTGCTGACCACCGCCGGCCGCCCGTACCCGGACACCGGGCTGCGCATCCTGGACGAGGACGGCGTCGAGCTGCCGCCGGACCGCACCGGGGAGATCTGCGTGCGGACGCCGACCGCGATGGCCGGCTACTGGCGCGACCCGGAGCTGACCGAGCGGGTGCTCAGGGACGGCTGGCTGCACACCGGCGACCTGGGCAGCCTGGACGCGGCCGGCTATCTGACGGTGGCCGGGCGGCGCGACCCGATGGCGATCGTCGAGGGGCGCCACGTCTTCCCCCGCGAGATCGAGGAGCCGCTGCGCGCCCACCCCGAGGTCCGGGAGGCGGTGATGTTCACGACCACCGACCCGGACCGCCTGGAGCGGGTGCACGCCGCCGTCGCGCTCGCGCCCGGCTCGCGGCTGACGGCCGAGCAGCTGCACCGGTGGGGGCGGGCGCACGGCTTCGGCCGGAGCACCCCGGACACGCTCCTGCTGCTGCCCGCGATCCCGCTGAACGGCCTCGGGAAGCCGGACCTCGGCGCCCTGCGGGCGCAGGTGGACGGCGGGACGGGACGGGCGGCCGCCACCACTGGGGCGCGCGACATGGCGTGACGCGCCCTGCGAGTGCATCGAGCGCCCACGTGTGCGGCCTCTCGTGCGCCACCCGGCGGGAAGAACCGTCCGTGGGCACTCGACCGTGCGGCCCGACCTGCCGATACCTCCCCGGCGAGCGTCGCGCACGTCGGTGTGGGCCGCACCATCCCCCGGGAGGCACTCCTTGACCTGGCTCCGCGTCCTGACCGCACTGGGCATCCTCGCCGTGGCGGCCAGTGCCCTGATCGTCTTCGCGCTCTGCACCGCCACCTCCCGCGGCGAGCGCGCCGCGCAGGAGGCACCGCCCGACCTCCGTACGGACGCCGAGGGCAGCGGCCTCTTCCAACGGATGGGCGGCGACGGCTGACCGCCCCGGGAGGCGGCGGCCACCGCCTCCCGGACACCGCACCTCCCGGGCAGCGCGTCTCCCGGAGACCCGTCCCCGGGCACCCCGCCGTACGGCTCAGTGTCCGGCGAGGTCGTCCGGCCGGACCTCGATGTGGTCGGCCGCGAGGTCCACGGCCACCCGGTGCTCCATGCCGAGCGACTCCAGGAACTTGACCGGCAGCTGCACCCGGCCGCTGCGGTCCAGCATCACGTACTCGCGCTCGTTCACCGACTCCTCGCCGTGCTCGTCCGTCACCGTGCGGCGCAGCACCTCGCTGGCGGTCCGCCCGTCCCGGATCGCGACCGTGCGGCGGACCTCGCCCGCGACCATCGGGTCGTGGGTGACGATCACGACGGTGGCGCCGAGTTCCCGGTTGACGGTGCGGAAGGACTCGAAGATCACCCCCGCGGTCTCCGAGTCCAGCTCGCCGGTGGGCTCGTCGGCGAGCAGCACCGGCGGGTTGTTGGCCATCGCCACCGCGATCGCGACCCGCTGCTGCTGGCCGCCGGAGAGTTCGTTGGGCCTGCGGTGGGCGAGGTCCCCGATCTCCAGCGCCTCCAGCAGCTCCGCGACCCGGGCCGCCTGCTGCCTGGCCCCGCCGGCGCCAGACCGGCGGCCGCGCAGCTGCATCGGCAGGGCGATGTTCTCGGCGGCGGTGAGGAAGGGCAGCAGGTTGCGGGCGGTCTGCTGCCAGATGAAGCCGACCACCTCTCGCCGGTAGCGCAGCCGCTCCTTGACGGACATCTCCAGCAGGTCGCAGCCGGCCACCGTGGCGGTGCCGGCGGTCGGCACGTCCAAGCCGGCGAGGATGGTCAGCAGGGTGGACTTGCCGCTGCCCGAGGCGCCGACCAGGGCGACCAGGTCGCCCTGCCGGATGGTCAGTTCCAGGCCCTGGAGCGCCTGGACCTCGACCCCCTCCGCGCTGAAGATCCGCACCAGCCGGTCGCAGACGATGGCCGCGCCCTCGCCGTGCGCCTTGGGCGCGGCGGCGGCCAGGGCCCGCTGCTGGAGCTCCTGGAGGCTGGGGGTCTCGGCGACCGTCCGCTCCTGGGGAGTGCTCATCACCGCTCGTCTCCTGTCTCGACTGTCCGCTTCATCGCACCGTTCTCCACTACCCGGGCGGCCGGCGCCGCCGTCACGGCCCGTGCACCGCTCCCGGCCACCGGTCGCGGCCTTCCCGCCACGCCGCCGGCCACGGCCGCTCCCGACCGCGCCGCCGTTCCCGGCCTCACCGCCGCTCCCGGCCTCACTGCCGCTCCCCCGCCCGCAGTTCGGAGGCGATCTGGCGCCGGCCGGCGACCAGCGTCTCCAGCACCACCCCGAGGCAGACCACCAGGGTCAGTCCGGCGGTGGGCAGCAGCACCGGCAGCAGCGCCGGAGTCAGGGTCTCGCCGACCGTGGCGCCGACCAGCGCCGAGAGGTCGAAGGCGCCCCCGAGCAGGGCGACCGCCGCGACGGCGATCAGGCCGCCGCCGACGGCCGCCGCCAGGGTCTGCGGCAGCGCCTCGGCGATGATCAGCGCCAGGCCCTGCCGGGGTCGCAGGCCCATGGTGCGCAGCCGGGCGAGCACCGCCGTACGGTCCGGTGCGGCCCGCAGCAGCGTCAGCAGCACGGCCAGCAGGGCGAACCCGGCGGCGGCGAGGCCCGCGTACCAGAACAGCCGTCCGGCGGCGAGCTGCACCGGGTCGTCGGCCAGCGCGGCGGTCTTCTCCCGGCTGCTGTGCACCACGTAGCCGGGGGGCAGGCCGGAGCTGGTCCTTCCCGCCGCCGTGGCCTCGTCGTTGATCAGCTTGGCGATGCCCGACACCTGGGTGCTGCTGCCGATGCCGCGCTCCCGCAGCAGGGCGCGCACCCGGTCCGGGTCGACGTCGCCGACGGCGAACCACTTGTTCACCCTGGTCGCCCGCTTGAGCTCCGGCAGGTGCTCGGTGGCGGGGCCGGCCGGCACCACGACGAAGGGCTTGCCGGGGTCCGGCAGGGCGGGGGTGGCGGTGACGATCCCGGCGACGGAGGTGGTCATCTGGCTGCCGCTGGGCGTGCGCACCTGCGGCGCGCCCCCCGTCAGGCGTTTGGCCAGGTCCTGGCTGAACAGCGCGGGTACCGGGGAGTCCTTGCCGCCCGGGGCGGCGGCCAGCTTGGCCGGGTCGTACCCGCCGACCCCGACGGTGCGGGAGATCTCCGCGTAGGCGCCGGGCTCGACCACCACCAGGATGGCGTCGGTGGTGTCCCGGTCGCCGCCGATGAAGGTGGCCCGCTCCTCGATCCAGGCGCCGGTGGCGGCGCGGACGCCGGGCAGTTCGCCGGCCTCCTTGGTGAAGGCCTCCGGCAGGTTGGCGTAGACCGGGATGCCGACGGACACGTCGCCGCCGGTGGCGATCCGCCCGGCACGCGTCCGGGAGTGGTCCACCGTGTCGAGCACGGTGGCGCCGAACCCGGTGGCGGTGACGGCGATCAGCAGGGCGAGCAGGGGCAGTACGGAGGGCCGGCGCCGGCCCGAGTCGTCGCGGGCGGCCCGGACCAGGCCGAGGAATCCGACCAGTCCGCGGCCGCGGGCGGCGAGTGCGGCCAGCCAGCCGACCACGACCGGCTCGATCCGGGCCAGCAGCAGGCCGCCGGAGACGGCGAGCAGCAGCGGGGCGGCCACCAGCAGCGGGTCCACCCCGCCGCCCGGGTGACCGACACCGCGACGGCGGACCTCGGCCACGGCCGCGGCGGTGACGGCGAGCACGGCGAGCTCGCCGACAACTCGGCGCCGGCCGCCGGCCGCCCGCGGGCGGCGCCAGAGCAGCGCGGCCCGGGCCGGGAAGGCCAGGATCGCGAGCAGGGTCACGGCGAGCGCCACCAGCACCGGGTCGACCCACCGCGGGGTCGGCAGCAGCACCAGCGCGAGGACGGTCCCGAGCACGGCGGCGGGCAGGACGGTCACCGTGCCCTCGCCGAGCAGCCGCAGCAGCACTCCGCTGCGCGAGCCGCCGCGGGCCTGGAGCAGCCGGAGCTCGGCGGTGCGCCGGTCGGTGCTGAGCGCCGCGGCCAGACAGAGCACCACGACCGCGACGCCGGCGACGCCGGCCGGCCCGATGGCGCCCAGCGGGGCCGCGGCCTGGTAGCGGTCGGTGGCCCGGGAGAGGACGTCCGGCATCAGCGAGGTGGCGTGCAGGTCGGCCCGGAGGGTGGTGTCGATCAGGCTGGTCATGCCGGGGCCGGCCGTGTACGAGCCGATGGCCTGACGGGTCCGGTCGAGCTGGTCGGCGCGCAGCGAGCCGGCGTCGACGGGCAGCCGCCAGAAGTTCTGGCCGACCGAACCCCAGCGGCTCAGCGCGGTCAGGCTGCCGCCGTCGACGAAGCCGCTGGTCCAGTACCACGCTTCGTCGCCCTTGAGGCCCAGGCAGGCCCTGGCCGGGCAGCCGAGCCCCTCCCAGAACGGGTCCTGGGGGTCGTTGACCCGGTAGAGGCCGGTCACGGTGCTGCGCAGCGGGACGGGTCCGTCGGTGCCGCTCTCGATGACGTCGCCGATCTTGATGCCGATGGCCTCGGCGGCCTGCTGGCTCAGCACGATCGGCAGCGGGCCGTCGGCCGGGGCGGGGCCCGGCCAGGTGCCCGCGGTCAGGGTCACCCGGTCGGTGAGGCCGTGCAGGTAGAACAGGCCGAGCATCGGGCTGGCGTTCGGGGAGAACCGGGTGTACCCGGGGTTGAAGATCGAGCGTTCGTTCTTCACCCGGGTGCCGAAGACCCGGCCGACCGGGCTCAGCGGCAACCGCTGTCCGATCTGGGCGTCGAGCTTCTGCTGCAGGGTCTCCAGCTCGGTGGCGGTGTCGCCGGGGGCCGTGCCCGAGGTGACTTCCAGGTTGGTCACGTTGGCGCCCAGGCTGCGCGTGAACTGCTGGAGCGCGGTGTCCGCGCCCCGGTCCGCGAGGCGCGGGAACGCGGCCGCCAGGAAGACGGTGACGAAGGCGAGGGCCGCGGTGAGCAGCGCGGCCAGCGGCATCGCGCGCAGCCGGGTGCGGACCCAGGGCGCGGGCCGGGGAGCCCGCGCGGGCGCGGGCTCCGGCGCGGGGGTGGGCACGGTGGTGCCGGCCTTGGGGGTCACATCTCCTCCACGTGGCGCAGCCGGGCGGCCACGTCTCGACGCCGGCGCCCGATCAGGAAGGCCGACAGCAGCGGGACGACGGCGATCGCGGCCGCGAACAGCAGCGCCTGACCGTACGGCAGCTCGACCACGGCCTCGGGCACCGGGCGGCGGGCGGCCGGGGTCAGCACCACGAAGGGCACGATCAGCCGGACGAGCAGGGCGCCCAGGGCGAGTCCGACGATGCCGCCGAGGCCGACCAGCACCGCGTTCTCGATGGCGGCGGTGCGGGCGACCTGCTTGCGCGGGGCCCCCAGGGCGAGCAGCAGCGCGGAGTCGCGGGAGCGCTCGTGGGCGGAGCCGGCCACGGCGGCGGCGAAGCCGATCGCGGCGAGCACGGCGGTGGCGATCGCGATGGCCATCAGCGCGCTCTGCGGCGCGGCGCCGACCGGGTCGCCGAGGAGACCCTCGGAGACCTCGTCGTAGAGCGCGAGGTCCTGGCTGCCGGGGGCGCCGCGCAGGGCGGCGGCGGCCTCGGCCGGGGCGCGGTCGCCCGGCCCGGCGGCGGGCAGCCACCACTCGGTGCGGGTCGGCAGGTTGCGGTCCTGGGCGGACAGCGTCCGGGCGACCGAGTCGAGGTCCAGCACCAGCGCCCGGCGGCCGGCCACCGGCACGGCCTCGACGGCGCCGGTCACCTTGACCGGGACGACGACCCCGCTGAACGGGACCTGGAGGGTGTCGCCGACCGAGGCCCCGAGGGCCTTCAGGTAGTCACGGGTGGCGACGCCGTTGAGGGCGGCGGGCAGGGCGGCCCCGGCCGGGCTCAGCACGGCGCGCACGGAGTCGCCGATGCCGCGGCCGGACTGGTAGCGGACCGTGAACAGGCTGTCGGCGGTGGCCGCTTCGGAGGCGAGCTCGGCCTTCGGGGAGCTGTTGACGCCGGGGCGGGGCGCCGGGGGCTTGAGATTCCACCCGGTACCGGCCGGCACCGGGACGGCGGTCGACGGTCCGTCGGTCGTCTCCGAGACGGCCAGGTTCCGTACGGCGACCTCGCCCGTGCTGCGGTCGCCGAAGCCGACGGTCGCGCCGACCACGGTCAGCGGGGCGGCGACCGAGCCCACCGGGGCGTCGACCAGCGCGCCGAGCGGGATCGAGGCGCGGACCTGGCCGTTCAGCGGGAGCTCGCCGAACGGGACCTTGTGGACCAGGCCGAAACGGTCGCGCAGCAGCAGCCGGACCTCAGGGTGGACCGGGCTGCCGGACCAGGAGGGCCCCAGGTCCGGCTGGTTCACCGCGATGTCGGCGTCGATCCGCAGCGGGTGGCCGGGCAGCGGGATGGCGGAGGCGGGGGTGGGAGTGGCGAGCGCGCCGAAGACCTCCGTGCCGCTGTGGCCGTCGAGCAGGTCGGAGCGGAGCGGGACGCGTGCGGCGAAGGCCGCGGAGTCCACGGCCAGCAGCTCGCCGGCGCCGCCCTGCATCGGCTGCTCGTCGCGCACCACCGGGACCAGCCGGTCGCCGCCGGGCAGGCTGCCGTAGCGGCCGCCCTGGCCCATCTGGGCGTTGTGCGAGCCGGAGATGCGCAGTCCGCCCGACGTGGCGAAGACCGCCTGGTCGCGCTGGGAGGCGGTCCAGGTGGCGTGCTGACCGAGCGCCAGCACGCCGGTGGCCACGGCCATCACGAGCAGCAGGACGGGGCCGGTGGCGCGGCCGGGCCGGCGGGCCAGCTGCCAGCCGACCATGGCGGGGCCGAGGCCCTTGCCCCGGGCCGCCGCGCGGGCGCCGAACCGGGCGACGAACGGGAGCAGCCGCAGCACCACGAGGGTGCCGGCGCACAGGGCGAGCGTCGGGGTGGCGACCAGCAGCAGGTCCACGTCGAGCCGGCCGCTGGAGTCGGCGGACAGCCCGCCGCCGTACTGGTCGAGCTGCTGGTAGGCGAGCACGGCCAGGGCCAGCACGGCGAGGTCGCCGCCGTTGCGGGCGACGCCGGAGACCACGGCCTGACGGCGGCCGGCCCGGCGGCGCAGGGCGGCACCGACGCCACGCACCACGCTGGGCACGGTGGCCAGCAGGATGCAGGCGAACGCGCAGGCCGCGGCCACCGGCCAGAGCGACCAGCTGATGCCGGTGTCCAGGGCGACCTGGTGGGAGCTGCCGAGGCCGCCCAGCGCGCGGACCAGGGCCGGGGTGAGCAGCGGCGCGAACGCGGCCGCGGGCAGGGCCAGCAGCAGCGACTCCAGGGCGGTGAAGGAGCCGAGCCTCAGGGCCGAGGCGCCGCGCGCGGCGAGCACCTCGTTCTCGGACTCCTGCCGCGCGGAGATCAGGTGGACGACCAGCAGCAGGGCCGCCGCGGCCAGCACCGCCAGTTGGAGGGCGCCGATCAGCAGGGTGGACCGGGCGACCACCATGCTGTCGGACAACTCGTGCATGATGTCGGGAAGTTCGGTCTTCGCGCCGAGGGAGGCGGTGGTCCGCAGCTCCCCGCCGAGGCTCTGGGCGCGGTCGCCGAGGGCCTGCGCGGCGGCCCGGTCGATGCCGGAGAAGTCGGCGTCCAGCGACCAGCTGCGGCCGCTCTGGACCAAGCCGGCCGTGGTGAAGGCGCTCTGATCGACCATCATCGGACCGTAGGTGGTGAAGCCGCCGACCTCGATCTCGTGGCCGCCGACCGGGTCGATCCGCCAGTACGGGGCGGTCGGGTCGGTGGCCCGGTAGACGCCGGTGACCCGGACGGTCAGCGGCGTGCTGTCGGCCCGGTCGACGAGCCGGACCTCGGCGGGCAGGGCCTGCTCGGCCAGGCCGAACCGGTGCAGCAGGCTCTGTGGGACGGCGACCTCCGGCGCGGCGGACCGGACCGGGCCGGTGGCGGCGCCCGGCCAGGTGCCGGCCAGCAGTTGGACCCGGCCGCGGTCGAGGTCGGCGAGGACCGTGAGGTCGAGCTGGGCGCCGGGGGCGCCGGACGCGGGGCTGCCGGACGCGGTGCCGTTCGCCGGGTTGCTGTTCGCCGCGGTGCCGGAGCCCGGCAGGCCGTAGGACCGGCTGCGCGTCACGCTGTCGGTGTGCACGGGCAGGTCACCGAAGAGCTTCTGCCGGTAGGCGGCGAGCGCCGCCTCGTCCTTCGCCCGCTGGTCCAGGCCGTGCTCACCGGTGACCGCCACGGTCGTCCGGGCGTGACCGGACCCCTGGAGCGCCTGCCGCAGGCCTGCCTCACCGACGCTGCTGTTGAAGGCCACCAAGGCGGTCAGCACGGACGTGGTGATCAGCACCGCCAGCAGGACGGCGGCAGCCAACGGCAGTCGCCCGCGCAGTCGGCGCACGACGAAGCCGAGCATCAAGTTCCTCCCCCGGATTCACATCCCCGGTTGCACCTCCGGGCTCCGCCCATCGATCCGGTCCGAGTACAAATCGGCCACAGATGGACACTTCACGAGCACACCGGCGCATTGACCACCGGCAATGGGTCGCCGGATAGCGGACGATGCTGTCAGATTCGATCCAGGAACGGAAGGACTTGCGCGAATCAAGTTTGAAGTGAGCAAATTCCGTTCATTGGTAGCATCCCGGCCGGGGATACCCCCGGTTGAATGCCATGCACACTTCACAAATCCGGCCTCGGCGCGCTCTTCGGCCCGGGACACCGGCTTCCCGGATTCGCCGCCCGGAACGTGAACGCCGGAAACAGCCATATCCGTAGAACCGGACGGGACCCGGACGCGACCGGGCCGCCACGCCCACAGGGGGACGCCGCATGACGCACCATCAGGCCGCCACCGCCGACACCGCCACCCAGCCGATGGTGGCCGTGACCGACCTCCGCCGGAGCTTCGGCACCGGCGAGCGGGCCGTGCACGCCCTGCGGGGCGTCTCGTTCACCGTCGGCCGCGGCGAACTCACCGCGCTCAAGGGCCGGTCGGGCTCCGGCAAGACCACCCTGCTCAACCTGGTCGGCGGCCTGGACACACCGACCGGCGGCAGCATCGCGCTGGACGGCATCGACCTCGCCGGGCTGGACGAGGACGGCCGGCTCGCCCTGCGGCGGGAGCGGATCGGCTTCATCTTCCAGTCCTTCGGGCTGATACCGATGCTCACCGCCGCCGAGAACGTCGGTGTGCCCATGCGGCTGCGCAAGACCCCCGCCGCCGAGCGCGAGGAGCGTGCGCACACCCTGCTCGCCCTGGTCGGCCTGGCCGACCACGCCAACCAGCGCCCCGGCGAACTCTCCGGCGGCCAGCAGCAGCGCGTCGCCATCGCCCGCGCACTGGCCAACGAGCCCAGCCTCATCATCGCCGACGAGCCGACCGGGCAGCTGGACTCGGAGACCGGTCGCGCGATCATGGAGCTGCTGCGCGCGGTGGTGCGCAGCGAGGGCGTCACGGTGCTGGTCGCCACCCACGACCCGACGCTGATGGGGCTCGCCGACCGGGTGATCGAGGTCCGGGACGGACGGGTCGTCGAGGAGGGGGCGGAGCAGGCCGCCTAGCGGAGCGGGCAGTTCGGCCCCGGCGGGTCACGGGGCCACAGGCACAGGTGTGGGGATGCGGGGTGCGTCCCCACACCCGGCCGGATCGATGGAAATTCGGTGCGACTGAACGTCATTCCTACTGGTCAATCGCGGTCTTGACCTTCGACACCACAGCGGAACGCCATTGTCAGTGGCATGGGCTACGGTCATCGACGACTCACGGGAATCCGCTCCGCCGGAGGTTCGATGACGATTCACCACCGCATTCTGCGGGCCTTCCAAGCGTTCCGGGAAATCGCCGGAAAAGCAAGGTCGTGGTGGCCGGCAGCACCGCCGACCACCACGACCGTCAAGCCGCCCCCACGGTCACCGGGGGCCGTTCCGTCAGACCGCCGGGAAGATCTCCGCGTCCGGCTTCAGCAGCTGGCCGGCGGCCGGCGCGGTGCCGTCCACCAGGTAGCGGGTGACGAGCTGGTTCAGCGCCTTGCTGCGGCCCACGGCGCAGTGCTCGATCGAGTCGACACTGACCAGCACGGCGTTGCCCAGCTCCTGCTGCATCCGC
This sequence comes from Kitasatospora sp. NPDC048286, assembly GCF_043201735.1. Lineage (NCBI taxonomy): Bacteria > Bacillati > Actinomycetota > Actinomycetes > Kitasatosporales > Streptomycetaceae > Kitasatospora > Kitasatospora sp. NPDC048286. Next base: position 84,684 of record NZ_JBICZE010000021.1, read on the forward strand.
TGGGCGAACTTGTACTGGGTGGCCGGGTCGTAGAGGTTGCCGATCACCATCACGGTGTTGGAGGTCTTCTTGTTCCACGGGCCGGAGAAGCGCTCGGCGTCCCGGGCCGGGGCCGGCCAACTCGCGCACGCCGGCGCGTCGAAGGCCTGGTAGCGGCCGAAGGTCGGCATGTCCTTCTCCCACACCTTGGCCGCGGTCGCGAACACCCGGTCGTTGGAGGGGTACGGCTTGTCCTGGCAGTTGACGGCCAGGTAGGAGTCGTCCGCGGTGTACTCGGAGTCCACCGGGGCCTCCCGCAGCGCCGTCCGCGGGACCTCCACCGAGAGCAGCTTGGCGTCCTCGTCCGAGACGTTCGCCTGCGGGGCCAGCAGCGCGGCCGCGGCCGGCTTCTGGAACTGCTGGTAGGTCGCCTGGAGCGACTTGGCCAGCGGGGCCAGCTTGGCCTGCGAGTACAGGGCGCTGGCCACCTCGCCGGTGAAGCTGCTCAGCGTCACCTTGGAGCCGCCCGGCAGCGTGATCGGGCTGGTCCGCAGGTGGTCGCGGAGCTGGTCGAACTTGGCCCGGGTGTCGCCGTCGCCGAAGGCGCAGCGCGGGGCGCCGGCGGCCTGGCAGCGCTTGAGGAACTCGTCCAGGGCGATCTCGAAGCCGTTCGCCCGCTGGCGGTCGTACTCCATGCCGTTGTGCAGGCGCAGGTCCGGGTCGACGTTGCCGTCGACGATGATCGCGCGGACCTTGTTCGGGTACATGTTGGCGTACGTCGACCCGATCAGGGTGCCGTAGGAGAACCCGGCGAAGGTGAGCTGGGAGTCACCGACGGCGCGGCGCATCCGGTCGAGGTCGCGCACCACGTTGATGGTCGACATGTGCTCGATCAGCGGGCCGGCGTTCTTGCTGCACGCGTCGCTGTAGTCCTGGTCCGCGTCCAGCGTCTCGTTGATCTCGGCCTTGGTGACGGGCACGCCGATCATGCGGTTGTTGACCGCGTCGGCGTCCTCCTGGGTCTTGAAGCACTTGAGCGGGTTGCTCCTGGCCACGCCGCGCGGGTCGAAGCCGACCAGGTCGAACTTGGACTGCACCTCGGCGCCGAAGCGGGTGGTCGTCGCCCACAGGTAGCCACTGCCGCCCGGGCCACCGGGGTTGAGGAACAGCGAACCGATCCGCTTCGACGGGTCGCTCGCCCGCCGCCGCATCATGGCGATGCCGACCTTCTCACCCGAGGGGTTGTCGTAGTCCAGCGGCACGGGGTAGACGGCGCAGTCGTAGATGCCGGGGTCCGGCTTGCTCGGGTCGGGGTTGCACGGCGTCCAGGCGACGGGGTCGACCTTCGCCTCGGCCAGGCCGGGGGCCTGGTCGATGGGCGCGGCCGACGCGGCGACGGCGGTGCCGGTGACAAGTGCGAGGGCGCAGGTGACTGCTCCGGCCAACGTGGATATGCGGGACAAGGAACCTCCTCGGTACTGAAAAGGGCGGCCCCAGCCTGTCAGCCGGAGATCTCCGTGGGAAGACCTGCGGGCGGCGTAATTCATCTAATCGAGAGGCAACACATCACGAAACATTCTGTGAATGAACCAACTTGACGGTTGATTGACCTGATGCCTGGTCATCCGGAGTCACCGATCGGCCGTCGACCGTCCGGGTTCGGCGAAGGCAGGCAGGCAGGGCCGCCCTGGGCGATTCCCCGCGCGCCCCGCCCCCCGGGAGCACCACTTTTGTGTGGCCGTCCGGGAGTTCGCGGTCGAGCCGCGCCGGTGCCGCCCGGCACTCAGCTCGCGGGCGCTCCCCGCAGGGCGGCCGCCACCAGCCCCTGGATCGCGTCGGCACCGGGCTCTCCGCCGCCCACCAGGTGCTCGAAGACCAGGCCGTCGACGCAGGCCAGCAGCGTGGCGGTCCGCCCGTCGGGGTCGACCACGCCCCGGGCGGCGAGGAAGGCGCGGACGGCGGCGCGCCCGGCGTTCTCGCGTGGGACGAGGATCTCGCGCAGTTCGGGGTCGCGCACGCTCTCCACCGCGCAGGCGTACCGGGCGAGCGAGCGCCGCCGACCGTCGCCGGACAACCTTTGCCGCATCAACTCGGCGATCCCGTCGGCCAGTTCCGCCTCCGACCGGACCGGCACCCGCTCCCCCATGGTGTGCAGCTCGCCCTGGTCCAGCTCCACCAGCCGCCGCACCAGCGCGGTGAGCAGCGCCTGCCTGGTCCGCAGGTAGGCCGAGGTGGTTCCGACCGGCAGCCCGGCCGCCGCGTCGACCGCCCGGTGGGTGAGTCCGCGCACGCCGAGGTCCGCCAGCACCCCGATCGCGGCGTCGGCCAACACCGTCCGCCGGTCCGGCCGCCCCGCATCGTCCCGCTTCTGGTCCTCGTTTCGCCGCATCCCCCCTTTCTACCGGGCCCGCCGCGCCCGTCGCGCACCCCCTCGGGCCGGACCGGCCCACGGCCCCCGGCCCCGGCCCCGGCCGCCGAGCCCGACGCACCCCCGCTCGCCCGCCGACGACCCCGTAGTACGCTCCTTCTACAGCTGTAGAAAGCAGCGAGGCGACACAGGAGGGACCGGGCATGAGCAACAACAGCGCGGTGGTGGTCGGGGGCGGAATCGGCGGACTGGCGGCCGCGATCGGACTCCGGCTGGCGGGGTGGGCGGTCACCGTGGTCGAGCGGGCGGCCGTCCTGGACGACGCCGGGGCCGGCATCTCCCTGGCCGCCAACGGGATGCGCGCGCTCGCCGCCCTCGGAGTCGGCGAGGCGGTCGAGGCGGCCGCCCGCCGCCAGTACACCGGCGGCACCCGGACCCCGGGCGGCCGCAGGCTCGCCGCCATGGACGGTGCGGCGCTGGAACGCGAGCTGGGCGCCCCGATCGTCGGGATCCCCCGCGCGGCCCTGCACCGCGTCCTGCGCGAGGCGCTGCCCGCCGAGTCCCTCGTCGTCGGCGCCGAGGTGGCCGGGGTGGACACCACCCAGCCGTTCCGGGTCCGGGTCGACCTCAGTGGCGCCACCCCGGAGGCGGGCCGCCCGAAGACGAACCGCCCACAGCCGGGCCACCTGGCGGCAGGCCACCTGGAGGCCGACCTCCTGGTGGCGGCCGACGGCATCAACAGCCGCCTCCGGCGCCACCTCTTCCCCGACCACCCCGGGCCGGCCTACAGCGGCTCGACGGTGCTGCGCGCGATCACCGAGCGCCCGATCGACGGCCTGAAGGCGGACTTCGAGTTGACCTGGGGCCACGGCGCGGAGTTCGGCCACATCGCCTTCCCGGACGGCACCGCCGAGTGGCACGCGGTCCTGAACGCCCCGGCCGGGGTCCGCTACCCGGACCCGTTGACCGAGGTCCGCCGCCGCTTCGCGCGCTGGCACGAGCCGATCCCCGCGCTGCTGGCCGCGACCCGGCCGGAGGCGGTCCTGCACCACGACGTCAACGAGCTGGCCACCCCGCTGCCGTCCTACGTCTCGGGCCGGATCGCCCTGCTCGGCGACGCGGCGCACGCCATGACGCCCCACCTCGGCCAGGGCGCCTGTCAGGCCCTGGAGGACGCGGTGACCCTGGCGGCGGCGCTCACCGAGACCCGGACGGTCGAGGGCGCGCTCGCCCGGTACGACGCGGTCCGCCGCCCGCGCAGCCAGACCGTGGCCCGCGACGCCCGCCGGGCCGGCCGGATGGGCCAGCAGCTCGCCCACCCCCTGGCGGTCGGCCTGCGCAACGCCGCGATCCGGCTCACCCCGCCCGGCGCGATGGTCCGGACCGTCCTGCGGCACGCCGACTGGACGCCGCCTCGGATCGCTCCCCGTGCCGCCTAGGCAAGAGCCCGCGCCCGCACTTGACCGGGAATCAGGTTAGGCGCCATATTACTTCTCGTGACCCAGCACCCCGAGAGCGGCTCGGCCGCCCCCAGCCTCGACCAGGCGCGCCGCCAGATCGCCCGCTACGGCCTCACGGCCGATCCGCAGGCGATCCTGGTCGCGACCCGGCTGATGGCGGCGGGCGCCCGGCTCGGCCAGGCCGGCGAGGTGCACTTCGGCCGCTTCGGCCTCTCCACCGGACGCTACCGACTGCTGGCGGACCTGGAGGACCACGGCGGAGAGAAGTCCCCCTCCCAGCTCGCGGCGAGCCTGGGCGTCTCCCGGGCGACCGTGACCGGCCTGGTCGACGGCCTGGAGCGGGAGGGCCTGGTGGCCCGGCGGCCGTCCACCGAGGACGGCCGCGGCAACGTGGTGATCCTCACCGCGCGCGGCGCCGACCGCCTGCGGGAGCTGGCACCCGAGCACTTCGCCCGGATGCAGGCACTGGTCGGAGGCCTGACCGTCGAGGAGCGCGGCACCTTCCTGGACCTACTGGCCCGGGTGGTCGCGGGCATGGACGCACTCACCGAGGACTGACCCACCCCGGGGCGGGCCGCAATCCGGCGGCCCGCCTCCCTTCAGCCCCAATAGTTAGGCACCTAAGTACAAGCACATGCTTAGGCACCTAACCATGACGCCTGGCGCAGCCGGCCTCAGCCGGGCCCGACTGCCCACGAGCGAAAGGAAGAACCGACCCATGAGCAAGAAAGCCCCCGGCGCTCCCCCGCCCTTCGTCCTGTGGCGCGAGGTCCTGGTCGCCTACGCCATGCCCGCCGTCACCGCCGGGGCCGGCGGAGCCGTCACCGGCCAGCCGCAGCTGGTGGCCGCCGCGCTCACCACCATCGGCGGCACCTCCGCACTGGTGGCCGCCACCCTCGGCGCCACGCTGCGCCGCCGCCCCGTCCGCACCCGGCCCGCCCGGACCCCGCGCGTGCTCGCGGCCGCCGCCCTCGGCCTGGCCACCGCCGCGCTCGGCCTGGCGGTCGGCCTCGCCGCCGCCCGCTGGCTGCCGCAGCTCCCGGCGCTCGCCGACAGCCCGTGGCCGAAGCGACTGCCGATCGACCTGCCGGTCTCCTCGGCGATCGCCGCCACCATCACCACCTGGCGCTGGCGCGGCAGCCGCCCGACCCGTGCCGCGCAGCACCGACTCCCCGCCACGCCCCAACCCGAAAGGCAGACGTCATGATCGTCATCATGGGCGCCGCCGGCGCCACCGGCGGCGCCACCCTGCGCAGCCTCGCCGCCCTCGGCGCACCGAGCCGCGCCCTCAGCCGCGACCCCGCCCGGCTGGCCGCCACCCTCGACGAGCGCACGCTCGCCCGGACCACCGTCCTCCCGGTCGACGCCGCCGACCCCCTCTCCCTGCGTACGGCCTTCCGCGGGGCGCACCACCTCTTCCTCACCATGGCCAACGGCCCCCAGCAGGTCCGGTACGAGCTGAACGCGATCGAGGCGGCGGTCGACTGCGGCGTGGAGCACGTCGTCAAGGTCTCCGCACCCGCCGCCGAGCCGGGCTCCCCCGTCGCCGTCTCCCGCGGCCACCATCTGATCGAGGAGCGACTGCGGTCCTCCGGCATCACCACCACCGTCCTGCGGCCGTACGCGTTCATGCAGAAGCTGCTGCTCCTGGCGCCCGGCATCGCCGCCGCCGGGCTGGTGCACGGCGCGATGGGGCAGGCACGGTGCAACTACGTGGACGTCCGGGACATCGGGGAGGCCGCCGCCGAGGTGCTCACCCGCCCCGAGCTGGCGGGCGGCACCTATCCGCTCACCGGCGGACGGGCCTACAGCCACCCCGAGCTCGCCGCGCTGCTGGGCGAGCTGCTCGGCCGGCCGGTCCGCTACCTCGACCTGAGCCCGTCCGAGCTGCACGCCCACCTGGTCGGCCGGGCCGGGATGCCGGACTGGCTGGCCACCCACGTGGTGGAGATCCAGCAGCTCGCGGTGGTCCGCAAGGAGACGCCGGACGACACCTTCCTCCGCCTCGCCGGACACGCTCCGCGTACCCTGGAAGCCTTCCTCGGCGAGAACCTGCACCGGTTCCGCTGACCGTCGGGCACGGTGGCGGGCCGGGCCCGAACCCGGGGTTTCCGGCCCGGAAGAGCCCGACCCGCCGCTTCCGCCACCCGAAGGGAGCAGCATTCGCTGTGGCGTGGATCACGGTCGAGAAATCGACCTGACGATCCGTCAATTCGACTGACATCCCGTCACATCAATGACAAGAAGGCTCAGTTATTGGCTGACGAACTGTCAGATTCGGCCGTTCCGGCGCCAGTTGGCCCGAGTTTCCGGTCCTGCCCGGTCGCCGTGCCGGGGCTACCATCAGTCGGGTTGTCCGCTCCGGCCCCGGAGTGGGATCACCCGGTCAGGCGGTGTTCCCACCGCCCCAGGGGCCGGGCATCGGTCGGAACGGGGCGAGGACGAGGAGCGAACGGCTGCCATGACAGCTGAACCGAGCCACCCGGAGCAGTACGCCACGCCACCGCAGGAGCCGACGGCGCAGGAATCGACGGCACAGGAACCGGCCCCGCAGGAGCCGACGGCACAGGAACCGGCCCCGCAGGAGCCGACGGCACAGGAACCGGCCCCGCAGGAGCCGACGGCGCAGGAGCAGGCCCCGCAGGCCCCGCAGGCCCCGCAGGCCCCGCAGGCCGCACCCGCCCAGCCCGAGCAGGCGCTCGCCCTGTTCCCCGGCCGCCCCGCCGCCACCCCGCGCACCCTGGTCGACGTGCTGGACGCCACCGTGCGCGCCCACCCCGACGAGCCCGCCCTGGACGACGGGCACACCGTGCTCAGCTACCGCGCGCTGGCCGCCGAGGTCGACCGGCTGCGCCGCCGGCTGGCCGCCGCCGGGATCGGCGCCGGCGACCGGGTCGGCGTGCGCGTCCCCTCCGGCACCAACGACCTCTACGTCTCGATCCTCGCGGTGCTCGCCGCCGGGGCCGCCTACGTCCCGGTGGACGCCGAGGACCCGGACGAGCGCGCCGAGCTGGTCTTCGGCGAGGCCGCCGTCGCCGCCGTGCTCGGCGCCGGGCACGGCCTGGCGACCACCGGTGAGCGCGCGCCCGCGCTGGAGCGCCGCCCCACCCCGGCCGACGACGCCTGGATCATCTTCACCTCCGGGTCGACCGGCAAGCCCAAGGGCGTGGCCGTCACCCACCACAACGCCGCCGCCTTCGTGGACGCCGAGGCCGCGCTCTTCCTCCAGGAGGAGCCGATCGGCCCCGGCGACCGGGTGATGGCCGGCCTCTCGGTGGCCTTCGACGCCTCCTGCGAGGAGATGTGGCTGGCCTGGCGGCACGGCGCCTGCCTGGTACCGGTCCCCCGCTCCCAGGTGCGCAGCGGCGCCGACCTCGGCCCCTGGCTGGCCGAGCAGGAGATCACCGTGGTCTCCACCGTCCCGACCCTGGCCGCGCTGTGGCCGGCCGAGGCGCTCAACGAGGTGCGGCTGCTGATCTTCGGCGGCGAGGCCTGCCCGCCCGAGCTGGTGCAGCGCCTGGTCACCGAGGGCCGCGAGGTGTGGAACACCTACGGCCCCACCGAGGCCACCGTGGTCGCCTGCGCCGCCCTGTTGACCGGCGACGGCCCGGTGCGGATCGGCCTGCCGCTGGACGGCTGGGACCTCGCCGTGGTGGACGAGGCCGGTGTGCCGGTCGCCCCCGGCGGCACCGGGCAGCTGGTGATCGGCGGAGTGGGCCTGGCCCGCTACCTCGACCCGGAGAAGGACGCCGAGAAGTACGCCCCGCTGCCCTCGCTGGGCTGGGAGCGCGCCTACCGCAGCGGCGACCTGGTCCAGGCCGACCCGGCCGGCCTGCTGTTCCTCGGCCGCACCGACGAGCAGATCAAGCTGGGCGGCCGCCGGATCGAGCTGGGCGAGGTCGACGCGGCCCTGCAGGCCCTGCCCGGCGTGGCGGGCGCGGCGGCCGCGGTGCGGACCGCGCGCGGCGGCAACCAGCTGCTGGTCGGCTACCTGGTGGTCCAGGACGGCTTCGACCGCGAGCTGGCCGTCGAGCGGCTGCGCGCCGAGCTGCCCGCCGCCCTCGTACCGCTGCTGGCGACCGTCGAGACCCTGCCCACCAGGACCTCCGGCAAGGTCGACCGCAACGCCCTGCCCTGGCCGCTGCCCGAGCTGGAGACCGCCGGCCCGAGCGAGGAGCTGTACGGCACCGAGGCCTGGCTGGCCGAACAGTGGGCGGAGATCCTGGGCATCAAGGTCGGCGGCCCGCGCGACGACTTCTTCGCGATCGGCGGCGGCAGCCTGGCCGCCGCCCGGCTGACCACCCTGCTGCGCACCCGCTACCCGAGCGCGGCCGTACTGGACATCTACCAGAACCCGACGCTGCGCAAGCTCGCCCGGCACCTGGAGCGCACCGCCGGCGACAGCACCGAGGCCAGGACGATCGCCCTGGTCCCGGCCAGGGCCAAGCTGCTCCAGCTGCTCCTGCTGATCCCACTGTTCACCGTGGTCGGCCTGCGCTGGACGGTCGCCCTGCTGGCCGCCGGGAACCTGCTCACCCACCTCGGCGACTACCCGTGGGCGCCCACCGCCTCCTGGTGGTGGGTCGGCGCGGGCGCGCTCGCGCTGTACACCCCGCCGGGGCGGCTGGCCATCGCGGCCGGCGGCGCCCGGCTGCTGCTGCGCGGCCTGCGCCCGGGCAGCCACCCGCGCGGCGGCTCCGTCCACCTGCGGCTGTGGACCGCCGAGCGGCTCGCCGAGCTGAGCGGCGCGGACTCGCTGTCCGGCGCCTGGCTGGTGCGCTACGCCCGGGCGCTGGGCGCCAAGGTCGCGCCCGAGGTGGACCTGCACTCGCTGCCGCCCGTCACCGGGATGCTGAAGCTGGGCCGCGGCTGCGCGGTCGAGGCCGAGGTCGACCTGTGCGGCTACTGGCTGGACGGCGACCGGCTGCTGATCGGCCAGGTCAAGATCGGTTCCGGTGCCGTGGTCGGCACCCGCTCGACGCTGCTGCCCGGTGCCCGGGTCGGCAAGCGCGCCCAGGTGGCGGCCGGCTCCAGCGTCACCGGCCACGTGCCGACCGGCCAGCGCTGGGGCGGCGCGCCCGCCGTCAAGCTGGGCCGCGCCGAGCGCGCCTGGCCCAAGGAGCGCCCGGTCCGCCGGGCCGGCTGGGCCTCGCTGTACGGCGCCAGCGGTGCCGTGCTCAGCCTGCTCCCGGTGCTACCCGCGCTCGCCGCGCTGGCCGTGCTGTCCCGGTTCGTCGACCAGGGCGCGGCCCTCGGCCCGGCGCTCGGCGGCGCGCTGCTCGGGCTGCTGCCCGCCACGCTGGCGTTCGGCGCGGTGTACGCGGCGCAGCTGGTGGTGCTGGTCCGGCTGCTGAGCACCGCCCTGGTCCCCGGGACACACCCGCTGCACGGCCGGGTCGGCTGGCAGGCGTGGACCGTCACCCAGCTGATGGACCGGGCCCGCGAGGTGCTGTTCCCGCTCTACGCCGGGCTGGTCACGCCGCTGTGGCTGCGCGCCCTCGGGATGCGGGTCGGCCGTGGCGCGGAGGTGTCCACGGTGCTGGCGCTGCCCAGTCTGACCACGGTCGGCGACGGCGCGTTCCTGGCCGACGACACCCTGATCGCCCCGTACGAGCTGGGCGGCGGCTGGGTGCGGCTCGGCGAGGCGAAGGTCGGCGAGCGGGCGTTCCTCGGGAACTCGGGGATGACCGCGCCGGGCCGCTCGGTGCCCAAGCGCGGCCTGGTGGGCGTGCTGTCCGCGACGCCGGCGAAGGCGAAGAAGGGCGGCTCGTACCTGGGCATGCCGCCGATGCGGCTGCCGCGCTCGGCGGACCAGGCCGACCAGAGCCTGACGTACGAGCCCCCGGCCCGGCTGCTGTGGGCGCGCGGGCTGGTCGAGGTGGGCCGGCTGGTGCCGGTGCTGGCTTCGGGGGCGCTGGGCATGCTGACCGTGGCGGCGCTGTGCTGGCTGGCGGCCGGCTCGCCGCTGACCGCCGCGCTGCTGTCGGGCCTGGTGCTGCCGGCGGCCGGTGTGCTGGCCTGCGTGGTCGCGGTGGCCGCCAAGTGGCTGCTGGTCGGGCGGTTCCGGGCGGTGGAGCACCCGCTGTGGAGCGGCTTCGTGTGGCGCAACGAGCTGGCGGACACCTTCGTGGAGATGCTGGCGGTGCCGTGGCTGGTCGGTGCGGTGCCCGGCACCCCGGTGCTGAACCTGTGGCTGCGCTCGCTCGGCGCGCACGTCGGGCACGGGGTCTGGTGCGAGAGCTACTGGCTGCCCGAGGCGGACCTGGTCACCCTGGGTGACGGGGTCACCATCAACCGGGGCTGCGTGGTGCAGACGCACCTCTTCCACGACCGGATCATGCGGATGGATACTGTGGTCCTCCGCGAGGGCGCCACCCTGGGCCCGGGCGGCATCGTGCTGCCCGGCAGCACGGTGGGCGCGCGCAGCACGCTGGGCCCGGCCTCGCTGGTGATGCGCGCCGAGTCCGTCCCCGCCGACACGCGGTGGCTGGGCAACCCGATCGAGGCGTGGCAGACCGCGCCGTGACCACCTCCCCGTCCCCCCGTCCCGGCCCGCAGGAAGCGCACGCCCCCGTGAAGCCCAAGCACGTCCCCGCGGCCGCCGGTGCCCCGGACCCGTACTTCCCGACCAGCGGCGACCACCGCTACCGGGTGCACCGCTACGAGCTGGCGCTGGACTACCAGCCCGGGCCCAACCGGCTGGCCGGCTCGGCCCGGCTGAGCGCGGTCGCGGACGCGGCGCTGGCGGAGTTCGCGCTCGACCTGGCCGAGTTCCGGATCAGCCGGGTACTGGTCGACGGCCGGGCCGCCCGCTACACCCACCGCGGCGGCAAGCTGCGGATCCGCCCCGCCAAGGCGCTCGCGCCGGGCGCGGCGTTCACCGTCGAGGTGCACTACACCGGCAACCCGCGCCCGGTGCGCAGCCCGTGGGGCGGCCTGGGCTGGGAGGAGCTGACGGAGGGCGCGCTGGTGGCGAGCCAGCCGGTCGGCGCGCCGTCCTGGTTCCCGTGCAACGACCGGCCCGCCGACAAGGCGACGTACCAGATCGCGATCACCACGGCGTCCCCGTTCACCGTGGTGGCGAGCGGCCGGCTGCTGACCCGCACCACCAAGGCGTCCAGCACCACCTGGGTGTACGAGCAGAGCGCGCCCACCCCGACGTACCTGGTGACGGTGTCGATCGGGCACTACCGGCCGGTGCCGCTGGCGGTGCGCCCGGCGGTGCCGCAGACCGGCTACGTGCCGGAGCGGCTGACCGCCGCCTTCGCCCGGGACTTCGCCCGGCAGCCGGAGATGGCGGCCTACTTCGGCGAGGTCTTCGGCCCGTACCCGTTCGGCGAGTACGCGGTGGTCGTCGCCGACGAGGAGCTGGACGTCCCGGTGGAGGCGCAGGGCGTCGCCACCTTCGGCACCAACCACCTCGGCGGCGGCTGGGAGCGCGAGCGGCTGATCGCCCACGAGCTGGCCCACCAGTGGTTCGGCAACAGCGTCACGATCGCCGACTGGCGGCACATATGGCTCAACGAGGGCTTCGCCAAGTACGCGGAGTGGCTCTGGTCCGAGCACGCCGGCGGCCCGGGCGCGGCCGTGCACGCCGCCGCCGCGCACCGGCTGCTGGCCGGGCTGCCGCAGGACCTGCGGCTCGGCGACCCGAGCCGGAAGCTGATGTTCGACGACCGGCTGTACCAGCGCGGCGGACTGGTGGTGCACGCGCTGCGGCGGGTGCTCGGCGACGACGCGTTCTTCGCGATGCTGCGGGACTGGACGAGCGCCAACCGGCACGGCGTGGTCTCCACCGACGACCTGCGCGCCCACGCCGCCCGGTACACCACCGCCCCGCTCGGCCCGCTCTTCGAGGCCTGGCTGGAGCGGCCGGAACTGCCGCCGCTGCCGGACTGACCGTCCCGGCCGATCGGGTTGGTGGGGCGGTCGATCGGGGCGGGGTGGCTCGGGAGGGGGCTCGGGGCGGGTGGAACGGGGCCGGAGCCGGGCATGCCGGGGTAATTCGGTCGGCCCCGCGTCCGGGCTGGACTACTGTCCGTTCACATGTCGATGAGTCCAGAAGCCCACATGACCGACCTGCCCGCCGAGCTGCTGCCCGCCACCCGCCGCGCGCTGCTTCACCGGCTCGCCGTCGCCCAGGCCGAGGGGCGCACGCCCTCGATGGTCGCCGGGGTGCTGCGCGACGGACGGCCGGTGTGGAGCGGCGCCCGCAGCATGATCGACGGACACGCGCCGACCCCCGACGTCCAGTACCGGATCGGTTCGCTCACCAAGACCTTCGTCGCCGTGCTGGTGCTCCGGCTGCGCGACGAGGGCCTGCTCGACCTCGCCGACCCGCTCTCCCGCCACCTGCCCGGCACCCCCGCCGACGACGCGACCATCGCCCAGCTGCTCTCGCACTCCTCGGGCCTGACCGCGGAGACCCCGGGCCCCTGGTGGGAACGGACCGACGGCGCGCTGCGGCCCGGCCTCGACGACATCCTGGAGGCCGAGCGGCCGCTGAAGCACCCGGCCGGGCGGGTGTACCACTACTCCAACCCCGGCTACGCGCTGCTCGGCGCGCTGGTGGCGAAGCTCCGCGGCGAGCCCTGGGGCGAGGTGCTGCGCCGCGAGGTGCTCGCCCCGCTCGGGATGGAGCGCACCACGCTGCTGCCCGAGCACCCGCACGCCGGGGGCTTCGCCGTCCACCCGTGGGCCGACGTCCTGCTGCCCGAGCCGCTCACCGACACCGGACTGATGGGCCCGGCCGGCCAGCTCTGGTCCACCATCGCCGACCTGGCCCGCTGGGCGGCCTTCCTGTCGGCCGGTGACGACAAGGTGCTGTCCGCCGACACCGTCGCCGAGATGCGCCGACCGGCCGTCGCCCCGGACGACGCCGAGTGGATCGGCGGCTACGGCCTCGGTCTGCAACTGCGCCGCCACGAGGGCCGGTTGCTGTACGGGCACACCGGCTCGATGCCCGGCTTCACGGCGGGCCTGTGGATCAGCGAGTCCGACGGCCTGGCCGCGTACGCCCTCTCCAACGTGACCAGCGGCGCCAGCGCCGCCGCGCTGGCCGCCCAGCTGCTCGCGCTCACCGCCGAACTCGAGCCCCGGCTGCCCCAGCCGTGGCGCCCGCTGGCCGAGGTGGACGCGGAGCTGCTGGAGCTCACCGGCCCCTGGTACTGGGGCGCCATGCCGGCCGCCCTGCGACTGCGGCCCGGTCGGGTCCTGGAGCTCACCCCGTTCACCGGCGCCGGCCGGGGCTCGCGCTTCCGGCCCGAGGCGGACGGCACCTGGACGGGTGTCGAGAACTACTACGCGGGCGAGACCCTGCGGGTGGTCCGCCACCCCGACGGCGCCGTCAGCCACCTCGACGTCGGCTCCTTCGTCTACACCCGCGAGCCGTACGGCCCGGCCGGCGCCGTCCCGGGCGGGGTCGACCCGGAGGGCTGGCGGGTGTTCTGAGCCGCGCGTCGCGACCGTGACGGCCACGGCGTGCCGACGACGTGAGGCTGGGCGTGACGGCCGGGCGTGACAGCCGGGCGTGACGGCGGAGACGTGACAGCGGGGGCGTACGGTGCGGCCGTACGCCCCCGCGGCAGGTGTTGTCCACCCCCGGCAGGCGAGCGCCCGATGCCGGTCAAGTGACCACCGGGCCACGGGTGTTCCCATTCAACAGGTGCACATCTGCGCTCCTCCGGGCCGCAACATAAATGCCAACCGATTCGGAGAGACATACGGGGACCGGTTCGCGTCCATGCCCAACCGCCTGCGGACCGGGACGGTGCCCTGGCGATCCACGGCACCGCCGATCGTGCTGCCCTGGAGGGTCCGCCATGACCACCGTCCCCACGTACGCTCCGTCCGCAGTCACCACCACCCACGACGCCCCGGCGGTCCCCGCGCCTCGCCCCCAGCCCGCCGCCCCGGCCGCGTACACCGTCTCCCTCGCCCGCGACGAGGACGACGTGCGCGCCGCCCAGCGGCTGCGCCACCAGGTCTTCGGCGCCGAGCTCGGCGCCGTGCTGCACAGCCCGGTCGCGGGCCTGGACGTCGACCCGTTCGACGAGTACTGCGACCACCTGCTGGTCCGCGAGGGCGAGCAGGGCGCCGTCATCGGCACCTACCGGCTGCTGCGGCCCGAGGCCGCTCGCCGGGCCGGCCGGCTGTACTCCGACGGCGAGTTCGACCTCTCCGCGCTCGCGCCGGTCCGCCCGGGCCTGGTCGAGCTCGGGCGTTCCTGCATCCACCCGGACCACCGGGGCAACGGCGCCGTCATCAACCTGATGTGGGGCGGCATCGCGCGCTACCTGGCCGACACCGGCAACACCTGGGTCGGCGGCTGCTGCTCGATCGAACTGGCGGACGGCGGCGCCACCGCGGCCCGCGTCTGGGACACCGTCAGCGCCAAGTACCTGGCGCCCGAGGAGTACCGGGTCACCCCGCACCGGCGCTGGGACGCCACCGGGGTGGCGCGCGCCGAGCGGGGCGCGCTGCCGGCCCTGCTCCGCGGCTACCTGCGGCTGGGCGCCTGGGTCTGCGGCGAGCCCGCGTACGACCCGGACTTCGACTGCGCCGACCTGTACGTGCTGCTGTCGCTGGAGCGCACCGACCCGCGCTACCTGCGGCACTTCCTGTCCGGCGTACCCGCCTCGGGCGCCTCGTCATGAGCGTCTGGCTGCCCACCGCGACCTGCCGGCCCGAGACCTGCCTGGCCGACGCCTCGCCGGAGGTGTCCCACCCCCGGCGGGCGCTGCGGCTGACGGCCTGTCTGGCGGCGCTGCTGGCGGGGATCGTGCTCATCCCGCCGGCCCGGCTGGTCCCGTACGGCGCCCGGATCCGGCTGGTCCGGTTCTGGGCGCGGGTCGTGCTGCGCAGCCTCGGGGTGACCGTCCACCTCGCCGGGCCCGGCGGACCGGGTTCCGGCGGGCCCGGCTCCGGTCGGCCCGGTCTCGGCGGGTCTGGCTCCGGCGGGCCTGGCTCCGGTGGGTCGGCTGCCGGCTCGGGCGGCGGGGTGCTCGTGGTGGCCAACCACGTGTCCTGGCTGGACATACCGTTGCTCGCCGCCGGGCGGCCGGGCCGGTCGCTGGCCAAGACCGAGGTCCGGCAGTGGCCGGTGCTCGGCCCGCTGATCGCCCACTGCGGCACCGTCTTCCTGGACCGCGACCGGCTGCGGACGCTGCCGGACACCGTGGCGGCGGTGGCCGGGGTGCTGCGCTCCGGGCAGCCGGTGATCGTCTTCCCGGAGGGGTCGACCTGGTGCGGGCGGGAGAGCGGCCGGTTCCGGCCCGCGCTGTTCCAGGCGGCGGTGGAGGCGGGGGCCGACGTCCAGCCGGTGACGATCCGCTACCGGCTGGCGGACGGGCGGCCGACCAGCGTGCCCGCGTTCATCGGGGACGACGGGCTGCTCACCTCGCTCGCCCGGGTGGTCGCGGCCCGCGGGCTGGTCGCCGACGTGACCTTCCTGCCGCCGATACCGCCGCCCGGCCCGCAGCCCAGCCGGGCGGGCGCCCGGCGCGAGCTGGCCCGCAGGGCACAGGCGGCGATCGAAGGCATCCGCTGACGGGACACCGGTGAGACCGCCGGTCGTGGTCGGCCGGTTCCGGTCGCCGGTCGCGGCGACAGGTCGCGGCGGCAAGGTGTGGCGGCGGCAAGGTGTGGCGGCGGGTCACGGCGGCAGTGTGCGCGGCAGGTCAGGTGGAGCGGGCCCCGGCCGGCTCCGCCGGTCGCGGACGGACGGGGTCCGACGGCGCGATCGGACGGGACCGGCCGAGCAGGACGGCGACCAGGACGGCCGTGGCCAGGAGCGCGAGCGCCCCGCAGCGCGCGGCGAGGTGGATGCCGTCGACGAAGGCGCCGTCCACCGCCTCCTCGAGCGGCCCTGGCAGGGCCGCCGCACCGCCACCGCCGTGCACCGCACCGGTGGGGGCGTCCGCGACCGCGCCGACGGCCTCCGGCGGGAGGCCGAGCCGGTGCAGCGCGGCCGTCAGGGAGTCGGTCAGCCGGTTGGTCAGGACGGCGCCCAGCACCGCGATCCCCAGCACGCCGCCGAGTTCGCGCAGGGTGTTGATGGCCGCCGAGGCCATCCCGGTC
Organism: Kitasatospora sp. NPDC048286; assembly: GCF_043201735.1. Classification (NCBI taxonomy): domain Bacteria; kingdom Bacillati; phylum Actinomycetota; class Actinomycetes; order Kitasatosporales; family Streptomycetaceae; genus Kitasatospora; species Kitasatospora sp. NPDC048286. The sequence continues at coordinate 100,569 of NZ_JBICZE010000021.1, forward strand.
TGCGCCGGGGCGACCCGCTGCATCACCCCGATCGACACCGGGGTGAAGGTGAGCCCCATCCCGAGGCCCATCGCGAACAGCGTCCACAGGTACTCCGGGTAGCGGGCGTGGTCCCCGTAGAGCGACAGTCCGCCGAGGCCGGCCGCGCAGAGGACGAGGCCGAGCACCAGCGGCGGCCGCGGCCCGTGGCGGGCGGTCAGCCGGCCGGACAGAGGTGCGGCGACCACCAGCATCGCGGTCATCGGCAGCCCGGCGTAGCCCGCGGCGGCCGGGGACCAGCCGAGGGTGCCCTGCATCATCAGCGGCAGGAAGGGCAGCGCGCCGAACATCCCGAAGCTGACCATGAACCCGCTGAGCAGCGCGCCGCCCAGCATCCCGTCACGGAACAGCCGCAGCTCCAGCATCGGTTCGGCGAGGCGCAGTTCGAGCAGCAGGAAGGCGAGCAGCAGGGCGACGGCGGCCACGCCGCAGCCGAGCACCCGGGGATCGGTCCAGCCCCGGTTCGGGCCCTCGATCAGCGCGTAGACCAGCAGGCCCAGTCCGGCGGCGGACAGGGCGAGACCGCCGAGGTCGATCCGGCGGGCGCGCGGCGGGATGTCGGGGAGCACCCGGACGGCGAGCAGCAGTCCGGCGACGCCGATCGGTACGTTGATCCAGAACACGCTGGCCCAGCCGAGGTGTTCGACCATCGGGCCGCCGACCACCGGGCCGACCGAGAGGCCGAGCGCGGAGACCCCGGACCAGGTGGCGATGGCTTTGGCCCGCTCCTGTTCGTCGGTGAAGACGTGCCGCAGCAGGGCGAGGCTGCCGGGGGTGAGCAGCGCGGCGCCGACGCCCTGGATCATCCGGGCGCCGACCAGTACGCCGATCGTCCCGGCGAGCGCGGCCCCGGCCGAACCGAGGGTGAAGAGGGCGAGGCCGAGCCGGAACACGCGGGTGCGGCCGTACCGGTCGCCGAGCGCGCCGCCGGTCAGCACGAAGGCCGCGTAGACCAGGCTGTAGCCCTCCGCGACCCACTGCAGGCCGCTGATTCCGGCGTCCAGGTCCCGGCCGACGCGGGGCAGGGCGTTGTTGACGATGACGTTGTCCAGCATGGACATGAACATGGTGACGCAGAGCGTGAGCAGCGCGAGCCGTCGGCGGCGGGCGCTCGACTCGTCCATGGATTCCCTCCCGGTCATGATTCCCTAACAGTGTTAGGGGTCGATATGGCAGCCACAGCGTGCACCTAACGGTGTTAGATTGCAAACGGGAATCCACCGCGGGAATCCACCACGCAGCCGGAGGCGTCCGCACAGCCATGCCGCAGAACCACACCGACACGCCCGGAACCGACGGCACGACACCCGCCGTGACCAGGGAGGCCCTCGCCCAGGCCGCACTGCGGGTGCTGGAACGGGACGGCCTGACCGGACTGTCCATGCGCAAGGTCGCCGCCGAGGTCGGCGTCAAGGCCGCCTCGCTGTACTGGCACGTCCGCAACAAGCAGGAGCTGCTCGACCTGCTCACCGACGCGGTGATGGGATCCGCCGAGCCCCCGCCGCGCGAGGGCGGCTGGCGCGAACAGTTCCACGAGTACTGCCGGCGCTACCGCCGACTGCTGCTCGACACCCGGGACGCGGCCAAGGTCGTCGCCGGCCGGCTCGCCCCCGGGCCCAACCTGCTCGGGCTGATGGAGGACCAGCTGGACCGGCTCCGCGCGGCCGGCTTCTCCGACGCCGACGCCGCCATGGCCAACTACCTGCTGGGCGCCTTCGTCCAGGGCTTCGTGCTCCAGGAGCAGTCCCCGATCTCGGCCTCCGAGGTCCTCGGCACCAGCCGCCGGGACATCGCCGACGCCGCCGGAGACCTGTTCCGTGCCCTGCCCGCCGAGACCTTCCCCAACCTGGTCGACCTCGCCGACGACCTCACCGCCCCGAACATGGACGCCCGCTTCGAGTTCGGCGTCCAGCGGATCCTCGACGGCCTCGCGGCCCTGCTGCCACCGGAGCGGCGCTGACCCGACGCCGGGGTAGGCTCGCCGGGCCCGCCCGTACGACGACGGAGGAGTCACCCATGGCCGAGCCCTACCCCCTCTACGAGCCGTACGCGCAAGGCCTGTTGGACGTCGGCGACGGGCAGCGGATCCACTGGAACACCTCCGGGAACCCGGCGGGCAGGCCGGCCGTGGTGGTGCACGGCGGGCCCGGCTCCGGCCACAGCCCGGGCTCCCGGCGGTACTTCGACCCGGAGCGCTACCGCCTGGTCCAGTTCGACCAGCGCGGCTGCGGGCTCAGCCTCCCGTCCGCCGCCGACCCCTCGACCAGCCTGGAGCACAACACCACCGCGCACCTGATCGCCGACATGGAGCGGCTGCGCGAGCACCTCGGCATCGACAAGTGGCTGCTGTACGGCGGCTCGTGGGGCTCCACGCTGATCCTCGCGTACGCCCAGGCCCACCCGGAACGGGTCTCCGCGATCGTGATCTGCGGGGTCACCATGACCCGCCCCGAGGAGACCGACTGGCTCTACCGGGGCGTGGGCCGCTTCCTGCCCGGCCCCTGGGAGGCGTTCCGGGACTTCCTTCCGCCCGCCGACCGCGACGGGGACACCGCCGAACTGCTCGCGGCCTACAGCCGGCTGCTCGACAGCACCGACGAGTCGGTCCGGCGGGCCGCCGCCAACGCCTGGGCCACCTGGGAGGACGCGGTCATCTCGCACGAGACGCTGGGCAAGCCGAACGCGTACACCGACCGCCCCTCCGACGCGCTGATGGCCTTCACCCGGATCACCGCGCACTACTTCTCGCACCAGGCCTTCCTCGAGGACGGCCGGCTGCTGCGCGACGCCGGGCGGCTGGCCGGAATCCCCGGCGAACTGATCCACGGCAGGCTGGACCTCGGCGGGCCGCTCGACACCGCCTGGCAGCTGGCCAAGGCCTGGCCGGACGCCCGACTGACGGTCATCGACGAAGCCGGGCACACCGGAAGCCCGCGGATGGGGGAGGCGGTCCTGGCGGCGGTCGAGCGCTTCGCCTGAGCGGCCACGCGCCTCGGCTGAGCCGCCGGGAGCTTCGGCCGAGCCGCCGTGCGCCACCCCGGACGGTTGGGCCGTTCGTGCGAATGGTCCAGACCGAGTAAGCCCTACCATACGACGCATGATCGCCTATGCCCCAGCCGCCCTGTTCTTCCTGTTGTTCGGAATCGGGGTACTACGCGACCGCCGCCGCTTCAGCAACGCCGTCCTGCTCGGCATCGCCGTCTCCCTGCTCTCCCTCGCCCTGCTCGCCGAACTCCGCAAGGCGCCCAGCATGGTGATCACGCTCGCGGCGGCGGTCATCGTCCTCCTCCCCGCCCTCGGCACGGCGGCCCTGGTCTGGTTCCTGCTCGCCAACGGCCTGACCATGATCCGCAAGGAGGGCAGGCGGCCGGCCAACCTGCTGTCGCTGCTCGCCGGGCTGGGCATCCTCGCGGTCATCGGGCTGCTGGTCGCGGCCCTCGTCTTCCACTCCCGGCAGCTGGCCGCCCTGGCCGGCGCCGCCGTCCTGGTCGTCGGCTACGTCTCCTTCCTGTTCACCTGCTTCGTCGGCTACGCGTTCCTGTACAGCCGCCACCGACCGCGCCGGGACGTGGACTTCGTGGTCGTGCTCGGCTCCGGGCTGATCGGCGGCGAGCGCGTCCCGCCGCTGCTGGCCAGCCGGCTGAACCGGGGCCGCGAGGTGTACGAGAAGCAGGCAGCCCGCGGCAACCCCCCGGTGCTGATCACCTCGGGCGGCCAGGGGCCGGACGAGAAGCTCCCGGAGTCCCACGCGATGGCCGACTACCTGGTCGAACGCGGCTTCCCCGAGGAGCACATCGAGCGGGAGGACCGCTCGCGCACCACCGAGGAGAACCTGCTGTTCAGCAAGGCCATCATGGAGCAGGCCAAGCCCGGCTACCACTGCGTCGTCGTCACCAACAACTTCCACGCCTTCCGGGCCGCGCTGCTCGCCCGTCAGACCGGCGTCAACGGCCATGTCTTCGGCTCACCCACCGCCCGGTACTACTGGCCGAGCGCGACCATCCGCGAGTTCGCCGCGATCTTCCTCTCGCACAAGCTGGTCAACTTCGGGATCTGCGGCTTCATCGCCCTCTGCGGGGTGCTCCCAGCCATCTGAACCACCACGGGACCCTGGCTTCGCGCGCCTGCGGAGTCCCGTCGGGCGGGCCCCGGTCGCCGCGGCGACCGGGGCCCGCCCGTTCCGGGGACGAGGCCGTTCCGGAGATGAGGCCCGTTCCGGTGACGAGGCCTGACCCGGAGACGACGAGGCCCGGTCAGGCGGTCGGACGGGGAGTCAGGATCGCGCAGGTGGTGGTGGCGTGGGCGTAGAGCCTGCCGTTCTCCGCGCCCACCACCCTGGCCTCGGCCGTGGTCATCGTCCGGCCCAGGTGCAGCACCACTCCCTCGCAGCGCAGCGGCCCCGAGTCGGCGAACAGCGGGCGCAGCATGTGGACGTTGAGCTGGGTGGTGGTGTAGCCCACCCCGGCCAGCAGCCTGCTCATCACCGCGCAGCCGAGCGCCGAGTCGAGCAGGGTGGCGAGGTAGCCGCCGTGCACGGTGTTCATCGGGTTGTGGAGGTGGTCTCCGGGCTCGCCCTGGAACACCGCCGCCCCGGGCTTCACCTCGGTCAGGTGGAAGTCCATGGTGCTGCAGATCGAGGGCTCCGGGATCCGTCCGGCGATCCACTCCAGCAGGACGGCGGGACGGCACGACCATGGCGGTCCGCGCCATGCCCGGGCGGCGGACCCCGGATGACCGTCACATGGCACCGGGGCACCGGGCGCGCCACCCTGCACGGGACCGCCCCCCACTCCTCCCCCACCAAGGAGCCCCCATGCCACTGCGCCCCACCGCCGCGGCACTGCTCACCGCCGCCACCCTCGCGCTCGGTGCCGCCGCCCCCGGCACGGCCGAGGCCTCCCCCGCCATGGCCCCCGTGACGGCCTCCGCCGCGTCTCCCTCGCCCAGCGCCGCGGGCGGCAGCTTCCAGCAGGTCACCGGGTTCGGCACCAACCCGGGAAACCTCGCGATGTACACCTACACGCCCGCCGGACTGCCCAGTGGCGCGCCCCTGGTGGTCGCGCTGCACGGCTGCGTCCAGAGCGCCACCGACTACTACCGCAACTCCGGCTGGACCAAGTTCGCCGACCAGTACGGCTTCGCGGTGGTGTTCCCGCAGACCGGCAGTGCCAACAACAGCCTCTCCTGCTTCAGTTGGTTCGACGCGAGCAAGGCCGCCCGGGGCGTCGGCGAGGCCAGGTCGGTGGTCGAGATGGTCACCAAGGCCGAGTCCCTGTACGGCTCGGACGCCCACCGGGTGTTCGTCACCGGGCTCTCGGCCGGCGGCGGGATGGCCGCCGACCTGTTGGCCGACTACCCCGACGTGTTCGCCGGCGGGGCGATCGATTCCGGACTGCCCGCCCACTGCGCCACCAGCCAGGCCGCCGCCTCCGGCTGCCAGAACTCCGACCAGGGGCTCACCCCGGCCCAGTGGGGCGACAGAGTCCGGTCCGCGTACCCGGGTTACACCGGGCCGTGGCCCCGGGTGGCGATCTGGCAGGGCACCGCCGACACCGTGGTCAGGCCGGTGAACGCGACCGAGCTGCGGGACCAGTGGACGAACGTCCAGGGCATCGGCCGTCAGCCGAGCAGCACCCGGAACCTCCCCGGCGGCACCACCCAGGAGCTCTACGCCGACGCGAGCGGAAAGCCCGCCGTGGCCCTGTTCACGATCAGCGGGATGGGCCACGGCCTGGCCGTCCACCCCGGGGCCGGGGCCGACCAGTGCGGGGCGACCGGCGCCTACTTCCTCGACACGATCTGCTCCGCCTACCACACCGCGCAGTTCTGGGGGCTGGACGGCGGCTCCGGCCCCACCGACCCGGGGCTGCCGGCCCCGACCGGCCTGACCGCGACCGCGGCCGCCGGGTCGGTCGCCCTCGGCTGGCAGGCCGTCAGCGGCGCGGCCTCGTACCAGGTCTTCCGCAACGGCACCCAGGTCGGCAGCGCGAGCGGCACGGCCTTCACCGACACCGGGCTCACGGCCGGCACCACGTACAGCTACACCGTGGCGGCGGTCGACGCGTCCGGCACGGCGGGTGCCCGGTCGGCGGCGGTGACGGCAACCACCCCGGGCGGGGGCACGCCCCAGTGCTTCACCGCCAGCAACTACGACCAGGTCCTGGCCGGCCGCGCCACCCAGAGCGGTGGGCTGACCTACGCGCTCGGCTCGGGCCAGAGCATGGGGCTCTGGAACACCTTCGTCACCCACACCCTGAAGCAGACCGGCCCGGGCTACTACGTGCTCGCCGACGGCCAGTGCTGAACGGGCGGCAGCCGGCGCGCCACCGAGCAACGCCGCGACGGCCCGCCTCGCCACGCCCGCCATGAGGCTCATCCCGCCCCCGCTTCCGCCCCCGCCCGGAGCCCGGCGAACAGGTCGGTCTCGATCCCGCCTGCCCGGGCCTCCCCGGCCGCCGCGCCGGCCTCCGGCACCAGGCTCCGGGCCAGGTGGTAGTCCTCGGTCGGCCAGACCTCGCGCTCGATGTCCCGCGGGTGTGCCATGAAGGCCACGCCCGGCTGGACCTGGGTGGCGTGCGCCAGCATCGCCGCGTCTCGTACGGCGAACTGCTCGGCGCACGCGATCCGGGTGGTGGTGGCCAGGGCCGGCGGAATGTCGGGCCAGCCGGCGAGCAGCTCCCCCATCTCCGAGGGCACGCCCCGTTCCGTCATGCCCTCGTGCAGGGCCTGGAACCAGGCCCGGGAGAGCGCCAGGTGGTAGTAGAGCTTGGACACCTGCCAGGGCTCGCCCAGCTCGGGGTGGAGCTCCGGGCCGGCGGCGGCCTCGACGGCCGCCACGGTGACCCGGTGGGTCATCACGTGGTCCGGGTGCGGGTAGCCGCCGGTCTCGTCGTAGGTGATCACCACCTGTGGGCGGAACTCCCGGATCAGTGCGACCAGCGGCGCCGCCGCGAGCTCCACCGGCTCGGCCGCGAAGCAGCCCTCCGGGAGCGGTTCGTCCGGGCCGGGCATCCCGGAGTCGACGAACCCGAGGAACCGCTGGCGCACACCGAGGATCTCCCGGGCGGCCGCCATCTCCTCGCGCCGGACGCGGGCGAGGTCGGCCCGGACCTCCGGCCGGTCCATGGCCGGGTTGAGGACCGAGCCGCGCTCGCCGCCGGTGCAGGTGGCGACCAGGACGTCCACCCCCTCGGCCGCGTACCGGGCCAGCGTGGCCGCGCCCTTGCTGGACTCGTCGTCGGGGTGCGCGTGCACGCTCAGCAGGCGCAGGCCGTCGGTGTGACGGGTGAACACGGGTACCTCCAGGGTCCGGGTGGCCGGGAACCGGCCGGTGATCGGGACGCGGCCGACGGTCAGTCGGCTCGGCGGGTGTTCGGATAGAGCAGCGCCGGGGCGATGGCGAGCGCGGACAGGGCCAGCACCCACCAGAAGGTCTCGCCGAAGGCCGCACCCGGTTGGCCCGGATGCCCGCCCTGCGCCTGCTGGAGCGCCAGCGTCAGCACGGCAGTGCCGAGCGCCCCGCCCACCCGGTTCAGCACGTTGACCGCACCCGCCGCCGCGGGCACCTGGTCCTTCTCGACGCTCCCGTACACCACCGCCAGGCCCGGGATCGCGATGATCCCCATGCCCGCGCCGCGCAGTGCCAGCGAGCCGGCGATCAGCCAGTCGGCCGGTTCGGAGCCGCTGCCCAGCTGGGTGAACGCGACCGTGCCGACCAGGGAGCAGGCGATGCCGATCATGATCAGCGGACGCGGCGCGAAGCGGTCGGTGATCCGGGCGGCGAGCATCGCGGTGACCGCCGTACCGAGGGCCTGCGGCGCCAGCAGCAGGCCGGCCTCCACCGCACCGGCGTGCTTCACCTGCTGGTAGTAGAGCGGCACCAGGAACATCGAGCTGTAGAGCGCGGCGCCCTGGAGGAAGCTGTTGGCCGTCGCCACGGAGAAGCCGCGCCGGGCGAACAGCCGCAGGTCGATCAGCGGCGTCCGGACACCGCCGCGCCCCACCCGCAGCGCGTGCCAGCCGTAGAGCGCCACCAGCACCACGCCCGCCGCCAGGGCGACCCTGCCGGCCGTCGCACCGTCACCGATCGTCGCAAGCCCGTAGACCAACCCGGTCAGACCGGGCGAGAGCAGCACCAGACCGGTCACGTCCAGCCGGGGCTTCGGAGCGTCCGACACCTCGTCAGCCGGCAGCCAGCGGGCGGCGAGCAGCAGGATCACCAGCCCGACCGGCACGTTCAGCAGGAACATCCACCGCCAGTCGAAGTGCTCCAGCACCAGCCCGCCGAGGATCGGCCCCAGGACCGGGGCCAGGCTGATCGGCAGCATCAGCGTGCCCATCACCCGCCCGACCCTGGACGGCCCAGCCGCTTGTATGATGATCGCCTGGCCGAGCGGTTGAATCATCCCGCCGCCGATCCCCTGCAGCACCCGGAAGGCGATCAGACTGCCCGTCGACCAGGCCAGGCCGCACAGCGCCGATCCGAGCACGAACAGGACGACCGAGGCGAGCCACGCCCGCCGGCCACCGAAGCGACCGGCGGCCCAGCCCGAGAGCGGCATGGTCAGCGAGATCGCCAGCAGGTACCCCGTGGCCACCCACTGCACCGCCGCGATCGAGCTGTGCAGATCGCGGCCGACGGAGTCGATGCCGACGTTGACGATCGTGCTGTCCAACAGCGCGAGCACCGGCCCCAGCGCGAGCACCCCGCCCATCTTCCACAGGCCCGGCGGAATCGGCTCCGGCGCCTCCCCCCGGACTCCTCCCGACCGGCCCTTCGCGGTGACGGATGTGCTCATGCGCCCTCCCCTGGTCGCCCTCGAGCGAGCCGCCCCCGAACGCGGACGCCCACTCGGGCAGCCCCTCCGGCTGCCTTGAGGAGAACTTAGGACGGACCCATCGACTGGGTCAAATCAAATTTCTGTGCTCGACCCAGTGAACTGCGCTACGCTCCCCCCATGACCGAATCCGGGACCACGCCGAACCTGCGCGAGCTCAACAAACGCCGCACCCGCGAGGCGATCTCGCACGCCGCGACCAGACTCTTCGTCGAGCGGGGCTTCGACCGCACGACCATCGCCGAGGTCGCGGCCGCCGCGGGCGTCGCCAAGATGACCGTCACCAACCACTTCCCGCGCAAGGAGGACCTCTTCTTCGACCTGCACGAGGAGCTCGTCGCCCGGCTCGCCGGAACCGTCGCCGGGCGCGCGCCGGGCGAGTCCGCGCTCGCCGCGCTGCGCCGCGACTGCCTCGCCGGCCTCGACCGGCACGACGCCCGGCTCGGCTTCTCCGGCCCCGACTTCGCCCGCACCGTCTTCGACAGCCCGGCACTGGCCGCCCGACTGCGCGAGCTGCACGAGCAGGGCGAGACGGCGCTCGCCGAGGCACTGGGCGAGGCGGTGCACGAGAGACCCGTCGGCTTCGAGTGCCGGGTCGCCGCCGCGCTGCTCGCCGCCGTCGACCGGGCGGTGTTCGCCGAGGTGTTCCGCCGCACCCTGGCAGGCGAGGAGCAGTCGGCGATCGCCGCCGCGGTGCGCCCCTCCGCGGTCCAGGCCTACGACCGCTTGGAGGGCGCCCTCGGGACTTTCGCCGTACGGGAGGCCTGAAGCGACACCCGAACACCGCGCCGCGCCGGAACCCGGCACTCGAACCCTGCACCCACCAGGGCCCCGGCGATCCGCCCCAGGTCGAGGCACCCTTGACGAAAGGTTGACCTGCTCACGGCAGAAGGTTGACGATCGCCGCCTCTATCGTCGGCCCATGCCCTCACAGCCCATCAGGCCCACCGCCCTGCCGGTCCTGCCCTACCGCAAGCCCACCCGGGGCCGGGACTACTGGGTCCTGGACAACGTGCTGCCCGACCCGGACGCCGTCCGCGAGCGCTGTCTGGCCCGCGGGGACTGGACGGAGGGCTACCCCCACCGCCCCGAGACCTGGCCCGGACTGCGCACCATGCCGGGCCTGGAGCCCGAGGAGCTGGCCCGAGTCGAGTCGCTGGTCCGCAAGGCCACCGGCGCCTCCCGACTCTGGGTGCAGAGCACCCCGGGCGGCGGCACGCTCAACCACAACTGCGTCCAGGTCGTCGGCGCCGGCGAGTCGGAGTCCCGCCCGCACACCGACTCCCGCGCGCTCTGCCGCTACGCCGCCGTCCTCTACCTCAGCCCCGGCGCCCCCAAGGACGCCGGCACCAGCTTCTACCGCCAGCAGTTCCCCGGCGGCCGCCTCGGCGGCAACCTGGTCGACGCCCCGCACAACAACCTGGTCGAGGCGCTCGGCACCCGCCGGGTGCCGGCCGACCACTTCACCGAGGACGTCCGCGTCCCCAACCGCTACAACCAACTGCTCCTCTACCACGCCAACCTGATCCACAGCGCCACCGGCTACTACGGCACCGAGCTGGCCGAGCGGCGGATGACGGCGGTCTTCTTCTGGATGGCCTGACCCCGCACGCCGCCCCCGGATGAGCCACTCACTCCGGCACGACCCGCCCGGCCCTCACCCGGCCCCGACGTGCGCCAGGCTCGCCCTGGTCAGCGCCGCCGCCAGCCGGGCCGGCTCCCCCGGCCCGACCAGCGCCGCCAGCCCCTCCGGCTCACCGGGCAGCCCGAGCGTCCTCGCCTCCGCCAGCACCCGCTCGTCGAAGTACGGCCGCAGCGAGGGCCAGACCGCCTGCGCCTCGCGCCGGAAGATCCCGGCGCCGACCGGCCCGATCCGGGGGAACTCCCGGAGCAGCTCGCCGATCCGCTCCGACTCGCCGCCGGCCTCCTCCCGCAGCCGCCGCAGGTCACCGTGCCAGCGGTCGAGCAGCAGCTCGGCCCCCTGGCCGAGCGCGGTGGCGGTGCTCTCGTCGTAGCGCACGTAGTGGGCCCGGCCCAGGGCCGCGATGAGCGTCCCGCGCCTGGCGTCGGCCATCGCGCGCGGGGTCCGCAGCCCGGCGGCCGACAGCTCCCGGGCCGCGGCCGTGGCGGTGCCGGCGTTGATCCGCACCGAGCACAGCACGGTCAGGACGAGCAGACGGTAGAGCGGCGAGGGCTTGTCGCGCAGCGCGATCCCGGCCTCCTCCGCGTAGGTGCGGCCGAACCGGTCCAGCAGTTCGGCAACGGTCGGTTCCACGACCACCACCTCCCTCCCTCCACGCTTGCCCGGATTCGGGCACCCCGCACCCGGGGAGGCTCGCCGCATGAGTGAGCGAAACGAGGCGGGCGCATGAGTGAGCGAAACGGGCGATTCATCGCCGTACCCGCGACCGAGACCATCCGCCCCGACTGGGCCGTGATCGACGAGCTGCCCACGGTCGAGCTGCTCCGCCTGATGAACGCCGAGGACCGCACGGTGCCCGTCGCCGTCGCCGGGCAGCTGGAGCGGATCGCCGCCGTGGTCGACGCCGTGGCCGCCCGGATGGCTCGTGGCGGTCGGCTGGTCTACGCCGGCGCGGGGACGGCCGGGCGGCTCGGCGTGTTGGACGCCGTCGAGTGTCCGCCGACCTTCGGCACCGATCCGGCACTGGTCGTCGGTCTGATCGCGGGCGGGAGTCCGGCGGTCACAGCGGCCGCCGAGGGCGCCGAGGACCGCACGGACCTCGCCGAGGCCGACGTGGCCGCGCTCGCCCTCACCCCCGCCGACACCCTGGTCGGCATCTCCGCCTCGGGCCGTACGCCCTACCCGCTGGCCGCCGTCCGGGCGGCGCGGGCGGCCGGGGCGCTGACCGTCGGTCTGGCGTGCAACCGAGGGTCGGCGCTCGCGGCGGCGGCCGAGTTGGGCGTCGAAGTGGAGGTCGGCCCCGAGGTGTTGGCCGGATCGACCCGGCTCAAGGCGGGCACGGCGCAGAAGCTGGTGCTCAACCTGCTGTCCACGGCCGTGATGGTCCGCCTAGGCCGGACGTACGGAAATCTGATGGTCGACCTCCGCGCCACCAACGACAAGCTGCGCGACCGCGCCCGACGGATCGTCGCCGAGGCGACCGGTGCCGACGAGGCCGCGATCGACCGCGCCCTGACCGCGACCGGTGGCCGGGCCAAGGACGCGATCCTGTCCCTGCTCGCGGACGTGGACGCCCCCACCGCCGCCCGCCTGCTCAAGTCCTCGGACGGACGGCTGCGCGAAGCCCTCCGCCACGCCCGGCCGTAGCAGCGCCCCTCCCGCCACACCCGGGCGTAGCAGCGTCCCTCCTGCCACGCCCGGCCGCGGCAGTGCCCTCCGCAAACGCCCGGCCGCTACCTCACGCCGACCACACGTCCACCGACTCACCCCACCCGCACGTCCGCCGCCGCGACGACCTCGCCGAGGCGCGGAAAGTCCAGCTCCACCGACGCCCGGTGTTCCTCCGCCGTGAGCGCGGCCATCGCGTCCTCGACGAACACCAGCCGGTACCCGTGGTCGCCGGCCGCGCGGGCGCTCGACTCCACGCCGAGGTTGGTGGCGATCCCGGTGAACACCAGGGTCTCCACACCCCTCCCCCGGAGCAGCTCGTCCAGGCCGGTGCCCTGGAAGGCCCCGATGGTGCGCTTCACCACGACCTCGTCGGCCGCCGCCGCGACCTCCGCGACCAGCCCGCTCCCGGGCGGTTGCTCGGTGACGTTCGGCCGCTCGACCCGCACCGCGACCACGAGCGCGCCGACCGCCCGGAACCGCCGGGCCAGTTCCAGTGAGGCCTCCACCACCTCCGAACCGGTGCGCGGCGCGAGCGGGTTGGCGACGATCCGGTCCATCAGGTCGATCAGGACCAGGGCCGTGCCGCGAGGGTCAAAGGTCGTCATGGGCGTCACGCTAGCCCATCGGACGTCAGGCTCCCGCCTCCCGCGCGATCTCCGCTCGGAACCCCTCGATCAGCACCCGCAGCCCGTACTCGAAGTCGGCGTCGTGGTCGGTCATCCGCAGCACGTCGACCGCCTCACGCAGCAACGGGAGTTCGCGCAGCGCCTCGTCGGGGAACGGCGGCCGCTCACGGTCCGCGGCGTCCTGCCGCCAGGCCTGCTCCTCGGTGACCCAGCCCATGATGTACCGGTCGACGGTCAGCAGCAGCCGCAGTGCCGTGCGCGGGCGCAGCCCGGATCCGCACAGGGCGCCCAACTGGGCCTCGACCGCCGGGAGTTCGTCCTCGGTGGGCAGGGTGCCGGCGTGCACCCGGGCGCCGTCGCGGTAGGCGAGCAGGGCGTTCCGCTTGGCGCGGGCATCGGCGGCGATCCACTCGGGCCAGTGCGCCGGGTCGGGTTCGCGGTCGGGCGGGAGGGCCTCGGCGAGCATCGCCTCCGCCATCAGGTCGAGCAGTTCCCGCTTGCCCTTGAAGTGCCAGTACAACGCCGGTGACTGGACGCCGAGTTCGCGGGCGAGCCGGCGGGTGGTCAGCCCGTCGATGCCCTCCTCGTTCAGCAGGCGCAGCGCCGTGCGCACCACCTCGTCGCGTTGCAGCGCCATCCGATCGACCTCCCGGGTTATCCGCTTGCCAGACCACCTTATCGCCGATAAGTTCCCGAGCTGGAATTTATCAGCGATAAGGACGACCGCCGCGACGCCGACGGCCACGAAGGGACCCACCCCTCATGACCTCCGGACCGAACCCGACCTCCGGAACGGACCCGACTCCCGGAACGGACCCGACCCCAGGAACGGACCGCTTCTGGTCCCGACTGCTGCCGAACACCGCACCCTGGCGGTCCTCCAGGGACTTCCGGGTGACCTGGACCTCCGGCACGGTCACCCTGCTCGGCTCGATCTTCACCATGACGGCGATCCCGCTCCAGATCGCCGACCTCACCGGCTCACCACTGGCCGTGGGCGCGGTCGGCGCGGTCGAGCTCGTGCCCACCCTCCTGTTCGGCCTCTACGGCGGCGTCCTCGCCGACCGTGCTGACCGCCGCACCGTCGCACTGGTCACCGAGATCGCACTGGCCGCGCTCAGCGCCCTGCTGCTGGTCAACGCGCTGCTCGGCACCCCCGCCGTCTGGCCGCTCTACGTCGCCGCCGGACTGGCGGCGGCACTCCAGGGCATCCAGCAGCCCTCGGTCGAGGCGATGGTCCCCCGATTGGTGCCCCAGGACCAGCTGGTGGCGGCCGGGGCCCTGCTCTCGCTGCGCTGGAGCATCGGCGGCGTGGCCGCCCCGGCGGCGGCCGGCCTGCTGATCGCCACCGCCGGCGTCCCCGCGGCCTACCTGGTCGACCTCGGCACCTTCCTGCTCTCGATCGCGCTGCTGGCCCAGGTCCGGCCGGTCCCCTCGGCGCGGGACGCCGAGGCGCCGCGGCTCGCCGAGTTCCTCGACGGCGCCCGATACGCGGCCCGGCGGCCCGACCTGATCGGCACCTACCTGGCCGACCTCGCCGCCACCGTGTTCGCCCTGCCCACCGCTCTCTTCCCGTTCCTGGCCGCGGAGTTGGACGCCACCTGGGCGCTCGGGCTGCTCTACTCGGCCGGCGCGGTCGGCGCCCTGATCGCGGCCGCGACCGGCGGGTGGGCGGAGCGGGTGCACCGACACGGCCGGCTGGTACTGCTCTCCGCCGCCCTGGTCGGAGCGGCAACGGCCGCGGCAGCGTTCGCCCCGAGCCTGTGGGCCGTCCTGCTCTGCCTGACCGTCGCGGGCGGCGCGCACTGGATCGGCGACACCTTCCGCAGCGCCATCTGGAACCAGTCCATTCCGGACGAACTCCGGGGCCGTGCGGCCGGATCGGAGATACTGATCGGCTCCGCCGGGCCGGCCCTGGGCGACCTGCGGGCCGGCGGGCTCGCCGCCCGGCAGGGCATCCGGGCGGCCCTGCGCACCGGCGGGCTGCTCTGCCTCGGCAGCTCGGCCGCGCTGTCCGCCGCGCTCCCCGCCCTCTGGCGCTACGACCGGCGAGCGCCCCGCACCGAGCCCGCCCTGCCGGAGTCGACCCCGTGACAAGCCTGTACGCGCCACCCCGCGAACGGCCGCTCGGTCCAGGACGAGCTCGGTCCAGGACAAGCTCAGTCCAGGACGATCTCAGTCCGGGACGGATCTCAGTCCGGGACGAGCGCCTCGGCATGCCGGCCGATCAGCTGCCCCAACCCCCGGACGTCCTCGACCCCGCGCTTGGGCAGCACGGTCACCACCCCCGGCTCCTCCGCACCGGCCAGCAGCAGGAACAGCTCACGCGTCTCCAGGAAGTACCGCTGCTCCGGCCAGCCGAGCAGGGTGTCCGAAGCCTCGTGGCTCACGACCACCCCGCACTCGTCCAGCAGGACCCGGAACTCACCCTTGTCCGCCACCTTCCGCACCACCCGGCGCGCCTGGATCCGGCTCGGTGCGAACAGCGCCCACAGTGCGCACACCAGCAGCAGCGCGGCCGGCAGCAGCGCCGCCCCGCCGACCAGGGCGAGCAGCCCGGCACCCGCCGCCGCACCGGCGGACACCGTGCGCCTGGCGCTCCGCGACCGGCGCCCGGGCGCCGTGTGCCGGGCCAGCACGGCGAAGGCCTCCCGGAAGTCGGCGGCCGTCGGGGTGTAGCGGACCTCGACCGACGTCACCGCCCACTCACGCTCACTCACGCCCACGTCTTCCGACCCCCGTACGCCCGACTCCTGACACCCACGTCGCCGGATCGTAGCAAAGGCCGTACGTACCCGACTCACCCGTCCGCGCTCTTCCGCCGGTCGCGCACGCACCCGCTGACCGACCGCCACGCCCTGCGGTCGGCTCACCCCGGGCCGGCCGCCGGGGAGTTCGGCCTCCACCGCCTGCCGCTCCCCTGCCCCTCCCCACGGACCGATCACCGGCGCACGACCACCTCGGCGCACGACCACCCCGCCGGGGCCGCTGCCCGCCTCACGCCGTGAGCGCTCGCGCCGAGGCCCGGATCGGCGCCGGCAGCTCCGTCCACCCCCGCAGGTACCGGTCCACCGCCGCCGCCACCGCCCGCCCCTCGGCGATCGCCCAGACGATCAGCGACTGCCCGCGCCCGGCGTCCCCCGCGACGAACACGCCCTCCGCCTCCGTCGCGAAGGCGTCGTCCCTGAGCAACGTGGACTCCGGCCCGGTGGCGAGGCCGAGTTGGGCGAACAGCCGCCCGTCCGGCTCCGGCCCGGTGAAGCCCAGCGCGAGCAGCACCAGCTGGGCCGGGAGCCTGCGCTCGGTGCCCGCCCGCGGGCTGCGGTCGGCGGGCTCGGCCTCGGCGATGCGGACAGCGGCCAGCCGGCCGTCCGGGCCTGGCTCGAAGGCCACGGTGACCGCCGCGAACACCCGGGGCCCGGCGGCCGCGGCACCGGACTCCTCGTGCGAGGTGGTCTCCCGGTACACCTTGGGGTGCACCGGCCAGGGCTGCCCGGAGGCCCGGCCCTGCGGCGGCCGCGGGTTGATGTCCAGTTGGGTGACCGAGGCGGCCCGCTGGCGCAGCGCCGTCCCCAGGCAGTCGGCCGCCGTGTCCCCACCGCCGACGATCACCACGTGCCGCCCCTCGGCGGACAGCGGCGAGACCGGGCAGTCGCCCTCGTCCACCCGGTTCGCCCAGGTCAGGTACTCGATGGCCTGGTGCACCCCGGGCAGGTCCCGCCCGGGCAGCGGCAGGTCCCGGCAGGCCGTCGCGCCCACCGCGACCACCACCGCGTCGTACTCGGCCCGCAGCTCCTCGCCCGGGAGGTCCCGGCCGACCCACACCCCGGTGCGGAAGGCCGTGCCCTCGGCCCGCAGCTGGTCCAGCCGGCGCTCCAGCCGGTGCTTCTCCAGCCGGAACGACGGGATGCCGTACCGCAGCAGTCCGCCCGCGCGATCGGCCCGCTCGTACACCGTGGTGGCGTGCCCGACCCTGGTGAGCTGCTGGGCGGCGGCCAGCCCGGCCGGGCCGGAGCCGATCACCGCGACCCGCCGCCCACCGGCCCGCTCGGGGCGGTCGGGCGGCCGGGGCGCGTCCCAGCCCGCCTCCCAGGCCCGGTCGGCGATCGCCAGCTCCACGTTCTTGATCGTCACCGCGGCGCCGTCGATCGCCAGCACGCAGGCGCTCTCGCAGGGCGCGGGGCAGAGCCGCCCGGTGAACTCCGGGAAGTTGTTGGTCGCCAGCAGCCGCGCCGCGGCCGCCCGCCAGTCGGCTCCCGCCGCCCCCGCCCCCGCTTCCTCACCCGTCCCCGACTCCGCCACCAGCCGGTTCCACTCCGGCACCAGGTTCCCCAGCGGACAGGCGCTGTGGCAGAACGGCAGCCCGCAGTCCATGCACCGCCCCGCCTGTCCGCCCACCACCGGCAGCAGAGCCCCCGGCCGGTACACCTCCCGCCAGTCCTCCAGCCGCTCCCGAGCGTCCCGCCGCGCCCGCTCCGCGCGCGGGGTGGTGAAAGGAGCCATCCGGTCTGCCATCGCGGCCTCCGGCAGGGCGTGCCGACTCGGACCCGGCGGCCCACCCGGCGGCGCGCCACCGTACGGCCACCGTACGCCCGCGAAGCACCACGCAAAAGCGGCGGCCGTCGCGGACCGGCCAGGAGCGGGCCCGGACACCCCGACCCCGCCGCGAACCGTCGTGGACACGCCAGGGAGAATCTCCGCCATGACGCACACCGTGCTGATCGCCGAGGACGACCGGGCCATCCGCGACTCGCTCGCCCGGGCCCTGATGCTGGAGGGCTACCGGGTACGGGTCGCCGCCGACGGCACCCAGACCCTGGCCGTCCTCGCCGAACAGCGCCCGGACGTCCTGGTGCTCGACGTGATGATGCCCGAGCCGGACGGCCTGGAGGTCTGCAGACGGCTGCGCGCGGCCGGCGACCGCACCCCCGTGCTGATGCTCACCGCCCGGGTCGAGGTACCGGACCGGATCGCCGGCCTCGACGCCGGCGCCGACGACTACCTGGTCAAACCCTTCGACGTGGACGAGCTGTTCGCCCGCCTGCGCGCCCTGCTGCGCCGCCACCCGCCCGCGCCCACCGGCGAGGTGCTGACCGTCGCCGACCTGCGGATCGAGCCGCCCGCCCGACGCGCCTGGCGCGCCGCCCAGGAGCTCGAACTCTCCCGCACCGAGTTCGACCTGCTGGAGCTGCTCGCCCGGCACGCCGGCGCCGTCCTCGACCAGGCCACGCTCTACGAGCGGATCTGGGGCTACGACTTCGGCCCCGGGTCGAAGAACCTCGCGGTGTTCATCGGCTACCTGCGCCGCAAGCTCGACCGCCCCGGCCTGGCGCCGCTGATCCACACCGTCCGCGGCGTCGGCTACACGCTGCGCGAGCCGTGACCGGCCCGGCCCGCCGCCTCCCCGGCCCACCACGCCTGCCGCGTCTGCCGCGTCCCGGCCTGCGCACCACCCTCGCGCTGGCCTTCGCCGCGATCGCCGCGCTGGTCGCGGTGCTGATCGGCGCGCTCGGCTACCACGCCGCCGCCCGGCTGATCCGGGACGACGAGACCGCCGACTTCGGCGCCGCCGTCGACTCCGTCGGCCGGCAGGTCCAGCGCGAGGCCCTCTTCCCCGGCGACTTCGCCGGGCCGAGCGGCCTGAGCGCCGATCTGGTCCGCCCGATCCGGGTGACCACCCAGTCGCTCGACCCCGCCGGCGCGGTGCTGCCCGGCACCGCCCGGCTCGACCTGCCACCGAGCCCGTCCGACCAGGAACTCGCCCACGCCGACCAGCCGGGCCGCACCTCGATCGGGCTGCGCCACCAGCGCGACGAGGGCTACCGGGTCGGCGTGGTCTCGCTCGGCGGCCGGCGCGGCGCGGTCCAGATCATCCAGCAGGTCGGGCCCGCCGAGGAACTGCTGGCCACCCTGCGGACCCGCACGGTGGCCCTGGTGGCGGTCGTCGCGGTGCTCGCCGGCGGGGCCGGCCGGCTGCTGGCCCGGCGGATCACCGGTCGGCTGGTCCGGCTCACCGACGCGGCCGAACTGGTCGCCTCCAGCGGGAGGCTGGACGTCCAGGTGCCCGCCGCCGGGACGGACGAGGTGGGCCGCCTCGGCCGGGCCTTCGACCGGATGCTGGTCCGGCTGGCCACCGCCAGGGAGAACCAGCGTCGACTCGCCCAGGACGCCGGACACGAGCTGCGCACCCCCCTGACCAGCCTGCGCACCAACCTCTCGGTGCTGCCCAGCCTGGACCGGCTGCCGCCCGCCGAGCGCACCGCGCTGATGGCCGATCTGGCCGAGGAGGCACGGGAGTTGACCCAGCTGGTGGAGGAGCTGGTGGCGCTCGCGGCGGACAGCAGGGCAGCCGAGCAGCCGACCGAGGTGGTACTCGCCGACCTGGTCCGGGAGGCCGCCGCCCAGGCCCGGCGGCGCAGCGGCCGCGAGGTCCTGGTGGACGCGGACGGGACCGTCGTCACCGCCCGGCCGGACGCCCTGGCCCGCGCGGTGGGCAACCTGCTGGACAACGCCGCCAAGTTCGACCCGGCCGGGACCGGCCCGATCGAGGTGGTGGTGCGCGGCCCGCGGGTGGAGGTGCGCGACCGCGGCCCGGGCATCGACGCGGCCGACCTCGACCGGGTCTTCGACCGCTTCTACCGGGCCACCGCCGCCCGCAGTCTGCCCGGTTCCGGGCTGGGCCTGGCTATCGTGGACGAGGTGGCCCGCTCGCACGGCGGAACGGCCTTCGCCGCCAACCGGGACGGCGGCGGCGCGGTGATCGGCTTCACCCTCGACGGCTGAGCGCGCGTACGGGCCCGGCACCCGAAGCATCGGGCCCGGTCCGCGCTACACCGGGCCCGGTGCGTACGACACCGGGCCCGCCGCCGCTCACCCCCACCACTGCTCCGGTACGGGCTCCGGCTCGGACGACTCCGGCACCGTCACCGGTTCGGCGCAGCGCACCAGCAGATCGCCCCCCTCCGTCCCGGCGACGAGATAGCCGCACTCGCGCAGCACGACCGCGGCCGCGCCGCTCAGCGCCGCCAGCGCCTCCCGGGAGGGCGGCCCGCCCGGCTCCGCGCCCGGCGTCCAGCCGACCACCACACCCTCGGGGTGACGGTCGATCCACAGCGGTGAGGGACCCGGTCCGAGGTCGAACCCGGCGCGGGCCAGGGCCTCGGTGACGTCCTCGAAGAGTTCACGGTGATCCACCATTGGCGCAGCGTAGGCCCCGGACCGTGCGACCCCCGGACGCGGCGCGCGCCGAAACGCCTCAGTGGCACTCGACCGCAGCATCGGCACCCGTTGGGCCGAGCGGCGGCCAGCCGATCGGGCGTCAGGGCCCCCCGTCCGGCCCGACACGCGCGGCCGGACGGGCCGATGGACGTGCACAGTCGGCCCCCTGCCGACAGCATGACAGAGTAAGCGCTCCATCACCCTGAGCAACGGGTCCAGCGGAACACCTGGTCCGCGCGCCGGTCCGGCCGGCGGGCCCGTATCGAGAGGTCCCATGATCACAACACTTCGCCGGCCGGGGTTCCCGCCGGCGGGTCTCCAGCACGGCACGCCGAGGACGCCGGGGAGCCCGTCGTGAGAACCGACCAGCAGTCGCAGCCGGGACCGGTGACCACCACGCGCGCCAACCCCGCCAACGCGGCCGAGGCGCTGGCCGACTGGACCGACGGCCGGCTCGGCATCTACTCCCTGGCCAAGTCCAATCTGCGCAAGATCTTTCCCGACCACTGGTCCTTCATGCTGGGCGAGATCGCGCTCTACACCTTCGTCATCATCATCCTCACCGGCGTCTGGCTGACCATGTTCTTCACGCCGAGCATGGGCGAGGTCGTCTACGACGGGACGTACGTCCCCCTCCGGGGCATCCCGATGTCCGAGGCCTACTCCTCGACCCTGAGGATCAGCTTCGACGTGCGCGGCGGCCTGCTGATGCGCCAGATCCACCACTGGGCGGCGATCGTCTTCGTCGCCTCGATGCTGACCCACATGATGCGCGTCTTCTTCACCGGCGCGTTCCGCAAGCCGCGCGAGATCAACTGGGTCTTCGGCGCGATGCTGCTGATCCTCGGCATGTTCGACGGCTTCATGGGCTACTCGCTGCCGGACGACCTGCTCTCCGGGACGGGCATCCGCTTCATGGAGGGCGCCATCCTGGCCATCCCGATCGTCGGGTCGTACCTGCAGTTCTTCATCTTCGGCGGCGAGTTCCCGGGCACCGACATCATCCCCCGGCTGTTCACCGTCCACGTGCTGCTGATCCCGGGCATCATGCTGGGCCTGCTCGCGGGGCACCTGATCCTGGTCTTCTACCACAAGCACACCCAGTTCGCCGGGCCCGGCCGCACCAACCAGAACGTGGTGGGCATGCCGCTGATGCCGGTCTACATGGCCAAGGCGGGCGGTTTCTTCTTCCTGGTCTTCGGCGTGGTCGCGGTGATGTCGGCGATCGCCACGGTCAACCCGATCTGGGCGTACGGACCGTACCGCCCGGACCAGGTGTCCACCGACGCCCAGCCGGACTGGTACATGGGCTTCTCCGAGGGCCTGATCCGCGTGATGCCCGGCTGGGAGATCAGCGTCTGGGGCGGCCACACCCTCAACCTCGGGGTGTTCATCCCGCTGATGGTCTTCCCGCTCGTACTGCTGGTCATCTGGGGCTACCCGTTCCTGGAGGCCTGGATCACCGGGGACCGGGGCGAGCACCACATCGCCGACCGGCCGCGCAACGCCCCGGTCCGCACCGCCTTCGGCGCGGCCTGGATCGGCCTCTACCTGCTCCTGCTGGCCGGCGGCGGCAACGACCTGCTGGCCACCCACTTCCACCTCTCGATCAACGCGATCACCTACGCGGTGCGGATCGGCTTCTTCACCGTGCCGGTGGTCGTCTTCGTGATCACCAAGCGGTGGTGCCTGGGCCTGCAGCGGCGGGACAAGGAGAAGGTGCTGCACGGCCGGGAGACCGGTGTCATCAACCGGCTCCAGCACGGCGAGTTCGTCGAGGTGCACGCCCCGCTGCCGCCGGGCCGGCTCTACACCCTCACCTCGCACGACCAGCCGCAGCCCTCCGAGCTGCCGCCCGAGGTGGACGAGAACGGGGTGGCCCGCAAGGCCGGACTGTGGACCCGCGCCCGGGTCAAGCTCTCCCGCGGCTTCTACGGCAAGTACAGCCAGATCGACAAGCCCACCGTCGAGGAGCGCGAGGAGATCAGCAGCGGCCACGGCCACCACTGACCCCTCCCCCGGACACCGGAAAGGGCCCGCTGCACCGGCAACGGCGCAGCGGGCCCTCGTCGTCCCCCTCGGCCCGTGGGCCGAAGGCCCGCTCAACCCCGCAACACGGCCGGGACCACGGCGAACAGCGCCGCCGCCACGGTGACGGAGAGGCAGAGCGCCGCCCAGCGGGCGCAGATCCGGCGGCACTCGACGCGGTACCGGGCGGCCAACCGGCGGCAGCGCTCGACCGCGCGGTCGACGACCTCCTCGGCGTAGCGCAACCGGTCGGCGGTGTAAGCCTGTTCGAGGCTCTCCCGCTCCGCCGCCGGCAGCCAGGGGAACTGCGCGGCGAACGCGCGGGCGTCCCGCTCGGCCGCCGCGACCTCCGCCTCCCAGGCCAGGAACCCCTCGATGCGGGCGAACGCCGCCCGGGAGTTCGCCCGGGCACCGGCCCCGGCGGGCCTGCCCTGACGAGGGGTCCGCGCTCTCGGCGGACGCTGTCTGCCACCCATGACCGCTCCTCCAGTCCTGTCGAGTCGTCCCGCCGGAAAGCCTGCGGGGTCGGGCTCCCGACGGGGATCGCTCCGCGACCACGCAACTACTACCAGCGACAAACCGCAGGTGGCGGGCGGCTCGCCACAGGCCGTACGGCCGGGAAAAACTTGCGCGCCACGCACTATTGCGCAGCGCGCACCTTCTGCGGAACAGTGGTGCCCGTGACGAACGGTCAGCCCGGGCTACGGGAACGGAAGAAGGCCGCGACGCGGGAGGCACTCGGCTGGGCGGCCCTGCGCCTGGCGGTGGAACGGGGGCTGGAGAACGTCCGGGTGGAGGACATCGCGGCGGCGGCCGGGGTGTCCCCGCGCACCTACAACAACTACTTCTCCAGCAAGGCCGAGGCGATCGTCTCCCGGCACCGCGACCGGATCCTGCGGGCCGCCGAGGCGCTGCGGGGCCGCCCGGCGGAGGAACCGCTGTGGGAGGCGCTCACCCACTCGCTCGTCGCACCGTACGTCGGCGCGCCGGAGGGGCCCGACCCGCGGTGGACCGCCGCCGTACGGCTTCTTCTGCGCGAGCCCGCTCTCCAGGCCGAACTGATCCGCGGCGGCGCGGCCGTCCGGACCGAGCTGGCGGCGGCGGTGGCCGCCCGGACCGGGACCGACGCCGACCGGGACCTCTACCCGAAGCTGGTCGCCTCGGCCGCCCTCTCCGCGCTGCAGGTCGCCAACGAGCACTACCTGACCGCCGACCCGGTGGTGCCGTTCCAGCCGCTGTTCACCGAAGCGCTGCGGCAGCTGGCGGCCGGACTGCCGGACCCGTCACAGGCGTGAACCCACCACATCCGAGGGGGATCTCGATATGACCAACGACGTCGTCATCGTCGGCGCAGGACCGGTCGGGCTGTTCCTGGCCGGCGAGCTGGCACTGGCCGGAGTCCGGCCGGTGGTGCTGGACCGGCTCCCCGCTCGCTCGGGCGAGCAGAAGGCCAACGGCCTGGTCGGCCAGGTGCTCCGGCTGCTCGACCACCGCGGCCTGCACCAGCCGCTCAGCGGCCTCCCGGGCGCGCCGCGGCCCATACCGCGCTTCGTGTTCGGCGCCTTCCCGCTGGAGCTGGACCGGCTCGACCGGAACCCGCTGCACGCCGCGCCCGTGCCCCAGCACCGGATCGAGGAGGTACTGGAGGAACACGTCCGCGCGCTGGGCGTCACCGTGCGCCGCGACCACGAGGTCACCGGCTTCGACCAGGACCGGACCGGGGTGACCGTCCACGTCCACGGCCCCGACGGCGCCGAGCGGCTGCGCGCCCGCTACCTGGTCGGCGCGGACGGCGGCCGCAGCACCGTCCACAAGCTCGCCGGAATCGGCTTCCCCGGCATCACCGCGACTGACCCGGTCTCCCGCGTCGCGCACGTGCGGCCGCCCGAAGGGCTGCGCACCACCGACAGCGGCGAGGTGCTGCTGCCGGGCTGCCCGACCCCGTTCCGCACGTACACCCACACCCGCACCGACCACGGCGTGTTCGTCATCTCCCCGTTCGACCCGGGCGCCGTCATGATCGCCACCATGGAGTGGGGCGGTCCGCCGGTGGACCAGGACACCCCGCTCACCCTGGACGAGCTGCGCGCCAGCATCCGCCGGGTGACCGGCGCCGACCTGCCGCTCGCACCGGCCCGCACCGCCGGGCCGTTCACCCCGCGCCGCACCGTCGGCCACAACACCCGGCTCGCCGAGCGCTACCGCGACGGCCGCGTGCTGCTGGTCGGCGACGCCGCCCACGTGCACGCCGCGACCGGCGGCCCGGGCCTCAACCTCGGCCTCCAGGACGCCGCCAACCTCGGCTGGAAACTCGCCGCCGAACTGCGCGGCCGGGCCCCGGCCGGCCTGCTCGACAGCTACCAGCGCGAGCGCCACCCGGTCGGACAGCGGGTGTTCATGCACTCCCAGGCCCAGACCGCGCTGATGGCCCCCGGCCCCGGGACCACCGCGGTGCGCGCCCTCTTCGGCGAACTGCTGGCACACCCCGACAACCTCGGCCGGATCGCCGCGCTGCTGGCCGGCAGCGACATCCGCTACGACGTCGACTGCCCGCACCCGCTGGCCGGACAGTTCGTGCCGGAAATCTCGGCGACCACGTCGGACGGCGAGGTGCGGATCGCCGAACTCGCCCGAACCGGGCGCCCGTTGCTCATCGACCTCACCGGCGGGAAGCTCGACCTCGCCGGCCCGGCGGCGGGCTGGAAGGACCGGGTGGACCTCGTCACGGCCGACTGCTCCCGACCGCCGGCCGGCGCACTGCTGCTGCGCCCCGACGGCTACGTCGCCTGGGCGACCGAGCCCGACCGGGCGGACCGGGAGGGGATGGACCGGGCGCTGCGCACCTGGTTCGGCGCCGCCGGCTCCTGAGCACGGGCTCCTCGCCACCGAGCGCGGACGGGCCTGCTCCTCGGCGCGCCGAGGAGCAGGCCCGTTCCCGTCGTGCACGGGGCGGAAGGGGAGCCGCCCGACGCGTGGGGGACAATGGGCGGCATGTCCCGACGTCGTTCCGCGCCCCGCACCGCCGCGCCCCGGCTGCTGCCCTCCTCCCCCTGCCCGTGCGGCCTGCCCGCCACCTACGGCGACTGCTGCGGCCGACTGCACCGGGGCCAGACGGCGGCCACCACCACCGAGTCCCTGATGCGCTCCCGGTTCAGCGCCTTCGCCGCACAGGACGAGGCGTACCTGCTGCGCACCTGGCACCCGGACACCCGGCCCGCCGAGGTCGACTTCGACCCGGGGCTGCGCTGGACCGGGCTGGAGGTGGTCGCCACCACCGAGGGCGGCGCGTTCCACGCGGAGGGCACGGTCGCCTTCCGGGCGCACTGGACCGAGGGCGGGGAGCAGGGCGTGCTCACCGAGAACAGCCGCTTCGTGCGGCACGAGGGCGCCTGGGTGTACCTCGACGCCCTCTCGCTCGGCTGAGCCGCCCACGACCGGCGGCCGCTACAGGTAGTCGTCCAGCCGCGCCAGCGCGAACCCCTGCGCGGTGGCGTCGTCGACGACCTTGCGCAGCAGGTCCGGCATGGAGGCATTCCAGATGTCGACGCCCCGGAAGTGGGTCAGGATGATGTCGCCCGGGTGGAACTTCTGGTCGTCGTAGCGCCACTCCATGTGGTCCGGGAAGGCCTCCTCGTTCCACAGCGGCACCGCCTGCACCCCGCAGGAGGCCGCCGCGCGCAGGGTGTCGTCGTTGTACTCGCCGTACGGCGGCCGGAACAGCCGGGGGCGGACGCCGATCTGCTGCTCCAGCTGGTCCTGCTGGTTGCAGATCTCCTCGTGCTGGGTCTCGTAGTCCAGGACCTTCAGGTTGCGGTGGTTGATCGTGTGGTTGTTGATCTCCACACCCTGGGCGTGCAGGTCGCGGAAGTAGCCGTAGTTCTCGCGGACGAGGTAGTCGGAGACGTAGGTGCTGAGCGGGATGCCCAGCTCCTGGGCCATCCGGGAGAACTCGGGGTCCTTCTCGTCCCCGTCGTCGACGGTCAGGAAGACCACCTTGTCGTCGGTCGGGACCCGGTAGACGACGGGCGGGCGGCCGTCCGCGAGCTTGACGCCCTGCCCCTGGGTGAGCTCGACCCTGGTCGTCGGGCGGGGCGGGGCCTTCAGCGGCGGGCGCTCCAGGCCCCAGCGCCGGGCGGCCTCCTCCTGATCGGCCGTGGCCTCGCCGCCGTTCTCCTCCTCCTTGCCGGCCACGCCGGGCAGCCGGGGCGGCGCCACGGGCGGGGCGCCCGCGTGGTCGGGGCCCTGGCCGGCGATCTCGGCGACGGGCGCCGCGTTCGCGTTCCCGTCGACGGCCGGGGCCGGCTTCGGTCCGGCCGGAGCGGCGCAGCCGGCGAGGACGGCGGAGAGGCAGACGGCGGCCAGCAGGCCGGTCCGTGCGCCGGTCCACCCCCGCTGACTTCCCCTCAAATCCCCGCTAGTACGACAAACTGATGGTCTGTTCATGGCTGCACTGCTCCCCCGCCGTGCACCACCGCCAACCCCCTCGTCACTCGCGCGGGGCAACGACGCACCGGGGGCCTTGCCGTTCCTTTGCCCGGGCGGCGGGCGATCGGGTGGCGAGCGGCAGGGCGTGCGGACGGGGCGGACGAACGGACGGGGCCGCCGGGAAAACCGATTGCGACGACGGCGCCGTGAAGTGGATCATGCGCGCATGACGAACAGCGCGCAGCACCGCTCAGGCTCCTGGACCGTCGCAACGGCCGACGTGACCACTCCCGAGGCCCTGGACCTGCTGCGCGAGTACTACTACGACGTGGCCAACCGCTACTACCGCCTGCACTTCGACCGGGAGGGCACCCCCGAGGAGCTGGAGTCCGGCCTCGCCGGCTCCCCCAGCGACGACCTCGCCGCCCCGAGCGGCCTCTTCCTGATAGGCCGCCACGACGGCGTCGCCCACTCCTGTGCCGGCCTGCGGCGACTCGACGCCACCACCGCCGAACTCACCCGGGTCTTCGTCCGCCCCGGCCTGCGCGGCACCGGCGGCGGCACCGCACTGCTGACCGCCGTCGACCGGGCCGCCCGCTCCCTGGGCGCGGACCGGATCGTCCTCGACACCCGCCTCGACCTGGTCGAGGCCCGCGCGCTCTACCTGCGCAACGGGTACCGGGAGATCCCCGCCTACAGCAGCGGCCCGTACGCCCAGGTCTGGTACGGGAAGGATCTCACCGCCCTTGCCCAGCAGGGAGGTTGAGCCCGACTAGTCGACACCCGCCTCGGGGCGGGGCCGCGGCCCGGCCGTCAGCGCGGCCGCGAGTTCGGCCGCCGAGGGCGGGTTGGCGCCCGGGCGGGAGACGGTCAGCGCGGCCGCCGTCACCGCGTGGGCGAGACAGGTCGCCAGGCCGGCGCCGGCCGCGCGGGCGTGCAGGAAGGCGGCCATGAAGGAGTCGCCGGCGCCGACGGTGTCCGCGACCGGCACCGGGCGGGCCGCGGCCTCGGCGCGGCCCCCGTCGGCGGTGCGGACGAACGCGCCCTCGGCGCCCAGGGTCACCGCGACGGTGGCGGGGCCGAGCGCCAGCCAGCGCTCGGCGACCGCCTCGGGCCGCTCACCCGGGTAGAGCCAGGCCAGGTCCTCGTCGCCGGCCTTGACCAGGTCGCTCAGCGCCACCCAGCGCTCGACCCGGCGGACGGCCTCCGCCCGGTCGCCCATCAGCGCCGGGCGCACGTTCGGGTCGTAACTGATCTGCGCCCGCCCGCGCCAGCGCTCCACCAGCGCCCGCACCGAAGCGGCGCCGGGCTCGGTGACGGCCGCGATCGAGCCGAGGTGGATCGCGGCGGGCGGCTCGGCGGGTTCGGCGGGCGGGAGCGTCCAGCGGATGTCGAAGGTGTAGCGGGCCCGCCCCTGCCCGTCCAGTTCCACCACCGCCGAGGGCGTCCGGTCGACCTCGGCCGCCCGCACCCGCACGCCCGCCGACTCCAGGTGCCGCCGGATCAGCCGGCCGTTGGCGTCCGGCCCCAGCTCGGTGAGCAGCGTGGCCGGTCGGCCGAGCCGGGCCAGGCCGTAGGCGACGTTCGCGGGGCTGCCGCCGGGGTGCACCCGGTCCGGGGCCGCACCCGATCGGACGATGTCGGCGACGCACTCGCCGATCACCAGAACGGGCGAAGCGGGGCTGGTCACGGCGGCTCCTGACATCCGGTGCGCGGGCATCCTCGGACAGCCAGCCTACGGGCTGCGTCAGGGAGGGAAGGGCGTCAGGGCAGAGAAGTACGGCCGCCGGACCTGGCCAGGTTTTCCGACGGCCGTGGCTCGTCCGTCAGGGGACGATGCACTACTGACCTTAGACCGCGGGCGGGGGCGCCGCCATCACCGTACGCCGTCCGGGGGAGCACGGTGTGTCGCCGGAATCGCCCCGATCACGCCCGGGGCGGCCCGGCGGTCCACTAGCATCCGTGGCCAGGCTCTCCCGTCCCGGCGGCTCCCCGCCTCCGCTCCCGCCCGTGAAGCGCGGTGATCACCCTTGTCCAAGTCCCTTCTGTTCAGGGTCCGTTCGCTCCGACCTCGCGCAGGTCTCGCACTGTCGCTCGCGCTCGGTGCGGCGCTGCTGTCCGCGAGCGCGCCGACGGCCGGCGCCACCGGCGGGCTGGGCGATCCGGTCTTCCCCTCGCTCGGGAACACCGGGTACCGGGCGCTCCGGTACGACCTGGCCTTCGACTACCGGGCCGACACCCGGACGGTGGACGGCACGGCCGTGCTCACCGTACGGCCGGACCGCGTCCTCGCCCGGCTGGAGCTGGACGCGCTCGGGCTGACCGTGCGCGACGTCCGGGTCGACGGGCGGGCGGCGGGCTTCGCGACCCACGACGAGAAGCTGACGGTCACCCCGGCCAGGCCGTTCCTCCCGGGCGCCGTCACCCGGCTGACCGTCGAGTACACCGCCGACCCGCGGGCCCGACTGCCGCACACCGGCTGGGTCCCCACCCCGGACGGCTTCGCAGTGGCCGGCCAGCCGAAGAGCGCGCACACCGTCTTCCCGTGCGACGACCACCCGAGCGACAAGGCCCGGTTCACCATCGCGGTGACCGCCCCCGATGCCCTCCTGGGCGTCGCCAACGGGGAGTTGACGGCCACCGAGCGACTCGGCGACGGCCGCACCACCCGCCGGTACGTCTCCCGCGAGCCGATGGCCACCGAGCTGGTCCAGGTCTCCGTGGGCGACTACACCGTGCGCGAGCGCACCGGCCCGCACGGCCTGCCGCTGCGCGACGTCGTGCCGACCGCCCGCGCCGCCGAGCTGGAACCCGCGCTCGCCCTCACCCCCGGCCAACTCGCCTGGGCGGAGGCCCACCTGGGGCCGTTCCCGTTCGAGACGTACGGGCTCCTGCCGGCCAACACGGACGATCCGGCCGCGTTCGCCTTCACCGGACTGGAGACCCAGACGCTCACCCTCTACAAGCCGAACTTCCTGCGGCAGGCGGAGCCGGCGATCGGCTCGCACATGATGCACGAGGTGGTCCACTCCTGGTTCGGCAACAGCGTCTCCCCCGCCCGCTGGTCCGACCTCTGGCTGAGCGAGGGCCACGCCGAGTTCTACGAACTGGTGTACCGCTACGAGCACGGGTGGCCGGAGGCCGACGGCAGCACCACGCTGACCGACCGGATGCGCCTGCTCTACGGGCTGGGCGACCAGTGGCGGCACGACTCCGGGCCGGTCGCCTCCCCCACCGCCGCCGACCTCTTCGGCGGCCAGCGGTACAAGGGCGGCGCGCTGGTGCTGTTCGCGCTGCGGGAGAAGGTCGGGGCGGCGGCCTTCGAGCGGATCGAGCGCGTCTTCCTGGACACCCACCGGTACGGCAACGCGACCACCGAGGACTATGTGCGGACGGCCTCGGCGGTCTCCGGGCAGGACCTGCGGGGCTTCCTCGACGACTGGCTGTACGGGCTGCGGACGCCGCCGATGCCCGGGCATCCGGACTGGGTGGTGGGCCCCGTGGGGCAGGCGGGGCAGGCGGGGGCGACTCCGGGGGGCCAGGTGCCCGCGGCGTCCGTCCCCGGAGCGCCCGTCTCCGGGGCGCCGGCTCCGGAGGGTGGGGCCGCAGGGGCGGGCGGGCCCGTGGGGGCGCGGGGCTCCGGAACGCTCTGACGGCGCGGCTGGGGCTGCTGGTGCACGCCCGGCGCGCCGCCGTGCGTCCGGTCGCGCGTCGCACGCCCCTGACCGGCAGGGGCGGGTGGGGCCATGGTGGTTCCCACGGCCCGCCCGCCGCCCGGCAGAGTCCCGGTCGGCTCGCGGGCCGTCCAATCGTTCCCGTGTGCGCCCGCCCGTGAGCGGGCGCACACGGACCAGCCGTAACCCTTCCGGCGCAGCGTCGTTGGACCGGCCATGAAGAAGCGCAGCATGCTTGCCGTGGCCTCGATCGCCGTGGGTGTCGTCGCCTCCCTCACCGCGCCGAGTGCGCACGCCAGTGCCCTGGGCGGGCAGGAAGGGCTGCCCGGCCCGCTGAGCAGTGCCCCGGACGTGGTGCCCGGGCAGGTCGGTGACGCGGGTGGCGTCCTCGGGGAGGCCACGGGCTACGTGACCGGGTCGGCGGACGGCCTGGTGGCGGTCGCGCCCCACGCGTAGCCCCGCGTGGGGCTCAGGACATCGGGGCTCCGAGGTCCTGGGTCCAGTAGGGCGTGCCGGCGGAGTTCACGGCGAAGCCGACGCCGACGTCCTTGAATCCGCAGTCGAGCATGTTGGACTGGTGGATTCCGCCGTCCATCCAGCGGGCGAGGACGGCGGCCGGGGTGGTCGGACCCCGGTCGAGGTTCTCGCCCCACTGCGACCAGCGGTAGCCGGCGGCGGTGATCCTGGCCTCGGTCCGGACGCCGTCCGGGGTGACGTGGTCGAAGAAGCCGCGGGTGGCCATGTCGTCCGCGTGCTTCTGGGCCGAGCCGTGCAGCCTGGGGTCGATCCGCAGCGGGGCGCAACCGGCCTTGACGCGTTCGGCGTTGACCAGGTCCACCAGTTGGCGCTCCGGGTTGGGCAGCGGTGTCGCGGAGGCGGTACGGGTCGCGGTCGGCGTCGGTGTGGGCGTCGCCGTCGGTGACGGGCTCTCCGCGGGTACCGGGGTCGGCACCGGCGTGGCGGGTGCGGCGGCGGCCGTGGGGGCGTCCTGGGCCGCGGCCGGGGCGGTGGGCTCCGGTGGCGTCGGCCGCGGCGGCTCACCAGCCTGCGGCCAGACCAGGGCGAGGGTGGTCACGGCGACGGCCGCGGCCGCACCGCTCACCAGCACAACCTTGCGGGCCGCGGTACCGGCCCAACCGCCGTGCCCTCCCGCTCCGGCGTGCGCGCCGGCGCCCGCGCCGGAGCCCGCACCGGTGGCGGCCGTCGCGGAGGCGGAGGCGACGGAGGCGGCGGTGTGCTGGAAGTGCAGCAGCACGGGCGCGTCGAGCGGGATCGGCACCAGGGCGAGGCCGGCCAGCAGCCCTTCGGCCGGGAACAGGTCCCGGCCGAGCCCGCCGCAGTCGGCGCAGTCCCGGATGTGACGGGCGATGCGCTTGCGCCAGACCGAGTTCGGGGTGCCGTCGAAGCCCGCGGTGAGCTCGGTCAGCCCGGGGCAGCGGGGGTAGGCGCAGAGCGCGCGGACGACGATGCGGCCCGCTTCGAGCTGCTTCTTCATCCGCTGCACCCGCACCGCGGTGTGCTGCGGGCTCAGGTCGAGGGCCTCGGCGAGTTCGGCGCGGGTCAGTTCGCCGGCGGCCTCCAGCCACCAGAGGGCGAGCAGTTCGCGGTCGTCCGGGTCCAGCCAGCGGGTGGCCTCGGCCACCTCGCGGCGCTGGCCGGAGAGGCCGAGGCGCAGGATGGTCAGGTCGGTGAAGTCGGCCCGGGGGTCGGCGACCTCCCAGGTCTCGTCCAGGCCGCCGACGGTCGGCTGCTGCTGGCCGGCGGTGTGCCGACGGCGCACCTGGTTCATGGTGATGGCGACCAGCCAGGAGCGGAAGGCCTCCGGGTCGCGGAGCCCGTCCAGGCCGTCCAGGGCCCGGATCATGGTCTCCTGCGCGACGTCGTCCACGTCGGCGTGGCCGCCGAGGGCGCGGCCGGCCACGTTGTAGACGAGCGGCAGCCAGGCGGCGACCAGCGCCTCCCGGGCCTGCCGGTCGCCTGCCTGCGCCGCGAGTACCAGGGTGGTCCCGCTCCTGTTCTGCACATCAGCGTTCATGGTCCGCACTCCGTCTTGCCGTCTATCCGTCCGCCGCTGCCTCCTCGGAGACCCGTGGGGAGTGATCAGATAACAACAATGTGCACGGAATCGGAAAATCGGACCGGCCGGACCAGGCGGACCGGGGCGTACGGACCGGATCGTTCGGCCCGGTCCGACGGTCAGACCGGGTCGAACGAGGGCCGGTTCACGCCGGGGCGGCGAACACCTGGGTCCACCACGGGCCGTTGGCACCGGTCCGCACCCCCACGCCGAGCTGCTTGAACGAGCAGTTGAGGATGTTGGCCCGGTGGCCGGGGCTGTTCATCCAGGACTCCATCACCGCGGCCGGGTCCTTCTGGCCGCGGGCGATGTTCTCGCCCCAGGTGCTCCAGCTGTAGCCGGCCGCCTCGATCCGGTGGTCGGCGTGGTTGCCCTCGGGGCTGGCGTGGTCGAAGTAGCTGCGGTCGGCCATGTCGTCGCTGTGCGACTGGGCCGCGCTCGCCAGCCTGGGCTCGTTGCTGACCGGCCCGCAGCCGGCCTTGCCGCGCTCGACGTTGACCAGGTCCACGACCTGCTGGGCGTACGACGGGGACGCGCCCCCGCCCGCCGGCCGGGCCGCAGCGGCCCGGGCGGCGACGGTCTGACCGGCGGCGGTCTGACCGGCGGCTGCGGTGCGGGTCGCGCTCGGGGTCGCCTTGGCCGCGGCGGCCGTGGGAGTGGGGACGCCGCTCGGCGTGGCGGCGACCGAAGCCGTCGGCGAGGCCGGAGCAGTCGCGGCCGTCGACGTGGCCGCGGCACTCGGGGTGGCCGCCGGGTCGGCGGCGGTGGGGGTGGCGGGCGACGGGACGTCCGGGTTCGTCCCCCCGGCGCCGGGCACCTGGATGCCCTCGCGGGTGCCCAGCTCCGCGGAGATCAGCGCGTCGGCGGTCAGCGACTGGCCCGCCAGGTCACGGTCGGCCTGCTTGCCGCCGTACGCCGCGTAGCCGGCGCCGGCCAGGGCGGCGAACAGCCCGGTCCCGGCCACGGCGGCGACGACCGCGGTGACCGGCACGATCCCGCCGCGCCGCCGCGACCGGCGTCCCCGGCCGGCGTGCCGCTCGGCAGCGCGCCGCGCCGCCCGGCCGCCGGAGCGGCCACGGGCCGCGCCCCCGCTGTCGCTGCCGGCGCCTCCCCCGCTCGCCGGGAGGATGGTCGTCCTGTCGTCGCTGTTCACGGTGGCCACGCTTTCTGTTCCGGGTCGACTGGTCGGGTGTCGACACTTGGGAGACCTCCCCGCGGGACGTCGATAACAGAAATTCCGAACGAATGTCCGGCGGCCGGGCCGCGGCCTCAGCCGGCCGGCTCCTCCGGAGCCATGTCGTAGGTGACGAACCTGGTCCGGGTGGCGACCTGGTCGTACTTGCCACGGGCCCGGTAATTGTCCTCGGAGGTGATCCAGCGGACGGTGACCCACCCGCGTTCCGCCGCGATTTCCCGCAGCCGGCCCAACAGCGCGTCCACCGCCCCGCCGCCCCGGACCTCCGGTGCCACGAACAGATCGTCCAGGAAGCAGCCGACGGCCCCGTGCAGCGGCCGCGAGAACGGGCGGTAGTGCGCGAGCCCGACCGGCCGGCCCTCCCCGTCCCGCGCCAGCAGCCCGGCCAGCTCGTGCGCCGGATCCATCAGCCAGGACCAGACCAGCTCGGCCTTCTCCTCCGGGATCGGCACCCGGTAGAACTCGCAGTACCCACGGAAGAGCTCGCGCCAGGCGGCGTAGTCACCGGCCTCGGGCGCACCGATGCTCCAACGGGTCGTGGGGGTGTCGCTCATCTCGGTCTCCATCACTCAGGGGGTGGCGGGAGCCCCCAGCATGACGCCCCGTCGCCCGGCCGGTGATCACCGTCCCGGCCAAGACCGTGCCCCCCGCGCGCCACTGCGGAGCCTTGCGGCCCAGGGCCTGTCTTCGAACTCGCGTCTGCGGGGCGACGCTCCCCCGGCCTTCGGCCGGGAGGTGCCCCCACCTCCGCCTTGCGACGCACACACCCCAACGCCGCCCCGCCCGCCCTCCGGGCGGACGACGGGAGTTTGAAGACAGGCCCTCGGGCCGGGAAGAGCCCGGGCCGGAGCCGGGGCCGTCGTGCGGGGGTGGGAGTGCGGGCGGATGCTGAGGGACGTGGAGGTGGTGGTGGCGTGACGGGGTTGACGCGGTTGGCTTTGGTGTCGCGGGAGGTGGCGGCGGAGCCGGGGCGGCGGGCGAAGACGGGGTTGCTGGCCGCCTGTCTGCGGGAGTCGGGGCCGCTGGAGGGGGCGGTGGCGGTGGCGCTGCTGTCCGGGGAGTCGCAGCGGCTGCGGACCGGGATCGGTCCGGCGGCGCTGCGGGGACTGCCGGAGCCGGCGGTGGAGGCCTCGCTCGGGGTGCCGGAGGTGGAGCGGGAGCTGGAGCGGATCGCCGGGGTACACGGCGCGGGGGCGCAGACGGAGCGACGGCGGCTGCTGCACGGGCTGTTCGCGCGCGCGACCGCCGTGGAGCAGGGGTTCCTGCGGGCGGTACTGGTCGGGGACCTGCGACAGGGGGCGCTGGACGCGGTGGTCGGGGACGCCGTGGCGCAGGCGGCCGGGGTGCCGGCGGCGGCGGTGCGGCGGGCGTTGATGTTCCGGGGGTCGGCCCGCGCGGTGGCGCAGGCGGCGCTGACCGGTGGGGAGGCGGCGCTGGCGGCCTTCCGGCTGGAGGTGGGGCGGGCGGTGCGGCCGATGCTCGCCGCCTCCGCGCCGGACGTGGCCACGGCGCTGGAGCGCACCGGTCCGGCCGCGGTGGAGTGGAAGCTGGACGGCGTCCGGGTGCAGGTGCACCGGGAGGGCGGGGAGGTCGCGGTGTTCACCCGCGGCCTGGAGGACATCACCGCCCGCGTCCCCGAGGTGGTCGAGGCCGTGCTGGCCCTGCCGGTGCGCTCGGCGGTGCTGGACGGCGAGGCGATCACGCTCGGTCCGGCCGGCCGGCCGCGCCCGTTCCAGGAGACCGCCGCTCGCATCGCCTCCCGGCAGGACCCGGCCCGGCTGCGCGCCGGGGCTCCGCTCGACGCCTGCTTCTTCGACCTGCTGCACCGGGACGGCGAGGACCTGGTGGACCGTCCCGGGCGGGAGCGCTGGGCGGCGCTGGCCGGGGCGGTGCCGGACGTCCTGCGGCCGGCCCGGGTCGAGACCGGGGACCGCGACCGGGCGCTGGCCTTCTTCCGCGAGACGCTGGCGCTCGGCCACGAGGGCGTGCTGGTGAAGGACCCGGCGGCCCCGTACGCGGCCGGGCGGCGCGGCGCGGGCTGGATCAAGGTGAAGCCCCGGCACACCCTGGACCTGGTGGTGCTGGCCGCCGAGTGGGGCAGCGGGCGGCGCCACGGCTTCCTCAGCAACCTGCACCTGGGCGCCCGGGCGGCGGGCGAGCCGGGGCTGGGCCCGTGGGTGATGCTCGGCAAGACCTTCAAGGGCCTGACCGACGAGACGCTCGCCTGGCAGACCGCCGAGCTGCTGGCCCGGGAGACCGGACGGGACGCCTGGACGGTGCGGGTCCGGCCGGAACTGGTCGTCGAGATCGCCTTCGACGGGGTGCAGCGCAGCCCCCGCTATCCGGCCGGCCTCGCCCTGCGGTTCGCCCGGGTGGTGCGCTACCGGCCGGACAAGGCCGCCGCCGAGGCCGACACCGTAGCGACCGTACGGGAGATCGCCGCCGCCGAGGGGCTGTGAACTCCCTGGGCTGCCGGCCGGAGCCCGGGCCGGGACGCCAACTCTTGTCAGGGGTACGTCAGTTCAAACCTGCCTCGCCGCCCGGCGGCTCCGGCGGGAACCTAATCGGCCATTCTCGACGATCCCGCCGCCGCACCCGCCGTGGACGGATCAACGGCGGTTAGGTTGGCAATGACAACGAGAGGCGGCCGCCGGGCAGCCGGCGGCGCACTGGCGAGAGGTGCCCGACCATGCGGGTGAGTGTCGACCGGGACCGCTGCTGCAGCTCCGGAATGTGCGTCCTGAACGTTCCCGAGGTCTTCGACCAGGACGAAGACGACAGTCTGGTGAGGCTTCGTCAGACCTCCTTCCGGCCCGACCAGTTCGGTGACATCAGACTGGCCTCCCAGCTCTGCCCGGGCGGCGCGATCACCGTGGTCGAGGACGAGCCGGCGCAGGCCTAGGCAATCCTCGGCCGGAAGCGGGCAACAGCTCTCGGCCACAACGCGACTGACGCATCCTCAGCCACCAGTCCCCCACCGGAGAACCATCGCGAGACAAGGAGACCCCGCCTTGACGAACTCGTCCACCGCTCCCGCCATCTCCCTCCCGGCCAGGCACTCGGCCGGCTGCCCGTTCGGCCCGCCGCCCGCGTACGTCGAGGCAGCCGCCACCGCCCGGCTGACCCGGGCCACCATGCCCGGTGGCGAGCCCTGTTGGCTCGCCACCGGCTACACCGACGTCCGCGCCATCCTGTCCGACCGCCGGTTCAGCTCGGACATCCGCCACCCGTCCTTCCCGCTGCTGGTCGCCGGCAGCCGGGAGCGGATCACCGAGCACCCGAGCTTCCTGAACCTCGACGACCCCGAGCACGCCCGGCTGCGCCGCATGGTCACCGGGGACTTCCTGGTCAAGCGGATCCAGGCGATGCGCCCGGACATCCAGCGGATCACGGACGAGGCGCTGGACGCGATGACCGGCGGCCGCACCGAGGCCGACCTGGTCGCCGACTTCGCACTGCCCATCCCGTCGCTGGTGATCTGCCTGCTGCTCGGCGTCCCGTACGAGGACCACGAGTTCTTCCAGCGCGTCAGCCGGGCGCTGCTCACCCAGAGCAGCTCGCCGCAGCAGCTCCTGGACGCCCGGGACGAGATGCTGGAGTACCTGACGGAGCTGACGGCCCGCAAGCGGGCGCAGCCGCAGGACGACATCCTCAGCCGGCTCGCCGTCCGGGACGACCTCACCGCGCGCCAGATCGCCGGCACCGGCTTCCTGCTGCTGGTCGGCGGGCACGAGACGACCGCGAACATGATCTCGCTCTCCACCGCCCTGCTGCTGGAGCAGCCGGAGCAGATCGGCAGGCTGGCCGACCCGGCCACACTGCCCGGAGCGGTGGAGGAGCTGCTGCGCCACCTCACGATCATCCACACCGGAGTGGCCCGGGTGGCGCTGGAGGACGTGGAGCTGGCCGGCACGACGATCAGGGCCGGTGAGGGCGTGATGGCGATGCTCTCCACCGCCAACCGGGACGAGGAGCTGTTCGCCAGCGCCGACCGGCGGCCGGTGGAGGAGCTGGACCTGGACCGGGACGCCCGGCGCCACCTGGCCTTCGGCTTCGGCGTGCACCAGTGCCTCGGCCAGCCGCTGGCCCGCGCCGAGCTGCAGATCGCGCTGGCCACGCTGTTCCGGCGACTGCCCGGGCTGCGGCTGGCCGTCCCGCGCGAGGAGCTGTCGTTCCGCACCGACTCGTTCATCTACGGCATGCACTCGCTGCCCGTCGCATGGTGACGGCCCGGTGACTCCCTGCTGACGACCGGGCGAGGTCCGCGAGGTTCCGCAGACGTCCGCGGGGGCCGGCCGGGCACCCGGCTGGCCCCGGCGCCGGGGCGGAGGCAGGCTGGAAGGGCGAAGAGACACCACCGGCCCCACCGCGCGCGACCCCGAGCGCCGGGACCGGCCGAGGAGACGGAGCCCGCGATGACCGACATGAGCGACCGGTCCACGGTGAGCACCGAGGAAGACGAGGACGTCCGCGCCGCGGACCCCGAGGAGGGCATCCCCTCGATGCAGAACCTGCACGCGCAGGACACCTCCCAGGCGGAGGGCGCCCCCATGCTGGACGAACCCGGCCAGCCCGGCTGACCGTCCGCCGTACCGACTCGACCGCCCGGTGGGACCGGGCGGTCGCCGCGACCGCGGGTGTCGCCGCTCCGGCGGCGAGTCACCCGCGGGGGAGGATAGGCGCATGACCGAACACGACCAAGGCAACCGCCAGGCCCGACCGCCCGCGGACCCGCGCACGTCGTGGGCGACCTGGACCACTCAATCGATCATCAGCGGCCCCGGTGGGGTGACCACCACCGAGGTCGGTCCGATCTCCGGCGACCTCACCGTGCACACCACCTGGGTGGACGGCGAGGCGAGGCTGACCGTCCAGTACACCGGCGCGCTGGACTGGTACACCATCGTCGGGAGCCCGGTTCCGGCGGCCGACGAGACCACCGCACGGGCGATCCACCAGGCGATGGTGAACGGCGTCAAGGCCGGCCGGGGCGCGGGCGCACCGGCTCCGCCGAAGGCCTAGGAACCTCCGGGAGGGAGCAGCGGCGCGCCGTGCCGCTGCTCCCCCGCCCTACGGGGCCGTCCCGTCCGCCTCCACGCTCCCGCCCGTCTCCCCCGCCCCGCCGCGCGCCACCGTCTCGCCCTTCAGGGCGGGCGCGGCCACGGTCCAGTAGGTACGGTCCGCCGGGCGGCGCCCGCGCAGGTCCCTGCGCACCTCGTCGGCCAGCCGGCGGGTGTCGCGACGGTTCATGGTGGCGCCGATGCCGGCGCCGACCAGCATCGGGATCACCGCCGGCAGGTGCCGCAGCGAGCTGCGGGTCAACCGGCGGCGGACCTTCTGGCGCACCTCCGAGCTGATCGCCAGCGCGGCGAAGCCGGCGGGCCGCACCAACAGGCTCGCGTCGATCCCGCGGCGGTTGGCCCAGGCGCCGAGGTAGGCACCGGCCCGCTGGGCGGCGGTGCCCTGTGCCGGGGTGCCGTAGACCTCGTGCAGCTCGGCGATCAGCTTGATCTCCACGGCCGCCACCGCGAGCGTCTCGGCCGCGATCTCCACCGGCATCGCGGGCGGCACCGGCAGCATCGCCGCCGCGCCGACGCCCGCGCCGAGCGTGCCGGAGGCCCGGACGGCGCCGGTGACCAGCAGGTCGGCCAGCTGCTCCGGGAAGGCCGCCTCCGGGTGCTGCGCCCGCAGGGTGGCGAGGTCGCGCACCGGGATCCGCGGCGCGGTGTGCACCAGCTGTTCGGTCAGCGCCCTGCCCCCGTACGCGGCGCCCTTGGCCGCTCCCCGGGCGGCGGCCCGGCCGCCACGACCGAGCAGCCGGACGGTCTGCAGCACCAGCGCCCGGCCGCGGCCGCGCTGCTTCGCCGTGTACTCGACGACCTGGCCCTCGCCGACGGGTTGCTCGGACTCCTCGACCAGTTCGGCGAGTTGCTCGGTCAGTTCGGCCTCGGCCCGGTCGGGCCCGGCGGGCGGCCGGGGGCGGCCCGGCACGGGGAAGCGGACCGGTCTGCGGAAGACTGCCATGGGAATCCGGTACCCCTTTCGCGGCGGCGACGGCACGGCCGGCCCGGGCCGGCTACTCGACGATCTCCACCCCGTTCCAGAAGGCCACCCGGTCGCGCACGTGCTCGGCCTCGGGCTTCGGATCGGCGTAGAACCAGGCGGCGTCCGGGTTAGTCAGCCCGTCCACCTCCAGGGTCCAGTAGCCGGCGGTGCCCTTCCAGCCGCACACCGTGGTGGTGTCCGAGGGGCGCAGGTACTCGGTGCGCACCGCCCCGGCCGGGAAGTAGTGGTTGCCCTCGACGACGACGGTGTCGTCGCTCTCGGCGATGACGACGCCCTGCCAACTCGCTGTGGTCATACCGCGATTGTGCCCGACGGGCGGTCGTTGCGCCGCAGGTTCCCGGCACCCGCCCGGGCGGCCGGGGCGGTCAGGACAGCGGGTGGGCGTGCACCGGCACGTGCGGGCTCTGGTGGCCGCCGCTGGCGAGCATCCGGACCTCGCCCGCGTCGCTGATCTCGGCCCGGACGATCCCGCTCTCGTCCTCGTACACCGGGTGACCGCCCGGGCCGGTCGCGTCGGTGCGGGCGACCACCACGACGTCCTGCGGGGCCTGGGTCCCCGGGGTGCCCGGGAAGGTGAGTGCGTAGCGCTCGGCGGGGTTCATCACGGCTGCTCCTGCCTACCCGGCGGCCTCGGCCGGCACGGCGGCCCGAATGTGCGAGCCGCGGACCTCCAGTTCCGCGAGCAACCGGGCGGTGGCCTCGGCGACCGCCTCCACGGCCCGGTCGAAGGCCTCCCGGTTGTGCGCCGCGGGGGCGCGGAACCCGGACACCTTGCGGACGTACTGGAGAGCCGCCGCGTGGAAGTCCTCCTCGTCGGCGTCGGACGTGACGGGGGGTCGCAGAGTCTTGATGTTGCGGCACATGCTCCCAGTCTCGCGCGCGGGGGCCGCGGCGGCGACCCCCTTTCGTCACACGCACCTCACGGCGCCGTCATCCGGCCGGATTAGGATGCCGAACGAACGAATTCATCCCACCTTCGCCCCTTTCTCGTCCCGCCGCGCGCTCTCCCGGTCCGTCGGCGTCACCCCGGAGTCACCCCCTTGCCTCTCGCGCTGCTCGCGCTGGCCGTCACCGCGTTCGCCATCGGAACCACCGAATTCGCCGCCATGGGGCTGCTCCCCCAGGTCGCCGACAGCCTCCACGTCTCCATCCCGCAGGCGGGCTGGCTGATCTCGGCGTACGCGCTGGGGGTGGTGGTCGGTGCGCCGCTGCTGACCGCACTCGCCGCCGGGCGGCCGCGCAAGGCGGTGCTGGTGGCGCTGGCCGGGCTGTTCGCGATCGGCAACCTGCTCTGCGCGGTGGCCCCGGACTTCTGGACGCTGGCCGCCGCCCGGCTGGTCACCGGGCTGCCGCACGGCGCGTTCTTCGGCGCGGGCGCGGTGGCGGCGGCCGAACTGGTCGCGCCGGACCGGCGGGCCCGGGCGGTGGCCGTGATGTTCTCCGGACTGACCGTCGCCAACATCGTCGGCGTCCCGGCCGCGACCCTGCTCGGCCAGCACCTGGGCTGGCGGGCGACCATGCTGGTGGTCGTGCTGATCGCGGCGGCCGGGACGGTCGCCATCGCCCGGCTGGTGCCCGCGCTGCCCTCCCCCGGCCAGTCCGGGCTCCGGCACGAGCTGCGGGCCTTCCGCAGCGGGCAGCTCTGGCTGGCGCTGGCCACCGTGGTGTTCGGCTGCGGCGGCTTCTTCGCCTGCTACAGCTACATCACGCCGCTGCTCACCGAGGTCTCCGGGTACGCCACCGGCTCGGTGACGCTGGTGCTGGCACTGTTCGGGGTCGGCATGACGATCGGCAACGTGCTGGGCGGGTTCGCCGCCGACCGGGCGCTGCGCCCGACCGTCTGCGCGGCCTTCGTGCTGCTCTCCGCCACCCTGGCGCTGTTCGCGGTGACCGCGCACGCCCGCTGGTCGGCGGCCGTCACGGTGGTGCTGATCGGGCTGTTCGGCTTCGCGATCGTGCCGGCCGTGCAGACCCTGGTGCTGCAGAAGGCGCGCAGCGCGCCGACCCTGGCCTCGGCGACGGTGCAGGGCGCCTTCAACCTGGCCAACG
Organism: Kitasatospora sp. NPDC048286; assembly: GCF_043201735.1. NCBI lineage: Bacteria > Bacillati > Actinomycetota > Actinomycetes > Kitasatosporales > Streptomycetaceae > Kitasatospora > Kitasatospora sp. NPDC048286. Next base: position 142,116 of record NZ_JBICZE010000021.1, read on the forward strand.
CCCAGGGCGCGTACTTCGGCGGGCTCGCCCTGGACGCCGGGCTCGGCTGGACCGCGCCGACGCTGGTCGGCGCGGTCCTGGCCGCCTCGGGAACGCTGGTCGCGGTGCTCGCCTGGGCCATCGACCGGCGCCGGCCGGCGCCCGTTCCGACGGAACCGGCGGCGGCCGCGATGACCACGGTCTAGATCTCCCGGTGGGCCTCGGCGAGGAGCTGGTAGCCGGCGCCGTTGTCCCTGATGCCCGACTTCTCGTCCTCGGTCAGCTCGCGGCGGACCTTGGCCGGGACGCCGGCGACCAGCGAGCCGGGCGGGACGACCATGCCCTGCGGCACCACCGCGCCGGCCGCGACCAGCGAGCCGGTGCCGATCCGGGCGCCGTTGAGCACGGTGGCGCTCATGCCCACCAGCACGTCGTCCTCGACCGTGCAGCCGTGCAGCACGGCGTTGTGGCCGACCGAGATCCGCTCGCCGACCACCAGCGGGAAGCCGGGGTCGGCGTGCAGGGTGCAGTTGTCCTGGATGTTGCTGCCCGCGCCGACGGTGATCGACTCGGCGTCGCCGCGCAGCACCGCGCCGTACCAGACGCTCGCGCCGGCGGCGACGGTCACGTCCCCGATCACGACGGCGTTCGGGGCCACGAAGGCGCCCGGGTCGACGGCGGGCTCCCTGCCCCCGACTGCGGCGATCAGCGGCTCTGCCATGGCACGTCCTCCTGGTGACGGTGTGGGCCGTTGGGTCGCCGGTCAGCGTAGGGGGTCGGTCACGGTGCCATGCGGGCGAGGTCGGGTACGGCGGCGGCGGGCTGGGCGCCGCAGAGGGCGGTCGTGGTCACCCTGTGCCAGGCCGCGTTGGCGGCGTCCGGGTCCGGGATGTCGTAGACGGTGGTGTTCGCGGCGAACGCGCGCCGTCCGTCCGGGGAGGCGAGCATCATCGTGCTGTAGCCGGGGATGCCGCCGGCGTGGCCCCAGAAGGGGCCGCAGGGGGTGTCCAGGCGCTGGAGGCCGAGGCCGTACGTCCGGCCCTCCCCGTGGGCGGTGGTCTCCTTCATCGCGGCGAGTTCGGCCGGGCGCAGCAGGCGGCCGCCGAGCAGGGCGTCGAGGAAGGCGGTCAGGTCGGCGGTGGTGGAGATGCCGCCGCCGGCGGAGCCGGCCATGGAGGGGTTGAGCACGGTGACGTCGACCGGGCCGGTGGCCGCCTTGACGTAGCCGTGGGCGTGCGGGCCCGGGATGAACGGGAGGTCGCCGGGCATCCAGGTGTCGACGAGGCCGAGCGGGCGGATGATCCGGCGGGTGACCTCGTCGTTCCAGCTGTGGCCGGTGAGCTTCTCGATGATCATCCCGACCAGGATGTAGTTGGTGTTGGAGTACTGCCAGTCCCGGCCGGGGGCGAAGGCCGGCGGGTACCTGTTGGCGAGGTCCACCAGGTCCCGCAGCCGGTAGGACGTGTAGCGGCGGTCGCTCAGCCAGTCCGGGTCGTCGAACCGGAAGGCCGGGTCCTGGGTGTAGTCCGCGACGCCGCTGGTGTGGTCGAGCAGTTGCCGCACGGTGATCGCGGTGCTGTTCGGGACGATGCCGGGCAGCAGGCACTCCAGGCGGTCGTCGAGGTCCAGCCGGTGCTCGCCGACGAGTTGGAGCAGGGTGGTGGCGACGAAGGTCTTGGTGGCGCTGCCGATCCGGAACGCGCCCGCGGGGTCGGCGGGCTCGCCGGTGGCGAGTTCGGCGACGCCGGTGGCGTTCCGCCAGACCAGCCGGCCCCGTTCGCGGACGGCGGCGAGGGCGGAGGTCGAGTAGCCGGGGCCGGTCATCCCGGCGAGGGCGGCGTCGGCGGCCGTCCAGTCGCCCCGGCGCTCGGCGGCGGCGCGCTCGGTGGGGGTGCCCTCGGCACCGGGGACGGCGAGGTGCACGGCGCCGTGGCAGCCGGGGGTCGGCAGGAAGTCGACGGGTCCGGCGACGGCGGCCGGGGCGAGGACGGTGAGCAGGCCGACGCCCACGGCGGCGACGACGGCGGCGCGCAGGGCCTTCCGGCGGCGACCTGGGGCGGGGGCGGTCGGGTCGGCGGTCATGCCGTCCTCCCTGGTCCGGGGTCGGAGGAGTGGCCAACTCCGACTGGTGGGCGCTCACTTGACACCATGCCGGGCCGATCGGGAGCGGGTCGTCCGCCTGGGGACGGGCTCCGACCCCGAGGAACCCCGGAGCCGGACCCCGACGCGTCTCGGGGTCCGGCTCCGGCGGTACGGCTCCGGCGGTACGGCTCCGGCTCCGGCGAGCGGCGGTGCGGGTCAGACGCCGGCGGTACGGGTCAGCCGAGCGGCGCCTTGGTGCGCAGGACCTCGATGAAGGCGCGCAGCCACGCCGGGTGGTCGGGCCAGGCGCGGGCCGAGACGACCACGCCGTCCACCACCGCCTCGCCGTCCACGAACTCGGCGCCCGACGCCTTCACGTCCGGGGCCAGCGCCGGGTAGGCCGAGGTGCGGCGGCCGTCCAGCAGGCCGGCGGCGGCAGTGATCAGCGGGCCGTGGCAGATCTGGGCGACGGGCTTGTCCGCGTCGAAGAAGTGCCGGGCGATCCGCTGCACCTCCGGGTCGTTGCGCAGGTACTCGGGGGCGCGGCCGCCGGGGATGACCAGGGCCACGTAGTCGGCCGGGTCGACGTCGGCGAAGGCCAGGTCGGCGGGCCAGGTGTAGCCGGGCTTCTCGGTGTAGGTGTCGAACCCCTCGACGAAGTCGTGCACCACGAACTGGAGGCGCTTCTTCGTCGGGGCCGCGATGTCGACCTGGTAGCCCTCCTCGCGCAGCCGCTGGTAGGGGTAGAACACCTCCAGTGACTCGGCGGCGTCCCCGGTGACGAGCAGGATCTTCGATGTCATCGCCGACATCCCTCCATGTGGTCGAGCCTCAGGTCGGGTACGGGCGCCGGGCGGTGGCGGCCGGTCCGGGCCCGGTCCAACCTCCCGTACCGGCGGCACCGTTGGCAACGGGGCGCACCGGGCGTACGACGGCGCACAGCGGAGGTGCGCGCGCCTGTTACCGGGGGTGCGCGCCGGGTCGGCCGCCCGGATGCGGGGGCCTGACGCCCGCGTCCTAGACTCCTGCTGCCCACGACCGTCCTTCTCCGGAGGAGCCCATGCCGGACCGCACCACCCACCTCGTCCTTCCCGGTTACCAGAATTCCGGCCCCGAGCACTGGCAGACCCGCTGGGAGGCGGCCGAGCCGGAGTCCTTCCGCCGGGTCGAGCAGGCGGACTGGGACCACCCGGAGCGGACGGACTGGGTGGCCCGGGTGGACGCGGCGGTGGCCGCGGCCGCCGCCGAGGGCCCGGTGGTGCTGGTCGCCCACAGCCTGGGCTGCGTCACGGCGGCCCACTGGGCGGCCACCGCCTCCGCCGAGCGGACCGCCGCCGTCCGGGGCGCGCTGCTGGTCGCCCCGGCGGACGTCGACACCGCCGAGGTCCCGGAGCTGGTGAACTTCCGCCCGGTGGCGCTGGAACGGCTCCCGTTCCCGGCCGTCGTGGTCGCCTCGACCGACGACCCGTGGGTCTCCGCGGAGCGGGCCCGCGCCTTCGCGGCCGCCTGGGGCGCCCGGTACGTCGAGCCGGGCGCGTACGGGCACCTCAACTCCGACTCCGGGCTGGGCGACTGGCCTCAGGGCCGCAAACTGCTCGCCGAGCTGTGACCGCCGCGACGGCGGACGGGGGAAACGGGGGAACGGTGGACCGACGGACGACGGACCGACGGACGTCCCGGGCCAGGCGCGTGCTGGTCCGGGTGCTGGTGCTCGGCGGGCTGGCCGCCGTGCTGCTCTACACCGAGGGGCAGTGGGAGAGCCGGTCGGGCGGGCGGATGGCGGTGGCCGACCTGCTCAACCGGCCGGGGCTGCTGCTCGGCGGGGCACTGGCTGCGCTGATCGCCGCCGCCTGGCTGAGCGACCTGCGCACCGCCGTACGGACGGCCACCCGGGCGGTCACGGTGACCGCCGGGGTGGTGTTCCTGCTCGGCGTGCTGGCCGTGCACAAGGTGTCGGCGGCCGAGACCCGCAGCCGGGAGGACGCCCCGGCCGGGGCCGAGAACGCCCTGGTGGTGGTGCACCGCTCGTACGCCACCGGGCCGGAGGAGGACGAGCACTGGCAGGTACTGCTGGAGAGCGGTGAGGGCTGGTCGGCCCGGCGCTGGTCGCTGGCGGACGTCGGCCGGGGCCGGGGCGACGCCCGGCTGGTGGAGGCCCGCTGGACCGGGCGCTCGCAGATCACCGTGGTGACGGACTCCTACCGGCGGGTGTTCAACCTCGACCAGGACAGCGGCGAGCCGGTCGAGGCGCGGTAGGCCGACGGGCGAGGCGTGGTGGGCCGGCCGGGCCCGTCCTCTCGACCGGCCCGGATCGGGCCGGCTCGGGCCGCGGCCCCGCGCGCGTACCCGTCCGCGCGCGGGGCCGGAGGTTCACTGGTCCTCGGGGTCGGTGGCGCCGGGCGGGACGGGCGACCCGGTGCGGCCCGGGGCCGGGTTGACGCCGCGCGGCCGGCCGCCGTTCGTCGGGCTCCCGGTGGCGGGGGCGCCGGTGCAGGTGGCCGAGCCCGGCGAGCCGCTGGAGGTGGTGCAGTTGGGGTCCCGTCGCACCGGGTCCGGGATGTAGACGGTGGTGAAGTCCTTCTCCGGCATGTTCCGCACCGCGTCGCTCATCGCCTTCTGCCAGATCGGCCCGGGGCCGGTGGCGCCGAAGACCTCCGCCTGGTAGGTGCCGCCGATCCGGATGTTGCGCATGGGCACCTTGGTGCCCGGGCTGCCCAGCCAGACCGAGCCGGCCAGGTTGCCCGTGTAGCCGGTGAACCAGGCCGACTTCTTCTCGTCCGTGGTCCCGGTCTTGCCGGCGATCTGGCGGCGGTCGTCCAGGCCGAGGTCCCGTGCGGTGCCGCCCTTCTCCGTCACCCCGAGCAGCACGCTGTTGATCACGTCCGCGGTGTCCTCGGACATCGCCGGGGTGCACCGGGCCGGGGGCACCGGGACGTCGGTGCCGCCCACCGTGGTGATCCGGTTGATCGCCAGCGGCGCGCAGTAGGTGCCCCGGGCGGCGAAGGTCGCGTACACGTTCGCCATGGTGAGCGGGGTGACCTCCTCGGTGCCGAGGCCGAGCCCGGGCACCTCCGACAGCGGCGAGCCGTCGGCCTTTCCGGCCACACCCAGCTTGTTGGCCATCTGCTTGACCGCGCAGAGGCCGATCTCCTGCTCCATCTGCACGAAGTAGGTGTTCACGGAGAGCGCCATGGCCTGCTTGAGCTCGTACGGGCCCACCTCGGAGGCGCTCTCGTTGGGGATGGTCCCCTCCTTCTTGCCCTTGCTGAGGTTCTTCCAGGTGCCGTCGCAGGTCCGCATCGTCGGCCAGTCCATCCGGTTGGGCGAGTCGTACCGCTGGGTGGGCTGCAGACCGGCCTCCAGGGCGGCGGCGGCCACGATCGGCTTGAAGTTGGAGCCGGGCTGGAAGCCGATGCCGCCGCCCATCGCCGCGTCGACGTTGTAGTTGACGACGGTCTCGTTCTTCTCCTTGGCCAGGCCGTACGGGCGGGTCTGGGCCATCGCCAGGATCTTGCCGCTGCCGGGCTCGACCATCGTCATCGCGGCCGAGACCGGGTCGGTGACGTACACCTTGGTGGAAACGGCCTTCTGGGCGGCGGCCTGCTTCTCCGGGTCCAGGGTGGTGTAGATGTTCAGGCCGCCGGTGTCCCAGAGCCGCTTGCGCTCGGCCGCGCTCTTGCCGAAGGTCGGGTCCTGCTTGACGACGTGGCGGACGTAGTCGCAGAAGAAGCCCATGCCGGCCTGCGCGGTGATGCAGCCGTTGCGCGGGTCCTGGTAGTTGAGGCCGAGCGGGGCCGCCTTCGCCTCCTTCGCCTGGTCGGCGGTGATGTGCTTGTTCTCCACCATCTTGTCGATCACGGTGTCGCGGCGCTTCTGGGCGGCCACCGGGTGCAGCTTCGGGTCGTACTGGGACGGGTTCTGCACCAGCCCGGCGAGCATGGCCGCCTCGGGCAGGCTGAGGTCCTTGGCATCCTTGCCGAAGTAGCGCTGGGAGGCGGCCTGGATGCCGTAGGCCTGGTGGCCGTAGAAGGTGATGTTGAGGTAGTTGGTGAGGATCTGCTCCTTGGTCAGGTCCTCCTCCAGCTTGATGGCGTACCGGAGTTCCTGGATCTTGCGGCCGAGGGTCTTGCGCTGCGCCTCGCGCACGGCGTCCGCGTCGTCGCCGGCCTTCTCCACGTTGACGTTCTTGACGTACTGCTGGGTGAGCGTGGAGGCGCCCTGGACGGCGGCTCCACTCTCCGCGTTCTTGGTGATCGCGCGCAGGACGCCCTTGAGGTCGACGGCGCCGTGCTCGTAGAAGCGGGCGTCCTCGATGTCGACCTGCGCCGTGCGGATCAGCGGGGACATCTGGTCGGCGGATATGACGGTGCGGTCGCGCTCGTAGACCTTGGCGATCAGGCCGCCGCCGGCGTCGAAGATCTGCGTCGCCTGGCTCAGCGGCGGGGTCTTGAAGTCGTCGGGGATGCTCTCGAAGCCCTCGACGCCGTTCTTCGCGCCGAGTCCGACCGCCCCGGCCGCCGGAAGGATCAGGCCCGCCACCAGGATGCCGCCCAGCACGCTGGCGCCGAGGAAGGTGGCCGCGTGGCCCAGGATGCCGAGCGGGGTCTCGCGGCGCCTCGGGCGGGGCACCCAGGTGTCGCCCGGGTCCGAGGCGGCGGGTATGCGGCTCTTCGGTGACATAGATCGAACACTACGGCCGTGAACAGGCCCTGGGGGACGGGTGTTGGCGAAGGATTGTCACAAAATCGCGACGGATTCGACTCATTCCCGAGCGTCGAACGGGCGCGCACGCCGGGGCAAGGGCCGTTCGTCCACGGCCCGTTGCCCCCGCGCGCCGCTCCCCGCTCCCCCTGCCGGTCGCTCAGCCTGCCTGGCAGAGGACGTCCCCGGCCGGGCGGCGGCCGGTGGTCAGGTAGTCCGTCACCACCCCGTCGGCACAGGCGTTCCCGCTCAACCGGTACATGCCGTGACCGCCCGCGTCCGCCACCACCATCCGGGCGCGCTTCCCGAACGCCGCCCGCAGCTTGAGCGCACCGGAGTACGGGGTGGCGGGGTCGCGCAGGTTCTGCGCCAGCAGCACGTTCGCCGGGCCGCGGTCGGTGACCCGCACCGGCGGCTCGGCGGGGGCGAACGGCCAGAAGGCGCAGGGCATCACGTTCACCGGCAGGCCGGCGGTGAGCGGACGGGCGGCGCGGTCCGACTCGACGGCCTTCGCGTAGCCGGCCGGATCGGTGGGCCACCGGACGTCGTTGCACAGGGTGCCGACCGTGACGGCAAGGGTGTTCTGCACCGCCTGGAGGTCCCGCTCGCTCGGCTTCGGCGGGGCGGGCAGCTCACCACGGCCGAGTCCGGCCAGCATCAGCCGGGCGAGGTCCGGGAACCTGGCCTTCGAGTACAGGCTCGACAGCAGGGCCTCGCGCAGCACGTTGCCGTTCAGCTCCGCCGGGTTGGCGCCCTCCCAGGGCAGCGGGGCCCGGTCGAGGCGGGCCGCGAGGTCGAGGAAGAGCGGGCGGACCTCCTCGGGGGTGTCCGCGAGCCGGTCCTGGTTGCCCGGGTCCGACGCCCACGCGGCGAAGTCGGGGAAGCGGTCCTCCACCCCCTGGCCGTAGTTGTCCAGCCAGCCGCGCCCCACCCGGGTCGGATCCGGGTCGTCGTTGCTGTCCAGCACGATCCGGTCGGTGTGCTCGGGGAACATCGTGGCGTAGGCCGCGCCCGCGTAGGTTCCGTACGAGACGCCCCAGGCGGACAGCCTGTGCTCGCCGAGGGCGCGGCGGATGCTGTCGATGTCGCGCGCCTCGTTGGCGGTGGAGATGCTGCGCAGCACCGGGCCGCCGTTGCGGGCACAGGCCTCGGCGACGCGGCGGGAGGTGGCCAGGTTCCCGTCGATCGAGCCGTCGACGGCCGGCCAGGGATGCACCTTGACCATCGCCAGGTCGGCGGTGTCCAGACCGCAACTGACCGGGGTGGACCGGCCGACGCCGCGCGGGTCGAAGCCGACCACGTCGTAGCGGTCGCGGACGGACTGCGGCAGACGCCCGGCCATGCCCGTGACGAGGTCGAGGCTGGAGCCGCCCGGCCCGCCGGGGACGGCCAGCAGGACGCCGCGGCGCACTCGGGGTTCGGCGGCGGCGATCCGGGAGACGGCGAGGGTGATGCGGGGGCCGTTCGGGTCGGCGTAGTCCAGCGGGACGGTGACCTCGGCGCAGCGCTGAGGGCTGTCGGCCGGGGCACCCGGACAGGAACTCCAGGCGAGGCGGTCGTTCCCGGGCTTCGGGACGTCGGCCGCCCCGGCGGGTGCGGCGCTCAGCGCGGTGACGGCGAGGGCGGCGGCCGCGGTGACCGCGGCGGTGATGGTGCGGATGGGTTTCGACATGTCCAAGAGCCTGCCGTGGCAGGGAACTTGGGCCCATCCGGACAGCGGGTCGGTCGGGGGTGGGGAAAGCCCCCGGGAAGGGGTGGAGACCGCTGCAGGGGCAGCCTCCGGCCGCGGAGGATGGTGGGGGCGGAACCGGGTGCCGACTCAGAGGCCGAGCAGGCCCGGGTCGGCGGCCAGGGCGCGCAGCGGCTCGCGCGGGTCGGCGACCAGCCTGCGCTCCTTCAGGTCGAGGATGCCGCCGACGCCGGTGATCTCGGCGGCCAGCACGCCGTCCTCGCGGACCAGCCGCTGCACCAGCTGGAAGGTCTTGCCGTCCCGCCAGGTGAACGAGCAGCCGACCTCCACCGAGTCACCCGCGCGCAGCTCCCGCAGGTACTTGACCGTGGTCTCCAGGACCACCGGGCCGACGCCCTCGGCCACCAGGTCCGTCTGGCGGATCCCGGCCGCCCGGAGGTACTCCCAGCGGGCGTGCTCGGCGTACTGGAGGTAGACCGCCTGGTTGAGGTGACCCTGCGAGTCGGTCTCGTAGCCGCGGACGGTGATGCGTGTGCTGAAGGCCTGATCACTCATGCCCCGCACGGTACTCCGGGCCACCGGGGCACCACCGCGTGTCCTCCGTCACCCCGGCCGGACGGCCTCCGGGCCCACCCGGACAGGGTGGTCGACGGCGGTGCCCGGTCGGATCAGGGCAGGGTGAGGACGCGCGGGCCGTCCTCGGTGACGGCGACGGTGTGCTCGATGTGGGCGGCACGGCGGCCGTCGACGGTGCGCAGGGTCCAGCCGTCCGGATCGGTGCGGTGGTCGTCGCGGCCGCCGGCCAGCAGCATCGGCTCGATCGCCAGCACCAGACCGGGGCGCAGCGGGTAGCCCCGGCCCGGGCGGCCCTCGTTGGGCACGTGCGGGTCCTCGTGCATCCGGCGGCCGATGCCGTGGCCGCCGTAGCCGTCCAGCAGGCCGTACCGGCCGGCGCGGGCGACGGTGCCGATGGCGTGGGCGATGTCCCCGGTCCGGTTGCCGACGACGGCGGCGGCGATGCCCGCCTCCAAGGCGCGCCGGGTGGTCTCGATCAGGGCGGTGTCCTCGGGGCGGGCGGTTCCGACGGTGAAGCTGACCGCCGAGTCCCCGGCCCAGCCGTCCAGGACGGCGCCGCAGTCGATGCTCACCAGGTCGCCGTCGCGCAGCCGGTAGCCGTCCGGGATGCCGTGCACCACGGCGTCGTTCACCGAGGCGCAGATGACGGCCGGGAACGGGACGGGCGCGAAGGCGGGGCGGTAGCCGAGGAACGGCGAGGAGGCTCCGGCGGCCTTGAGCACGCCGCGCGCCACCTCGTCCAGCTCCAGCAGGCTGACGCCGACCGCGGCCTGTTCCCGGACGGCCGCCAGTGCGTCCGCCACCACCCGCCCGGCCTCGCGCATCGCGGCCAGCCCGGCGTCCGACTTGAGTTCGACCATGGCGCATCCCTCCTGGATCCAATTCTTATACCGGTATTTGTATCACGGTCGATGACGTGGTCGGCACCGCCCGACGGTGCCGCAGGGGTCGGCCCGGGAAGGACAGGCCCTAGACTCGTCGGCATGGTGAGGACTCCGCTGACCCCGTGGGAGCGCGATCGCGGCGAGCGCTTCGGGGCGCTGCTGCGCGAGGCGCGCGGCGAGCGCAGCATGGTCGAGGTGGCGGCGGTGGCGGGCGTCTCGGCGGAGACGCTGCGGAAGATCGAGACGGGCCGGGCACCGACACCGTCCTTCTTCACCATCGCCGCGCTGGCCTTCGCGCTCGACCTCTCGCTGGACGAACTGGCGGCCGCGTGCGCGCCCCCGGAGAGCGGCGAGGCGCTCTCCGCCTGAACGGCGGCGGCCCGCCCCGCGCGCGGTGCGCGGGGCGGGCCGTCGTCGTGGCGGCGCTGAGCCGTGGCGGGTTCAGCCGACCGAGCTGTTGTAGCTCTCGATCGCCGGCTGCAGCTCCTTCGCGGCGTCGGCCAGGGCCTGCTGGGCCGGCTTGGTGCCCGCGATGGTCTGCTCGATCGCGGTCTCCACGCCCTTGCGGGCCTGCGGCATCACGCCGAGCAGGCAGCCGGCCGTGGCCGGGGTCGGCTTGGTGGCCTTCAGCTGGTCGATCGCGGTCTGGAACTGCGGGTACTTGGCCACCCACTCCTTGTCCTTGGGGTCGTCCAGGGACTTGGTGTTGACCGGGAAGTAGCCGGTGCCGGTGTGCCAGACGGCCTGCTGCTCGGGGGCGGAGACGAACTTCTCGAACTCCCAGGCGGCGCGCTTCTCGGCGTCCGAGTGGCCGGGGCCGCTGATCCACAGCGAGGCGCCGCCGATCACCGGGCCGCCCTGGTCGGCGGCGGTGACCTTCGGGAAGGCCGCGGTGCCGACGCCGAACTTCGCGGCCTCGGTGTAGCCGCGCAGCACGCCGGTGGACTCCAGGTGCATCGCGACCGTGCCGGCCTTGAACGCGGCCTGGGCGTCGTCGGTGGTGCGGCCGGTGTTGGCGGCGTAGCCGCCCTTGACCAGGTCGGCCCACCACTGGACGATCCGGGCGCCCTGGGCGGAGTCGAAGACGACCTTGCCGGCCTTGTTGCCGCGGCCGTTGTCGTTGTCGCAGTACATGGCGCCGGACTCGGCGAGCAGCTGCTCGACGAACCAGCCGTAGATGGCGGCGCCGAAGCCGTACCGGACGGTCTTGCCGTCGGCGTCCTTCTTGGTGAGCTTCTTGGCCAGCTCGCCCAGCTCGTCGAGGTTCTTGGGCGCCTGGGCCGGGTCGAGGCCGGCCTCCTTGAAGGCGTCCGTGTTCAGGTAGAGCAGCGGCATCGAGGAGTTGAACGGCATCGACTGGAGCTTGCCGCCGACCGAGTAGTAGTTGCGGATGTTGGCGTCCAGGTCGTCCAGCGAGTAGCCGTCCTTGTCGGCGAAGGCCTGGGCCGGGACGGTCTGCTTGGAGTCGATCATGAACCGGGTGCCGATGTCGTAGACCTGCGCCAGGGCGGGGGTGCCCTTCTGCTGCACCGCCGCCTTGTACTTGGTGACCAGCTCGTCGTACTTGCCCTGGAACTCCGCCTTGACCTCGATCTTGCCCTGGTGGGCGGCGTTGAACTGGCTGACCAGGCCGTTCAGCACGTCGGCGTTCTTGCCGGTCATCGAGTGCCAGAACTCGACGGTGGTGACACCGGAGGCCTGGTCGAGGGCCTGGGCGCCGGGCGCGCCGGCGTCGGAGGAGCCGCCGGAGCCGGAACCGGAGCCGCTGGAGCTGCAGGCGGTCAGGGACAGGCCGGCCACCAGCAGGGCCGCGAGCGCGCGCGCACTCTTCTTCACGAGGGTTCTCTCTCTATCCGGGAAAGCGGGGTCGTGGACGGGAAGCGGGTCAGCGGACGGCGCCCGCGGTCAGGCCGCGGACGATGAAGCGCTGGCCGAAGACCACCAGGGCGAGGGTGGGCAGCAGGGAGAGCACGACGCCGGCCAGGATCAGCCCGGGGTCGGCCATCTCGGAGTCGCGCAGCGAGGTCAGACCGATCTGGAGGGTCTGCATGTTCGCCGTGCGGGTGATGATCAGCGGCCAGAAGTACTGGTTCCAGGCCGACAGGAAGACGTAGATCGACAGCGCCGCGAGGGCCGGCTTGTTGAGCGGGACGACGATCCGCCACAGGAAGCGCCAGTGGCCGGCCCCGTCGATCCGGGCGGCGTCGCGCAGTTCGCCGGGCAGCTGCCGGAAGGCCTGGCGCAGCATGAAGGTGCCGAAGCCGGAGGCCAGGAAGGGCAGCACCAGGCCGAAGTAGGTGTTGCCGAGCCCCCAGCCGGACAGCGTCAGGTAGTTGGGGATGATGATGGCCTCCCAGGGGACCATCAGCGTGGCCAGGAACACCCCGAACACCACGGCCCGCGCCTTCATCGGCAGGAAGACGAAGGCGTACGCGGCGAGGATCGAGGTGAACAGCTGGGCGAGGGTGATGACCGTCGCCACGATCGCGGAGTTGGCGTACTGGCGGGCCAGCGGGATGGCCTCCACGGCGCCGGAGAAGTTCCGGCCGGTGACCGAGTGGGGCACCAGGGCCGGCGGGTAGGAGGAGAGTTCGGACGGGCCCATGAAGGCGCCGGCGATCGCGTAGTAGACCGGGAAGGCCACGGTGACGACGGCGACGGCGAGCAGCAGGTAGACGGCGGCGCGGCCGAGCAGGTCGCGGGGGGAGCGCCCGGCGAGGGCGCGGGCGCGCGGGCGGGGCGCCCCGGCCGCCGTCTTCTCGGCCTCGGTGGTCAGGGTGGTCACGCGTAGTGCACCTTCCGCTCCAGGACGCCGAACTGGACGGCCGTGCAGGCGAGGACGACCACGAGCAGCACCACGGCCTGGGCACTCGCGGTGCCGAAGTCGCTGGAGCCGTAGGCGAAGGCCTTCTCGTAGACGGAGTAGACGAGGGTCCGGGTGGAGCCGTCCGGCCCGCCCTTGGTGAGGATGTGGATCTGGCCGAAGCTCTGGAGCGCGTGGACGGTGGAGACCACGGTCAGGAAGAACAGGTTCGGACCGAGCATCGGGATGGTGATCGAACGGGCCAGCCGCAGGCCGGAGGCGCCGTCGATGCGGGCCGCCTCGACGACCTCGCCCGGGATCGACCCGATGCCCGCGGAGAGCACCAGCACGTTGTAGCCGAGGTTCATCCACACCGTGGTGACGGCGACCGAGAACAGCGCGTAGCGGGAGTCGGTCAACCACCCGACCGGGCCGAGGCCGACGTGCGAGAGCAGGCCGTTGAGCACCCCGCTGGCGGGGTTGAAGAACACCGCGAACACCACCGATGCGCTGGCCACCGAGAACGCGAAGGGCAGTGCGAAGGCCGAGCGCAGCAGCCGCACGCCGCGGATCCGGTTCTCCAGGAGCAGAACCAGCGCCAGCGCGCCGAGCACCCCGGGAACCACGGTGATCAGCGTGAACAGCGCCGTGGTCGTCAGGGTGCGGCCGAAGTCGGCCGAGGCGAACAGGTCGGTGTAGTGCTTCGTCCCCACGTAGCGCGAGGGCGCGCCGAAGAGGTCGTTGGCGTGCCCGCTGAGGTAGATGGTCCGCCCCAGCGGGTAGCCGATGAAGAGGACGAAGACCACCAGGGACGGCAGCAGGAAGGCCCAGGCGAGCCCGTGTTCGCCCCAGCGTCCTCCCCGGTGCGCTCGTGGGCGGCGGCCCTGGAGGGCCGCGGTGTGCGGTGCGGTCGGCATCTTTCGCGCGTCCGCCTTTCGTGATGTCGGTTCAGGCCGAAACCGTGTCTTGCCCGATCGACGGCCCGGAAACCTCGTGGTGATCAACGGGTGTCACCGGGATTACGCGTTCGCGTCAGATTCGGCCGGTCGTGCGCGGACGGGCGGCGGAGGGGTGGCGAACGGGCGGCGGAGGGCCAGTTGGGCGGGCAGTCCGGCGGTTCACCGCGCTGTCGGAGGGGTGGCGTACGGTGCGCGGGTGGACGAAACGGAATTCGACATCCCGGCTGCAATGGCCGAAAGTGTGCGCTCCCGCCCGGGCGCCTGGGCGCTCGTCAGAGCCTTCGCCGCGTACTGGGGCGAGCCGCTGGGCCCGGGCGACGGCTTCACGGACGCGGAGCTGGACGCCGCCGAGCTGCGCCTCGGCCTGCGGCTGCCGGTGGCGCTGCGCGAGGCGTACCGGCTGTTCGGCCGCCGGGCGGACCTGACCAGCAGCCAGGACGTGCTGCTGACCCCGACGGAGCTGTACGTGCTGGACGGCGCGCTGGTGTACCGGGCGGAGAACCAGGGCTGCGCGCACTGGGGTGTGCTGCTGGACGACCTCGACCGGGAGGACCCACCGACGGTGGGCCGGCTCGACCTGGCGGACAAGTCGCAGGAGCGGTGGGAGCCCTGGGAGGAGAGCTTCTCGACGGCGGCCGCGGCGATGGCGCTGATGGAGAAGCTGCTGGAGGACCACGAGCTGACCGACTTCCTCGAACTGGAGGACGAACTGCCGGTCGGTCTACGGGAGTTGCCTGCGCTCGGCCGCAACTTCCGCTGGTACCAGGGGCCGGAGGCGCTGATCGGGGTGGCCGAGGGGGCCTGGGTGGTGGCCCGGGCACGCACCCCGCAGGCGCTGGAGGCGCTCTACGAGGCGGTGCCCGGGGAGTGGCTGGGCGAGTGAGCCCGGCGGCGATCGCGGCGGAGGAGCCCGGTCAGGCGGAGGAGCCGCCGTCCAGCACCAGGTCGCTGCCGACGGTGTAACCCGCCTCCGGCGAGGCCAGGTACAGCACCGCAGCGGCCACCTCCTCGGTCGCGCCGACCCGGCCGACCGGGACCTCGGCCCTCATCCGCTCGGCCTTGGCCCCGGCGTCCTCGCCCGGCCGGGAGGACATCGGGGTGTCCACCGCGCCGGGGCTGACGGTGTTGATCCGCACGCCCTCGGCGATGTGGTCGAGGGCGGCGGCCCGGGTCAGCACGGTGACCGCGGCCTTGCTGGCGGCGTAGGCGCCGACGCCCGCGACCCGCCGGTGGATGCCCAGGTTGGACGAGACGTTGACGATCGCGCCGCCGCCGTGGGCCCGCAGGTGGGCGATCTGCGCCTGCATGGCGAGCAGGGTGCCGGTGACATTGGTGCCGATCAACCGCTGCCACTCGGCCTCGTCGATCTCGGCGACCGGGCCGGCCGCACCGAACACTCCGGCGTTGTTGACGGCGACGTCCAGGCCGCCGAACAGCTCGACGGTCTCCCGGACCAGCCGGGCGGCGTCCTGGGCGATGGTCACGTCGCCGGTGAGCGCGACCGCCTTGCCGCCGGCCCGCTCGATCAGCTCGACGGTCTCGGTGAGCGGCCCGGCGGTGCGGCCGGCGACCGCCACCCGGGCGCCCTCTTCGGCGAAGGCGAGCGCGATGGCCCGGCCGATGCCGCTGCCGGCGCCGGTGACCAGGACGGACTTGTCGGCGAAACGCGTGGTCATGGGGTGAACTCCTCGATGTGGTTGGCGTGTTCGGTTGCGCTGGGGATGGTGGTCGGGTCGGGGACGGTGGTCCCGTTGGGCATGGTGGTCCGGTCGGGGACGGTGCTTCCGTTGGGCTTGGTGCTCCGGGGCAGGGCGGCGACCGCGACGGCGGTGAGCGCCAGCCCCACCGCGGCCGCCGCGAAGGCCGCGGCGTAGCCGCCGACGACGCTCGGGCGGGTGGCGGCGAGCGCCATCAGGGCGGCCAACCCGGCGGTGGGGCCGAGCTCCATGGCCGTGTTGAACACCCCCGCGGCCAGCCCGGTGCGCTCGGGCGGCACCCCGCCGGTGGCGAGCACGGCCGCACCGGCGAAGGCCGCGGCGGCGCCGGCGGGCAGCAGGAGCAGTCCGGGCAGCAGGCCGAGGGCGTATCCGCTGTCGGGGGCGAGCCCGGCCAGCAGGCCGAGTCCGGCGGCCGCCACGGCGAGGCCGCCGGCGGTGACCGCCGGCGGCCCGTACCGGACGGTCAGCGGGCCCGCCAGCCGGCCGGAGAGCAGCAGGACCGCCGCGTACGGCAGGAAGGCGGCGGAGGTGGCCGCGGCGCTCCAGCCGCGCAGCTGCTGGAGGTAGAGCGAGAGCAGGACGAAGGTGAGCGCGGTGCCGGCGGCGGTGGCCATGACGGCGGCGAGTGCGGTGGCGCGGCGCCGGTCGGCGAGGAAGCCGGGCGGCAGCAGCGGGTCGGCGGTGCGGCGCTCGGCGGCGGCGAAGACGATCAGCAGGGCGAGCCCGGCGGCCAGCGGGCCGTACGTCCCGGGGCTGTGCCAGCCGTGCTCGGTGGAGCCGACCAGGGCGTAACTCGCCGCACAGACACCGGCGGTGGCGAGGGCCGCCCCACGCAGGTCCAGTGCGGGGCGGGTGCCGGCGGGGGCGGCGGCGGGCAGGGCGGCGGAGCGGGCGAGGCCGGCCAGGGCGACGAGTACGGGCACCGCGAACAGCCAGCGCCAGGAGACGGCGGCGGCGACCGCGCCCGAGACCACGCTGCCGGCGGTGGCGCCGAGCACCGACAGGCCTCCCCAGGTGGCCATCGCCCGGCGGTAGGCGGCCGGTTCGGGATGCAGCACCCGGACCACCGCGACGGCGGCCGGGGCGGCGAGGGCGGCGCCCGCGCCCTGCACGAAGCGGCTCGCCAGCAGGACGGGGTAACCGGGCGCGAGGGCGCAGGCGATCGAGGCGGCGGCGAGCAGTGCCAGGCCCGCGCGGAGCACCGGACGCCCGCCGTGCCGGTCCGCCAGTCTTCCGCCGAGCAGCAACAGGGAGCTGAAGGAGAGCCCGTAGGCGGCGCTGAGCAGCAGCACTCCGGACGGGCCGAGCCCGAACTCCCGCGCCACCAGCGGCAGTGGCACGGTCAGGATCGTGATGGTGAAGATCAGTACCGCCTGGACGACGCCGAGCAGCGCGAAGCCGTACCGGCCGGTAGTGATGGCGGCCATGTAAAACCCTCCCCCCTATATAGACCATTCGGTTCAGAATGAGCACAGCAGAAGACGCCGGCCCGCACCGGCCGGCCGTCAGTCCAGCAGCGCCAGCGCCTGCTCGGCGGCGGCCCGCGCCCGGGCCCCGCCGTCGGCGGTCTTGCCCACCACCCGGATGCCCTGGAGCAGCACCACCAGCATCCGGGCGAGCGCCCGGGGCTCCCGCCCGACGGGCAGTTCGCCCTGCGCCTCGGCCCGCACCAGGGCCGCGGTGAGCAGCGTCTCCAGGCGGTCCAGGCTCGCCTCCACCCGGCGGGACGCGTCCGGGTCGTGCGGGGCCAGCTCGACCGCCGTGTTGGTGACGAAGCAGCCGCGCCGGGCCTCCCCCTCGCCCACCTCGGCGTACTGGCGGACCAGTGCCCTGACCGCGGGCAGCGCCGGGCCGGGCTGGGAGAGTTCGAGCATCCGCGCCGAGTCGCTCTGCTCGCAGTAACGCTCCAGCGCCCGCAGGTACAGCTCGCGCTTGCTGCCGAAGGTCGCGTAGACGCTGGCCCGGGCGATGCCGAGCCGTTCGACCAGATCGGCCATCGAGGTTGCCTCGTAGCCGCGCTGCCAGAACAGCTCCAGGGCCGCCTGCAGCGCCGCGTCCGGGTCGAATTCCTTCGTTCGCGCCATGCCGGGAACGATAGCCCTTTCCGGATCGATCGGTCAAGAAAGGCCAACTATTGGTCCATACCTGATCTCTGACGGAGCATTGCCAAGTGGACTAGACCATAGCTACCCTACCGATCCCATCCACCTCCTCCCCCCACAGGAGGCGCTTCGCATGCCCGCACACCGTCCCACCCACACCCGGCAGGCCGTCGACGCCGCCAGACCCGTCGTGCTGACGGCGTTCCGGATCGTCGTCGGCCTGCTGTTCATCTGCCGCGGCGCGTCCTCGCTGTTCGGCGTGCTCGGCGGCGCCAAGGGCGGCGGCGGCACCATCCCGCTCGGCCAGTGGCCCGGCTGGTGGGCCGCGCTGATCCAGCTGGTCGGCGGCGCCCTGGTGCTGCTCGGCGCCGGCACCAGGGTGGCCGCCCTGCTCTGCTCCGGCTCGATGGCGTACGCCTACTTCACCGTCCACCAGGAGCACGCCCTGGTGCCCCTGCAGAACGGGGGCGAGCTCGCGGTGATGTTCTGCTGGGCCTTCCTGGCCATCGCGGTGCTCGGCTCCGGCCCGTACGCCCTGGACCGCCTGCTCACCCGCCGAACCCCGGCCGCATCGGCCGAACCGGCGGCCCGGCCGACGTCAACGGTCTGACCGCTGACGCCGGCCTGACCGCCCGTCCGACGTCACCGGTCCGACGGGTCGCCCGCGGCCAGGTGGCGCTCCACCGAGGCGACCTTGGCGGTGAGGCCGTCGGTGACCCCGGCCCGGTCGTCGATCTTGATGACCGTGCTGACCCGGTTGCTGTGGACCTTCACCGCCTCGATCGCCGCCTTGATCACCGGCATCACCTCGTCCCACTCCCCCTCGATGCTGGTGAACATCGCGTCCGTGCGGTTCGGGAGTCCGCTCTCCCGGACCACCCGGACGGCGGCGGCCACCGCCTCCCCCACGTCCTCGCCGATCCCCAGCGGGGTCACCGAAAAGGCTGCGATCACGGCTCTGCGCTCCTTGCATGTCGACGGCACCGGGTCGCCGGCCCCCCGGTGGCGCGCGGCGCCCCCCCGCGCGCCCACCCCCCCCCCCCCGCCGCCGACCCCCCCCGGCCCACCACCAACCACACCCGTGCGCCGGCCCGCCGCGCCCCCACGCCCCAGGAGTCCGCGAGTGCCTCGACCAGCATCAGCCCGCGTCCGGAGGAGGCCTGCTCCCCCGG
>NZ_JBICZE010000022.1:0-100609 GCF_043201735.1 Kitasatospora sp. NPDC048286
AACCCGGAAGCTAAGCCTCACAGCGCCGATGGTACTGCAGGGGGGACCCTGTGGGAGAGTAGGACGCCGCCGAACAATTCTTCCGAAAAGCCCCTTCCCATCCGGGAAGGGGCTTTTTGCGTTACCCTCTGCCAATGCAGAACCTGACCCTGACCTGGCAGTCCGCCGGGGCCGCCGCCGTCGGTCTCCATGCGGGCGCGTACGCCGCGGCGAAGGGACGGAAGCCGGCGCTGTCCGCGCTGCTGCGGGAGGCCGGCACGCTGTTGGCACTGTTCGCGCTCTGGCAGCTGGTCGGGCACCTGTCGGTGATGAGTACGGACCACGCGCTGGACCGTGCGAGCTGGATCCACCACACCGAGCAGGTGATCGGGCTGCCGGACGAGGCCTCCTGGCAGAAGGCGGTCACGCCCTACCCGGTGCTGGTGAGGCTGGCGAACTACTACTACGCGGTCATGCACTTCGCCGTGATGCTCGTCGTCCTGCTCTGGGTGTTCGTACGGCACCGCGAGCGCTACGCGTGGGTGCGCAACACGGTGGTGATCACGACCGCGGTCTGTCTGCTGGTGCAGTTCATCCCGGTGGCGCCGCCGCGGATGCTGCCGGAGAGCGGCTTCGTCGACGTGGCCGCCCAGTACGGGCAGTCGGTGTACGGCGGCGCGGTCGGCGGTGTGGTGGTGGCCGACCAGCTGTCGGCGATGCCCTCGGTGCACGTCGCCTGGTGCGTGCTGGCGGCGGTCGCGGTGATCCGGGTGTCAGGCAGTTCACTGCGATGGGTGATGGTGCTGCATCCGGTGCTGACGGTGGCGGTGGTCGTGGTGACGGCCAACCACTTCTGGTCGGACGGCATCGTGGCTGTGGCGATCCTGCTCCTCGCCTACTCCGTGCTGGCGTTGGTGGCACGCCGACGGGGCCGGGTCTCCGCCGGGGCGGAGGTCCGGCCCCGCGGCACCGCCGAGGAGCGGCTGGAGCAGGTCACCTGAGCGGCAGGGCGACCTTCCCCCAGGCGCCGTTGCTCAGCAGGGAGGTGGCCCAGTACCAGGCGGCGAGCCCGGAGACGGCCGCGATCCAGCCGGCGGCCTTGCCCAGCCCGCCGTAGCCGCCGAAGGTGGCGATGGCGGAGAGCAGCAGGGAGACCGTCAGCAGGCCGTAGACGACGCGGCTGAGCAGGCCCGCGCCCCAGCTCGCGGCGGTGAGGGTGAGGGCGAGCAGGGCCCAGAGCAGCAGGAAGAGGCCGGCGGCGTTCTTGCCGGCCCCGCCGGCCGCGGACCAGGTCGCCCAGAAGGCGCCGAGGCTGGTGAAGGCGGTTCCGGTGAAGCCCTCGCCGCCGCGGAGCTGCCAGAGGCCCGCGATGAAGAGGGTGACGCCGCCGAGCAGATGGGCGAGGTGGGCCGCGCTCCCGACGCCGGCGCCGTGCAGGACGCCGGTGGAGAGCAGGCCGTAGGCGAGCAGTGTCAGGCCGAGCGCGAGGTAGCCGAGGTTACCCGCGTCGGCGCCGGTGGATCGGGCGTTCGTTGCCCCGGTAGCGTCGTTGCTCACCGGAGGCTCCTTTCACTCTGGGCGCGCGCAGGGCGCGGTGACGCCGTGGTGTCGTCAGGAGGAGTGGAGGCGGGTGGAGATGAGCGGATGCGCGCGACCGCGCCGAGGGCGCACGGCGGTGAGCGTGCGCGGGCCGCGGTCGGAGGTGATGGGCCGTCGGACGTGCCGGGCCTGCGGAGAGCCCGCTGGTCGCGTCCCCGGCCGGGGGAATTCCCGGTGAGATCGGTCTACCCGACCCGGCCCGCTTGTACCATTGTGAATATAACAATTTGTGACTGCGTCAGTACGGCATGAGCCGCGGGGGCCTCACGCCTTGCGCTGGGTGGGCACCCGCAGGGTCAGGATCGCCATGTCGTCCGACGGCGGCTCCGGGGCGAAGCGCTCGACCGCGCGCTGCACCCGTGCCGCGACCGCGCCGGCGGTCAGGCCGGTGCAGCCGGTGAGCACCTCGGCGAGGCCGTCGTCGCCCAGCATCCGGCGGCCCTCGCGGCGTTCGGTGACCCCGTCGGTGACGCAGAGCAGGACCTCGCCGGGGGCGAGCACCAGGTGTTCGGCGGTGAGGTCGAGGTCGTCCATGACGCCGAGCAGCGGCTGCGGGGTGGCGGCGCGGTCGACCTGGCCGTCGGTGCGCAGCCGCAGCGGCAGCGGGTGGCCGGCGCAGACCAGGGAGAGTTCGGTGCTGCCGTCCGGGCGGGGCGTCAGCTCGCCGTAGAGCAGGGTGAGGAAGCGGCTGCGCGCGCCCTCGTCCAGGATGGCCGCGTTGAGGCGGCGCAGCACCTGCGGGGCGTCCAGGCCCTCGCGGGCGAGCAGCCGCAGCGAGTGCCGGGCCAGGCCGGTGACCGAGGCGGCCTCGGGGCCGGTGCCGCAGACGTCGCCGATGGCGAAGCCGTAGGTGCCCTCGCGGATGGTGAACAGGTCGTAGAAGTCGCCGCCGACCTCGTTGCCCTCGCCGGCCGCCTGGTAGTAGACGTCCACCTCGACGCCGGGGATCTCCGGCAGGTCCGGCGGGAGCAGGCTGCGCTGGAGGGCCTGGCTGGTGGCGGTGCGCTCGGAGTAGAGGCGCGAGTTGTCCAGGGCGAGGGCGGCCCGGCGGGAGAGGTCCTCGGCGAGTTCGAGGATCTCCTGGCGGAACCGGACGCCGGCCGGGACGCCGAGCGCCAGCAGGCCGATCACGCGGTTGCGGGCGGTCAGCGCGAGGACGACGGTCTCGCCGAGCAGACCGGCGAGTTCCGGGCCGTCGGTGAGGCCGCCGGCCTCGGCGGTGTCGGCGGGGGCCGTCCAGAACCGGACGCCGTGGGTGGGGCCGGTCTCCGGGACGGGGGTCTTGTCGAGCAGGTCGCGCAGCGGGTCGATGCGGTCCTCGTCCTCGTGCAGGACGAAGGCGAGCCGGGCCGGGGAGGAGTGGTCGGCGGTGGTGTAGACGGCGCACCAGGAGGCGAGGGTGGGGACGGCCATCTGGGCCATCAGGGCGAGGGTCTGCTCGTGTTCGAGGGTGCCGGCCAGCAGGTCGGAGGCCTCGACCAGGAAGGAGAGCGAGCCGCGGCGGAGCCGTTCGAGCTCGGTCAGCCGGGTGCTCTCGACGGCGAGGGCGACCCGGTCGGCGGCGAACTGGAGGCGCAGCGCGTCCTCGTTGTCGTAGCGGCCCGGCAAGGCGGCGGCGATGCCGAGCGAGCCGATCAGCCGGCCCTCGACCTTGAGCGGGACGGTGATCAGGGAGCGCATGCCGCTGTCGGAGAGCAGCGGCAGGCCGGTGGGCCGGGCGGAGAGGTCCTCGTGGACGGAGGGCAGCCGGGCGGAGTCGTAGCGGTTGCCGGTCCCGACCGGGAAGCGGGCGTGCCGGCGGTGTCCGGCGGTGAGGCCGGTGGCGGCGCGGACCTCGAACTCGGCCTCGTCGTCGGTGGTGAGCAGCAGGTACGCGGCGTCGCCGTCGAGCAGGTCGCGGGCGCGTTCGACGGTGCGCTGGAGCAGGGTGTCGAGGTCGTCGGTGGCGACCGGACCGGCCAGCAGGTCGAGCCGGGGGCCGGCCTGCTCGGGGCGCTCGCCGGGCAGGGCGCGGGCGGGGGAGCGCAGCACCGCTCTGTCGGGTTCGAGGACGAGCAGACAGAGCGTGGAGGGGACGCCCTCGGTGTCGCGCAGCCGGACCTGGACGCCGTACACCTCGACCTCGCGGCCGTCCTGGCGGCGGATGCCGTAGCCGCCCTCCCAGCGGGCCATCCGCAGGGTGTCGGTCAGGCCCAGGCCGCGGGCCGCGGGCTGCGGCCAGACCGCGAGGTCGGCCCAGGGGCGGCCGAGGACGGCGGCGGCGGGGTACTGGAAGAGCGCCTCGGCGTCCGGGTTCCAGGCCAGCACCCGGCCGTCGTCGTCGAGTTGGACGACGGCGACGTGCACCGGTCCGGGGCCGCTGGGCAGGTCGCTGCCGGGGGTGGCGGGAACGGCGTAGCGGGTGCCGAGCACGTGTGCGGGCAGGGTGAGGCGGAACCAGACGGTCTTGCGGCCGGCCGCGTACTCGACGCCCCACCGTTCGGCGAGGGCGGAGCACATCAGCAGGCCGCGGCCGCCCTCGCCGTCCGGGTCGGCGTAGCGGTCGGAGTCGGTGACCGGACCGTCGCCGAGCGAGGGCAGGCCGCGCTCGGGGTGGTGGTCGGTGACCTCGATCCGGACGCTCTCCTCCTCGCGCAGGCAGCAGACCTCCGCGGCGGTGCCGGCGTGCACGACGGCGTTGGTGACGAGCTCGCTGACCAGCACGACCGCGTCGTCGACGACCTCGGGCAGGCCCCAGCCGAGCAGCGCGTCCCGGACGAAGCCCCGCGCGGCGGCCGCGGACCGGCCGTCGGGGTCGAAGGTGGCGGCTGCGCGCGCGGTGACCACGTTGCCACTTCTCCTCTGCTGCTCTTGCCCTGGCTGTCCGGGGTGCGGCGCCGAATCCCCGTGCGCGCCGTCGGGGTGATCGGCGGCGCTGGGTCGGGTCGTGGCCCGGTGCAGCGCTCCACCCTACTTTCCGCTTGGTTCCCCGTGGGGGCGGGGAGTCGAAACAGGCACCAGAGGGTGATTCTGCCCACCCTGTTTCGGACGGTGCGGTACCAACCGAGCGCAACCGGCCGTGCACCCGGTGCCAGTGCTGCCAGACTGGGGGGTCCGCGACGGCCGGTGCGAGCAGTACGGTCGTGTGGGTGCCGGCGCGTCGAGGGCCGCCGGTACGCAGCCCAGCCGGGTCGGTGCCCGGGTGCGTGCCGCACCGGCACGGTCGGTCACCGGACAGTTCACGATGTGGGAGGGGCCCGTTGAGTTCGGCCACCAAGGACGCAACCGGAACGACGCCGCCCGCCTCGCGCGGTGGGCGCCCCGGGGCCGTGCCGCGGAACGCGGCCGGCCGTCGGGCGAGCCACAACCGTGGCGCGGAGCCCGCCGAGCTGCGCAAGCTGCTGTCGGCGCTGACCGCGATGCGGGACGGCAACTTCCGCCGCCGGCTGACCGTCCCGGGGGACGGGCCGCTGGCCGAGATCGCGGCGGTGTTCAACGAGGTCGCCGAGCGCAACCAGCACCTGACCGGTGAACTGGCGCGGGTGCGGCGGGCGGTGGGCCGCGAGGGCCGGCTGAACGAGCGGCTGGAGACCGGCGCGGGCGAGGGCGCCTGGATGGCGGCGGTCGACAACTGCAACGCGCTGATCGACGACCTGGCCCGTCCGATGGCCGAGGTGGGCCGGGTGCTCACGTCGATCGCCGAGGGCGACCTGGACCAGAAGATGGAGCTGCGCTCGCTGCACAGCAACGGGGTGAGCCACCCGCTGCGCGGCGAGTACCTGAAGATCGGGCGGACCGTCAACGGGCTGGTGGACCAGCTCTCCGAGTTCACCGACGAGGTGACCCGGGTGGCCCGCGAGGTCGGCACCGAGGGCAAGCTCGGCGGCCAGGCCAAGGTCCGCAGCGTGTCCGGCAGTTGGAAGGACCTGGCGGACTCGGTCAACACCATGGCGGGCCGGCTGACCGCCCAGGTGCGCAACATCGCCCAGGTGACCACGGCGGTGGCCAAGGGCGACCTCTCCCGCAAGGTCACCGTCGAGGTGGCCGGCGAGATGCTGGAGCTGAAGAACACCGTCAACACGATGGTGGACCAGCTGAACGGATTCGCCGCCCAGGTCACCGCGGTGGCCAGGGACGTGGGGACGGAGGGCCGGCTCGGCGGTCAGGCCCAGGTGCCGGGCGTGGCCGGGGTCTGGCGGGACCTGACCGACTCGGTGAACTTCATGGCCGACAACCTGACCGGCCAGGTGCGCAACATCGCCCAGGTGACCACGGCGGTGGCGCGCGGGGACCTCTCGCAGAAGATCGAGGTCGACGCGCGCGGCGAGATGCTGGAGCTGAAGAACACCGTCAACACGATGGTCGACCAGCTCTCCGGCTTCGCCGAGCAGGTGACCAGGGTGGCCCGCCAGGTGGGCACCGAGGGACGGCTCGGCGGTCAGGCGCAGGTGCCCTGGGCGGCCGGGGTCTGGCGGGACCTGACCGACAACGTCAACTTCATGGCGAACAACCTCACCGATCAGGTGCGCAACATCGCCCAGGTGACGACCGCGGTCGCCAAGGGCGACCTGTCGCAGAAGATCCAGGTGGACGCGCGCGGGGAGATCCTGGAGCTGAAGAACACCATCAACACGATGGTGGACCAGCTGGGCGCCTTCGCGGACGAGGTCACCCGGGTCGCCCGGGACGTCGGCACCGAGGGCATCCTCGGCGGCCAGGCCAGCGTGCCCGGCGTGGCCGGGATCTGGAAGGACCTGACCAACTCCGTCAACCTGATGGCCAACAACCTGACCAGCCAGGTCCGGAACATCGCCGAGGTGACCACCGCGGTGGCCCGCGGCGACGTCTCCAAGAAGATCACCGTCGACGCCCGGGGCGAGATCCTGGAGCTGGTGACCACCGTCAACACCATGGTCGACCAGCTGTCGGCGTTCGCCGACGAGGTGACCAGGGTCGCCCGCGAGGTGGGCACCGAGGGCATCCTGGGCGGCCAGGCCCGGGTGCGCGGGGTGTCGGGCATCTGGAAGGACCTGACCGACAACGTCAACTTCATGGCGTCGAACCTGACCGGACAGGTGCGCAACATCGCCGAGGTCGCCGGTGCGGTGGCGCGTGGGGACCTCTCCAAGAAGATCGCCGTCGACGCGCAGGGCGAGGTGGCGGCGCTCGCCGCGACCCTCAACACCATGGTCGACCAGCTGTCCTCCTTCGCGGTGGAGGTCACCAGGGTGGCCCGCGAGGTCGGCACCGACGGCACCCTGGGCGGCCAGGCGAGCGTGCCGGGCGTGGCCGGGATCTGGAAGGACCTGACCGACAACGTCAACCAGATGGCCAACAACCTCACCGGTCAGGTGCGGAACATCGCGCTGGTGATCACCGCGGTGGCCCGCGGCGACCTCTCGCAGAAGATCGACGTCGACGCGCGCGGCGAGATCCTCCAGCTCAAGACGAACATCAACACCATGGTCGACCAGCTCTCGGCCTTCGCGGACGAGGTCACCCGGGTGGCCCGCGAGGTGGGCACCGACGGACGGCTCGGCGGCCAGGCCCGGGTGCCCGGCGTGGACGGCACCTGGCAGGACCTCACCGAGTCGGTGAACGAGCTGGCCAACAACCTGACCCGGCAGGTGCGCGCGATCGCCCAGGTCGCCACCGCGGTCACCAGGGGCGACCTGAGCCTGCGGATCGACGTGGACGCCGCGGGCGAGCTCGACGAGCTCAAGGACAACATCAACCAGATGATCGCCAACCTGCGCGAGACCACCCGCACCAACCAGGAGCAGGACTGGCTCAAGACCAACCTGGCCCGGATCTCCGGCCTGCTCCAGGGCCGCCGGGACCTGGAGGCGGTCGCCTCGCTGATCATGACCGAGCTGACCCCGGTGGTCTCCGCCCAGCACGGCGCCTTCTTCCTCGCCCAGCCGGCCGGCCGCACCGCCGAGCTGATCACCGAGGACGACGACGAGAACGACACCGTGCTGCGCCTGATCGGCAGCTACGGCTACCAGCGGCGGGCGATGCCGACCACCTTCCGGCCCGGCGAGTCGCTGATCGGCCAGGCCGCGGTGGAGAAGCGGGCGATCATCCTCAAGGAGGCGCCGCCCGGGTACCTGAAGATCGCCTCCGGGCTCGGCGAGGCCTCCCCGGCCCACATCGTGGTGCTTCCGGTGCAGTTCGAGGGCCGGCTGCTGGGCGTGATCGAGCTGGCCACCTTCAGTTCCTTCACCACCGTCGCGCTGGACTTCCTGAACCAGATCGCCGACCTGATCGGCGTCACCGTCAACACCATCAGCGTCAACACCAAGACCGAGGGCCTGCTGTTGGAGTCCCAGCGGCTGACCGCCGAACTCTCGATGCGGTCCGCCGAGTTGGAGGCCCGCCAGGAGGAACTGGAGCGCACCAACGAGGAGTTGCAGGAGAAGGCCGAGCAACTCGCCCAGCAGAACCGCGACATCGAGATCAAGAACGGCGAGATCGAGGAGGCCCGGCAGGTCCTGGAGGAGCGGGCCGAGCAGCTCGCCCTGGCCTCCCGGTACAAGAGCGAGTTCCTCGCCAACATGTCGCACGAGCTGCGCACCCCGCTCAACTCGCTGCTGATCCTGGCCAAGCTGCTCTCCGACAACAACGAGGGCAACCTCTCGCCCAAGCAGGTCGAGTTCGCCGACACCATCCACGGCGCGGGCTCCGACCTGCTCCAGCTGATCAACGACATCCTCGACCTGTCCAAGGTCGAGGCCGGCAAGATGGACGTCCGCCCGGCCCGGATCGCCCTGGTCCAGCTGGTCGACTACGTCGAGGCGACCTTCCAGCCGGTCGCGCTGGACAAGAACCTGGACTTCGCCGTCCGGGTCTCGCCCGCCCTGCCGGTCACCCTGCACACCGACGAGCAGCGGCTCCAGCAGGTGCTGCGCAACCTGATCTCCAACGCGGTGAAGTTCACCGACTCCGGAGCCGTCGACTTCTCGATCCGCCCGGCGGGCGCGGAGGTCCCGCAGCACGTGCGCGAGCGGCTGCTGGAGTCCGGCTCGATCAAGGGCCCGGACGACGATCTGATCGCCTTCGCGGTCTCCGACACCGGCATCGGCATCCCCGGCAACAAGCTGCGGGAGATCTTCGAGGCCTTCAAGCAGGCCGACGGCACCACCAGCCGCAAGTACGGCGGCACCGGCCTCGGCCTGTCCATCAGCCGCGAGATCGCCCGGCTGCTCGGCGGCGAGATCCACGCCGAGAGCGAGCTGGGCAAGGGCTCCACGTTCACGCTCTACCTGCCGCTGCGCACCGAGGCCCCGGAGACCGTCGGCGAGCCGCGCCAGGGCGCGCCGAACGGCCTGACGCCGCGTGCCTCGGTCGGGGTGACCCCGGTGGGCCTGCCGGTGCCGGTCGGCGAGAACCCGGCCGACCACTGGGCCCAGGAGGTCCGCGAGCTGGCCGAGGAACGCCGCCGGGGCGCGCTGGAGCGCCGCCGCAGCGCCGCCCTGGAGAGCGCTGCCGGACCGCGGACGATGGAGCCCGCCCCGCCCCGCCCGGTCGACGGGGGCCGCCGCTTCGACGGCCAGCAGGTGCTGATCGTGGACGACGACGTCCGCAACGTGTTCGCCCTCACCAGCGTGCTGGAGCAGCACGGCCTGACCGTCCTGTACGCGGAGAACGGCCGCGAGGGCATCGAGATGCTGGAGCAGCACGAGAGCGTGGCGCTGGTCCTGATGGACATCATGATGCCGGAGATGGACGGCTACGCGACCACCGAGGCGATCCGCCGGATGCCCCAGTTCGCCGGCCTGCCGATCATCGCGCTGACCGCCAAGGCGATGAAGGGCGACCGGGAGAAGTCGCTGCAGGCGGGCGCCACCGACCACATCACCAAGCCGGTGGAGACCGACCACCTGCTGTCGGTCATGCACGAGTGGTTGAGCGGGAACCGCGCGTGATCGCGAAGGGAGGAGTGAACCCCGGGCCGGGCCCCGGGGTTCACTCCGGCCGGGCGGTCGGTTTGCTGGCGGTCAGGCCCGGGAACCGGGTAGGGTCACCGATCGTTGCGAACAGTGACCGGACGGCGACACGCTGCTGAGCGTGCGCCGGAGCACTGGCAGCGCGCCGCTCCGGATCGGTCACGACGGGGCGATGTGCCGGGCGAGGGGGTGCGGCTAGCATGACCGGGGTAGCGGTGGGCAGTACGCGGGTGCCTGCACCGGGCGGCAGGCAGGCGACAGGAGGGCGAGCCCTGATGCAGAAGGCCAAGATCCTCCTGGTCGACGACCGACCGGAGAACCTGCTGGCGCTGGAGGCGATCCTCTCGGCCCTGGACCAGACACTGGTCCGCGCGGCCTCCGGTGAGGAGGCGCTGAAGGCGCTGCTCACCGACGACTTCGCGGTGATCCTGCTGGACGTCCAGATGCCGGGGATGGACGGCTTCGAGACCGCCGCCCACATCAAGCGCCGCGAGCGCACCCGGGACATCCCGATCATCTTCCTGACCGCGATCAACCACGGCCCGCACCACACCTTCCGCGGCTACGCGGCCGGCGCGGTGGACTACATCTCCAAGCCCTTCGACCCGTGGGTGCTGCGCGCCAAGGTCTCCGTCTTCGTCGACCTGTACGCGAAGAACTGCCAGCTGAAGGAGCAGGCGGCGCTGCTGCGCCTGCAGCTGGAGGAGGGCGGCGACGGGCAGGCCCTCGGCGGCGCGCTGCTGGGCGAGCTGTCCGCGCGGCTGGCGGCGGTCGAGGAGCAGGCCGAGGCGCTCGGCAAGCAGCTGGACGGCGGCGAGGACGCCGGGGTGGCCGCCACCGCCGCGCACCTGGAGCGCAAGCTCGCGGGGCTGCGCCGGGCCCTGGACGCGATGCGCCCGGGCAGTTCCTGATCCCTGCCGCCGGTTCACCCGTCCGGGTGGTCGTGATGCGGCGACCGGGTGAATCCCGGTCAGGGTGACGGTGTGTCTGCGACACGTCCGGGCGCCCGGGCTCGGGCACATGTGCACTGGTCGCCCGCCCCGGTAGGCTGCTGACCCATGGCCACTCGCACGCCCGGGAACGCAGCACGTAAGACGAGTCCGGGACCGTCCAAGAAGGCCGCGGCGAAGGCACCGGGCAAGCCGCCCGCGAAGAAGGCGGCGGCGAAGAAGGCGGCTCCCGCGAAGCGGACGGCGGCCAAGTCGGCCCCGCCCGCCCCGAAGCCGTCCAGGTCGGTGCTGATGGGTGCGCTCAACGCGCTGGGCAGCCCGATCGCCGCGATCTTCCGGGGCTTCGGCGACGGTGCCAAGAACCTGCACCCGGACCACCGCAAGGACGGCGTGGGCCTGCTGCTGTTCGCGCTCGCGCTGGTGACCGCGGCCGGCACCTGGTTCACCCCGCAGGGCTGGCTGGGCGAGGGCGCCACCGCCGTGGTGTCCGGGCTGTTCGGCCGGCTCGACGTGCTGGTGCCGTTCCTGTTGGCCGCGATGGCGATCCGGCTCTGGCGCCACCCGGAGCTGCCGGAGGCCAACGGACGGATCATGATCGGGCTGAGCGCGCTGCTGGTCGGCGTCCTCGGCCTGGTCCACATCGGCTGCGGCGCGCCCATGATGGGCAGCGGCGCCTCCCGGATACGGGCGGCCGGCGGGATCATCGGCTGGGCCGTGTCCACCCCGATGATGGCCGCCGCCGGGCCGGCGCTCGCGGTGCCGCTGCTCCTGCTGCTGGCGTTCTTCGGCCTGCTGGTGGTCACCGCCACCCCGATCAACCGGATCGGCGAGCGGGTGCGGGGGATCGGCATACGGCTCGGCGTGGTCGAGCCCAGGCCCGAGGACGAGCTGCACTGGGGGCGCACGCCGGAGCGCGAGCCGTCCACCGACCCGCCGGAGGACGCCGACCCCGACGCGCTGCCGTTCACCGTGGACACGGACGGCGACGACCCCTCGGACGAGGTGGCCGCCCGCCGTCGCCGCCGCCGGCGCAAGCAGACCGAGGAGCCGGAGGACGCCGAGCGGATCTCCCTGGACAAGGAGCCGCTGGACCCGTACGCCACCCGCGACCTCGCCGCCGGCGCGGCCGCCGACCTGGACGGCGCGCTGGTCTACGGCGTGCCCGCCTCCTCCGCGGTGGCGGACATGATGCACCAGGTGCAGGACCGCACCGCCCCGCCGGAGGAGCCCGCCGTCCCGGCCGCCCGCAGCGGCGGCCCGGGCGCGCCCGAGGAGCACGGCGCGGCGCCGGTGCGGATGGAGCAGCTCCAGCTCGGCGAGGGCATCACCTACGCCCTGCCCTCGCTGGACCTGCTGGAGCGCGGCGGCCCGGCCAAGGCCCGCAGCGCCCTCAACGACGAGGTGGTCGCCCAGCTCACCGGCACCTTCTCCGAGTTCAAGGTGGACGCCAAGGTCACCGGCTTCACCCGGGGCCCGACGGTCACCCGCTACGAGGTCGAGCTCGGCCCGGCCGTCAAGGTGGAGCGGATCACCGCGCTCGCCAAGAACATCGCGTACGCGGTGGCCAGCCCGGACGTGCGGATCATCAGCCCGATCCCGGGCAAGTCCGCGGTCGGCATCGAGATCCCCAACCGGGACCGCGAGA
This sequence comes from Kitasatospora sp. NPDC048286, assembly GCF_043201735.1. NCBI lineage: Bacteria > Bacillati > Actinomycetota > Actinomycetes > Kitasatosporales > Streptomycetaceae > Kitasatospora > Kitasatospora sp. NPDC048286. The sequence continues at coordinate 12,102 of NZ_JBICZE010000022.1, forward strand.
TGGTCAACCTCGGCGACCTGCTGCGCTCGCGCACGGCCGCCGAGGACACCCACCCGATGGTCGTCGGCATGGGCAAGGACGTCGAGGGCCACACGGTGATGGCCAACCTCGCCAAGATGCCGCACATCCTGGTGGCCGGCGCGACCGGTGCGGGCAAGTCGTCCTGCATCAACTGCCTGATCACCTCGATCCTCGCCCGGGCCACCCCGGACGAGGTGCGGATGGTGCTGGTCGACCCCAAGCGGGTCGAGCTGACCGCGTACGAGGGCATCCCGCACCTGATCACGCCGATCATCACCAACCCCAAGAAGGCCGCCGAGGCCCTCCAGTGGGTGGTGCGCGAGATGGACATGCGCTACGACGACCTCGCGGCGTTCGGCTTCCGGCACGTGGACGACTTCAACGCGGCGGTGCGGGCCGGCAAGGTCACCCCGCCGCTGGGCAGCGAGCGCGAGCTGACGCCGTACCCGTACCTGCTGGTGATCGTCGACGAGCTGGCCGACCTGATGATGGTCGCGCCGCGCGACGTCGAGGACTCGGTGGTCCGGATCACCCAGCTGGCCCGCGCGGCCGGCATCCACCTGGTGCTCGCCACCCAGCGGCCCTCGGTGGACGTGGTCACCGGCCTGATCAAGGCCAACGTGCCGTCCCGGCTGGCCTTCGCGACCTCCGCGATGGCCGACTCCCGGGTCATCCTGGACCAGCCCGGCGCGGAGAAGCTGATCGGCAAGGGCGACGCGCTCTTCCTGCCGATGGGCGCGAGCAAGCCGATCCGCATGCAGGGCGCGTTCGTCACCGAGGCGGAGATCGCCAGGGTGGTGCAGCACTGCAAGGACCAGCTGACCGCCGTCTACCGGGACGACGTGACGGTCGGGGGCGGGCCGAAGAAGGAGATCGACGAGGAGATCGGCGACGACCTGGACCTGCTGATCCAGGCGGCCGAGCTGGTGGTCTCCACCCAGTTCGGCTCGACCTCGATGCTCCAGCGCAAGCTCCGGGTCGGCTTCGCCAAGGCCGGCCGGCTGATGGACCTGATGGAGTCGCGCGGCATCGTCGGCCCGAGCGAGGGCTCCAAGGCCCGCGACGTGCTGGTCAAGCCGGACGAGCTGGACGGGGTGCTGATCACCCTTCGGGGTTGACGGGCCGGGCCGTGCGGGGCCAGGACCGTGTCCTGACCCAGGTGTCACTCGTTCGGAGGAGGGTAGGCGCCGTGAGGGGAACCGAACGTCCGTACGTCGCGTCACACGGCGGAAAGCGGACGACGGGTTCCCCTCGCGGCTCTGCTGACGGCTCGTCAGCGGAGTGTCGGACCCCGGTCGGACAGGGCGCGCGCATTCGGGCCCGTTCCGCTTGAGAAACGATCCGCCCACGCCCCTAGACTGTTCCCCAGCAGGTGGCCATCCGCTCGAAAGGCGTGCCCCGTGACCATCGGCAAGTCCCCCGACCGCGAGAACGCCACGTCGTCCGTCGAGCCGACCGACGACGCGGTGCAGGCGGCCGATGCCCCGAGCATCGGCCGGGTGCTGTCCACCGCCCGGATCGACGCGGGGCTCACGGTGGACCAGGTGAGTACCGCCACCCGGGTGCGGGTGCCGATCGTCCATGCCATCGAGGGGGACGACTTCGCCCGCTGCGGCGGCGACTTCTACGCCCGCGGGCACATCCGGCTGATCGCCCGGGTGGTCGGCCTGGACGGCGAGGAACTGGTCGCCCGGTACGACGCCGCGCACGGCGGCTCGCCCGCCGACAAGCGCCCGGCGACCCAGCTGATCGACAGCGGCCCGATCAGGGTGCCCCGCCGCGGCCGGCCGAACTGGGCGGCCGCGATGGTCGCCGCGATCGTCGCCGTGGTCGCGCTGATCGGCTTCAACCTGGTCAGCGGCAAGGGCGGGCACGGTACCACCGGCTCGGCCAGCGCGCCGCTGCCCAGCGGTTCCGGGACCGGCTCGCTGGCCCCCGAGTCCACGCCCGCCGTCCAGCCGCCGGCGCCCGCGCCGAGCGCCGCCGCGATCGCCGCCGTCCCGGCCGACAAGGTCACCGTGAAGCTGGTCGCCGAGGGCACCAGCTGGGTCTCGGCGATGGACGGCAACGGCAAGTCGCTGTTCCAGAACAACATCAGCAACGGCCAGGACCAGACCTTCACCGACCCCAAGCAGATCAAGCTGGTGCTCGGCAACGGCGGGGCCGTGCACGCGTACGTCAACGGGAAGGACCTCGGTCTCCTCGGCAAGGACGGGCAGGTGGTGCACGTCACGTACACCCCCGGAGACCCGCAGGCTGGCTGACCACAGGGGTCGGAACGCCCACTGATGATCAGCTGATCCGAGGCGCGCGGCCTCCGGGGCGAACGGCACCGGAGCCCGCGCGTTAATCTTGGCCCTATGCCTGAACGCCGTACTGTCGCCCTTGTCACGCTCGGATGCGCCCGCAACGAGGTGGATTCCGAGGAACTCGCCGGGCGACTGGAAGCCGACGGCTGGTTGCTCGTCGACGACGCCGCCGAAGCGGACGTCGCCGTGGTCAACACCTGCGGCTTCGTCGAGGCCGCCAAGAAGGACTCCGTCGACGCCCTGCTGGAGGCCAACGACCTCAAGGGGCACGGCCGCACCCAGGCCGTCGTCGCGGTCGGCTGCATGGCCGAGCGGTACGGCAAGGAGCTCGCCGACGCCCTGCCCGAGGCGGACGGCGTCCTCGGCTTCGACGACTACACCAACATCTCCGACCGCCTGCAGACCATCCTCTCCGGCGGCCACCACGCCCCGCACCTGCCGCGCGACCGCCGCAAGCTGCTGCCGATCAGCCCGGCCGAGCGGCAGTCCGCCGCCGAGGCCGTCGCCCTGCCCGGCCACGGCACCGAGGCCGCCGCCGAGCCGATCGCCGACCTGCCCGACGGCCTCGCCCCCGCCTCCGGCCCGCGCACCCTGCGCAAGCGGCTGGACGACAGCCCGGTCGCCTCGGTCAAGCTCGCCTCCGGCTGCGACCGCCGCTGCTCGTTCTGCGCCATCCCGGCCTTCCGCGGCTCCTTCATCTCCCGCCGGCCCTCCGACGTGCTGAACGAGGCCCAGTGGCTGGCCGGGCAGGGCGTGCGCGAGATCGTCCTGGTGAGCGAGAACAACACCTCGTACGGCAAGGACCTCGGCGACATCCGGCTGCTGGAGACGCTGCTCGGCGAGATCGCCGCGATCGAGGGCGTCGAGCGGGTCCGGGTCTCCTACCTCCAGCCGGCCGAGATGCGCCCCGGCCTGATCGACTCGATGACCGGGACCGCCGACGTGGTGCCCTACTTCGACCTGTCCTTCCAGCACTCGGCACCCGCCGTGCTGCGCCGGATGCGGCGCTTCGGCTCCACCGACCAGTTCCTGGAACTGCTGGGGACCATCCGCGACAAGGCCCCGCAGGCCGGCGCCCGGTCCAACTTCATCGTCGGCTTCCCCGGCGAGACCGAGGAGGACTTCGCCGAGCTGGAGCGCTTCGTCACGCACGCCGGGCTGGACGCGATCGGCGTCTTCGGCTACTCGGACGAGGACGGCACCGAGGCCGCGACCTACGACGGCAAGCTCGCCGAGGACGTGGTCGCCGACCGGCTGGACCGGCTGAGCCGACTGGCCGAGGAGATGACCGCCCAGCGGGCCGAGCAGCGGATCGGCACCGAGGTCGAGGTGCTGATCGAGTCGATCGAGGACGGCGTGGTCGAGGGCCGCTCCGCCCACCAGGCCCCGGAGACCGACGGCCTGACCACCCTCACCGGTGTCGAGGCCCCCGAGATCGGCCGGTTCTGGCGGGCCAGGGTCGTCGCCAGCGAGGGCGTCGACCTGATCGCCGAGGCGCTGGAGCAGGTGCGGTCGCCCAAGACCTCGGGAGTCGGGGAATGACCAAGGGGCCCGGCGCCCCGGCCGCGGCCCACCCGGGCAGACCGGTGGCCGCGGTGCCGTCGACCCCGGGGGTCTGGAACATCGCCAACGTGCTCACGATGGTCCGGGTGCTGCTGGTGCCGGTCTTCGTGGCGCTGCTGTTCGCCGACGGCGGGCACGACCCCAAGTGGCGCTCGGTCGCCTGGGCCTCGTTCGCGATCGCGATGATCACCGACCTGTTCGACGGTGAACTGGCCCGGCGCAAGGGCCTGGTCACCGACTTCGGGAAGATCGCCGACCCGATCGCCGACAAGGCGATCATGGGCTCGGCGCTGATCGGCCTCTCGCTGCTCGGCGACCTGCCCTGGTGGGTCACCGCGGTGATCCTGGCCCGCGAACTCGGCATCACGCTGATGCGGTTCTGGGTGATCCGCTACGGGGTCATCCCGGCCAGCCGCGGCGGCAAGCTCAAGACGCTGACCCAGGGCACGGCGGTCGGCATGTACGTACTGGCCCTGACCGGCTGGCTGGCCACCGGGCGGGCCGTGCTGATGGGGCTGGCGGTGCTGCTGACCGTCGGCACCGCGCTGGACTACATCGGGCAGGCGCTGCGACTGCGCCGCGAGGGACTGGCCGCGGCGCAGTCGGGCCGCTGAGCGACGGGGGAGCTGGGAGGCGGAGCGGGACGCGGTGGAGCGGGACTTCCGGCTGGCCGAGCGGGCGCACGCCGCGCTGCGCGCCGAGGGCGGCACGCTGGCCGTCGCCGAGTCGCTGACCGGGGGTCTGCTGGCCGCGGCGCTGGTGGACGTCCCCGGGGCGTCCGCGACCTTCCGGGGCTCGGTCACCGCGTACGCGACCGAGCTGAAGGCCTCGGTGCTCGGGGTGGACGAGGGCCTGCTGGACGTGTACGGGCCGGTCCACCCGGTGGTGGCCCGGCAGATGGCAGAGGGCGTGCGCGGGCTGCTGGGCGCGACGTACGGGCTCGCGACGACCGGGGTGGCCGGGCCCGACCCGCAGGACGGGCAGCCGGTCGGCACCGTACACCTGGCGGTCGCCGGCCCGGGGGGAACTCTGGTCAGTTCGCCCCTGCTGTCGGGCGGTCGTGCCACAATCCGTCACGGGGCGGTGACCGCCGCGCTGGAGCTGCTGGTCGATCGCTTCGCACGCCAGGAGCCCTAGGGGAGGGCTCCACCGGAGCGGGACCCGCCGGTCCGGCGCGCGGGTACGGGACAGCTGGAGGATCGTGTTACATCCAACACCCTGGTTGGGCAGAAACCAGGTGGCGAACGAGTTGCATGACGGTGGCGGGGCGGGTCGCGACGGGTACCACGACGGACCCGCGAACCCGGATGCGACACCGGAACAAGGAGGGGGACGGCCTTGCAGCCCAGAGTGAACACGACCAGGGTCCCCGCACGCGAAGCGGGCAAGGCGGTACGGTGGGGTCGTGACATCTCGATCCGCAGTCCGAGGAGGGAGGCACCGATGATCCTGCTCCGTCGCCTACTGGGCGATGTACTGCGTCGGCAGCGCCAGCGCCAGGGCCGCACACTCCGCGAGGTGTCGGCGGCCGCCAGGGTTTCGCTCGGGTACCTCTCCGAGGTCGAGCGGGGACAGAAGGAGGCCTCCTCGGAGCTGCTCTCCGCCATCTGCGACGCGCTCGACGTCCGGATGTCCGAGGTCATGCGCGAGGTCAGCGACGAACTGTCGCTCGCCGAACTTGCGGCGATGGCCACCCTCTCCGAAGGTGATCTGCTGAGGCCGGTACTCGAACCGGTTCCGCTGCCCGCCCCCGGCACCGACCGGGCGAACCTCTCGCCCAAGGCCGCCGCGATGGACGTGGTCGCCGCCTGATCCCGGCCTCGACTCCCGGGCGCCCCTGCCCGGGGCGAGCGAAGGGAGGGCGGTCGTGCGAACAGACACGCAGACGCGCCCGACGGCCCGAATACGGGCCCGGGCGCCGCTGTTCCTCCGGGGACGGCGTCCGGTGCGGTGGGTGCTGACGGTCTCGGTGGCCGGGCTCGCCTGGTGGCTCCTGGTGGTCCGGGGGCAGCTGACCGACGGTGCGGTGCTGGGGCTGCTCGCGGCCGGCGGCTGGGGGCTCGGTCTCATCCCGGTTCACGCCGACTGGAACGCGACCGGACCGTCCCGGCGCCCGCGCGCGGAGCCGGTGGGACCGGTGGAGGCGCAGCCGCCGCCGATCGGGTGATTCGACGTGGCCGGGGGCCGCGGGGTTCTCGACCCCGCGGCCCCCGGCCTTTTCCGTGCCCCGCTGCTTCGTCGGTTCAGGGGCGCAGCCGCAGGCCACGTGGGGTGGCGTGGAAGCCGGCCTCCTCCAGGGCGCGGCCGAGGGCCGAACCCAGGGCGGGCTCGCCGTTGGTCCGCTCGACCGTGACGCTGCCCAGGGCGCCCTCCCGGACGGCGGCCGCGAGCGCCCCGGCCGCCAACGCCCGGGTGGCCTCGTCCTCGGGCCAGGCCAGCAGGGACTTCCCGCCGCGCTCGACGTACAGCGCCAGCTCGCCGTCCACCAGGACCACCAGGGCGCCCGCCTTGCGGCCCGGGCGGTGGGCCGTGGACTCCCTGCCGCCGGGGGCGGTGGGCGGTTCGGGCCAGGGCAGGGCGGCGCCGTAGGCGTTGGCCGGATCGGCGGCGGCCAGCACCAGCGTCTGCGGCGGCTCGCCGGCCGGGGCGGCCGGCCACTCGGCGGCCCGGGTCCGCTCCAGCCGGCCGTTCACCGAGCGCAGCCGGTCGGCCGCGCCCTCCATGGCGAACTGGGCGCCGCCCAGGCCCTCGACGAAGTACCCCCGGCGGGCCCGGCCGCGCTCCTCCATCGCGGCGAGCACCCGGTAGACCCCGGCGAAGCCGCCGGGCACCCGTTCGGCCGCCACCGTGCCCCGGGTGAGCAGGCCGTGCCGGTCCAGCAGGTTCTGTGCCTGGGCGGTGGCCCGGACCGTCGGGTCGGCGGCGAAGGCGGGCAGCAGCGACCAGCGCCCGGCCACCGTCGGCGGGCCGCTGCGCAGGGCGCCGCCGACCCGGCCGAAGGCACGGCCGGCACCGCCGTAGCGGCCGCGCGGGGTGGACCGGGGCGCCCGGTGGGCGGTGGCGCCCGCCGTCCGGCCCGAACCCAGCAGGGCGCGCAGCGGGGCGAGGGTGTCGTTGGTGACGTAGCCCGCCCAGACGAGGTCCCAGAGCGCCTCGACGACCTCCGGCTCGGCGGTCTCCTCCGGGAGCTGCTGGACGAGTTGGCGGAAGAACAGGCCGTAGCCGCCGGCCAGCGCGGACATCAGGGCGCTGTGCACCGGGGTGAGCGTGGGCGGCACGGGCTCGGGGCGCAGCAGGTGGGCGTTCTCGGCGAGGTGCAGGCTGAGCCAGCCGTCCTTGCCGGGCAGGGCGCCGGCCCCGCACCAGCCGACCTCGCCGGCCGCCATCAACTCGTCCAGCAGCCCGGGCGCGTAGTCGGTGAGCCGGGCCGGGAGGATCAGCTTCTCCAGCGCGGAGGCGGGCAGGGCGGTGCCCTGGAGCTGTTCGACCACGCGCAGCAGGCCGTCCGGGCCGCGCAGCCGGTGGCCGGCCAGGTGCTGCCACTGCGGCAGGAAGGCGGCCAGGGCGCGCGGCGGGACCGGTTCGACCTCCTGGCGCAGAGCGGCCAGCGAGCGGCGGCGCAGCCGGCGCAGGACCTCGGCGTCGCACCACTCGGGGGCGGTGTGCTCAAGAGGGGCAGCGCGAAGCGCTTCCGGCGATGGGTGCTGGCGGGCGGCGGGTGGGAGGAACTGGCCCTGGACCAGGCGGCCGGCGGCGGTCAGGCGGTGCAGGGTGCCGGTGACCACGGCGGTGCCGAGGCCGTAGCGGGCGGCGGCCTCGGCGGCGGTGAACGGGCCGTGGGTGCGGGCGTGGCGGGCGATCAGATCGCTCAGTGGGTCCTTGACCGGCTCGGTGAAGGCCTCCGGGACGCCGACCGGCAGCGGGGTGCCCAGCGCGTCGCGCAGCCGTCCGGCGTCCTCGATCGCGGCCCAGCGCTGCTCGCCGGCGATCCGGACCTGGATCACCCGGCGGGCCGCCTCCAGCTCCAGGGCCCAGAGCGGCTCGGCGCCGCGGAGGGTCAACTCGGCCTCGGAGAGCGGGCCGAGCAGGCGCAGGGCGTCGGCGACGCCCTCGGCGTCCCTGATCCGGCGTTCGGGGGTGAGGCGCTGGAGCTCGGCCTCCAGCTCGATGAGCACCTGGGGGTCGAGCAGTTCGCTCAGCTCGGCCTGGCCGAGGAGTTCGGACAGCAGCCGGGAGTCGAGCGAGAGGGCGGCGGCGCGGCGCTCGGCGAGCGGGGAGTCCCCCTCGTAGAGGAACTGGGCGACGTAGCCGAACAGCAGCGAGCGGGCGAAGGGCGAGGGCTCCGGGGTGGTGACCTCGACCAGGCGGACGGCGCGGGACTCCAGATCGCCCATCAGCTCGACCAGGCCGGGCACGTCGAAGACGTCCTGAAGGCACTCCCGGACGGCCTCCAGGACGATCGGGAACGAGCCGTACTCGGAGGCGACTTCGAGCAGCTGGGCGGCGCGCTGGCGCTGCTGCCAGAGCGGGGTGCGGCGGCCGGGGCTGCGGCGGGGGAGCAGCAGGGCGCGGCCGGCGCACTCCCGGAAGCGGGAGGCGAACAGGGCGGAGCCGCCGACCTGGTCGGTGACCAGCTGCTCGATCTCGCCGGGGTCGAACAGGGCGGCGTCGGCGCCGACCGGGGCCTCGTCCCGGCCCGACTCGTCCGAGGGACCGCCGAACCGGCTCGACGGCTCCGCGGGGCCGGCGAAGTCGAAGTCGAGGGCCAGCAGGTCGGCGTCGGGCAGGCGGAGCACGATGCCGTCGTCGGCGTGCATGACCTGGGGGTCCAGGCCGTGCTTCTCACGCAGCCGGGCACCGAGGGCGAGCGCCCAGGGGGCGTGCACCTGGGCGCCGAAGGGGGAGTGGATGACGATCCGCCAGTCGCCGAGTTCGTCCCGGAAGCGCTCGACCACGATGGTGCGGTCGTCCGGGAGGTGGCCGCAGGCGGCGCGCTGTTCGGCCAGGTAGTCCAGCAGGTTGGCGGCGGCCCAGTCGTCCAGGCCGGCCTGTCTGAGGCGCTCGGTGGCGGCCTCGGGCCGCAGGGTGCCCAGTTCGCGGGTGAAGGCGCCGAGGGCGCGGCCGAGTTCGAGCGGACGGCCGAGGGCGTCGCCCTTCCAGAACGGGAGCCGGCCGGGGACGCCGGGGGCGGGGGCGACCAGCACCTTGTCGTGGGTGATCTCCTCGATCCGCCAGGAGGTGGTGCCGAGGGTGAACACGTCGCCGACGCGGGACTCGTAGACCATCTCCTCGTCGAGCTCTCCGACGCGGCCGCCGCCCTTCTTCCCCGTTTTCGAATCGGATGCAGTGGTTCCGGCGATGAAGACGCCGAACAGGCCGCGGTCGGGGATGGTGCCGCCGGAGGTGACGGCCAGGCGCTGGGCGCCGGGGCGGCCGGTCACCGTCCCGGCCACCCGGTCCCAGACCAGGCGGGGGCGCAACTCGGCGAAGGCGTCCGAGGGGTAGCGGCCCGCCAGCATGTCGAGCACGGCGTCGAAGGCGGACTGCGGGAGGGACGCGAAGGGGGCGGCCCGACGGACCACGGCGAGCAGGTCGTCCACCGGCCAGGCGTCCAGGGCCGTCATCGCGACCAACTGCTGGGCGAGCACGTCCAGCGGGTTGCGCGGGATGCGCAGCGCCTCGATCCGGCCGGCCCGCATCCGTTCGGTGACCACGGCGGACTGCACGAGGTCCCCCCGGTACTTGGGGAAGAAGACGCCGGTGGAGACGGCGCCGACCTGGTGGCCGGCCCGGCCGACCCGCTGCAGGCCGGAGGCGACCGAGGGCGGGGACTCGACCTGGACGACCAGCTCGACGGCGCCCATGTCGATGCCCAGCTCCAGGCTGGAGGTGGCGACCACGGCGGGCAGCCGGCCGGCCTTCAACTCCTCCTCGACGAGCGACCGCTGCTCCTTGGACACGGAGCCGTGGTGGGCTCGGGCGATGACCGGGGGCGCGCCCCCGGCCGCGCCCGAGCCGCCCATCAGCTCGGCCGGGGCGTGCGCCCCGGGGATCGCGGTGCCGGTGGCGCGCTCGTGGGCGATCTCGTTCAGCCGGTTGCACAGCCGCTCGGCCAGCCGGCGGGAGTTGGCGAACACGATGGTCGAGCGGTGCGACTCGACCAGGTCGACGATCCGCTCCTCGACGTGCGGCCAGATGGAGGCTTGTCGCTGCGGGTCGCCGCCGGCGGCGGTGCCGGGGTTGCCGCCGGTGGCCGGGGCGGCGGGCAGGTCGTCCAGGTCGGGGACGGGGACGACCACCGAGAGGTCGAACTCCTTGGTGGCGGCGGGCTGGACCACGGTGGCGCCGCGCCGGGGGCTGAGGAAGCGGGCCACCTCCTCGACCGGGCGGACCGTCGCGGACAGGCCGATCCGGCGGGCCGGGCGGTCCAGCAGTTCGTCCAGCCGCTCCAGGCTGAGGGCGAGGTGCGCGCCGCGCTTGGTGCCGGCGACGGCGTGCACCTCGTCCAGGATCACGGTGTCCACTCCGCGCAGGGCCTCCCGGGAGGCGGAGGTGAGCAGCAGGAACAGCGACTCGGGGGTGGTGATCAGGATGTCCGGCGGGTGGGTGGCGAAGCGGCGGCGGTCGGCGGCCGGGGTGTCGCCGGAGCGGATGGCGACCTGGACCTCGGGCTCGGGCAGGCCGAGCCGGACGGCGGCCTGGCGCAGGCCGGCCAGGGGGGCGCGCAGGTTCCGTTCGACGTCCACCGCGAGGGCCTTGAGCGGGGAGACGTAGAGGACCCGGCAGCGGTGCCTGGGCTCGGCGGGGGGAGGGGTGTTGCTGAGGCGGTCGAGGGCGGAGAGGAAGGCGGCCAGCGTCTTGCCGGAGCCGGTGGGGGCGACGACCAGGACGTCCGTCTCCCGCTGGATGGCCTGCCAGGCCTCGGCCTGGGCGCTGGTGGGGGCGGAGAAGGCACCGGTGAACCAGGCCCGGGTGGCCGGGGCGAAGCCGGCCAGGGGGTCGGGGGTGGACGGGGTCGGGTGCTGGGGCGCCATGCCCCCATGGTGCCGGGTGGGACTGACATGCGGGGGTGCGGCGGGACGGGGACGAGAGGGGTGCAAGCCGGGGAGCGAAAGTGATGATCCGCTCATATGGTGAGGAATCGGATGCTTGATCCAACCGTGACCGACCGGACCGACGAGCGGAGACCGTGCGATGGTGCAGGCGCACTCGTCGGGCGGGACCGCCCGGCGCCGCCGGGTCCGCGGGCCCGCCCGGGCGCTGCTCGCGATGCTGCTCACCGCGCTCGTGGTGGGGGGCGCCGTTCCGTACGTGTCCGGGCCGGGGCGGGCGTACCTCAGCTACCTGGTGCTGGCCGAGGGCGAGGACGCCGCCGGTGCGGCCCGGGCCGGGGCGGAGAGCCGGGCGGCGGGCGGGCAGGTGGTCCAGGAGTACCCGCAGATCGGGGCCGTGCTGGTGTACGCGACCGGGCCGTTCGCCGACCGGGTGCGGGCCCGGCCCGGGATCGCCGCCGCCGGGGCGACCAGGACCGCGCCGGTGGTCGCGCCGCCGCGGGCGGTGGCGGGGGCGGGGGGCTTCACGGCGGCGACGGCGGCGGGGGCGCGCGCGGGCGCGGGGCCCGGCGGGAGACGGGGCGGCGACCGGGCGGACGCGGGGACCCGGACGGTGCCCGATCCGGGGGAGGGGGACGCCTGGAACATCGCCATGGTCGGGGGCACCGCCGCCCGGACGGGGGACGCCTCGGCGGTGTCCGGTGGTGGGGTGCCGAGCCCCGACGCGCTGCGCAAGGTGCTGGTCGCGGTGCTGGACTCCGGGGTCGACGACACCCACCCGGACCTGCGCGCCGCCGTCGATCCGAAGGCCTCCGCCTCCTGCGCGGACGGCCGGCCCGACGGCCGCACCGGCGCCTGGCGGCCCGAAGCCGGGGCGGTCGAGAGCGGCCACGGCACCCACGTCGCCGGGATCGTCGGGGCCGTCAGGGACGGCCACGGGGTCACCGGGGTCGCTCCGGGGGTGCGGATCGCCGCCGTCCGGCTGCTCGGGCCGCTCGGCCAGTACTACGCGGAGAACATCGTCTGCGGCATGCTCTGGGCCGCCGACCACGGGGCCAGGGCGATCAACAACAGCTACTTCGCCGACCCGTGGAAGTACAACTGCCCCGAGGACCGGGACCAGGCCGCGCTGACCACGGCCGTCGGGCGGGCCGCGGGGTACGCCCGGCGCAAGGGCGCGGTGGTGGTCGCCTCGGCGGGCAACGACGGGCAGGACCTCGGTGCCTCGCGGACCGACGACCGGAGCCCCAACGACCGGCTGTCGGGGCCTGCGCTCGTCCGCCACCTGGGCACCGAGTGCGTACGGCTGCCCGGCGAGCTGCCCGGGGTGGTGACCGTCACCGCGGTCAACCGGGACGGGCACCCGGCGGCGTACTCCAACTACGGGCGCGGGCGGGTCTCGCTGGCCGCGCCGGGGGGCGATCCGGACGGCGGGCCGCAGGGGGCGATCGTCTCCGACTGGCCGGAGGGGCAGTACGCGGCGCTGGCGGGGACCTCGATGGCGGCCGCCCATGTGACCGGGGCGGTGGCGGTGGTGGCGGCGTCGCATCCGGAGCTGGGGGCGGACGAGCTGGCGGGGCTGCTGGCGAGGGGAGCGGTGGCGGGGTGTCCGGTGGCGGCTCCGGGGTGCGGGGAGCGGCAGTACTTCGGGGCGGGGCTGGTGGTGTTGCCCCGTTGACCGGGGTGGGCGCCGGTGGAAAAGCAGGTGACGGGGTGGTGGGGCGGGGGTGAGGATCGGGGCATGGGCGATTCGGATGGGGCCGTGTTCCTGGCGACCGAGCGGTTGGTGTTGCGACGCTTCACGACGGCGGACGTGGACCGGCTGGTGGAGTTGGACGGCGATCCGGAGGTCATGCGCTTCCTGACCGGGGGGAAGCCGAGCGCGCGGGAGTGGCTCGAGGGCAAGGTGCTGCCGCTGTTCCTGGAGCACTACCGGCGCTACGGCGACCTCGGGTGGTGGGCGGCCGAGGACCGGACGGACGGCGCGTTCCTGGGGTGGTTCGAGTTCCGGCCGACGCGCGAGGGGGAGCGGGGCGAGGTCGAACTCGGCTACCGGTTGCGGCGGGCCGCGTGGGGGCGCGGGTACGCGACGGAGGGCGCGCGGGCGCTGGTCCGGCGCGGGTTCGCGGAGCTGGGGGTGGAGCGGGTGGTGGCGTACACGATGACGGTGAACGCGGGCTCGCGGCGGGTGATGGAGAAGAGCGGGCTGTCGTTCGTCCGCACGTTCCACGAGGACTACCCGGAGATGATCCCCGGGAGCGAGCACGGTGAGGTCGAGTACGCGGTGACGGCCGAGGAGTGGCGGGCCCGGTCCGGGATACTTGGGGCATGAGGCTGACGGAGTTCTGGCGACGGATGTACGCGCACTTCGGGGAGACGTACGCGGAGTCGTTCGCGACCGACCACGTGATGAGCGAGCTGGGCGGGCGGACGGTGCGGCAGGCGCTGGACGCGGGCTGGGAGGCCAAGGACGTCTGGCGGGTGGTCTGCGACACCCAGGGCGTCTCCGGGGTGCTGCGCTGAGTGCCGGCCTCCGGGGGGCATGGGACAGACTGTCCGGGTGACAAATAGCGCGGAACAGAAGAATTCGGACCGGGACGCCGACGGCGCCCCGGCGGGTGGGGGACTGTGGGGCGGCGGGATGCCGCGCTGGCTGCCGCGGGCGATGGTGCTGTTCCTGGTGCTGGTGGGGCTGTTCCAGCTCGCCGACTGGGCGTTCCGGCAGCTGATCGACCTGTTCGTGATGCTGCTGGTGTCGTTCTTCCTGTCGTTGGCGCTGGAGCCGGCCGTGGACCGGATGGCGGCGCGGGGGGTGCGCCGGGGCGTCGGGACCTTCCTGGTGTTCGTGGCGGTCGGGGTGGCGGTGGTGGGGTTCCTCGCCGCGCTCGGCACGCTGCTGGTCGACCAGGTGGCGAAGATCGCCGGGGACCTGCCGCACCTGGTCGACAGTCTGATCGGGTGGATCAACCGGACCTTCCATCAGGAGCTCTCGCTGGGTGAGCTGCAGAATCGATTGCTCAAGGACTCCGGGGCCATCGAGAGCTACGTCCAGCAGGCCGCCGACAACGTCTGGGGCGTCTCCTCCACCCTGATCGGCGGGCTCTTCCAGGCCTTCACGGTCGGGCTGTTCACCTTCTACTTCACCGCCGAGGGGCCGCGGGTGCGCCGGACGGTCTGCTCGATGCTGCCGCCCGCGAAGCAGGCCGAGGTGCTGCGCGCCTGGGAGATCGCGCTCGCCAAGACCGGCGGCTACCTGTACTCCCGGGCGCTGCTCGCGGTGGTGTCCTCCGTCGGGCACTGGGTGATGTTCGAACTTCTCGGCCTGCCGTACGCGGCGGCGCTGGCGGTCTGGGTGGGCGTCATGTCGCAGTTCGTGCCGACCATCGGGACCTATCTGGCCGGGGCGCTGCCGGTGCTGGTGGCGCTGACGGTGGATCCGGTGGACGCGCTCTGGGTGCTCGGCTTCGTGGTGGTCTACCAGCAGATCGAGAACTACCTGCTGCAGCCGCGGATCACCGCGCGGACGGTGGACGTGCACCCGGCGCTGGCCTTCGGCTCGGTGATCGCGGGGGCGGCACTGCTCGGCGCGGTGGGCGCGGTGATCGCGATCCCGGCGGCGGCGACGCTCCAGGGCTTCGTGGGGACGTACGTCCGACGGTACGAGGTGGCCACCGACCCGCGGATCGACCGGGGCGAGCAGCGCAGGGTCCGGCGGGAGCTGCGCCGGGAGGCGGCCCGGCGGCTGCGCCGGATGGTCGCCGGCGACGGGGCGAGGCGCGGGGAGTGATTCGGAGGCGCCGTCCCCGGGGTGTCCCCGGGGGCGGTGTGGGCCGGACGTGCGACGCTTGAATCGAACAGATGTTCTTTGTACTCTCCGGCGTGGAGTTTTCCACAGGCCCGGTCCGATCGGGCTCGTTTGTCAGTGGGACGCGCTAGCGTCGAGGACGATGAAGCGCACAGCACAGAACCCGAGGGAAAAAGCCATGGCAGGTACGGACCGCGAGAAGGCCCTGGAGACCGCTCTCGCCCAGATCGAGCGGCAGTTCGGCAAGGGCTCGGTGATGCGCCTCGGCGAGAAGGCCAACGAGCCGGTCGAGGTGATCTCCACCGGGTCCACCGCCCTGGACGTCGCCCTCGGGGTCGGCGGCATCCCGCGCGGCCGAGTGATCGAGATCTACGGCCCCGAGTCCTCCGGTAAGACCACTCTGACCCTGCACCTGGCCGCCAATGCCCAGAAGGCCGGCGGCACGGTCGCGTTCGTCGACGCGGAGCACGCGCTCGACCCCGAGTACGCCAAGAAGCTCGGCGTGGACACCGACGCCCTGCTGGTCAGCCAGCCGGACACCGGTGAGCAGGCGCTGGAGATCACCGACATGCTGATCCGCTCCGGCGCGATCGACCTGGTGATCATCGACTCGGTCGCGGCGCTCGTCCCGCGCGCCGAGATCGAGGGCGAGATGGGCGACTCGCACGTCGGTCTGCAGGCCCGACTGATGAGCCAGGCGCTGCGCAAGATCGCCGGTGCGCTGAACCAGTCGAACACCACCGCGATCTTCATCAACCAGCTGCGCGAGAAGATCGGCGTGATGTTCGGTTCGCCGGAGACCACGACCGGTGGCCGCGCGCTGAAGTTCTACGCCTCGGTCCGCCTCGACATCCGCCGGATCGAGACCCTGAAGGACGGCACCGAGGCGGTCGGCAACCGCACCCGCGTCAAGGTGGTCAAGAACAAGGTCGCCGCGCCGTTCAAGCAGGCCGAGTTCGACATCCTCTACGGCGTGGGCATCAGCCGCGAGGGCGGTCTGATCGACATGGGCGTGGAGCACGGCTTCATCCGCAAGTCGGGCGCCTGGTACACCTACGAGGGCGACCAGCTCGGCCAGGGCAAGGAGAACGCCCGCAACTTCCTGCGGGACAACCCGCAGCTCGCCGACGAGATCGAGCGGAAGATCAAGGGCAAGCTCGGCATCGGCCCGAAGGTGGAGGAGCCGGCCGAGGCCGGGGCCGAGGCCGCCGTCGACGGTGCCGCCAAGCCGATCACCGCGACCGCCACCAAGACGGCCGCGGCGAAGAAGACGGCGGCGGCCAAGGCCTGAGCCGTTGACGCAGCACGACAGGGTGGGCGGCGGCCCGGAGGACGACGACTACGGGCCGCCGGACTGGTTCGCCGCGGTCGCGGAGGAGCCAGAGCCGGTGGCCGAGGCACCCCGGGGAGCGCGCCCCCGGCGCGGCCGGCGGTCCACCGCGCAGTGGGCATCCGGCCCCGAGCCCGAGCTCGACCGGGCTCCGACCCGGGCGGTGCGCGGCGCGGCGTCCGGGCCGGAGCCGGCGGAGGCCTCGGTCGAGGCGCTCGGCCTGCTCTCCGCCTCCGAGCTGCCCACCGGCCGTCGCCGACGGCGCTCGGCCCTCGCGGCCGAGGAATCCGAAGCGGTCGGGGGGGCCGCTTCGACACCGACGGCCGTGGCGAGCGGCCGCGGCGGGGCCGAGGCGGCCGATCGCGAGGGTGCGGCCGCCTCGGCCTCCCGTCGTGGCGGGCGCCGGGGCCGTGGCGCCACCGGGCGCGCCGGGGAGGAGGACGCCGGCCGCGCCTCCCGGAAGCAGGCCGAGGAGTCGGCCGATCCGGAGAGCCGCGCCCGGGACATCTGCCTGCGGCTGCTGACCGGCGCCGCCAAGACCCGCAAGCAGCTCGCCGACGCCCTGCGCAAGCGGGAGATCCCGGAGGAGGTCGCCGACGAGGTGCTCACCCGGCTCGAAGAGGTCGGGCTGATCGACGACGCGGCCTTCGCCGCGGCCTGGGTGGAATCCCGGCACGCCGTCCGGGGCCTGTCCCGGCGGGCACTGGCCCAGGAGCTGCGCACCAAGGGCGTCGCCGCCGACCTGGTCGAGCAGGCCGTCTCCCAGCTCGACCACGACGACGAGACGGACGCGGCCAGGGCGCTGGTCGAGCGCAAGCTGCGGTCCACCCGGGGGCTGGACCCGCAGGTGCGCACCCGGCGGCTGGTGGGGATGCTGGCCCGCCGCGGCTACTCCGAGGGGCTGGCGTTCCGGGTGGTGCGCGGCGCGCTGGAAGAGGAACAGAGTGAACCGTCGGGTCGGGACTAGTGGCAGTTCTGTAGGCGTCTTGGAGTGAACCAGGTCAACTCTTGACCGTTTCGTGACCCCCACCTAGCCTCGCCTTCAGTGCCAGGGGGGCCTGTGGACGGCACCCCGTGCGGCGACGGGGGAGTGGGCGGCAATGGGGATCTCGGCGGGCACCGGCCCGAGTGGCTCGCTGGTGTCGGTCGCCGGATCGGCCGCGCTGCTCCTGCTGGCGCTCGCGGTGGCCGCCGGGCTGGCGGTCAGACGGCTCCGGGCGGCCCGGAGCGGTGCGCTGGCCGAGGCCGAGCGGGCCCGCCGGTGGGCCGAGGAGCAGATCGCCGGGCAGCGGGCCGAACTCGCCCGCCGCGAGGAGGACCTGGCCGAGGAACTGCGCAGGCTGCGCCGCCGGGAGGACGAACTGGCGGAGCGCTCGGCCGAGTTGGAGCGCTCCCGGGACGCGGCCGAGGCGCTGGTCACCCGGCGGGTGACGGCGCTGGAGCGGGCCGCAGGGCTCTCCGCCGAGCAGGCCCGCGCCGAACTCC
This sequence comes from Kitasatospora sp. NPDC048286, assembly GCF_043201735.1. Taxonomy (NCBI): domain Bacteria; kingdom Bacillati; phylum Actinomycetota; class Actinomycetes; order Kitasatosporales; family Streptomycetaceae; genus Kitasatospora; species Kitasatospora sp. NPDC048286. The sequence continues at coordinate 29,667 of NZ_JBICZE010000022.1, forward strand.
TGCGGGAGGCCACGGAATCGGCCCGGCGGGAGGCCGCCGTCACCGTCCGGGAGATCGAGCGCGAGGCCAGGGAGGAGGGCGAGCGCCGGGCCCGGGACATCGTCGCCGGGGCGGTCCAGCGGCTGGCGACGGAGCAGACCGCGGAGAGCGTCGTCACCGTCCTGCGGCTGCCGAACGAGGACATCAAGGGCCGGATCATCGGCCGTGAGGGCCGCAACATCCGTGCCTTCGAGGCGGTCACCGGCGTGAACCTGATCGTCGACGACACCCCCGCGTCGGTGCAGCTGTCCTGCTTCGACCCGGTCCGCCGGGAGACCGCCCGGCTCACCCTGGAGCAACTGGTCGAGGACGGCCGGATCCACCCGAGCAGGATCGAGCACCTGCACGAGCGCAGCCGCGAGGAGGTCGGACAGCGCTGCGTCCGGGCCGGCGAGGACGCCCTGCTGGAGGCCAGGATCAGCGGGATGCACCCCGAACTCGTCCGCACCCTGGGCTCGTTGCGCTACCGGGCGTCGTACGGGCAGAACGTGCTCGGGCACCTGCTGGAGTCCGCGCACCTGGCCGGGATGATGGCCGCCGAACTCGGGGTGGACCCGGAGCCGGTGCGGCGCGCGGCGCTGCTGCACGACATCGGCAAGGCGCTCACCCACGAGTCCGAGGGCAGCCACGCCGCGATCGGCGCGGAGCTCGCCCGGCGGTACGACGAGTCCCCCGAGGTCGTGCACGCGATCGCCGCCCACCACAACGAGGTCGACCCGCGCACCGTGACGGCCGTGCTGACCCAGGCCGCGGACGGCTGCTCGGGCGGCCGGCCGGGCGCGCGCAAGGAGTCGCTGGAGCTGTACGTCCGGCGGCTGGCGCGGCTGGAGGAGATCGCGCGCTCGCACGAGGGCGTCGCCGAGGTGTACGCGATGCAGGCCGGCCGGGAGGTGCGGGTGATGGTCCGTCCGGACGCGGTGGACGACCTCGGCGCGGAACTGATCGCCCGCGAGGTCGCCCGCCAGGTCTCCACCGAGCTGACCTATCCGGGCCGGATCCGGGTGACGGTGGTCCGCGAGAGCCGGGCCACGGCGGTGGCCGGCTAGGCGGCCTTCCTAGGAGACGCCCTGGCTCGGGGAGTCCACCTGCCGGGCCGCGGGCCGGTCGGACGGGTCGGGGGCCGGAGTGAGGGTGGCCGGGCCGCCTCGGGCGCGGTCGGCGAGGGCGAGGAGGTCCTCGGCGACGGCGCCCTGGGTGACGCCGACCAGGTGGCCGTCCGGGCGGATCAGCAGGACGGTGTGCGGGCCGGCGCCCGGGTAGTCCTCGGTGACCAGCACCTCGGCGGGGACGGGCAGCGCGGCGGCGACCTCGGCGAGGCGGGGCATCAGGCCGGCGCCGAGCCAGTGCTCGGAGGACCAGACGGCGGTGCCGGGGGCGACCAGCAGCAGCAGGAAGGCGGTGCCGAGCCGGGCGTGCAGGTGGTCGGGGGTGCCGTCGTCGGCGAGCACCGGCAGGTCCGGGACGAGCACGCCGGGGGCGGTGGCGGGCAGCAGCTCGCTGAGCGAGGTGGTGCCGCGCGTGCCGCGCTGCGCCGGGACCCGGCCGGGGACGCCGGAGGGCGCCGCCGGGTAGGCGGGCGCGCCGCCGAACCGGCCGGTGCCGAGCGGGCCGTCGGCGAGCAGCGGGGCGTGCTTGCGGAAGCCGCCGACCAGCAGTGAGCGCCGGGTCTGCTGCCAGCCGCGCAGCGGGCGCAGCAGCGGCATGGACTGGTCGACCGCGCGCAGCCGGGCGCCGACCGCCCCGCGCCGCTCGGCCTCGTAGCCGTCCAGCAGGGCGCCGCCGGGCTGTGGGCCGCCGGAGTGGAGGTGCCAGGCGAGGGCGAGCCGCCAGGCGAGGTTGTCGGCGTCGCGCAGCCCGTCCACGAGGTTCTGCATGCCGAGCGCGCCGTGCAGGTGGGCGGCGTCGCCGGCCAGGAAGCAGCGGCCGACCCGGAAGCGGGCGGCGAGCCGCTGCTGGGCGGTGTGGTCGGCGGCGGCCAGCAGCTCGAAGCGGGGCAGCTCGCCGCACCAGCCGGTGAGGGTGGAGGTGACCCGGTTGAGCAGGGTGTCGCCGGTGACGATGCCGGGCCAGGTGGCGTGCGGGTCCACCGTCTCGGTGGCGGCGGGGCGGCCGGGGGGCAGCCGCCAGTCGAGCCGCCAGACGCCGTCCGGCAGCGGGCGGGCGGAGGCCTCGCGGTCGCCGCGCCACGGGGGCTCGCGGTGCAGCCGGGCGCCGTCGAAGGGCAGGTCGACCCGGACGGTGGCGATGGCGTTGCGGTCGACCGCCGGGCGGCCGGGGAAACGGATCTTCAGGAGCTTGCGGACGCTGGACCTCGCGCCGTCGCAGCCGACCAGGTGGCTGCCGCGCCACCAGGTCGTGGAGCCGTCCTGGGTGCCCGTGGTGCGGATGCTGACGCCGTCCCGGTCCTGTTCGAGTTCGACGACCCGGTTGAGCGGGACCAGCCGGATCAGCGGGGTGCCGCTCAGGGCGTCGCGCAGCCCGCGCTGGAGGCGGTGCTGGGGCAGGTGGAAGGTGGGCGAGTCGGTGAGGTCGATCCGCAGCACCTCCTGGCGGCGGCGCCAGACGGCGAAGGAGTCCCACAGCGCGGAGTCCGAGACGGCCCGCGGGTAGCCGATCCGGGTCAGGAAGGCGGCGGTGTCGGCGCCGAGCACGAGGCTGCGGGGGCCTTCGGGGCAGAGCCCGGAGCCCTCGTCCAGGACGATGGTGGGCACCTCGTGCCGGGCCAGGGCGAGGGCCAGGGCCAGACCGACCGGTCCGGCCCCGACCACGATCACCGGGTCCATGAGGGAACCTCCGGGCACGAACCGGCCGATCGGCCGGCGTCAGTTACCGCTGCCGCATATGCCGTGTGGATGCTCCCGGGAGGTGTCACGAAGAGCAATGCAACAGTTCACCTGCGTGTCCGTCAAGCAGAAGCCGAAGTGCGCCGGTTCGCGCCGCGACGGCCGCGTGCTTCGATCCAGCGTGCGAGCGCGGTCAACAGCAGGCACATCGCGATGTAGATCGGGCCGATCACGAGCACTACGGGGATGTAGGGGAAGCCCGCGGCGTTGATCGGCTGGCTGGCGAGGGCCTTTCCGACGAACAGCAGCTCGTGGTAGGTGATGATGAAGCCGAGCGAGGTGTCCTTGAGGGTGACGACCAGCTGGCCGATCATCGAGGGCAGCATCGAGCGGACGGCCTGCGGCACCAGGATCGACGTCATCACCTGGGTCTTGCGCATGCCGAGCCCGTACGCCGCCTCGCCCTGGCCGCGCGGGACGGCGTTGACGCCGCTGCGGATGATCTCGGCCTGGACCGCCCCGTTGTAGAGGGTGAGGCCGAGCACCAGCGCCCACATCGGCTGCTGGGCGAAGAAGGCGTAGTAGAGCCCGACGATCAGGATCAGCAGCGGCATCGCCCGGAAGAACTGGGTGAAGGCCGTGCAGACCCAGCGGACCGGCCGGTGGTCGGAGAGCTGACCGGCCGCCAGCAGGGCGCCCAGGGTGAGCGAGAACGCCGCGGCCAGCCCGAAGGCCTCCAGGGTGGACAGCAGGCCGTCCACGATCTGCTGCTGGACGTAGGTGTACTGGAAGGCGTCCCAGAGTCCGGGGTCGAACTGGCCGTTGTCGTTCAGCGCGCCGAAGACGTACCAGAGGAGTCCCGCGATGGCGAGCACCGCGAGGACGCCGAGCGCGCGGTTGCGGGTGCGGGCCTTCGGGCCGGGGGTGTCGTAGAGGACGCTGGCGGAAGCTTGCCGCTGGAAAATACTCATCGGGCCACCGCCAGTCGGGATTCCAGGAAGCGGAAGAGCGTGGCGATCGTCGCGCTGATCAGCAGGTAGGCGCAGGCCACCCAGAAGAAGATGGCGAAGATCGAGTAGCCGCGCTCGGAGAAGGTCTGCTGGGCGCTGTACAGCTCGGGGACGCTGAACGCGCCGGCGATCGCCGAGTTCCTCGGCAGGGCGATGAACACGCTGCTCATCGGGCCCAGGACGGTCCGGGCGGCCTGCGGCAGGACGACCAGGGTGAGGGTCTGGCCGAAGCCCATGCCGAGGCTGCGGGCGGCCTCCGCCTGGCCGAGCGGCACGGTGTTGATGCCGGAGCGGATCACCTCGCAGACGAACGAGGCGGTGTACCCGCCGAGCGCCAGCACCGCGAACGCCAGGTGGCTGAAGTGCACGCCCAGCGGCGGCAGCCCGAAGGTGACGGCGAAGAACAGCAGGGTCAGCGGGGTGTTGCGGAAGAGCGTCACCCAGGTGGTGCCGAAGGCGCGCAGGACCGGCACCGGGGAGACCCGGAAGGCCGCCAGCAGGGTGCCCAGCAGCAGGGCGAGCAGCGCGCTGAGCGCGCTCACCTCGATCGTCTGTAGGAAGCCGTCGCGGAACAACGCGAAGTTGTCGTCCTCGAACAGGAACCCCATCCGGCGGCCCTCCTCTCAACTCATGGTCGGGAAACCGACGTACGGCGGGCGGATCAGTAGCGCTCGAGGGCCGGGACCTCGGGCGCCGGGGAGCCGGAGGCGCCCAGGGTGGCGTCGTAGGCCTTCTTCCAGTCGCCGTTGTCCTCGTGGGCCTTGAGGGCGTCGCTGATCGCGTCGCGCAGGGCCTTGTCGTCCTTGTTGAGGCCGACGCCGTAGTTCTCCTTGGTGAACGGCTTGCCGACCACCTTGAGCTTGGGGGCGTACTTGGAGGCGTAGCCCTTGAGGATCGCGTCGTCGGTGGTGACCGCGTCGACCTCGCCGGACATCAGCTTCTCGACGCAGGCCGAGTAGGTGTCGAACTGGGTGACCTTCGGGTTGTACTGCTGGATGTTCTTGATCGAGGTCGAGCCGGTGGCGGTGCAGACGTTCTTGCCGCCGGTGCTCTCCGGGCCGGTGATCGAGGTGTTGTCGGCCTTCACCAGCAGGTCCTGGCCGGCGATGTAGTACGGGCCGGCGAAGGAGACGCTCTTCTTGCGCTCGTCGTTGATGCTGTAGGTGCCGACGTAGAAGTCGATCTGGCCCTTGGCGATGGCCGGCTCGCGCTGCGAGGAGACCAGGGTCTGCCACTTGATCTGCTGCGGGGTGAAGCCGAGGTCGGCGGCGATCATCTTGGCGATCTCGATGTCGAAGCCGCTGCGGTCGCCGCTGGCCACGTCCTCCCAGCCGAGGTTCGGCTGGTCGGCCTTGGCGCCGATGATCAGCTGGCCGCGCTTCTTGGCCTCGGCGAGGATCGCGGAGTCGACCTTGACGTCGGTCTTGACGGTGTAGCTCGGCAGCGCCGGGGCGCCGGCGCCGCTGCTCGCGGCGGTGGCGCCGGGCTTGCCGTCCTTGCCGCAGGCGGCGGTGGCGGTGAGCGCGACGGCACAGAGCGCGACGGCGAGGGTGCGGGAAGTCCTCATGAGGTTCTCCTGGGGGTGGGCCGCGGTGTCAACCGGGCTCTGGCGTCTGGAAGGCGGGCACGGGGCAGGGCCTCCGGCGCCGATGCCGGAGGTGGCCCCGCTGGTCTCGAAGCGTCAGTGGTGGAGGATCTTCGAGAGGAAGTCCTTGGCGCGGTCGGAGCGCGGCGCGGTGAAGAAGGCGTCCGGGGTGTTCTGCTCGACGATCCTGCCGTCGGCCATGAACAGCACGCGGTTGGCGGCGGAGCGGGCGAAGCCCATCTCGTGGGTGACCACGACCATCGTCATGCCGTCCGCGGCCAGCTGGCGCATGACCTCCAGCACCTCGTTGACCATCTCCGGGTCCAGCGCCGAGGTGGGCTCGTCGAAGAGCATCACCTTGGGCTTCATCGCCAGTGCCCGGGCGATCGCCACGCGCTGCTGCTGGCCGCCGGAGAGCTGGGCCGGGTACTTGTCCGCCTGCGCGCCGACGCCGACCCGCTGCAGCAGCTCCCGGGCGGTCTTCTCGGCCTGCGGGCGGGGCACCTTGCGCACCTTCACCTGGCCGATGACCACGTTCTCCAGCACGGTCTTGTGCGCGAACAGGTTGAAGCTCTGGAACACCATCCCGACCTCGGCGCGCAGCCGGGCCAGTTCCCTGCCCTCGGCCGGCAGCGGGCGGCCGTCGATGGTGATCGTGCCGGAGTCGATCGTCTCCAGCCGGTTGATCGTCCGGCAGAGCGTCGACTTGCCCGAGCCGGACGGGCCGATCAGCACGACCACCTCGCCCTGGCCGATCTGCAGATCGATGTCCTGCAGCACGTGCAGCGCGCCGTAGTGCTTGTTGACGTTGCTCAGCACGACCAGTGGGGCGGCTGCGGGGGTGGAGTCCTCGACCGGGCTCTCGGTCATCGCGCCTGCTCCCTCTGTCGTCGAATCACGCCTGCCCGAGAAGTCTCAACTCCCTTGGGAGGCAATGGTGGTACGAAATCCGGGGGCCGCGGCCGGCGGAGCCGCAGCCCCCGGTGGGCCGACCTTAGAAGCCACGGCCGCGCGCCGTCAGCCGATCTGAGCGGAACTTGAGGATCACGAAACGGCCACACGGCGCCCACCTGCTGTTCGCGCGGGCGCCGACGGGGCATGTCACAGCGGGAATCCGTTCCGGTGCTCCCCGTTCCGCACGAGCCCGGTGCGCGGTCGAGCCTGGCGTCGGGCCGTTCACTGGCCCATACTGCGCAGGACCGGGACCCGAACGATCGGCCCGGTGATCACGGGTGATCACGTGGGGGAAGGAGGAGAACAGGATGCGACTGCTGCTCGTCGAGGACGACGAACGCGTGGCCGCCGCGCTGGTCGCGGTGCTGGGCCGGCACGGCTTCCAGGTCCGGCACGCCCGCAGCGGGCACGAGGCGCTGGACGCCCTGGTACCGGACGGCAACGAGCCGTACCGCGTGGTGCTGCTCGACCTCGGGCTGCCCGACCGCGACGGCTTCGAGGTGTGCAGCCGGATCAGGGCCGGCAGCGGCGTTCCGGTGATCATGGTCACCGCCCGCGCCGACGTCCGCTCCCGGATCCACGGCCTCAACCTGGGCGCCGACGACTACGTCACCAAGCCGTACGACATGGGCGAACTGCTCGCCCGCATCCACGCCGTGGCCCGCCGCGGCGCCGCCCCCGCCGCGGTGCCGGCGCCCACGCCCGACACCGTGCCCCAGCAGCGCGGCCCGCTGGAGTCCCGCGGCATCCGGATCGACCGGGAGCGCCGGCGGGTCAGCGTGGACGGCCGCGACGTGCCGCTCACCCGCAAGGAGTTCGACCTGCTCGCCCTGCTCGCCCAGAGCCCGGGCGTGGTCTACCGGCGCGAGCAGATCTTCAGCGAGGTCTGGCGCAGCGGCTGGGAGGGCAACGGGCGCACCCTGGAGGTGCACATCGGCTCGCTGCGCAACAAGCTGGCGCTGCCCGGCCTGGTCGAGGCCGTGCGCGGGGTCGGCTACCGGCTGATCCCCGACCGTCCGACGGCCTCCGCGACCGAACCCGCCCCGCCCGCACCCGCGGAGCACTGACCGCACGTGCGCACCCGCCTGCTCGGCATCCTGATCGCCCTCATGCTCTGCGTCCTGGCCGCCCTGGGGCTGCCGCTCGCGGCGGCGGTCGCGGCGGCCGAGCAGACCAAGGTGGTCGTCGACCGGCTCGACGACGCCGCCCGCCTCGCCCAGGACCTGCCCACCTCCGGCGCCGCCGACTCCGCCCGCAAGGGCGACCCGGAACCCGCCCCGGGCGACCTCAGCCGCAAGCGCGCCATCGAGGCCGAGGTCCGCCGCTACCACGACCTGTACGGCGTGCGCCTGGGCATCTTCCAGCGCGACGGCCAGCCGATCGCCGCCGCCCCGAAGGACTGGCGGGTGCCCGCCGGCGGCTGGGGCGCCCAGGCCTTCCAGGAGGCGCTGGACGGGCGGCGCAGCCACAACCCGCCGCAGGTCTGGCCCTGGACGCCGGACCGGACGATCACCGTCGCCGCCCCGGTGGTGCGCGACGGCGACGTGGTCGCGGTGGTGCTGAGCGAGTCCCCGACCGAGGCGCTGCGCACCCGGGTGCTGCACCAGTGGCTGGTGATCGGCGGCGGCGAGGCCGCCGCGATGATCGTCGCCGTGCTGCTCGCCGTCCGGCTCACCGAGTGGGTGCTGCGCCCGGTGCGCACCCTGGACCGGGCCACCCACGACATCGCCACCGGCCGGATGGCCGCCAGGGTCGCCCCCGGCGGCGGACCGCCCGAACTCCAGCGGCTGGCCCGCTCGTTCAACGAGATGGCGGACCACGTGGTGCTCGCCATGGACCAGCAGAAGGCCTTCGTCGCGGACGCCTCGCACCAGCTGCGCAACCCGCTGTCGGCGCTGCTGCTGCGGGTCGAGCTGCTCGGCCTGGAACTGCCCGAGGGCCACGAGGAGGAGCTCAGCGGCGTACGGGAGGAGGGCACCCGGCTGGCCCGGGTGCTGGACGACCTGCTCGGACTGGCCACCGCCGAGCACGCCCGCCCCGAACCGGAGCGCACCGACCTCGCCGAGCTCACCCTGGCCCGGGTGGACGCCTGGCGGCCGACGGCGGAGCAGTGCGGGATCGGGCTGCGCTGGGAGGGCCCGGCGCGGGCGATCGGGATGGCCGATCCGATCGGCTTCGGCTCGGCCCTGGACGCCGTGCTGGACAACGCGCTCAAGTTCAGCCCGGCCGGCAGCGAGGTGCGGCTGCGGGTCGCGGTGCGCCGGGACGAGGTCGCGGTGACCGTCACCGACGCCGGGCCCGGCCTCACCGAGGACGAGCTGTCCCGGGCCGGGGACCGGTTCTGGCGCAGCCCGCGGCACCAGAACGTGGACGGGTCGGGGCTCGGGCTGTCCATCGCCCGCACCCTGCTGGCGGCCGGCGGCGGCTCGCTCGGCTTCGCGCCGGTCACGCCGACCGGGCTGGCGGTGACGCTGGCGGTGCCGCGGCCCGGGTAGTCGCGGCCGGAGTAGCCGCAGCCGGACAGCCGCGGGCCGGAGCCGCCGAGGACGGATAGGCGCGGGCCGGAGCCGTGTGGGCGGGCCCTACGGCTTCACCGAGCGGTAGTAGCGCGCCGCGCCGGTGTGCAGCGGGAGCGGGTCGGTGTAGACGGCGGTGCGCAGGTCGACCAGCTGGGCGGCGTGCACCTGGGCGCCGATCTGGTCCCGGCTGTCGATCACCGCGCGGGTCACGCCCTCGACCAGGCCCGGGTCCGCGTCGTCCCGGGTGATCAGCAGGTTGGGCACGGCCACCGTGGCGACGGCGTCCTTGGGCTCGGCGTTCGGGTAGGTGCCCTTGGGCATGGTGGCCGCCCGGTAGGCGTCGGTGCCGCCGCCCTCGGCGTTGTGCAGGGCCTCGGAGAGGTCGCTCAGCGGCACGAGCCGGATCGGGAAGTGGTCGGAGAGGTCGGTGAGCGCGCTGGTGGGAAGGCCGCCGGACCAGAAGAAGGCGTCCAGCCTGCCCGCGCGCAGGTCGTCGGCGGCCTCGCCGATCCCCTTCGGCACCGGGACGATGTCGTGGTCCGGGTCCAGCCCCGCGGTGGCCAGCAGCCGCTTGGTCACCAGGTTCACCCCGGACTGCGGCAGGCCGACGCCGACCCGCAGGCCCTTGAGGTCGGCGGTGCGGCGCACCGGCGAGGAGGCCGGGACGATCAGCTGCAGGTAGTCGTCGTACAGCCGGGCGATCGCCCGCAGCTTCTCCTTGCCGGGGCGCTGGTAGTCGGCGACCGCGTCGGCGGTGGCTATCGCGAAGGTGTCCCGGCCGTCGATCACCCGGGTGAGGTTGTCCACCGAGCCCTCGGAGTTGTCCAGCGCCAGCCGTACGCCCGGCATCGCCCGGGAGACGTGCGCCTGGAGCAGCTGCCCGTACCGGTCGTAGACGCCGCGCTGCACCCCGGTGGCGAAGCGGACCTCGCCGCGCGGGTACCCGGGCGAGCGGCCCGCCGACAGCCACCAGCCGCCGAACCCGGCCACCAGCAGTACCAGCACCAGCACCGTCCGCCACAACGGGCTGCGGGCCGCGGCGCGGACGGCGGCGCCGAGACGGGACGGGGTGGTGGGGGCCATGCAGGGATACTGCCAGGCGCTCCGGCCGAACGGGAGTGGAACGGGGGGTGGAAGCTCCGGGAAAAGCGCTTCGCCGCTGCCCGTACCCTGGTCTGGTGAGCGGTGAGAGCGGATTGAAGAGCTACAAGGTCGTCACGCACGGCTGTCAGATGAACGTCCACGACTCCGAGCGGCTGTCCGGCCTGCTGGAGGACGCGGGCTACGTCAAGGCCGGGCCCGAGGGCGACCCGGACCTGGTGGTGTTCAACACCTGCGCGGTGCGCGAGAACGCCGACAACAAGCTGTACGGCAACCTCGGCCAGCTCGCGCCGGTCAAGACCCGCCACATGGGCATGCAGATCGCCGTCGGCGGCTGCCTGGCGCAGAAGGACCGCGAGACCATCGTCAAGCGCGCCCCCTGGGTCGACGTGGTCTTCGGCACCCACAACATCGGCCACCTGCCGGCGCTGCTGGAGCGGGCCGCGGTCGAGCGCAAGGCCCAGGTCGAGATCCTGGAGTCGCTGGAGACCTTCCCCTCCACGCTGCCGACCCGCCGCGAGTCCGCGTACGCCGCCTGGGTCGCCATCTCGGTCGGCTGCAACAACACCTGCACCTTCTGCATCGTCCCCGCGCTGCGCGGCAAGGAGGAGGACCGCCGCCCCGGCGACGTCCTCGCCGAGATCGAGGCGCTGGTGGACGAGGGCGTCATCGAGGTGACCCTGCTCGGCCAGAACGTCAACGCCTACGGCTCCGACCTGGGCGACCGCGAGGCCTTCTCCAAGCTGCTGCGCGCCGCCGGCCAGATCGACGGCCTGGAGCGGATCCGCTTCACCTCGCCGCACCCTCGCGACTTCACCGACGACGTGATCGCCGCGATGGCCGAGACCCCGAACGTGATGCACCAGCTGCACATGCCGCTGCAGTCGGGATCGGACCGCGTCCTCAAGGCGATGCGCCGCTCCTACCGGCAGGAGCGTTTCCTCGGGATCATCCGCAAGGTCCGCGAGGCGATGCCGGACGCGGCGATCTCCACCGACATCATCGTGGGCTTCCCCGGCGAGACCGAGGAGGACTTCGAGGAGACGATGCACGCCGTCCGCGAGGCCCGCTTCACCAACGCCTTCACCTTCCAGTACTCCAAGCGCCCCGGCACCCCCGCCGCGGAGATGGAGGACCAGGTGCCGAAGGAGGTCGTGCAGGCCCGCTACGACCGGCTGATCGCCCTCCAGGAGGAGATCTCCTGGGAGGAGAACAAGAAGCAGGTCGGACGCACCCTGGAGATCCTGGTCGCCGAGGGCGAGGGCAAGAAGGACGACCAGACCCGGCGGCTCTCCGGGCGCGCGCCCGACAACCGGCTGGTGCACTTCGGCAAGCCGGAGGAGCCGGTGCGCCCCGGCGACATGGTGACCGTCGAGATCACCTACGCCGCCCCGCACCACCTGCTCGCCGAGGGCCCGGCACTCGCGGTGCGCCGCACCCGGGCCGGCGACGCCTGGGAGAAGCGCCAGGCCGCGGCCGCCGCCAAGCCGGCCGGCGTGATGCTGGGCCTGCCGAAGATCGGCGCCCCGGCCGAGCTGCCGCTCGCCGCGCCGACGGGCGGGGCCTGCTGCGGCGACTGACGCCACGGTCCTTGACGGCCCGGCCGGAGCTCCCCAGCTCCGGCCGGGCCGTTCGGCTTCCCGGCTAGAGTGATCCGCATGCTGGTAGCCGCCGCCGTGTGCCCCTGTCCGCCGCTGCTCGTCCCCGAGGTCGCCGCCGGGGCCGCGCCCGAGCTGGACGGCCTGCGCGCGGCCTGCGACGAGGCGCTGGCCGCGCTGGTCGAGGCCGCCCCGCAGCTGGTCGTGGTGGTCGGCACCGGGCCGGTGGCCGAGGTGTGGACCGAGGGCGGGGCCGGCTCCTTCCACCGCTACGGCGTGCCGCTGGTCGCCAAGCTGCCCGGCGAGCGGGTCGAGGGGCCGGAGCTGGCGCCCTCGCTGACCGTCGGCGCCTGGCTCCTGGAGCGCGCCGGGGTGAGCCTGCCGACGCACGCCTGCGCGGTGCCCGCGGACGCCCCCGCCGACCGGATGCTCGGCCTCGGCCAGGGCCTGGCCGGCCTCGCCGACCGGGTCGCCCTGCTGGTGCTCGGCGACGGCAGCGCCTGCCGCTCGGTGAAGGCGCCCGGCTACCTGGACGAGCGGGCCGAGGACTTCGACACCGCCCTGGCCGCCGCCCTGGGCACGGCCGACCTGCCCGCCCTGGCCGCCCTGGACGCCGGCCTGGCCGCCGAACTCAAGGCCGACGGCCGGGCGCCCTGGCAGGTGCTGGCCGGTGCCGCGGAGGGCGCCGGCCTCACCGGGCGGCTGGGCTACCAGGACGCGCCGTACGGGGTCGGGTACTTCGTGGCGTCCTGGTCCTAGCCGACCGGGACGGGCAGGCCGCGAGGCAGGAACGGCCGGGTCAGGACGGCCGGTCAGGACTGCGGGGGCTGCTCCGCGTCGCCCGGCTTCGGCTTGTGGGCGAAGTCGCCGACCGCGCCCTTGGCCTTGCCCGCGCCGTGCTCGATCTTGTCGCTGTACTTGCCCTTGGTCGCCTTGTCGATCGCGCCGCCGGCCTTGTCCACGGCCTTCTCGATCTGGTCGCTGTGCTTGCCCGCGAACTCGCTGGCCTTGTCCTTGAGCTCCTCGGCCTTGCCCTTGAGGTTGTCCATCAGGCCCATGGCGATCTCCTTCGTCCGCTGTTTCCCGGACAACGTCCGGGCCCGGCAAAGCGTTCGCAAAACCGGCTCAACCGGGGAAACGGCCGGAAAGTGTCCGGGAAACAGTCATATCGTCGCGCAGCCGCGGGCGGGTGGCGGCCCGGTCTCCGGTCACCCGGCGGTTTTGGGAGACTGGAGCGGTGAGCAGCTCCAGTACCCCGCATGTCGTCTCGGTTGTCGGCGCGACCGCCGCCGGCAAGTCCGACCTGGCCGTCGCCATCGCCCGCAGTCTCGACGGCGAGGTGATCAACACCGACTCGATGCAGCTGTACCGGGGCATGGACATCGGCACCGCCAAGCTCACCACGGCCGAGCGCGGGGGAGTGCCGCACCACCTGCTGGACATCTGGGACGTCACCGAGGCCGCCAGCGTCGCCGAGTACCAGCGGCTGGCCCGGGCCGAGATCGACCGGCTGCTCGCCGCCGGCCGCACGCCCGTCCTGGTCGGCGGCTCCGGGCTGTACGTCCGGGCGGCGATCGACGAGATGGAGTTCCCGGGAACCGACCCGGCGGTGCGGGCCCGGCTGGAGGCCGAGCTGGAGCAGTCCGGCCCGTACGAGCTGCACCGGCGGCTCGCCGAGCTGGACCCGGCGGCCGCCGAGGCGATCCTCACCGGCAACGGCCGGCGGATCGTCCGGGCCCTGGAGGTCATCGAGATCACCGGGCAGCCGTTCACCGCCAACCTGCCGAGCAACACCGCCGTCTACCAGGCGGTGCAGATCGGCGTCGCCGTGCCGCGCCCCGAGCTGGACGAGCGGATCGCCCTGCGGGTCGACCGGATGTGGGAGGCCGGGCTGCTGGACGAGGTGCGGGAGCTGGAGAAGGCCGGGCTGCGGGAGGGGCGGACCGCCTCCCGGGCGCTCGGCTACCAGCAGGTGCTCGACCACTTCGCCGGCGAGTGCACCGAGGACGAGGCCCGGGCCGAGACCGTCCGGGCCACCAAGCGCTTCGCCCGCCGTCAGGAGTCCTGGTTCCGCCGCGACGACCGGATCAACTGGCTCTCCCGACCGGCCGGCACCGACCCCGTCGAGCTGCTGGAACAGTCCCTCGAACTGATCGGCCGTCAGGGAGTTCCGGCCGCGTAGGAAGGGTTTTTGGCCAATCCGGCGGTGCACCTGCGCGCGCAGGGGACCGTGCAGGACGAACCGGCGGTCACGGCCCGATCACGTGATGGCCACGGATCACCCGTCGACCCCGGTCAGGCCCGGAACGCCCCTCTGGACATGCCATCATCGATGCCGTAGGGGTCGGCCGAACGGGCCGACCGTGCCCGGCCGCGAGTCCGCTCGTGTCGAACTGTCAGGGGAGGCCGTGTGTCGACGGGTACCGGCCCCGATTCCGGCCAGAGCGGAAGCGTCACCGCGCCGGCCGAGGAGTTCGACGAGTCGACGATGGGCGACCTCCCCGTGCTGACCGGCCTGGAGGCGCCGACCTCCTACGCGGCCGCGGTGCCCGCCCTGGACACCCGCACCCCGCCCGGCGGCGCGGTGCACGAGCGGGAGATCCGCCCGCTGCGCCGGCTGCGCTGGTGGCAGACCCTGCCGATCGCCCTGCTGGGCACCCTCGGCTCGCTGATGTTCGCCTTCCCGCTCGCCTTCGGCTCGGCCGGGGCGCGCGCCACCATGGTCGGGATGCTCGGGCTGCTGCTCACCGCCGCCTCGATGGGCTGGGGCGCGATGGCCGCCCGGCACGCCGGCTACAAGTGGCCGGGGCTGCCGCGCCGGGGCTCCGGGCAACGGGCCGGCTGGAAGGCCATCGTGGTCTACACCCTGATCGCGGTGGCCGCCTGCGCGCTCGCGGTCTGGCGGGTCGCGTACCTGCGCTGAGCGCCCACCGGCGGCGCCGGTCGGGGAGTGCCAGGGTGGCGCCGGTCCGGGAACGTCCGGGGTGGCGCCGGTCCGGGAACGCCCGGGGGCGAGCGGGTGGTTCGCCGCTCAGTACCATCGGAGGGGTGAGCGCATCCTCTCCCCAGCAGGTCGGCATCCCCTTCTTCAAGGGGCACGGCACCCAGAACGACTTCGTCATCGTCCCGGACCCGGACGGCGCGCTGGAGATCGGTCCCGAGACCGTCGCCGCGCTGTGCGACCGGCGGGCCGGCGTCGGCGGGGACGGGCTGCTGCGCGTGGTGCGTGCCGCCGCCGACCCGGCCGCCGCGGGGATGGCCGACCGGGCCGAGTGGTTCATGGACTACCGCAACTCGGACGGCAGCATCGCCGAGATGTGCGGCAACGGCCTGCGGGTCTTCGCCCGCTTCCTGGTCGAGGCCGGCCTGGCCGAGCCGGGCGAGCTGGCCGTCGCCACCCGCTCCGGGGTGCTCACCGCGAAGGTCGCCGAGGCCGCCGAGGACGGCACGCCCGGCGACGTCACCATCGACATGGGCCGGGCCCGGCTGCCCGGCCCCGACGGCATCGAGGTCGCGGTCGGCGAGCGGCGCTGGCCGGCCCTGAACGTCAACATGGGCAACCCCCACGCGGTGGCCTTCGTGGAGAGCCTGGACCACGCCGGCGACCTGTTCGACGCGCCGCTCACCAGCCCCGCCGGCGCCTACCCGGAGGGCGTCAACGTCGAGTTCGTGGTGGACCGCGGGCCGCGGCACGTCGCGATGCGGGTGCACGAGCGCGGCTCGGGCGAGACCCGCTCCTGCGGCACCGGTGCCTGCGCGGTGGCGGTGGCCGCCATCCGCCGGGACGGTGCCGACCCGGCCGTCACCGGCGAGGCGGTCTCGTACACCGTGGACGTGCTGGGCGGCCGACTGGTCATCACCGAGCACCCGGACGGCCGGGTCGAGATGGCCGGGCCGGCGGTGATCGTGGCCGAGGGGCGCCTGGACGGGCGCTGGTGGGAGTCGGTGCGCTGAGGTCTGCCGGGCCCGAGGCCCGGTTTGCCCAATTCGTGCGGTGACGAATCCCCCCGATCGGGTGATACCGGTCGCGGACGGGAATCAGGGCGTCGCGGAACGTGCTCTGCTCGGTAGCATGGACCACCGGGTCGATCACCCCATGGGGAGGGGTGTCAAGATCACCCCCCTGCACGGGGCGGCGCCCGGCGACCGTTGCCGGAGGTGCCGATGACCATCGAAGCAGCCGGGCAGCCCCTGACGGGGCAGCCGACGACCGTACGGCCGGCCGGGGCCAGGAGGCCCCTCGGAGAGCTGGGCCTGGCCGCCCTCGGCCGGGCCGGGCGGGCGGCACTGCTCGCCACCGGCCGGCCGCCTGTGCCGGACGCCCTGGAACCGCTCGTCCGGGTGCACCGCCGGCACCATCCGCAGGCCGACCTCGGCCTGCTCGCCCGCGCGTACCGGCTCGCCGAGGCCAGCCACCGCGGCCAGAAGCGCAAGAGCGGCGAGCCGTACATCACCCACCCGCTGGCCGTCACCATGATCCTGGCCCAACTCGGCGCCGGGACGACGACCTTGGTCGCCTCGCTGCTCCACGACACGGTCGAGGACACCGAGTTGACGCTGGACCAGGTGGGCGCAGGGTTCGGGCCCGAAGTCGCCTACCTGGTCGACGGGGTGACGAAACTGGAGAAGGTCGACTTCGGCGCCGCCGCCGAGGCCGAGACCTTCCGCAAGATGCTGGTCGCCACCGGGGACGACGTCCGGGTGATGGTGATCAAGCTGGCCGACCGGCTGCACAACATGCGCACCATCCGGCACATGAAGCCGGCCAGCCAGGTGCGGATCGCCAAGGTCACCCGGGACGTGCTGATCCCGCTGGCCGAGCGGCTCGGCATCCAGGTGCTCAAGGCGGAGCTGGAGGACATCGTCTTCGCCACCCTGCACCCCGAGGAGCACGCCCGCACCCGCGCCCTGATGGCCGGTCACGAGTCCGAGCCGGACACCCTGCTGGAGCCCTTCGCCCGCCGGCTGGCCCGCCAGCTGGCCGAGGCCGGGGTGTCCGCCGAGGTGACCGTACGGCCCCGGCACTGCGTCTCGCTGCACCGGGTGCTGCTCCGGCGGGCCGCCGTGCCCGGCCCGGACGGCCGGCCGCAGGGGCCGCGTCCGGCCGACTTCGGGCGGCTGCTGGTGGTGGTCGAGGAGAACGCCGACTGCTACGCGGTGCTCGGCGAGCTGCACACCTGCTGGACGCCGCTGCCCGGGGAGTTCAAGGACTTCGTGGCCGCGCCCAAGTTCAACCTCTACCAGTCGCTGCACACCGCCGTGGCGCTCAGCGGCGGCGCGGTGGTCGAGGTGCTGGTCCGCACCCGGCGGATGCACGAGGTGGCCGAGACCGGGGTGGTCGCGCTCGGGGACCCGTCCCCGGCCGGCGCCGTGCAGGACACCGACGAGCTGGACCGCACCGACCCGGCCCGCCCGGGCTGGCTCAGCCGGTTGCTGGAGTGGCAGCAGGAGACGCCCGATCCGGACGCCTTCTGGTCCACGCTCACCGCCGACCTGGCCGGCGACCGCGAGATCACCGTGGTGACGGAGGGCGGCGAAACGCTTCAGCTGAGGGCGGGCGCCACCTGCGTGGACGCGGCCTACCTGCTCGGCGAGGAGACCGGCCACCGGTGCATCGGCGCGCGGGTCAACGGGCGGCTCACCGCGCTCTCCACCGTGCTGGAGGACGGCGACCAGATCGCGGTGCTCACCGAGACCCTCCCGGCCGGCGGCGGGCAGCCCTCCGGCCCCGCCCCCGAGTGGCTGGCGCACGCCCGCACCCCGGCCGCCCGGCTGGCCATCGAGCGCTGGCTGGCCGGCCACCCGGCCCGGCAGCCGGTGGTCCGCACCGGCCCGGCCGGCGGCCAGCCCGCCCCGCCCGGGCGCCCCGCCACCCGGCGGCCGGGCGCCCCGGTCGCGGTGGCCGGCCGGCCCGGGGCTTCGGTCCGGCTGGCCCGCTGCTGCACCCCGGTGCCGCCGGACGAGGTGGCCGGCTACCCGATCCGCGGCGGAGCGGCGGTCGCGGTGCACCGCACCGGCTGTCCGGCGGGGGAGCGGATGCGCGCGGACGGGCGGGCCGAGCTGGAGGTCCGCTGGTGCCCGGAGGGCGCGCCGGCGGCCGGACACCGGGCGACCCTGCGGGCCGAGGCGCTGAACCGGCCCCGGCTGCTCGCCGACCTCACCGCGGCGATCTCCGGCGCGGGCGTCGGCATCGTCTCGGCCGAGGTCGAGCCGCCGCAGGAGTCCAGGGTCCGGCACACCTACACCGTCGAACTGCCCGAGCCGGCCGCACTGCCGGGGCTGATGCGGGCGATGCTCAAGGTGTCCGGGGTGTACGACGTGAGCCGCCCGCACGCCCCGGAGGGCGCCCGGGAGGCGGGGGAGCGGCCCCCGGGGCGCGCCCCCGGCCCGGTGGCGCGGGGGAAATGGGGATGACCGGCCCGCGTCGGGCGTGCGACCATCATGGGGAATTCACGGCCGGTCCACGGCGTTCTCCGGGCACAGGAGCCCGGGTTCGCGTCCGCGGACCTGAGGGGTAGCTCACCCCGCCCGGACGGTAGCCGGGGCGGCAGCTGGGCAGACTCCGTACGGGACCGCCACCGCGGTCCCCGAAGGCCACCCGTACCAGCGAGCCAAAGGACAGAATGACCTCCACGTTCGACACCCGCGACCACGCCGACGCTCCGCGCCGCCTCGACGGTCTGCGGGCGGAAGCCCTCATGGACGAGGACCTCGCGGCCATCGACGAGGACCTCGGCCACCACTACGACGGCGACCAGTACGACCGCAGCGAGCGAGCGGCCCTGCGCCGGGTCGTCGGCCTCTCCACCGAACTCGAAGACGTCACCGAGGTCGAGTACCGCCAGCTCCGCCTGGAGCGCGTGGTGCTCGTCGGCGTCTGGACGGACGGCACGCTGGAGGAGGCGGAGAACTCGATGGCCGAGCTCGCCGCGCTCGCCGAGACGGCCGGCTCCCAGGTGCTGGACGGCGTCATCCAGCGCCGTGACAAGCCCGACGCGGCCACCTACATCGGCTCCGGCAAGGCGAAGGAGCTGCGGGACATCGTCGCCGCCAGCGGCGCCGACACCGTGGTCTGCGACGGTGAGCTCACCCCCGGGCAGCTGATCCACCTGGAGGACGTGGTCAAGGTCAAGGTCGTCGACCGGACGGCCCTGATCCTGGACATCTTCGCCCAGCACGCCAAGTCCCGGGAGGGCAAGGCGCAGGTCTCGCTCGCGCAGATGCAGTACATGCTGCCGCGGCTGCGAGGCTGGGGTCAGTCGCTGTCCCGGCAGATGGGTGGCGGTGGCTCCGGCACCTCGGGCGGCGGCATGGCCACCCGTGGTCCCGGTGAGACCAAGATCGAGACCGACCGGCGCCGGATCCGCGAGAAGATGGCGAAGCTCCGCAAGGAGATCGCCGACATGAAGAAGGGCCGCGACACCAAGCGCCAGGAGCGCAAGCGCCACCAGGTGCCGTCCGTGGCCATCGCCGGGTACACCAACGCCGGCAAGTCCTCCCTGCTCAACCGGCTCACCGGCGCGGGCGTGCTGGTGGAGAACGCGCTGTTCGCCACCCTGGACCCGACCGTGCGCCGGGCCGAGACCCCGAGCGGGCGGCTCTACACCCTGGCCGACACCGTCGGCTTCGTCCGGCACCTGCCGCACCACCTGGTCGAGGCCTTCCGCTCGACCATGGAGGAGGTCGCCGACGCGGACCTCATCCTGCACGTGGTGGACGGCTCGCACCCCGAGCCGGAGACGCAGCTGGCCGCCGTCCGCGAGGTCATCGTCTCGGTCGACGCGCAGAACGTGCCGGAGATCGTGGTGATCAACAAGGCGGACGCCGCCGATCCGCACGTGCTCCAGCGGCTGCTGCGCCGCGAGCCGCACGCCATCGTGGTGTCGGCCCGCAGCGGCGCGGGCATCGAGGAGCTGCTGCAGCTGATCGACGACGAGCTGCCGCGTCCGGCGGTCGAGGTGCGGGCCCTGGTGCCCTACACCCAGGGCGCGCTGGTCTCCCGGGTGCACGCCGAGGGGGAGCTGCTCTCCACCGAGCACACCGGCGAGGGCACCCTGCTGCACGCCAAGGTGCAGGCCGAGCTGGCCGCCGAGCTGGAGTACTTCGCGGTGGCCCTGCAGGGCTGACGCCGGAGCGTACCGAGGGCCCCGGGACGGTGTTCGTCCCGGGGCCCTTCGCGCGCCCTGGCCGGCCGGGTCACCTGACGTTCTTGGCGAAGTAGTCGAAGGCCTGCTTCGCCTGGTCCTGCAGGGAGGGGCCGGCCTGGTAGCCGGCCGGGTTGCGGTCGCCGACCGCGCCGACGCTGATCAGGTTGGGCTTGCCGTCCCTGGTGACGAACCAGCCGCCGCCGGCGGCGCCGGCCGTCATGGTGCAGCCGATCACGTACATCGGCGGCCGGCTCCGGTCGAAGGACAGCCGCCCGGGCGCGACCGGGGAGTCGCAGTGCGCGAGCTCCAGCCCGTCGAACGGCCGCTCGGCCGGATAGCCGTAGGCGGCGGCCGCGGTGATCTGCTCGCGCGGGGCGTTGAACCAGATCGGCACCGCCCCGCCGACCACTTCCTCCAGGGACCTGCCGGAGCCGTCCTCGCCGCTCACCCGCAGGACGCCGTAGTCGTACTGGTCGCGGGCGCCGACGCCGCCCTCCTGGAGCCAGGTCGGCGAGACCAGCGCGCGCACCGCCGTCCACCGGCCGTACGGGGCGGCCCGCTGGTCGGGGTTCGGCTTGCCGTGGACCAGCCGGCCGTCCCGGTTGTAGCCCGGCACGAAGACCAGGTTCCGCAGCCAGCCGCCGCCCTTGCCGTCGTGCAGGCAGTGCGCGGCGGTGTACACGAGGTTGCTGCGGCCGGGGTTGACCGGGTCGGAGACCACGGTGGCGGAACAGGCCGCGTCACCCTGCGGCGTGGTCATGAAGAGCCGGCCGACCACCGAGCCGGCCGGGCCGTACGGGTGCGGCTGCGGCGCGGCCGGGACGGCGGCGGGCGGGGCGTCCCGCTCGACGCCGGGCGCGGCGGGGGCGGTCAGGGAGTACTCCGGGGTGGGCCGGGGCCTGGCGGCGTCCATCCGGGCCGCCGTCCAGGGGCGGGGCGCCGGGTCGTCGGCGAAGGCGCTGTCGGCGACGTAGCGGGCCCAGTCCTCCACCTTCCAGCCGGTCAGGTCGCCGGTGCTGGTGGGCGCGGACCTCGGCAGGGCGAGCGGCGCGGTGGGGGGCCGGGCCGGGCCGTCCGGGCCGCACCCGGCCGCGCCCAGCGCGAGCGCGGCGAGCAGCGCGGCGCCGGCCGTCGCGGCCCGGCGCCCGCGGCTGGTGGTTCTCGGCATGCTGGCTCGTCCCCCGTGCTGTGCTGGTGGTTCCGTCACCGCCCCCGGTGGCGGCCGCTGCCGCGTCCCGGGTGGCCGGTCACTTCTTGGAGATCCAGTCCAGCGCCTGCCGGGCGACCGCCTCCAGGTACGGGCCGCTCAGCGAGGTGTGCTCCTGGGTGCCGATCGAGGTGTTGCTGACCAGGGCGGTCCTGCCGTCCGGCATGGTGGCGAACCAGCCGCCGCCGCTGGCGCCCTGGGTCATGTTGCAGCCGATGGTCAGCATGGTCGGGCGCTTGGCGTCGAAGGAGAGCCGGGTGGGCTTGCCGCCTTCGCACCTGTACAGCTCCTGGCCGTCGAACGGCTTCATCAGCGGGTAGCCGACGGCCGCGACCTTGAGCTGGTCGCGCGGGGCGTCGAACCAGACCGGGACGGCCGAACCGACCGTCTCCTCCAGGGACTTGCCGGTGTCGTTCTGGTTGTGCACGCGCATGACCGCGAAGTCGTACTGGTTGGCGGCGTCGCCGCTGCCGCCGCCCTCGACCATCCACTGCGGCGAGGTGGTGACCTGGTCGGCCCACCAGGTGCCGAGCGGGGCCAGCTCGGACAGCGGGGCGCGCTTGCCGCCGCTGGAGGCGCCCGAGTTGTTGTAGGCGGGCACGAAGACCAGGTCCTTGTAGAAGTTCCCGCCCTTGCCCTCGTGCACGCAGTGGCCGGCCGTCCAGACCAGGTTGCTCTTGCCCGGGTGCTGCGGGTCGGCGATCACCGTCGCCGAGCAGTTGCCGCGGCCGCCCTGGGCGGAGAAGAACACCTTGCCGGAGGGCTGCTTCGTGTACGGGCGGGGCATCGCCACGGCCTTGACGAGCGCGGGCTCGGGGTCGGTCACGCCGTCGTCGGTGGCCGGCGCGGGCGTGGCCGGGGCGGGCTTGGCGGCGGGCGGCGCCGGGTCGGCGGGCTTGGAGTCGCCCATCTTGTCCGGGTCCCAGAAGTCCTTCACCACCGGGTTGTTGAAGACGTGCTTGGACGCCCACTTGTCCCAGTCCTCGTACTTCCACTTCTTCAGGTCGTCCCAGCTCCTGGGCAGCCCCTCCAGCAGGCTGGTCGGGATCCCGGACGGGAGGGTGAGCCCGCCGATCACCCCGCCCGAGCCCGCGGTCGGGGCCGTGGAGGAGGAGGGCGGCGCCGCGGCGGCGGTCCCTCCGCCGCCCGCCGGGCCGTCCGGCCCGCAGGCGGTCACGGCGAGCAGGGTGCCCGCGGCCAGGGCGGCGGCCAGGGCTGACCGGTGGATCGTGGGCATCTGTGCGCTTCCCCCTGTGCTCGTTCGATCGGTGCCGGGTGCCGGGCGGTGCCGGGCCCCCTGACGGTGCCGGGCCGGCGGCTTCGGACCGGAGCGGTACGGGCCCGGCCGGTTCGCGGTGCGGCGCTCCGCCGTCCTGGAGTCTTCCATCGCAGACGAGGACGACGGTGCCCGCCCCCCGGGTTGCGGCGCGGGCCGGAGGTCACCGATCCGTGACCCGGGCCCGGCCGGCGCACCGGCCCAGCAGGACGATCGGCCCCGGAGATGGACAATCGCCGATTCTCACCCGGACGAGTGAGCCGTCCTTGTGATCACCCGTCATGGATAGGTAACCCTTACCTGACGCGACGGTGCGGGTGCCCGCCGATCCCCTCCACCACAGTGCGCGTCCGCACCCCCACGCGCCCCAAGGAGCAGCCTTGAGCACCGCCGCCCTCACCGGAGCACCGCCCGTACCGCCGCCCGCCGTGGAACGGGCGGACCTCGAGCACGACCTGCTGCTGCACCCCGACCCGGCCGTCGCCGCCGAACAGGCGGGACTGGAGGCCCTGCTGCGCTGCTGGACGCGCGAGACCGGAGCCCGGCCCGGACCGGACGGCCGGTTGCGGATCGCCGTCCTCGGCGGGGCCGCCCGGCTCACCGCCCCCGTCCGCTACTGGTCGCCCGGCGGCTGGCACCGCTTCGGGCCCGCCACCCTCGCGGTCGGGGAGGCCACCGCGGCGGGCGACGTCTCCGAAGCCCCGGTGGACGCCGTCACCACCGCCGCGCTGCTCGCCGCCGCGGCCGCCGAACGGCCCGACCCCGGGCAGGTCGCCGACCTGGCCGCCAGGGTCGCCGACTCGGTCGTGCGCACCGCAGAGATCCTCGCCCACCGCCGCACCGCCGCCACCCCCGGCGGCCCCGAGCGCTCCCACTTCCTCGCCGCCGAGCAGTCCCTGCTGCTCGGCCACCCGCTGCACCCCACGCCGAAGAGCCGCGACGGCCTCGGCCCCGCCCAGAGCGCCGCCTACTCGCCCGAACTGCACGGCTCCTTCCAACTGCACTGGTACGCCGTGGACCGCGAGCTGCTCGCGGCCGGCTCCGCCGTCGCCGAGAGCGCCGAACAACTCACCGCCGGCCTCCTCGACGGCGGCACGACGCTGCCGCCCGGCACCGCCGCCGTCCCGCTGCACCCCTGGCAGGCCCGCGAACTCGCCCACCGCCCGGCCGTCGCCGCACTGCTCGCCGACGGGCTGCTGCACGACCTCGGCCCGGCCGGCGAGCCCTGGTACCCCACCTCCTCGGTGCGCACCGTCTACCGGCCCGGCACCCCGTGGATGCTCAAGCTCTCGCTCGGCCTGCGGATCACCAACTCCCGCCGGGAGAACCTGCGCAAGGAACTCCACCGCGGCCTGGAGATGCACCGGCTGCTGGAGAGCGGACTGGCCGCCGAGTGGCGGGCCGCCCACCCCGGCTTCGACATCGTCCGCGACCCGGCCTGGATCGGCGTCGACCACCCCGACCTCGGCGACCCGGGCGGCCTGGACACCGTGCTGCGCGCCCAGCCCTTCGCGCCCACCGAGCGCGCGCTGTGCGTCGCCGGACTGGTCGCCGAACAGCCGCTGGGCACCGGCGACACCGTGCCCTCCCGGCTCGGCGACACCCTGCGGGCGCTCGCCGCCCGCTTCGCCCGCCCGCTGCCGACCGTCGCCGCCGAATGGTTCCTGCGCTACCTGGACGCGGTCGTGCTGCCCATCCTCTGGCTGGACGGTCGGGGCGGCATCGCCCTGGAGGCGCACCAGCAGAACAGCCTCGTGCTGCTGGACGCCGCGGGCTGGCCGCGCGGCGGCCGCTACCGTGACAACCAGGGCTACTACTACCGGGAGAGCGCCACCGCCAGGCTCGCCGCCCGGCTGCCCGGGCTCGGCACGGACAGCGACACCTTCCTGCCGGACGAGGTGATCGACCACCACTTCGCCTACTACCTCGGCATCAACCACGTGCTCGGCCTGATCGGCGCCTTCGGCTCCCAGCGGCTCGCCGACGAGACCGTGCTGCTGGCCGCGCTGCGCCGGTTCCTGGCCGGCCCGCGGGCCGCCGCCACCGGCTCGGCGCTGCCCGCGCTGCTGCTGGACGCGCCCACCCTGCCCTGCAAGGCCAACCTGCTCACCCGGATCAATGGCATGGACGAACTGGTCGGCCCGGTCGCCAGCCAGTCCGTGTACGTGGACATCCCCAACCCGGTGGCGGGCGCCTGATGCTCTGCGACCCGCCCGGGTGGGGCTCCGTCCCCACTCCGGCCGGCGAGTTCCGGCTCGGCCCGGTCCGGCTGCCCGCCGACCTGGCGCTGCTCGCCGGGTGGATGAACGACCCCGAGGTCGACGCCTTCTGGGAACTCGCCGGGCCGCCGGAGGTCACCGAACGGCACGTCCGGGCCCAGCTGGACGGCGACGGCCGCAGCACCCCGTGCCTCGGCCTGCTCGACGGCGAGCCGCTGAGCTACTGGGAGGTCTACCGCGCCGACCTCGACCCGCTCGCCGCGCACTACCCGGCCCGGCCGCACGACACCGGCGTGCAC
Organism: Kitasatospora sp. NPDC048286; assembly: GCF_043201735.1. NCBI lineage: Bacteria > Bacillati > Actinomycetota > Actinomycetes > Kitasatosporales > Streptomycetaceae > Kitasatospora > Kitasatospora sp. NPDC048286. Next base: position 54,404 of record NZ_JBICZE010000022.1, read on the forward strand.
CTGCTGCTCGGTCCCGCCGCCAGCCGTGGCCGCGGGCTCGGCGCCGTCCTCCTGGCCGCCCTCGCAGAATTGATTCTGCTCCGGAACCCGTGCTGCGAACGGGTGGTGGCCGAGCCGGACGTCCGCAACCGGCGGTCCGTCCGGGCCTTCGAACGAGCCGGATTCCGGGCCGTCGCCGAACTCGACCTGCCCGACAAGCGCGCCGCCCTGATGGTCCGCGACCGGGCCGACGGGCCCGTCGCGCAGGCCCAACTCCCCGCCTAGGACAACCCTGTGGACACCACGACACCCCCTCCCTACGACCTGCTCGGCGTCGGCATCGGTCCGTTCAACCTCTCGCTCGCCGCACTCGCCGAGCCCGTCCCCGGCCTGCGCACGCTCTTCTGCGACCAGCGCCCGGAGTTCCGCTGGCACCACGGGATGCTGGTGGACGGAGCCCGGATGCAGGTGCCGTTCCTCGCCGACCTGGTCTCCCTGGTCGACCCGACCAGCCCGTGGTCCTTCCTCAACTACCTGCGCGACCAGGACCGGCTGTTCCCGTTCTACTTCGCCGAGCGCTTCCAGCTGCCGCGCCGCGAGTACGACCACTACTGCCGCTGGGCCGCCGAGCGGCTCGCCAACTGCCGCTTCGGCACCGAGGTCACCGCCCTGCGCTGGGACGCCCCCTGGTACCGCGTCGAGCTGACCGACACCGCCACCGGCCGGCGCTCCGAGGCCAGGGCCCGCAACCTCGCCCTCGGCGTCGGCACCCGGCCCGTCCTGCCCGAGGCCTTCGCCGCGCTGGCCGGCCACCCCCGGGCCTTCCACTCCGCCGAGTACCTGGACCGCCGCGCCGACCTGGCCGGCACCCGGGACATCACCGTGGTCGGCAGCGGACAGTCCGGCGCCGAGGTCTTCCTCGACCTGCTCCGGCAGCACGAGGGCGACGGCGTCCGGCTGCGCTGGCTCACCCGCACCAGGGCACTCGCCCCCATGGAGTACTCCAAGCTCGGCCTGGAGCACTTCACCCCCGACTACACCCGCTACTTCCACGGCCTGCCCGCACCCGTCCGGGACGCGCTGGTCGCCGCCCAGTGGCAGCTGCACAAGGCCGCCAGCGCCGAGACCCTCGCCGAGATCCACGACCACCTCTACGAGCGCACCATCGGCCGCCCGATCGACACCGCCCCGGTCGAGATCACCCCCGGCACCGCCGTCACCGCCGCCCGCCCCGGCCCCTGCGGCGGCCTCGAACTGCACTGCCGGCACACCGACTCCGGCGCCGAACACCTGCTGCGCACCGACGCCGTGGTGCTCGCCACCGGCTACCGGGCGGCCCGCCCGGCCGCCCTCGAACCGCTCGCCGAACTGATCGACTGGGACGAGGCCGGGCGCTACCGGGTCGACCTGGACCACCGGGTCGCCACCCGGCCCGAACTCACCGGCGGGCTGTACGTCCAGAACGCCGAACTGCACACCCACGGCGTCGGCACCCCCGACCTCGGACTCGGCGCCCACCGGGCCGCCGTGATCCTCAACGCCGTCACCGGGCGAACCGTCCACCGGCTGCCCGGCCGCACCGCCTGGACCGGCTTCGCGCCGCCCGTCACGGCCGCCGCGTCCGCGACCTTCGACCAGACCACCGTCGTCCCCCGCCCCCAGGAGTTGACCCGTGCCGCAACCGTCGGCCGCTGAACCGCCGCTCCACCTGCCCCCGCACCTCACCGCCGGGCACTGGCAGCGGGCCGGCCGCGCCCTGCTGGCCAAGATGCTGGGCGAGTTCGCCTACGAGGAGCTGCTCCGGCCCGTCCCCGGGGACGCGCCCGGCGAGTACCGGCTGGAGCTGCCCGAGGCCGAGTACCGCTTCACCGCCCGGCGCGGCGCCTACGACAGCTGGCAGGTCGACCCCGAGTCCGTCCGCTGCTCCCGCCCCGACGGACTGGACCCGCTGCGCTTCCTCCCGTACGCCCGGCAGACCCTCGGCATGCGTGGCGAGACCACCGGCCACCTGATCCGCGAGCTCTCCGCCACCCTGACCGCCGACGCCCGCCAGCTCGCCACCGCGCTGACCGCCGCCGAACTCGCTGACCTCGACCACACCGCCCTGGAGGGCCGGCAGACCGGCCACCCCTGGATCGTCCCCAACAAGGGCAGAATCGGCTTCTCCTCCGCCGACGCCGCCCGCTGGGCCCCCGAGGCCCGCAGCCCCCGCCCGCTGCCCTGGATCGCCGTCCACCGCCGGCTCGCCGAGTACCGCGGCGTGCCCGGACTCGAGCGGCCCGAGCAGCTGTACGCCCGCGAGCTGGACGACGTGGACGCGCTGCGCGCCGCGCTCGGCCCGGACGCCGAGGACTACCTGCTGCTGCCCGTCCACCCCTGGCAGTGGGACGAGACGATCCTGCCGCTGTTCGCGCCCTGGATCGCCTCCGGCGAGATCGTCCCACTGCCCTCGGACGGGGACCCACGACTGCCCCAGCAGTCCATCCGCTCCTTCTTCAACACCGCCCACCCCGAGCGCTGCACGGTCAAGCTGCCGCTGTCCATCCTCAACACCCTGGTCTGGCGCGGCCTGCCGGTCGAGCGCACGCTGGCCGCGCCCACCGTCACCGCCTGGCTGCTCGGAGTGCGCGACGCCGACCCGTACCTGCGCGACGAGTGCCGGGTGATCCTGCTCGGCGAGATCGCCTCCGTCACCGTCGACCACCCGCTCTACCGCGAGCTGCCCGAGGCGCCGTACCAGTACAAGGAACTGCTCGGAGCGATCTGGCGCCAGCCGCTCGGGCCCTTCCTGGCCGAGGGGGAGCGGGCCCGCACCCTGGCCGCGCTGCTGCAGACCGGTTCCGACGGGCGGGCGCTCGCCGCCGAGCTGATCGACCGCTCCGGCCTCGCCCCCGCCGAGTGGACCGCCCGGCTGTTCGCCTCGATGATGCCGCCGCTGCTGCACTTCCTCTACCGCTACGGGCTGGTCTTCTCCCCGCACGGCGAGAACGCCATCGTGGTCTTCGACTCCTCCGAGGCGCCCGCCCGGCTCGCGGTCAAGGACTTCGTGGACGACGTCAACCTCAGCGCCCAGGGCCTGCCCGAACTCCACGGCCTGCCCGCCGAGGTGGCCGAGGTCCTGCTGCGGGAGAGCCCGCAGGGGCTCTGCCAGTTCATCCACTCCGGGCTGTTCATCGGCGTCTTCCGCTACCTCGCCCCGCTCCTGGAGGCGCAGACCGGACTGCCCGAGACCGAGTTCTGGGCACTGCTGCGCGCCGAGGTGCTGCGCTACCAGGACCGCTTCCCCGAGCTGAGCGAGCGCTTCGAGCTGTTCGACCTGTTCCGCCCCCGGATCGACCGGCTCTGCCTCAACCGCAACCGGCTGCTGCTGGACGGCTACCAGGACCGCCCGCACCGCCCGCACGCCGCCCGGTACGGGACCGTGCCCAACGCGCTGGTCGCCGTGGACGTGCGACTGCCCGGGCAACGGAACCGGATTGTCACCCCAGCCCCGTAGGGTGGGAGGGTCATGACGAACGACTCCGAATCCCACGACTCCGAATCCCAGCGGGCGGCGGACCTCGGCGACGAGGCCGAGGAAGCCGTAGCCGTCCCGCGCTCGCGGATCCCCGAACTGCTGCACGCCGCGGTGGCGGCCGTCGGCGGTGTGGAGCGCCCCGGTCAGGTCCGGATGGCCGAGGCCGTCGCCGACGCCGTCGACCACGGCGAGCACCTGCTCGTCCAGGCCGGCACCGGCACCGGGAAGTCCCTGGCCTACCTGGTGCCCGCGCTCGCCCACGGCGACCGCGTGGTGGTCGCCACCGCCACCCTGGCGCTGCAACGCCAGCTGGTGGAGCGGGACTTGCCGCGCACCGTCGACGCGCTGCACCCGGTGCTGCGCCGCCGCCCGCTGTTCGCGATGCTCAAGGGCCGCTCCAACTACCTGTGCCTGCACCGGGCCAACGAGGGCACGCCGAGCGACGAGGGCGAGGGCCTGTTCGACCCGGTGGACGCGCTCGGCGGGCCCACCGGGAAGCTCGGGCAGGACGTGCTGCGGCTGCGCGACTGGGCCGACGAGACCGACACCGGGGACCGCGACGACCTCAGCCCCGGCGTCTCCGACAAGGCCTGGGCCCAGCTGTCGGTCACCTCCAAGGAGTGCCTGGGCGCCACCCGCTGCCCGTACGGGCAGGAGTGCTTCGCGGAGAAGGCGCGGGAGCGGGCCAAGCTGGCGGACGTCGTGGTCACCAACCACGCGATGCTCGCGATCGACGCGATCGAGGGCGCGCCGGTGCTGCCCGAGCACGGGCTGCTGATCGTGGACGAGGCGCACGAGCTGGTCAACCGGGTCACCGGCGCGGCCACCGCCGAGCTGACCGTCGGCGCGGTCAACCGGGCGGTGAAGCGGGCCGCGCGGCTGGCCAACGAGAAGGCCGTCGACGCGCTCCAGGCCGCCGCCGAGAACTACCACGGCCTGATGGAGACCGCCCAGCCCGGGCGGGTCGAGGAACTGCCCGAGTACCTGGCGTACGCGGTCACCGCGATCCGGGACGCCTCCCGGCAGGTGATCACCTCGCTCGGCGAGACCAGGGACAAGGGGCTCAGCGACGAGGACGCCGTCCGCAAGCAGGCGATGGCCTCGGCCGAGGCGCTGCACGAGACGGCCGAGCGGCTGCTGGAGGACTCCGAGTACGACGTGGTCTGGATCGAGCGCAGCGACCGCTACGGGCTGGGTACCGCCTCGCTGCGGGTCGCCCCGCTGAGCGTCTCCGGGCTGCTGCGCGAGGGCCTGTACAAGGAGCGCTCGGTCGTCCTCACCTCGGCCACGCTCAAGCTCGGCGGGGACTTCAACGGTGTCGCCGCCTCGGTCGGCCTGCCGTCCGAGACGCGGCTGCCGGACGTCCGCACCGACGGGGACAACCCCGAACCGGGTTTCGGGGAGGACGCCGTCCCGCACTGGCGCGGGATCGACGTCGGCTCGCCGTTCAAGTACCCCAAGCAGGGCATCCTGTACGTCGCCAAGCACCTGGCCGATCCCGGGCGGGACCCGGAACGGCCGGACATGCTGGACGAGTTGGCCGAACTGATCGGTGCGGCCGGCGGGCGGACACTGGGCCTGTTCTCCTCGATGCGCGGCGCCCAGACGGCCGCCGAGGCGATGCGCGAGCGGCTGGACAACCGCGTCCTGCTCCAGGGTGAGGACACCCTGGGCGAGTTGATCCGGGAGTTCGCCTCGGACGCGACCACCTGCCTGTTCGGCACGCTCTCGCTCTGGCAGGGCGTGGACGTGCCCGGCTCGGCCTGCCAGCTGGTGGTGATGGACCGGATCCCGTTCCCCCGGCCGGACGACCCGCTGATGAGCGCCCGCCAGAAGGACGTCGAACAGCGCGGCGGGAACGGCTTCATGGCCGTCGCGGCGACGCACGCGGCGCTGCTGATGGCGCAGGGCGCGGGCCGACTGGTGCGCGCGGCCGACGACCGGGGCGTGGTCGCGGTGCTGGACCCGCGGGTGGAGACCAAGCGGTACGGGGGCTTCTTCCGGTCCTCGATGCCGGAGTTCTGGTACACCACGGACCGCAACCAGGTGCGCCGCTCGCTGGCGGCGATCGACGCCTCGGCGGCGCCGGTGCGGCCGGTGGTGAAGCGGGGCTGAGGGCCCCGCCGCGGTACACGAACGCCGGAGGGGCTCCCCGTGGTCGCGGTGGAGCCCCTCTCCCGTGTGCGGCGGCCCCGGGTGTGGTGGCCCCGGGTGCGGTGGCCTGTGGCGCTGTGCGCCGTACGTCAGAGGCGGCGCAGGACCGCGACGACCTTGCCCAGGATGGTCGCGTTGTCGCCGTTGATCGGCTCGTACGCGGAGTTGTGCGGCATGAGCCAGATCCGGCCGTCCTCGCGCTTGAGCCGCTTGACGGTGGCCTCGCCGTCGATCATCGCGGCGACGATGTCGCCGTTCTCGGCGACCGGCTGGCGGCGCACGGTGACCCAGTCGCCGTCGCAGATGGCCGCCTCGATCATCGAGTCGCCACGCACGGTGAGCGCGAACAGCTCGCCCTCGCCGACCAGCTGGCGGGGCAGCGGGAAGACGTCCTCGACCGTCTGCTCGGCCAGGATCGGCCCGCCGGCGGCGATCCGGCCGACCAGCGGGACGTAGGAGGTGGACGGGCGGCCGGCCGTCTCGGCGGTGTTCGGGCGGGCCACCTCGACGCCACGGACCTCGTAGGCGCGCGGGCGGTGCGGGTCCCGGCGGAGGAAGCCCTTGCGCTCCAGGGCCATCAGCTGGTGGGCGACCGAGGAGGTGCTGGACAGGCCGACGGCCTGGCCGATCTCGCGCATGGACGGCGGGTAGCCGCGGCGCTGCACGGAATCCCGGATGACCTCGATCACCCGGCGCTGGCGCTCGGTGAGCCCGGCCTCGTCGGTGCGGATGCCGGGCGGGCGGCCGGGCATGGCGCGGGCGGGGGAGGGGTGGTTGTCGTCCATGGCGGCGGAGTGTTCGATCGGCTGGTCGGGGACGCGGGGCGTCCCGGAAAGGGCCGCGCCGGAGAGACGGTGGTCTTCGCTACGGTCCATGTTGATGTCCACACCCTGCTGATTCGTGGTGCGCTGCCCCACCTTGAACTGGGAGTGTTCCTGCACCGGGATGGTGTTGCTTTCGATCGTGTTCACGGCGGCCCCTCTCGACGGCTGTCCTCTCCCTTTTCCAGCCCAACGCGCCTCCTATCGAAAGGTTGCGCCAAACACACGTTCGAGTGAATTATTCGGGAGTTGACTGACTCGATCAAGGCTTTGTTGTACATCGAGTAAATGTTCGAGAAGAACTCGACCTCGGCAGTCTAATCGGCACCGACACGCCAGGGCGTCCACCTCCCCCTGAGGCCTAGATGTAGTGGCTACAGTCCTCTCCGTGCCCAGTACTAGTGGTCGCCCCGCATGATCAGCTTGCCGAGGCCGGGGGCACATCGCATAGACTCGACTGGTCCGAACGTTCTGCCAGGGAGGGATCCCGAGGTGCACTGCCCCTTCTGCCGGCACTCCGACAGCCGTGTTGTCGACAGCCGGACCACCGAGGACGGCAGCTGCATTCGCCGCCGTCGGCAGTGCCCGGACTGCGGTCGCCGCTTCACCACGGTGGAGACGGCCGCACTGATGGTCATCAAGCGCAGCGGCGTCACCGAGCCGTTCTCCCGGCAGAAGGTCATCACCGGCGTCCGCAAGGCCTGCCAGGGCCGTCCCGTCACCGAGGACGCGCTGGCCCAGCTCGGCCAGCGGGTCGAGGAGTGCGTGAGAGCCAGCGGCAACGCCGAGCTGACCACCCACGACGTGGGGCTGGCCATACTCGGCCCGCTCAAGGAACTCGACGTGGTCGCCTACCTGCGCTTCGCCTCCGTGTACCAGGCGTACGACGGACTGGAAGACTTCGAGGCCGCCATCGCGGAACTCCGCGCCGAGCAGCCCCACACCCCGGAGACGGACGACACCTGCGTGTCCGTCTCCGCCGCCGCGCCCTAGCGGGCGCCGGGCCCCTGGCGGGCCCTGTTCCGCACCACCACGGCCCCGCGGGGCCCACGCGTGCCCGAAATCGGGGCACGAAACACTACAAACCGTGCGCAAGCAGGCTGGGTCTCCGTCTGCCCGCACACCGGAAGAACGAACCAGCAGTGCCCGGACTTTTAGGGGCACTTCGGGCGTTTGCCCAGGAGGAGGAAAAGTGACAGACACCACGAGCGGTTCCGCACGCGGGTCGAAGTCCGAGAAGGCCGCGGCCAAGGGCGCCAAGGCCCCGAAGGGCGGTCTCCGGATGGAGCGCATCTACACCACTCCTGGCGTGCACCCGTACGACGAGGTCCGCTGGGAGCGGCGCGACGTCGTCATGACCAACTGGCGCGACGGCTCGATCAACTTCGAGCAGCGCGGCGTCGAGTTCCCCGACTTCTGGTCGGTCAACGCCGTCAACATCGTCACGTCCAAGTACTTCCGCGGCGCCGTCGGCACCCCGCAGCGCGAGTGGAGCCTGAAGCAGATCATCGACCGCGTGGTGCTCACCTACCGCGCCGCCGGCGAGAAGCACGGCTACTTCGCCTCCAAGGACGACGCCGAGATCTTCGAGCACGAGCTGACCCACGCCCTCCTCCACCAGGTGTTCAGCTTCAACTCGCCGGTCTGGTTCAACGTCGGCACCAAGCAGCCCCAGCAGGTCAGCGCCTGCTTCATCCTGTCCGTCGACGACTCCATGGAGTCGATCCTCGACTGGTACAAGGAAGAGGGCATGATCTTCAAGGGCGGCTCCGGCGCCGGCCTCAACCTCTCCCGGATCCGCTCCTCCAAGGAACTGCTCTCCTCCGGCGGCAACGCCTCCGGCCCGGTCTCCTTCATGCGCGGCGCCGACGCCTCGGCCGGCACCATCAAGTCCGGTGGCGCCACCCGCCGCGCGGCCAAGATGGTCGTCCTCGACGTCGACCACCCGGACGTCGAGGCCTTCATCGAGACCAAGGTGAAGGAGGAGGAGAAGATCCGCGCCCTGCGCGACGCGGGCTTCGACATGGACCTCGGCGGGGACGACATCACCTCCGTCCAGTACCAGAACGCCAACAACTCCGTCCGCGTCAACGACGAATTCATGACCGCCGTCGAGAACGGCACCGAATTCGGCCTGCGCGCCCGGATGACCGGCGAGGTCATCGAGACCGTCGACGCGAAGAAGCTGTTCCGCAAGATGGCCGAGGCCGCCTGGGCCTGCGCCGACCCCGGCATCCAGTACGACACCACGATCAACCACTGGCACACCTGCCCGGAGTCCGGCCGCATCAACGCGTCCAACCCCTGCTCCGAGTACATGCACCTGGACAACTCCAGCTGCAACCTCGCCTCGCTCAACCTGATGAAGTTCCTGCGCGACGACGACTCCTTCGACGCGGAGGCCTTCGCCAAGGTCGTCGAACTGGTCATCACCGCGATGGACATCTCCATCTGCTTCGCCGACTTCCCCACCGAGAAGATCGGCGAGACCACCCGCGCCTTCCGCCAGCTCGGCATCGGCTACGCCAACCTCGGCGCCCTGCTGATGGCCACCGGCCACGCCTACGACAGCGAGGGCGGCCGCGCCCTGGCCGGCGCCATCACCTCGCTGATGACCGGCACCGCCTACCGCCGCGGCGCCGAACTCGCCGGCGTGGTCGGCCCGTACGACGGCTACGCCCGCAACGCGACCGCCCACCGGCAGGTCATGAAGCAGCACGCGGACGCCTCGCTGGACGCCGTCTCGGTGGACGACCTGGACTCCCCGGTCCGGCTGGCCGCCAACAAGACCTGGCAGGACGTGCTGCGCATCGGCGCGCAGAACGGCTTCCGCAACGCCCAGGCCTCGGTGCTCGCCCCGACCGGCACCATCGGCCTGATGATGGACTGCGACACCACCGGCGTCGAGCCCGACCTGGCCCTGGTCAAGTTCAAGAAGCTGGTCGGCGGCGGCTCGATGCAGATCGTCAACGGCACCGTCCCGCGCGCCCTCAAGCGCCTCGGCTACCAGGACGAGCAGATCGAGGCGGTCGTCGCCCACATCGGCGAGCACGGCAACGTGGTGGACGCGCCGGGCCTGAAGCCCGAGCACTACGAGGTGTTCGACTGCGCGATGGGCGAGCGCGTCATCTCGGCCATGGGCCACGTGCGCATGATGGCGGCGATCCAGCCGTGGATCTCGGGCGCCATCTCCAAGACCGTGAACATGCCCGAGAGCGCCACCGTGGAAGAGGTCGAGGAGATCTACTTCCAGGCCTGGAAGCTCGGGGTGAAGGCCCTGGCCATCTATCGCGACAATTGCAAGGTCGGCCAGCCGCTCTCGGCGAAGACCAAGTCCTCCGAGGCCGCCGAGGCCAAGGTCGAGGAGGCCCCGGCCGCCGCGGTCGAGAAGGTGGTCGAGTACCGCCCGGTCCGCAAGCGCCTGCCCAAGGGCCGTCCGGGCATCACCACCTCCTTCACGGTCGGTGGCGCCGAGGGCTACATGACCGCCAACTCCTACCCGGACGACGGTCTGGGCGAGGTCTTCCTGAAGATGTCCAAGCAGGGCTCGACCCTCGCGGGCATGATGGACGCCTTCTCCATCGCCGTCTCGGTCGGCCTCCAGTACGGCGTGCCGCTGGAGACCTACGTCTCGAAGTTCACCAACATGCGCTTCGAGCCCGCCGGTCTGACCGACGACCCGGACGTGCGGATGGCGCAGTCGATCGTCGACTACATCTTCCGCCGCCTGGCGCTCGACTTCCTGCCGTTCGAGACCCGCTCGGCGCTCGGCATCCACTCCGTCGAGGAGCGTCAGCGCCACCTGGAGACGGGCTCGTACGAGCCGCTGGAGGCCGAGGAGCTCGACACCGAGTCGCTCGCCCAGTCCGCCCCGGTCGCCGCCAGGCCGGCCGTGGTTCCGGCCCCGGCCGTCGAGGCGCCCAAGGCGGCCCCGAAGCAGGCCCACAACTCCACGGAGCTGATGGAGATCCAGCTCGGCCTCAACGCCGACGCCCCGCTCTGCTTCTCCTGCGGCACCAAGATGCGCCGCGCCGGCAGCTGCTACCTCTGCGAGGGCTGCGGCTCCACCAGCGGCTGCAGCTGACCGCGCCCGACCCCGGTGGTCGCCTCCTGAGGTGACCCCCTGAAGCGGGGCGAGGACCTTTCCCGGTCCTCGCCCCGCTTTTTCGTGTGCCCGGGCGTGCCGATGTCACGTTCGGGGGTGGAGTCCGGTCCGTAGGGGGTGAAGGCATGTGACGAGAGGAGCGGGGCGATGGCCGGGACGGTGCTGGTGACCGGGGCGACGGGGACGTTGGGGCGGGAGGTGGTGCGGCTGCTGGTGGCGCGCGGGGTGGCGGTTCGGGGGTTGAGCCGGCGGGTGCGGGCCGGGGGCGACGGGGTCGAGTGGGTGGTCGGGGACCTGGTGAGCGGGGCCGGGATGGCGCAGGCGCTGGCCGGGGCCGAGGTGGTGGTGGACTGTGCGACCACCCAGAAGAAGGAGGACGTGGCCGGGGTCCGGACGCTGGTGGCGCGGGCCGGGGAGGCCGGGGTGCGGCACCTGGTGTACGTGTCGATCGTCGGGATCGACCGGGTGCCGATCGCGTACTACCGGACGAAGCTCGCCTGCGAGCGGGTGGTGCGGGAGTCGGGCGTGGGCTGGACGGTGCTGCGGGCGACGCAGTTCCACGACCTGGTGCTGAAGTTCTTCGACGCCTCCGTGCGGCTGCCGGTCTTCCCGGTGGTGAGTGGGGCGGCGTTCCAGCCGGTGGACGTCCGCGAGGTGGCCGAGGCGGTCGTGGACCTGGCGGGGCGGGAGCCCGCCGGCTTCGCGCCGGAGGTGGGCGGCCCTCAGGTGCGTTCGTACCGGGAGCTGGCCGGGACCTACCTGCGGGCGGCGGGCAAGCGCCGGGTGCGGCTGCCGCTGCGCCTGCCGGGAGCGGTCGGCCGCGGGCTGCGGGAGGGCGGCAACCTGACGCCGGATCGGGCGGTGGGCCGGGGGACCTTCGAGGAGGCGCTGGAGCGGCGGTTCGGCGGTCGCTGAGGCCGTTCGCACGTCAACCTGAGTTGACGACATGAGCGAGAGCGGAGAACTCGCGGCTGCGGGGAGCAGCCGGGACCCCGTGGGTGATGGCGGGAGACTGGCCGTCAACTGGCCGCTTGAGGCCTATGTCTGAATCGATATGATCGGCCGAAAGCGTGAACCGATCAGATGCCCGGAGGCGATTCGCTGCGTCGCCGGGCGGTCCGGTATCGCGCCCGACCAGCTGTCGGCGGCCGCGACCGTCGCCGACCCGCTGCCCGCGCCGCCGCCCGCCGACGTTGCCGAGGACCGCACCGATGAGAGAAGCCACCAGCCCCGACGGCCGATCGCGCCGACGGCCCGCGCCGCGCACCGTCGCCCTGACCGCGGTGGCCGTGCTGCTGGCGCTGGTCGCCGCACCGGTCGGCGTCACCCGGGCGTTCGGCGCGCACCAGCCGCTCACCGCCCTCGCGGTGGTCGCCGTCACGGTGCTCTGGCTGATCGCCGTCGGGCTCGCGGCGACCGGCGTCGAGCGCAACCGCGGGCTGACCGAGGAACTGGCCGCGCAGCACGAGGAGACCCGGGCCGCGCTGGTCGCCGCGGGCAGGGCCCGGCAGGCCGAGACGGCCGCCGCCGACCACGCCGCCGCCGCGCTCGCCGAGCGGGACGCCGCCCGTGCCGAGCAGGCCAGGGCGGAGGCGGACGTTACCGCCGCGCACGCCGAGCTGGCCCGGCTGCGGGCCGAACTCGACGCCGAGCGCGCCGGGGCGGAGGCGGAGCGGACCAGGGCCGAGGCCGAGCGCGCCGAGCTGGCCCGGATCGTCGACGGCGTACTGCCCGAGGTGGTGACGAAGCTGCGGGCCGGCGCGGCCGTGGACAGTGCGCTGGCCGTCCACCGCAAGCACCCCCAGTACGCGCTGCTGCGTGCCGTCGGCGAGGAGATCGGCCGCGGCGAGCGGCTGCGGGCCGCCGCGCTCGCGGTCTGCGCGACCGCCGCCGGGCGGGTCCAGGCGCTGGCCACGAGCATGCACGCCGAACTGCGCGAGATGCAGCACCGGCACGACGAGGAGGTCCTCGGCGACCTGCTGAGCCTGGACCACTCGACCGCCCAGGCGGGCCGGATGGCCGACAGCATCGCGGTGCTCACCGGTGCCCGATCAGGGCGCCGCTGGGCCAAGCCGATCTCGGTGGAGTCGGTGCTGCGCGGTGCGCTCGGCCGGATCGGCGCCTACCAGCGGGTGCGGCTGCACAACGCCAGCACCGCCGCGGTCGCCGGGCACGCGGCCGAGGGCGTGATGCACGCGCTGGCCGAACTGCTGGACAACGCCACCAACTTCTCCGCCCCGCCGGCCGAGGTGCACGTCTACGTCGAGGAGGTGCCGGCCGGGCTGGCGGTCACCGTCGAGGACAGCGGGCTGGGCCTGAGCGACAGCTGGCTGCGCCGGGCCGAGCGGGCCGTCTCCGCCGAGCCGCTGGACCTCGCCACGCTCTCCGCCGGGACCCGGCTGGGGCTGGCGGTGGTCGGCGTGCTGGCGCGCAAGCACGGGCTGCAGATCTCCTTCCGGCCGTCGGCGCGTGGCGGCACCGGGGTGGTGGTGCTGATCCCGCAGCAGCTGGTCACCCACCCGGCACCGACCGCCGCCCCGGCGCCCGTCCAGGCGTCCGTCCCGGCGCAGGCGCCGTCCGCGGAGAACGCGCGCCCGGCGCTCACCTCGGCGCGCCCCGCCCCCGCCTCCCTGCCGCCGGCGCCCTCCGCGCAGCGGACCCCCGTCGGGGCGCGAACCGGGGCACAACCGCTGCCCGGGGCGCAGACCGCCACCGCGCCCGCGCTGCCGGCCGCGCCCGCCCGGATGACCGACAGCGGCCTGCCGCAGCGCCGTCGCGGGCAGACGCTGGCCACCGCCGCCCCCGCGGCGGACCGGGCCGCGAAGCCCGCAGGAGCCGACGCGGCGGTTACGGCCGCCCGGTTCGGCGCGTTCCGACGGGCCGCCGCCCGTCCCGCGGGGGCCGAGCAGCCCCCTGCCGGGGCGCCGACCACGGACCCCGACACCATGCCCGACGCTTCCCCCGTCACCGAGAAGGACACCTGATGAGCAGTGCCAACGACCGCGACCTCGACTGGCTGTTGGAGAACCTGCTGGCGGCGACCCCCGGCACCCGGCACGCGCTGGTTCTCTCCGCCGACGGCCTCAAGCTCTGCCACACCGCCGGACTGAGCACCGACCAGGCCGACCAGCTGGCCGCCATCGCCTCCGGCCTGCAGAGCCTGGCGCACGGCGCCTCGATCGAGTTCGGTGACGGCAGCGGCGGCGTGCGGCAGTCGATGACCGAGTTCCACGGCGGCATCCTGTGCATCGTGGCGGCCGGCGAGGGCGCCCACCTGGCGGTGGTCACGGACGACGAGGCGGACGTCGGCGTGGTCGGCCACAACATGCACGGCCTGATCGAGCAGATCGGGGTCCACCTCAGCGCGCCCGCCCGGGGTACGGAAGGCGAGGCCGTGCGAGAGAGCGCGACGATATGACCGCGGGGCCGGTGCTGCCGGGGCGCGACGACGACCCCGACCGCCTCTACACCATCACCCGGGGACGCAGCCGGGCTCCGGAGAACGCCTTCGACCTGGTGACCCTGATCGTCGCCGAGCGGCAGCCGGCGCCCGGGATGCAGTCGGAGCACGCCCGGATCCTGCGGATGTGCGAGGCCCCGACCGCCGTGGTGGAGGTGGCGGCGGAGCTGGCGCTGCCCGTCTCGGTGGTGAAGATCCTGCTCGGCGACCTGCTGGAGTCCGGGGCCGTCACCGCCCGCCACCCCCGGTTCGCGCCGAACAAGGCCCGGCTGCCCGACCTCGACACGCTGAAGCAGGTGCTGCATGGCCTCCAACAGCTCTGACGGCAGGGCCGCTGATGACGGCTGGGTCGATGCCGACGGCCGGCCCGATGCCGACGGCCGGTCCGCCGCCGGGGACGGCGTGCGGCCCGCCGGCTCGCGCACCCCGCTGCGGGCGACCGCCGACAACGCGCTGAAGATCGTCGTGGTCGGTGGCTTCGGGGTGGGCAAGACCACCCTGGTCGGGTCGGTCAGCGAGATCCGTCCGCTGAACACCGAAGAGGTGATGACCAGGGCGGGCGAGGGCATCGACCCGGCCGGCACCTGGGGCAAGCGCTCCACCACGGTCGCCTTCGACTTCGGCCGGATCACCCTCTCCGAGCGCCAGGTGCTCTACCTGTTCGGCGCGCCCGGGCAGGAGCGCTTCTGGTTCCTCTGGGACCGGCTGTTCAGCGGCGCCCTGGGCGCGGTCGTCCTGGTGGACACCCGGCGGCTGGAGGAGTCCTGGTACGCGATCGACCGGCTGGAGCACCACGGCACGCCGTTCATCGTGGCCCGCAACAACTTCGGCGAGCCGAGCCACACCCTGGAGCAGGTCCGCGAGGCGCTGGACCTGCCGGCCGAGGTGCCGCTGGTGGACTGTGACGCGCGCGACCGCGAGTCCGGCAAGCGGGTGCTGATCGCCCTGGTCCACCATCTGGCCGCCCTGGCCGGGGCCGACGCGGCGAGCCTGGCCGACGGGGCCGATGAGGCTTCCCCGGCCGACGGGGCCGCCCCGGTCACCGCCGACTGGTCCGCCCCGGTCGCCGCCGGAGGGGAAGAGCCCGCCCCGGCAGGGTCCCGCACCGCGATCTACGAGGAGAGCACCCCGTGACCGAGCCCGCCGCCACCCCGCCCCCGGGCTGCCCGGCGCACGCCGGCGCCACGCCGCTGTACGGGCCGCGCTTCCAGACCGACCCGTCCCAGCTCTACCGCGAGCTGCGTGCCGCGCACGGCCCGGTCGCCCCGGTCGAGCTGGCCGGCGGGGTGCCCGCCTGGCTGGTGATCGGCTACCGCGAGCTCCAGCAGGTGACCGGCCAGCCGCAGCTGTTCGGCCGCGACTCCAGCCGTTGGCACGCCTGGGCGACGCTGCCCGCCGACTGGCCGCTGAAGCCGATGATGGCGCCCGTCCCCTCGATCCTCTACGCCGAGGGCGAGGAGCACGTCCGGCGCTCGCGCGCGGTCACCGACGCGCTGGCCGGGATCGACCCGTACGAGCTGCGCAAGCACGCCGAGGAGATCGCCGACCGGCTGATCGACGAGTTCGCCGGGCGCGGCGAGGCCGACCTGGTCGCCGAGTACGCGCACCGGATGCCGCTGCTGGTGCTGTGCCGGGTGCTCGGCCTGGACGAGGAGCAGGCGCCGCAGCTGATCGCGGCGCTGCTGGCCATGCTGGACGGCGGCCCGGACGCGCCGGCCGGCGCCCAGCGGCTGCTGGAGCTGATGCTCGCGCTGGTGGAGGAGAAGGCCGAGTACCCGGGCGCCGACATCGCCTCGCGGATGCTGGCGCACGAGGCCGGGCTGACCCACGACGAGGTGATGCGCGACCTGCGGGTGCTCCTGATCGCCGGCCACCAGCCGAGCTCGTACTGGATCTCCAACGCGCTGCGGCTGATGCTCACCGACGAGCGGTTCGCCGCCTCGCTGGCCGGCGGCCGGCGCAGCATCAGCCAGGCGCTGAACGAGGCGCTCTGGGAGGACACCCCGACCCAGATCTTCGTCGGCCGCTGGGCGGTCCGGGACACCCAGCTGGGCGGTCAGCGGATCGGCGAGGGGGACATGGTCCTGCTCGGAATCGCCGGGGCCAACGCCGACCCGGCGGTCCGGCAGGCGGACGGCCGCCCGGCGGAGGGGAACCGGGCGCACATGAGCTACTCGTACGGCGAGCACGGCTGTCCCTTCCCGGCCCAGGAGGCGGCCGAGGTGATCGCCACCACCGCGATCGAGGTGCTGCTCGACCGGCTGCCGGACCTGCGGCTGGCGGTGGCCGAGCACGCGCTGGTGTGGCGGCCGTCGGCCTGGGTGCGCGGGCTGGTGGCGCTCCCGGTCTCGTTCACCCCGGGCCACCCGGCCTGATCATTCAACACCCGCCGTTCGAAAGAGAGTTGTCGATGACCGCTGCCCCGGCCCGAATCGTCCTCGACCCGCTGGCCCGCGACAACGCGGCCGAGGGTGCGCTGCTGCGGGCCACCGGCCCGGCGGTGCCGGTCGAGCTGCCCGGCGGGGTCCGCGCCTGGGCGGTGACGCAGCACGCCGCCGCGCGCGACCTGCTGACGGACGCCCGGCTGGTGAAGGACGCCGCGCACTGGGCGGCCTACCAGCGCGGCGAGGTGTCGAAGACCTGGCCGCTGATCGGCCTGGCGGTGCCCGGCCCGAGCATGGTGACCACCGACGGCGCCGAGCACCGCCGGCTGCGGGCGCTGGTCGCCCAGGCCTTCACCCCGCGTCGGGTGGAGCTGATGCGCCCGCGCGTCGAGGAGGTCACCCACGCGCTGCTGGACGCCCTGGCGGCGGGTGAGCCGGTGGTGGACCTCAAGACGGCCTTCGCCTTCCCGCTGCCGATGACGGTGATCTGCTCGCTGCTGGGCGTGCCGGAGTCGGACCACGCGCTGCTGCGCGACCTGTACGAGCGGTTCTTCGGCATCAAGCCGAACCCGGAGGGCATCCAGGCGACCGTCGCCGGACTGAACGCCTTCGTCAACGACCTGGTGGCGCAGCGCCGTTCAGCTCCCGGCGAGGACCTGGCGAGCGTGCTGCTGGCGGCCGACACCGAGGGCGGGGCGCTGACCGACGCGGAGGCGGCGGCCACCCTGCGGGTGATCATCGCAGCCGGCCACGAGACCACGGTGAACCTGATCGGCAACGCGGTGCGGGCCCTGCTGACCCACCCGGACCAGCTGGAGCTGGTCCGCTCGGGCCGGGTGTCCTGGGACGCGGTGGTGGAGGAGTCGCTCCGCTGGACGCCGCCGACCAGCAACTTCCTGTTCCGCTTCGCCGCCGAGCCCATCCCGGTCGGTGACGTGGTGATCCCGGCGGGCGAGCCGGTGCTGGTCTCGTACAACGCGATCGGCCGCGACCCGCTCCAGCACGGGGTGACGGCCGAGGTCTTCGACATCACCCGGGACCCGACCCGCCACCTGTCCTTCGGTCACGGCCCGCACGTCTGCCCCGGCTCCCCGCTGGCCCGGCTGGAGGCGGGGATCGCGCTGCCCGCGCTGTTCGAGCGCTTCCCGGGGCTGTCGCTCGCGGTGCCGGACGCCGAGCTGCGGCCGAGCCCCTCGCTGGTGGTGAACAGTCTGCTGGAGCTGCCGATCCGGCTGTTCTGACGTCACGTCACGTCACCTGCCCCCGATCGGGTTTCCGGTCGGGGGCAGTCGTGCACCTTGGCGCGGGCCGACGGCTGCGTTAACGTCTTCGATCAGTTCGGCCGCCCGTCCCGCTGCCCCCCGCAGGCCCATCTCCGGTACAGCGCAATGTCGTTCAGTCCACCGTCGGCAGCATGCTCTGGCGAGGAGAACCGCATTGACCCTCAACCCGACCGCACCGCACGTGAGTTACCGCCGTCGCCTGGCCGCCGTACCAGCTCTGGTGGCGGTGCTGGCGCTGACCGCGGCCTGCTCCAACAGCTCCGGCGGCTCGGGTGGTGGCGGAGGCGGGTCGGCCGCGTCGCTGTCCGGTGACTGCGCCAGGTACCAGCCGTACGCCGGGCACTCGGGCACCACCGTGACCGTGTTCGCCTCGATCCTGAGCCCGGAGTCGGACAACCTGGAGAAGTCCTGGGCCGAGTTCGGCAAGTGCACCGGGATCAAGATCAGCTACGAGGGCTCGAACGACTTCGAGTCCCAGCTGCCGGTCCGGGTCTCCGGCGGCAACGCCCCGGACTTCGCGATCATCCCGCAGCCGGGCCTGCTGGCGCAGATGGTGAAGAGCGGCAAGGTGGTGAAGCCGCCCGCCCAGACCGTCGCCAACCAGGACAAGTGGAGCCCGATCTGGAAGACCTACGGCTCGGTCAACGGCACCTTCTACGCGGCCCCGATGAGCGCCAACATGAAGTCCCTGGTCTGGTACTCGCCGAAGGCCTTCAAGACGGCCGGCTACGAGGTGCCCAAGACCTGGGCCGACCTGATGGCGCTCGGCGACCGGATCGCCAAGGCGGGTGGCGCCAGGCCGTGGTGCGGCGGCATCGCCTCCGGGACGGCCACCGGCTGGCCGGCCACCGACTGGTTGGAGGAGGTGGTGCTCGGCTCGTACGGCGGTGAGGTGTACGACCAGTGGGTCGGCCACCAGGTGAAGTTCTCCGACCAGAAGATCACCACCGCGATGAAGACCGTCGCCGACTGGATGCAGAACCCGGCCTGGGTCAACGCGGGCTTCGGCGACGTGAAGTCGATCGCCACCACCACCTTTCAGGACGCGGGCACGCCGATCCTGAGCGGCAAGTGCCTGATGCTCCAGCAGGCCTCGTTCTACGAGGCGCAGTGGCCCAAGGGCACCAAGGTCGGGCCGGACGGGGACGTCTTCGCCTTCCACCTGCCCGCGGTGAACCCGTCGGTCGCCAACCCGGTCGAGGGCGGCGGAGAGTTCCTGGCGGCCTTCTCCGGCCGGCCCGAGGTGCAGGCGGTGCAGAACTACCTGTCCAGCTCGGACTGGGCGAGCAGCCGGGTGAAGACCGCGAGCGGCTGGGTCTCGGCCAACCAGGGCGTGGACAAGAGCCTCTACACCGACCCGATCGACAAGCTGTCGGCCGAGGCGCTGACCGACCCGTCGGCGACCTTCCGCTTCGACGGCTCCGACCTGATGCCGGCCGCCGTGGGCGCCGGGCAGGAGTGGAAGTCGCTCACCGCCTGGTTCGCGGAGGGGCAGTCGATCCAGAAGACCGCCGCCGACATCGACGCCGCCTGGCCGCAGTAGCCGACGCGCCGGGGCCGCCCCCGGCGCACCCGGGACCACCTGTCGAGGGCGGTGCGGGACCACCCACCCCCACCGCCCGCCCCCTTCCCACCACGCCCGAAGGGACGCGCAGCCATGTCCGTACCCGGATTCCCTTCGCCCGGGTTCCATTCGCCCGGGTTCCATTCGCTCGGATTTCCCTCGCCCGGGTTCCCCTCGCCCGTCGGCGGGTCGGCCGCCGAGGGGCTGGTCGTCGACAGGCTGGCGGCCGGCTCCTGGAACGACGCGGCGATCAAGTTCGGCAACACCTTCGGCGCCGTCGCGGGCTTCCTCGGCATCCTGCTGGTGGTCTTCCTGGTCGCCGGACGGGCCCGGGGCCGGCTGGCCCGTCCGCTGGCGGTCGCGGTGTTCCTCGGTCCGGCGGTGCTGCTGCTGGCCGTCGGCCTGGTGGTGCCGCTGGTCCGCACGGTCTACCTCAGCCTCCAGAACGACGACGGCACCCGGTTCGTCGGCGGTGAGAACTTCGGCTGGGCCTTCACCTCCGACTCGGTGCAGAAGGTGCTGGTCAACACGCTGCTCTGGCTGGTGGCCGTACCGCTGGTGGCGACCGGGCTGGGACTGGTGCTGGCGCTGCTGGTGGACCGGATGCGCGGTCAGTCGGTCTACAAGTCGCTGATCTTCATGCCGATGGCGATCTCGCTGGTCGGCGCGTCGATCATCTTCAAGTTCGTCTACGAGTCGCGCGGGCCGGGCCAGCCGCAGATCGGCCTGCTCAGCCGGCTCGCCGTCGCGGTGGGCTGGGACGATCCGCCGAACTGGCTGCTCTCGCAGCCGCTGAACACCTTCCTGCTGATGGCGGTGATGGTCTGGGTGCAGACCGGCTTCGCGATGGTGGTGCTGTCGGCGGCGATCAAGGCGATCCCGGCGGAGGTGGTGGAGGCGGCCCGGCTGGACGGTGCGAGCGGGGCGCGGCTGTTCTGGTACGTCACCGTGCCGATGATCCGCAGCACGGTGCTGGTCGTGCTGACCACCGTCCTGCTCATCACCCTGAAGGCCTTCGACATCGTCCGCACCATGACCGGCGGCAACTTCGGCACCCAGGTGCTGGCGAACGAGATGTACTCGCAGTCCTTCGTGCAGTTCAACTCCGGTCGCGGCAGTGCCCTCGCGGTGCTGCTCTTCGTCGCGGTGCTGCCGCTGGTGGCCTACAACATCGTGCAGCTGCGGAAGGAGCGTGAGGTCCGGTGACCGGGACGGACGGCCGGGAGGGGGCGGCGAATCCGGCGCGGCCGGCGGAGCCGTTGCGGGAGGTGGAGCCGCCGCGCGAGGTGAGGCCGGTGCAGCCGATGCGGAAGGCCTTCAGCAGTCCGCTGGCCTCGGTGTTCGTGATCGCGATGACGGTGCTCTGGACGATCCCGACGCTGGGCCTGCTGGTGACCTCGCTGCGACCCAAGCAGGACGTGACCGACAGCGGCTGGTGGACCGCCCTCGTCCACCCGGACCTCGGCCTCGACAACTACCACTCGGTGCTGTTCGAGGGCGGGCCCGGCGTCTCCACCGGCCTGATGCCCTTCCTGGTCAACTCGCTGGCGATCGCCGTCCCGGCGACGGTCTTCCCGCTGATGCTGGCGGCGATGGCGGCGTACGCGCTGGCCTGGGTGCGGTTCCGGGGGAGCGACGTGGTCTTCTTCACGGTGTTCGCGCTCCAGGTGGTGCCGCTCCAGATGGCGCTGATCCCGCTGCTGCGGCTGTTCTCCGGCGGCGCGCACCTGGGGCCGCTGACGCTGATCCCGGCGGTGGACCTGAAGGGCAGCTACGCGCCGGTCTGGCTGGCGCACACCATGTTCGCGCTGCCGCTGGCGGTGTTCCTGCTGCACAACTTCATCGCCCAGCTGCCGCGCGACCTGATGGAGGCCGCGGTGGTGGACGGCGCCTCGCACTTCAGGATCTTCCGTTCGATCGTGCTGCCGCTGTGCACCCCGGCGCTGGCCTCGTTTGCGATCTTCCAGTTCCTGTGGGTCTGGAACGACCTGCTGGTGGCGCTGACCTTCGCGGGCGGCACTCCGGAGGTGGCACCGATGACGGTGCGGCTGGCGCAGCTGTCCGGTTCGCTCGGCGGGCGCTGGGAGCTGCTCACGGCCGGGGCGTTCCTGTCGATCATCGTGCCGCTGATCGTCTTCTTCAGCCTCCAGCGGTACTTCGTCCGGGGGCTGCTGGCCGGGTCGGTGAAGGGGTAGCCGGGGAGTCCATGCTCGCGAGGCAGTTCTGAACGCGTTCAGACTCAACTTTTGAACTTGTTCAGAATGGTCTACAGTCGGCAGCGGCCGGGGCGCCGAACGCGCCCGCCGGCGGACCGCCCGTGGGGTGGCCTCCGCATGCCCGCCGATCACTGAGGGGGACTCATGTCCGGCCCTTCCGCGCCTGTGCCATCCGATTCGTCCGGCCCTTCCGGCGTTCCCGACTCCTCCGGGCCGCTCGGTTCGGCCGGGTCGCCCGACTCTCCTGGCCCCTCCGGGGCACAGGGTGCGAGCGAGGCGCCGGGTGCGTCCGGGGCGCCGGGTGCGTCCGGGGCGCCGGGGTCGATCGCGTCGCCGGGTGCGGCCGAGGCGCCTGGGTCGAACGAGACGCACAACCCGTACGGTGCGTACGACCCGTATGACCCGTACGGCCCGTACGACCTGCACGGTCCCTACCGCGCGGCGGGCCCTGGCCCGCAGGGCAGGCCGGGCCGGGGCCCGGTGCCCGGAACGCCGGTGCCCGGAACGCCGGCGCCCTCGGTCGGCACGTGGCTGCGCGTCAGCGACCCCGAGCGTCGGGCGGGAGCCACGCCCCGGGTCGCCCTGGCCGCCCTGTTCACCGGTCTGCTGACGGCCTGGCTGCTGTTCGACGGCCTGGGCGTCAACCTGCTGGTCTGCGGCGCCGCCACCGCCGTCGGGGCCGGGTTCGCCGCCCGGGTGGCGGGCCGTCGGATCCGGCCCTGGACGGCCGTCTGGAGCCTGCTCGCCCTCGCCCTGCTCGTTGTCCCCGCGTGGTGGGACGCCGGCTGGCCCGCGCTGCTGGCCGCCGGGGGCGCGCTCGCGCTGGCCTCGCTGGCCCTGCACGGCGGCCGTCGCTGGGCCGGCGTCCTGTTCGCCCTGCCCGGTCTGCTCTGGCAGCCGGTGCCCGCCGTGAGGTGGGCCTGGACCAGCGTGCAGGGGCGCCGGCTGCCCGGCCGGGGCCGGATCGTCCCGGTGCTCAAGGCGCTCGCGGTCGCCGCCGTCCTGCTGACCGTCTTCGGCCTGCTGTTCGCCAGCGCCGACGCCGCCATGGCGGACCTGCTGGGCAACCTCAGCCCGGACCTCGACCTCGGCCGGCTCCCGGGGCGCGCCGTGCTGTTCGTGCTCGGGACGGCGACCGCGCTGGGCTTCGCGCACATGGCCGCCGGCCCGCGCCGCTGGGACCGCACGGTGATCCGGCCGGGCCGCGAGCGGCGCCGACTGGAGTGGGCGCTGCCGCTGGTCGCGCTCAACCTGATGTTCGGCGTCTTCGCGGTGATCCAGGCTGTGGTGGTGCTCGGCGGCGCGGACGCCGTGCTGAGTAATACCGGCATGAGCCGCTCCGAGTACGCCCGGCAGGGGTTCTGGCAGCTGAGCGTGATCACCGTGCTGACGCTGGTCGTGGTGGCGGTCGCCAAGCGCTGGGCGCCGCGCACCACCGACGTCGACCACCGGCTGGCGCGGATCCTGCTCGGGCTGCTCTGCCTGCTGGCACTGGCCGTGGTCGCCTCGGCGCTCGGCCGGATGTGGTTCTACGTGGACGCCTCCGGGCTCACCCGGCTGCGGCTCTGGGTGCTGGTGGTCGAGGTCTGGCTGGGCGTGGTCTTCCTGCTGCTGATCGCCGCCGGGCTGACCCGCCGCGCTGGCTGGCTGCCGCGCGTCGTCGTCCTCAGCGGGATGCTCACCGTCGCGGTCTACGGCCTGATGGGCCCGGACGCGATCGTCGCCGAGCAGAACGTCACCCGGTACGAGCAGGCCCTGAAGACCGACCCGCACGGCGCGGCCATCGACCTGCGCAACGTCCGCCGGCTCTCGGCGGACGCGGTGTCCGCCCTGGAGCGCCTCCCCGAGCCGCAGCGGAGCTGTGCGCTGCAGCTGATCGGACAGGAGCTGGAAGGGGAGTCGCGGCCCTGGTACGCGACCAACCTCGCCGCCGCCCGGGCCCGGGGGATCCTGGCGCAGCGGCCGCCGGTGGACTCCAGGGCGGTCGGCCGCACGGCCTGCGACCGGGCGGGGCTGGCGTACGAGGACCTGTAGGCCGACCCGGG
This sequence comes from Kitasatospora sp. NPDC048286, assembly GCF_043201735.1. NCBI lineage: Bacteria > Bacillati > Actinomycetota > Actinomycetes > Kitasatosporales > Streptomycetaceae > Kitasatospora > Kitasatospora sp. NPDC048286. The sequence continues at coordinate 77,932 of NZ_JBICZE010000022.1, forward strand.
GGCGGGGCCCGCGGACAGCGGCAGGGCCGGCCGGGAGCGTGCTGCTCCCGGCCGGCCCTGGGCGTGGTGGTTTGTGGCGGTGTCGCCACGTCGCGACGGTGCCAGTGCGGCGCGACGGCGCGAGTGCGGTGCGAGTGCGGTGTGACGGTGTCAGTGCATGTGACGGTGTCAGTGCATCGCGACGGCGGAGGAGTCGCTCGGCAGGTCGCCGGCCTTGGCCTTGATCGCGAACACCGCGACCAGCAGGGCGACGGCGGCGAGCGCGGCACCCACGATGAAGCCGTGCGAGATGCCCTCGGTGAGCACGGTGTTCGCGGCATCGGTGCCCTGCGGGAACTCGTGGTGCTGCTGGAGGTAGGCAAGCTGCTCCGGCTTGGCGCTCTCCATGAACTTCGGCAGCTGTACGGCGGCCTCGGCCGTGGCGTAGTGCGCGAAGACCGTGGTCAGGATCGACAGGCCGAGCGAACCGCCGATCTGCTGCATCGAGTTGAGCAGGCCGGAGGCGGCGCCGGTCTCCTCGCCCGGGACGCCCGCGACGGAGATCAGCATCACCGGGACGAAGATCAGGCCCATGCCGAAGCCGAACACCACCGTGGGGCCGAGCACCCCGTCCAGGTAGCCGCTGTCCTTGCTCATCTGGGTCAGCCAGGTGAGGCCGACGGTGACCAGCAGCGCGCCGCCGGCCATGAAGGGCTTCGGGCCGTACTTGGCCTGGAGGTTGGAGGCGATCTGCGCGGCGATGATGATCGCGACGCTGATCGGGAGGAAGGAGACACCGGCCTTCAGCGGGCTGTAGCCGAGCGGACCCTGCACGAACAGCACGACGTAGAAGAAGATGCCGAACATGGCCGCGGCCAGGCAGAGCATCATCACCAGGCTGCCGGTGCGGTTGCGGTCGGCGAACAGGTGCATCGGGGTGATCGGCTGGTCGGTGCGGCTCTCGACCACGAGGAAGGCGGCGACCAGGACCGCGCCGGCCGCGAAGGAGCCGAGCGTGATGCCGTCCGACCAGCCGTCGGAGGCGGCCCGGATGAACCCGTAGACCAGGCCGACCAGGCCGAGCGTCGAGGTGAGTGCGCCGGGCAGGTCGAAGCGGCCCGGGTGGCGCTCGGACTCCGCGATGTAGCGCGGCGCGGCGATCGCGATCAGGATCGCGATCGGCACGTTGACGAAGAACACCCAGCGCCAGTTCAGGTACTCGGTGAGCAGGCCGCCGGCCAGCAGGCCGATCGCGGCGCCCGAACCGGCCACCGCCGAGAACACACCGAACGCCTTGTTGCGTTCCGGCCCCTCGTCGAAGTTGGTGGCGATCAGGGCGAAGGCGGTCGGGGAGCATATCGCGCCACCGATGCCCTGGAGCGCGCGGGCGGCCAGCAGCAGGCTGCTGTCCTGGGCGAAGCCACCGAGCAGCGAGGCCAGGCCGAACAGCAGGGTGCCGAAGATGAACACCCGGCGGCGGCCGAGGATGTCACCCGCGCGACCGCCGAGCAGCAGCAGCCCGCCGAAGGTCAGGGTGTAGGCGTTGATGACCCACGACAGGTCGGTGGTCGAGAAACCCAAGGCGTCCCTGATGTGCGGCAGTGCGATGTTCACGATGGTCGCGTCGAGGACCACCATGAGCTGGGTGGCCGCGATGACGGTCAGGGTGATGCCCTTGCCCCGCCCCTGGGTCGTCCGCGGTGGTGCGTTCTTGCTGAGCGTGTCGGAGATAGCCACGAATGTGCCCCCTGCTGGCTACGTGCTCGGTGGTGCGGGTTCGGCGGAGTCGCCGGTCCGGGTGTGGCGCTGCGCCCTTGCGCAGGCCGGGAAGGAACGGGATCGTTCACTAGTCGGGGACGATATCCCGGTCGTGATTGTGAACGCAAGCGTTCCTTAAGGATGGTGGCGGTGGCGATGGAGCGGTTGGTGCGGCGCCTGGTGGCGGACCGGTCCGGTCGGCCGCTTGGTGGGCTGCTCGACGGGGCGCAGGGCGGCGCGGTGGTTGGTGCGGCGGGCGCTGCGGCGGGTGGCGTGGCGGGTGCTGCGGTGGGTGTCGCGGCGGGGCGGGCGTCGTCCGGGGAGGCGGCGGCCGGTGCGGGCGCCGGATCCGATGCCGGGACGGGCTCGGGGTCGGGTGCCGCGCCGGCCTTCTGTCCGGTGCGGGTCGCCCACCAGGCACTGACGCGACCGGCCCGGCGCCGGGGGAAGGAGTTGGAGAACGCGATCTTCGAGGCCGCGCTCGACCAGCTCACCTCCGGCGGATACGCGCGGCTGACCATGGAAGGCGTCGCCGGCGCGGCGCGGACCGGGAAGGCCGCGCTCTACCGACGCTGGGCGTCCAAGGACGAACTCGTCATCGACGCCCTGGACGCCACTCTCCCACGGCCCTACGACACCCCCGACCTCGGGTCCGCCCGTGACGAACTCCGCGAGCTCGTCGCGGGGTTCACGCAGGCGATGACCTCCCGGGTGGGCGCCGCGCTCAACGCGCTGATGGGCGAGATCGACCACGAGCGGGCCGAGGTCTTCAAGGCCTTCGTCAACGACCGGGTCATCGAGCCGACAGCGCGGACCATCCTGGAGATCCTGCGCCGCGGGGCCGAGCGCGGCGACGTCCGGCCCGGCGCGGCCACCCCGCTGGTGGCGGACGTCATCCCGGCGATGCTGCTCTACCAGGTCAAGATCCGTGGGCTGGAGGGCATGGGGCCGGGATTCGCCGACCGGTTGGTGGACGAGGTGCTGGAGCCGATGATCCGGGTCTGAGTCGGCCGCGGGGTCCGAGTCGGCCACGGTTGGGCTCGGGGAGGCGGATTCGGCGGTCGCGGGCCGGGCTTAGGCTGGAGGCTGCCCCCGCTGAACGGATTACGCCATGCCCATCGTCCCCCCGACGCACTCCGTCGAACGCTCGCTGCGCCGGGCCGGCGCCAAGATCGTCGTCGGTCTCGACGAAGTCGGGCGCGGGGCCTGGGCCGGGCCGGTCACGGTGGGCGCGGCCGTCACCGGCCTGCGCAAGGCGCCGGAGGGGCTGACCGACTCCAAGTTGCTCACCGAACTGCGCCGGCGCGCCCTCGCCCCCGTCCTCGCCGACTGGGTCACCGCGTACGCGCTCGGGCAGGCCTCCCCGCAGGAGTGCGACGAACTCGGGATGACGGCGGCGCTGCGGCTGGCCGCCGTCCGCGCGCTGGAGGCGCTGCCGGTCGAACCCGACGCGGTGATCCTGGACGGCAAGCACGACTACCTCGGCGGCCCCTGGCGGGTGCGCACGGTGATCAAGGGCGACCAGTCCTGCATCTGCGTCTCCGCGGCCTCGGTGCTCGCCAAGGTCCACCGCGACGGCCTGATGGCCGAACTGGGCGAGGGGTGCCCGGAGTACGGCTTCGCGGACAACGCCGGCTACCCGTCCCCGGTGCACCGCGCCGCACTGGAGGAGTTCGGCCCCACCGAGCACCACCGACTCTCCTGGGCCTACTTGGACGCACTGCCGAAGTGGCGTCACCTCAAGCGCGTTCGGGAAGCTGCGGGCGACGCTCAGGGGTCCGCCGACGAACAGTTGACGCTCGGTTTCTGACGTTCCGTCTGGAATTGCCTGGGAGAGGGCGGCGGGAGAGCGGTGCCCAATGGGTGGGGCGCCCGTGCGCGTCCGACCGGCATTTGATAGATATCCGGGTATGCCTGTCTTCCCCGAGGAGTCGGAGATTCACGAGAGCCTCCCGGGCCCCGGCGTTCCCTTCCCACGCGAGTCGGACGCACAAGCCCCCGCCACCGCACCCACCACCGTCGCCGCCCCGGCTCCGGTGCCCGGCCCCCGTTCGGCGCCCCCGCGCCCGGTCCCGCCGCGTGCCGCCCGTCCGGGGCCGCCGCAACTGATCCCCAAGCCCGGGCCGGCACCGCGCCGCCCGGCCCCCGCCGCCGCACCGCAGGTGGAGGTCCAGCGGATCGCCGCCACCCCGGCGCAGGCGGTGGAGCGCGCCGATGACGCGGTCGACCTGCTGCTGGAGTCCGGGCGCAACCCGGGCGACATCCTGGTGCTGACGGTCGGCGAGGCACACCCCTGGCAGCGGCACGAACTCTCCTTCGGCGAGGAGCGCTACTGGGCGCAGCTCGCGGAGGGCGGGGACGTGTTCTACGCGGATGCCGCGCTGACCCGCCCGGTCCGCCGCGAGGTGGTCGTCCTGGTGGCCAACGGCGGACAGTCCGCCCGTGCCGCCGAGGCGTACACCAAGGCGCTCGGCCACGCGGCCGCGCTGCTGGTGGTCTGCGGCGACGCCGGCCCGGCAGCCGTGGATACGGCCGGAGTCGCGCCCGGCCGCCCGGTCAAGGCCTGACCCCAGTCGCCCACTTCGGGCCCGGTGCCGCCGTACGGTGCCGGGCCCGAAGTCCGTCCCACGGCGCTCGGTGGTCGGTTGCCGGCGGTCGGCAGCCGGCGGGTGGCCCGGTAGTCGGCAGCTGGTGCTCCATGGCCGACGGTTGGAGGCTCGGCGAGTTCGGCAGCCCTGCGGAGTCAGCGCGTACCGGTGCGACGGGTCGGTTCGGCCGCCGCGACCCGCCCCGTGGCCCACGGGGGCTCGGACTGCGGGGAGCGTGCCGCGTCCTCGCCGAGCTTGGCCTGGTCGGCCGCCGACTGGAGGGTGCGCTGGCCGCGTGGGGTGTCCAGCACCGAGCGCGGTGGCAGCTCCGTCACGGTGTGCACCGGTCCGTCGGCCCACGAGCCCGCGTGTGGCCTGCGTCCGCCCCGCCCGTCCCCGAGGACCTGCCAGCCCGCCGGGGTGAGGCCGATGTACGCGCCGCAGCGCAGTCCGTGGAGCACGGACGAGTCCCGCAGCGCCCACATCCAGGCGCCGTCCTGTTCCGTCCAGCCGGGCGCGCCGTCGTGGCAGCGCAGCAGCACGGCCGTCCGGGTCGGCTCGGGCAGCCGCAGGTCGTGCGGGATGATCCGGCGCAGGTGCGTCAGCAGCGCGTTCCGGTGCTGCCAGCCGTCGGTGTCGTGCGGCCAGGGGGTGAACGAGGCCGAGGCGACGAGGCGGTGGAGCGCGTCCAGGACGGCGATCACGACGGTGCAGGGCTGCGGCAGGTGGCGCTGGTGCAGTTCCAGGACGAACTCGCGGGGGTCGCGCAGCAACGGGATCCCCGAGGCGGTCCACACCTCCAGGTCCAGTACCCGTCTGGGTGCCGGGCTCCCGGAGAAGGGATGCTGACCTCGGTCGATACCGTTGATCACGATCCTCCTTCCTGGCCCGGGGGCAGGCGGGTGCCTGGGTACGCCGAACGGCGGGTCCAGCGGACCGGATTTCGGGTACCTCCCAATTCTCGGGGCATCGGGGGCAGAGCGGCAACGATGAAATGATGAACGCCACCCGATAGCCCATGGTCTGTCGGATATGTTCCCCGGCCGACCGAACGCTCCGGAGCTGCCGCCAGGCCTTGATCCACAACGCCCGGAGGGCAGGGTGAACCGTCATGGGCATGCGATCGCTCCTTTCTCGGGCCGTTCGACCGGTGTGATCGAAATCGCTTCGCCTGATCCTTTCTGTTAGGCCATTCGGGTGAGGGAGGGTTCCCGGGCCGGAGGGTTCCCGCGGCGGCTTTCCGCCGCCCTGTCACCCCTGCACGGCCAGCACCAGCGGCAGCACCGCGCTCGCCCCCGCTCGGCGCAGCAGCCGGGCGGCCACGGTCACCGTCCAGCCCGAGTCGACGAGGTCGTCCACCAGCAGCACCGGCCCGCCGGCGGCCGCCACCGCCTGCTCCACCTCCGGCGGCAGGACCAGTGCGCAGGCCAGCGAGTGCAGCCGCTGGGCGCTGTTGCTGCGGGCGCCGTGCGGGGGCAGCCCGCCGGCGTACTCGATCCGGCCGAGCAGCGGGAGCCGCCCGATCTCGGCGATCCGCGTACCCAGGCTGCCGACCAGTCGGGGCCTGGCCGAGGAGGCCATCGTCACCACGCCGACCGGCCGCTCCAACCGGGCGCCCTCCGTCGTCGCGGGCCCGGCCCAGCCGCCCGGACCGCGGGCCCAGTCGGTGAGCACCGCCACCAGGGCGTCCACCGCCTCGCCGGGCACCGGCACGTCCGGCGCCTGGTCGGCGAGCAGGGTGCGCAGCCGGTTGCCCCAGCCGATGTCGGACAGCCGGCCGAGCGCCCGGCCCGTCTCCGCCTGCTCGCCCACCGGGATCCGGCCCTTGAGCGGCACCCCGAGCGCGTCCATCCCGGTGGGCCAGAGCCGGCGCGGCTCGAAGCTCACGCCCGGCCGGCCGAGCGCGGCCCGGGCGGCCGCCAGCGTCTCGGCGGAGACGTCCGGGGTGTGCAGCGGCCCCGCGCAGTTGTCGCACCGGCCGCAGGGCGCGGCCTGCTCGTCGTCCAGCTGGCGGCGCAGGAACTCCATCCGGCAGTCGGTGCCGGCCGCATAGTCGCGCATCGCCCGCTGTTCCGCCTCCCGGGAGGCGGCGACCTTGGCGTAACGGGCGGTGTCGTACTCCCAGCTCTGGCCGGTGGCCGTCCAGCCGCCCTTGACCCGGCGGACGGCGCCGTCCACGTCGAGCACCTTGAGCATGGTCTCCAGCCGGGCCCGGCGCAGGTCCACCCGGGGCTCCAGGGCGGCGGTGGAGAGCGGCCGGCCGGCCTCGGCGAGCGCGTCGATGGTGCGGCGCACCTGCTCCTCGGGCGGGAAGGCCAGCGAGGCGAAGTAGCGCCAGATCGCCTCGTCCTCGCGCCCGGGCAGCAGCAGCACCTCGGCCCGGTCCACCCCGCGCCCGGCTCGGCCGACCTGCTGGTAGTAGGCGATCGGTGAGCTGGGCGAGCCGAGGTGCACCACGAAGCCGAGGTCGGGCTTGTCGAAGCCCATGCCGAGCGCGGAGGTGGCGACCAGCGCCTTGACCCGGTTGGCCAGCAGGTCGGCCTCGGCGGTGCGGCGCTCGGCGTCCTCGGTGCGGCCGGAGTAGGAGGCCACCGGGAAGCCGCGCTCGCGCAGGAAGGCCGCCACCTCCTCGGCGGCGGCCACCGTCAGGGTGTAGACGATGCCCGAGCCGGGGAGCCGGTCGAGGTGGTCGGCCAGCCAGGCGAGGCGGTGCGCCGGGTCGGTCAGGGAGAGCACGCCGAGGGTGAGGCTCTCCCGGTCGAGCGGCCCGCGGAGCACCAGGGCGTGCTCGTCGGTGGCGCCGGTGCCGAGCTGCTCGGCGACGTCGGCGGTGACCCGGGCGTTGGCGGTGGCGGTGGTGGCCAGCACCGGGACGCCGGGTGGCAGGTCCGCGAGCATGGTGCGCAGCCGGCGGTAGTCGGGGCGGAAGTCGTGCCCCCAGTCCGAGATGCAGTGGGCCTCGTCGACCACCAGCAGGCCGGTGGAGGCGGCGAGCTCGGGCAGCACCTGGTCGCGGAAGTCCGGGTTGTTCAGCCGTTCGGGGCTGACCAGCAGGATGTCGACCTTCCCGGTGGCGACCTCGTCCTGGATCGCGGCCCACTCGTCGGTGTTGGCCGAGTTGATGGTGCGGGCGTGGATGCCGGCCCGGCCGGCGGACTCGACCTGGTTGCGCATCAGGGCGAGCAGCGGCGAGACGATCACCGTCGGCCCGGCGCCGCGGGCCCGGAGCAGGGCGGTGGCGATGAAGTAGACCGCGGACTTCCCCCAACCGGTGCGCTGGACGACCAGGGCACGGCGGCGGTCGACCACGAGGGCCTCGATGGCCGTCCACTGGTCCTCGCGCAGGGTGGCTCCGGGGCCGGCGAGCTCGCGCAGGACGGCCTCGGCCCGCGCCCGGACCTCGGCGCGGTCGGCGGTGGCGGTGGTGTGGATGTCGGGCTGCTGCATGGCGTCCATGTAACCCCGTACCGCCGACAAGCGACGAATGCGGGGGAGGAGAGGACGGGGAAGGCGGGGTGTATTTCATCCGTTGGTCGGCTGAACGGAAGTCAAAAATCACTCTCGGGAGGGCGTGTCGCCTGCTCCGAATGAGTGAAGGGAAATTCGGGGGCGGGGTTATCCACAGAAAAAAGTCGGGTCCGGCATCTTTCGCGCATTGCGTCCACTCTTGCGGCCATGAACGCGATGAACAACGAACACGTCATTCTGTCCCTCGGTCCGGCCTCCGACCACCGGCCGGTCGTCATGCGCGGTCCGGCCGACATGGCCGAGCTGCTTCCCTACTTCCTGGGCTTCTACCCCGACGACAGCATCGTCGCGGTGGGGCTCCACGGCCCCGGCCTGCACCAGGGCGGGGTGATCCGGGCGGACCTGCCGCGCTCGCCCGAGCAGTGGCCGGCCGCGGCGGAGGAGACGGCCGCCCTGCTGATCGCCCTCTCCGAGCGGCACGGGGCCCGGCCGCTCCAGGTGCTGCTCTACCTCTGCCAGGATCGCGGCGCGGCGCACGCTCCGCCGATGGTGGACGGGCTGCGGCCGCTGGCGGATGCGCTCCGGGCGGCCTTCGGACGCCGGGGCGTGGCCGTCAAGGAGTCGCTGTGCGTCTCGGACGGTCGCTGGTGGTCCTTCCTCTGCCGCGGTGACGGGTGCTGCGACGCGGCGGGCAATCCGGTGCGGCGCAGCCCCGAGCCCGGTCCGGCGGCCGCCGCCGCGACGGTCGCCGGGCTGGTGCCGCGCGGCAGCCGGAAGGCGATCATCGGCGGGCTGGCCCCGATCGGTCCGCCGGAGGCCGAGGTCCAGCGGGAGGCGTTCGCCCGGGTCGAGGCCGTGGACGCCCTCGCCAGGGAGCAGCGCATCGCCCTGCTCGACCAGGCCGTCGCCGAGTTCCGGGCCGGAGCCCGGGAGCTGGACGCGGAGCGGACGGCCCAGCTGCTGCTCGCCCTGCGCGACCGCCTGGTGCGGGACCGCGGCGTCGAGTACGCCCGGCCTGCCGAGCTGGCCCCGGCGGAGCGGCTCTGGCGCTTCCTCGCCCGGCGGGCCGTGGCGCCGTACGAGAGCTGTGCGGTGGCCCCGCTGACGTTGCTGGCCTGGACGTCCTGGGTCGCCGGGGATACGGCGACGGCCAGGGTCGTGCTCGGCCACGTCCTGGGGCTCGCCCCGGGCTACCTGCTGGCCGATCTGCTGTACGAGTCGCTCAACGACGGCATGACGCCCCAGGGCCTGCTGGCCGCCGTCGAGGCGCAGCGGCGCCGGCGCGAGGAGCCAGGTCCGCAGGCCCCGGCCGACGGACCGAGGCCTCCGGCGGGCGGAGTTCCTGGCGCCGAGGTTGCGTCGTGCCGTGACGAAGCGGGCTCCGGGCCCGCTGCCCCGGGGGCGGGTGGTGTCCCCGAGGAGCGGACCGGGCGGTCCGCCGGCGGTCGGCGGCACCGGCGGGGCGGTCGGCGGAAGGGCTCGTCCACGGTGCCGGCGCCGGCCGATCCGGGCCCGGGCGCCCCGTCCGGCCCCGAAGGCCCGGAGTCGGCGGGCGGCGGAGCCGGGGCGGCGGTGGGCCTGCTGTCGGCGCCCGGGCGGGCCGCGGCGCCCCGGCACGCCCGGGCGGTCGGGGAGCGGTCCACCCGGGGCCTGCGACTCGGCCGGGCCGCGGCCTGCGCGCCCGCCGCGGCCCGCACCGGCCTCCACCGCTGCCGGGGTGTCCGACGGGCGGCGAGAGGAGGCCACCGTGCGCACTGAGCCGCTCGGCGCCGCGGCGCCGGCCCGAGGGCCGCTACGCCTCGCCGTGCGCCATCCTGATCAGACGGTCCAGCACCTTGCCGCCGCTCACCCGAAGGCCGTCGTGCTCCCACTCGTTGGTGATCCAGGTCCGCAGGCCGCGCACCGCGCGGGCGGTCTCCAGCGAGTCGGCGGTGTCCACGTACATGTCGTCGTGGTACACCGCCGCCACGACCGGCACGGTGTTGGTGGCCAGCCGCGCCCGGTCGTACAGGTCGGGCCAGTCCGTGCGGGCGGCGAGCAGGTCCGCGGTCTCCTTCAGCGGGCGCAGCGCCGGGTCGGTGGCAAACATCCAGGGGTAGATCATCTCCCCGGTGAACAGCACCGGCGCGTCGGACTCCAGCGCGGACCGGGCGTCGAACCGCGGGAACTCCTTGCGGACCCGCTCGGCCGCCCAGGCGGTGCCGCCCTGGTCCACCGACCGCTGGCCGTAGATCGACTCGTGCAGCACCGCGTACAGCGGGCCGCCCGCGAAGGAGAGCTGGGCCTGGGCGCCGGCCAGGAAGGTGTCGGAGAGCTCGGGCCCGGCGGCGCCCTCCACCCAGGCCTCCTCCAGCAGGTAGTGGAGCGTGCCGGAGCCGCTGCCGCCGCCGAGCAGCATGCCGAGCGCCTGGAACGCCTCGACGGTGAGCAGCCCGCCGTCCGGCAGGGTCGCGGGGGAGGCGGCGAGGTGGGCCGCGATCCGGCGCACCGCCTGGACGTCCTGGGGGAACCGGGCGTAGTGGTCCTCGTTCTTGCCGACCACCCGCGGGTAGGCGGCGCGGTAGACGTCGTCGGCCGAGCTGCCGAGGCCGGCGAGGCCACCGGTGATGAAGGCCTCGGTCAGCCCTTCGGGGGCGATGGAGAGGTAGGTGAGGGTGCAGAAGCCGCCGAAGCTCTGGCCGAGCACGCTCCAGCGCCGGTCGGCACCGAGCAGCCGCTCGCGGACCAGCTCGGCGTCCCGGACGATCGAGTCCGCACGGAAGTGGGCCAGGTAGTCCGCCTGCTCCTGCGGGCCGCCGCGCCGGGCGAGGGTCTGCCGGGTTGCGGGGGTGGACCGCCCGGTGCCGCGCTGGTCCAGCAGGAGCACCCGGTAGTCGTCCAGGGCGCGGTCCAACCAGGCGTCCCGGCCGTTCGGGCGCGTGGCCTTGCCACCCGGCCCGCCCTGGAGGAAGACCAGCCAGGGAAGGTCGTCCCGCTCGCGGCCCGCCGCCACCACCTCACGGGCGTACACCTCGATCTGCTCGCCCTGAGGGGCGGCGTGGTCGAGCGGCAGCTGGAAGATGTGGTCGGTCGTGACAATCCCGGGCAGCCGGCTGATGGTGGACATGCAACTCCTCGGTCTCTGCTGGTCACAGCGGTGGCGTCGCGGTTCACGGGGTCACCGGGTGAGGGGGCCGCGACCCCCGCACCGTATCCTGGCGGCGGTCGAGCACCGGTTCGACCGCCCCGTCCGTCCGACCGGACGGCCGATCCCGGCCGAGGCCCGGCCCGAGCAGGTCCGACGGCGGCCCGTACGACGGGTGCCGGCCCCGGGCCCGCGGACGGTGACGCGCCCGCGGCGAGGGCCCGGTGACGTTCCGACGGAGGCGGTACGACCGCCCGGCAGGGCCGCCCCGACCAGCGGCGCAGCAACGGGGCGTGACCTGGTGGCGGTGCGCGGCGTTGACTCCGGGGGTCTGCACCCGGTCCGAGCGGGCCGATCGCCGGGCGGTGCGGGCCCGGCCGCCCGGGCACCGGCAGCCTCGGCCGCCGCGTACGACAGCACGACGGGTCGCCGCCACGGGGCCGGGCGGCCCGGCGGGTCCGGGCCGCGGGGAAGGGCGTCACCGGCGGTCCGGAACGAAGGACCTGACGGCGTGCCGGGCACGGTGACGCGCCCCGGAACGAAGGAGCGGCGCGCCGGTACCGGCCCGGTACCGCGCACCGCATGGCACGACCCGACACCGGGTACGGCCAGACACGGCACACCGCCGGCGGGACGGCCCCGTCGGCCCGGCACCAACAGCACGCGATCGAGCACGCTAGCGGCCCACCGGCCTGACCCGGCCACCGGACCGCCGAGGGGAGGAGAGTCCGGTGACCGCCATGAGGCCACCACAGGCCATGCCGGCCGAGAGCGTGGTCGGCGCGCCGCCCAGGCCGGTGAGCCGCCCCGACCAGGCCCAGGCGGCCGGGCCCGCGGGCGCACCGGCCGGTCCGGCCCGCCCCGCGGCCCCGCCGCGCCCGCAGCCGCCCGCCGTCCACCACGCGGTGATCTGCGTCAACGCCCCGGCGATGGCCGCCTCCGGCCCCGACGGCCAGTTGCGCGGCCACGGCCTGCACGGCTTCTATCGCAACGGCGTCCGGGCGCTCGCCCGGATGGAGCTGCGGCTTGGCGGCATGGAGCCGCTGCCGCTCCAGGGTGCCCTGACCAGCACCGCCCAGGCCCGCTTCCTCGGTGCCGTCCGCCTCCCCGGCGACCTCGACCCGGACCCTGCGCTCACCGTCGAGCGGCTGCGGCACGCGGACGGCGTGGAGACCGTCGTCGTGCGCAACACCGGTCCGCGGCCCGCCCGGCTGCCGCTGGAGATAGCCCTCGGCACCGACCTGGGCCCGGTCGCCGAGATCGCCGCCGGGCACCGCCAGCCCGACCTGCCGGGGCAGGTGCAGTCCGCCGGACTGCGCTGGACGGGCCCCGTCCACAGTGCCGTGGTCAGTGCCAAGCCCTCCCCGCACGCCGTCCTGGCCGGCGCCGGCGTGCTCCGCTGGGACCTGGAGGTCCAGCCCGGCGCCCGCTGGTCGGTCGAGCTGCACACCGCGCTGGAGAGCGCCACCGGCGGCCCGCGCCCGCCGGGCGGCCGCGGCACCGGCGTCCCGCTGCCCTGGTCCGAGCCCGAGGTCCGCAGCGACGACACCCGGGCCGCCCCACTGGTCTCGCGCTCGCTGGACGCCCTCGGCGGGCTGCTGTTCGCCGACCCGGACCGCCCGACCGACCTGTACCCGGCCTCCGGCGCGCCCTGGCGCTTCGGCCTCGCCCCGGCCGACGCGCTCTGGGCCGCGCGGCTGACCCTGCCGCTCGGCACCCGGCTGGCGGCCGGCACCCTCCGGGCGCTGGCCCGCCGCCAGCAGCTCGCCCCCGCCCCGGGCCGCCCCGAGGGCCTGCTGCCCGGCGCCCTGCGCCACGGCGGTCCCGAGCTGCCGCCCACCTGCACCGCCACCGAGGCCACGCTGCTGTTCGTCACCGTGCTGGCCGAGGCGTGGCGTTGGGGCCTGTCCCCGGTGGAGGTCGCCGAGCTGCTCCCGGCCGCCGAACGGGCCCTGGCCGCCCTGCGCGAGGGCCTGGTCGACGGCTTCGTCACCGACCTGAGCCGCCCGGCGGAGGAGCGCTCCGCCCAACCGGTCGCCGCCCGCGCCGAGGTCCAGGCGCAGGCCCACCGCGCCGCCCTGCACGGGGCCGAGCTGCTGGAGGCCTTCGGCCGGCCGGGCGCCGAGGACTGGCGCGGCTGGGCCGCCGCGCTGCGCGGGCGCTTCCGCGAGCGGTTCTGGATCGACGACCTTTCCGGCGGCCGCCCCGCGGCCGGCCTGGCCCCGGGCGGTCAGCCGCTGCCCGCCGTCGCCTCCTCCCTGGTGCACCTGCTGGACACCGGGCTCGCCGTCGACGGCGGTCGGCACGACGGCCTGCTGGACCGCGAGCAGACCCGGCTGCTCGCCCAGCGCCTGGCCGCGCCGGAGCTGGACAGCGGCTGGGGCCTGCGCACCCTGAGCGCCAAGTCACCCCGCTTCAACCCACTGGGTCACCGCGGTGGCGCGGTGCGGGTCCACGAGACGGCGCTGGCGGTCGCCGGACTGGCCGAGGCCGGTCACGAGAACGAGGCCGGCACCCTGCTGGAGGGCCTGCTCGCCGCAAGCGCCCACTTCGAGGGGCGGCTGCCGGAGATGTACGCGGGGGAGCAGCGCGTCCTCGGCTGCCCGCCGGTGCCCCACCCGGCCGCCTGCCGCCCAGCAGCGGTCTCCGCGGCCGGTGCCGTGCACGCGGTGTTCGCCCTCGCCGGGGTCCGGCCCGATGTCCCGGGTGGCCGGGTGCTGGTCCGCCCGGCGAGCACCGCACCGCTCGGCGAGCTGGAGCTGACCGGTCTGCGGGTGGCGGGCGAGCCCTTCTCCGTCCGGGTGAGCCGGATCGGCGTGGCGATGGTGGAGGAGGCGTCCACGGACCTGCAACTCGTCGCCCACTGAGCCCGTCGCCACCCGACCACGCCCCGGCGTCGGTGACACCCGGTCACCGACGCCGCGCCCGCCCGCTCCCGACCCCGCGTGGCGGTGAGCGGCTCGCGTAGGGCCGCGTAGGCCAGGGCGTGGGGCACCGGCCCCCGCGTTCCACACACGGGCCTGTGCTTATCGTCAGAGAGACGACTATGATCGTCGCCATGTCGCGTTACGATCCGTCGGCCTTCCCTCCGTTCGCTGTCACGGTTGACCTGGTGGTGCTGACGGTGCGCGACCACTCGCTCTGCGCCCTGCTCGTCAGACGAGGCGAGCCGCCGTTCCAGGGGTACTGGGCACTGCCCGGCGGCTTCGTCCGCCCGGACGAGGGCCTGGCCGAGGCCGCCTCCCGCGAGCTGGCCGAGGAGACCGGCCTGCGCGCCCACACCGCCCCCGGCCATGATGCGGTCGGCCCCGGCGCGGCCGGCGCCCACCTGGAGCAACTCGCCACCTACGGCCACCCGCAGCGCGACCCCCGGATGCGCGTGGTCAGCGTCGCCTACCTGGTGCTCGCTCCCGACCTCCCGACGCCCCGGGCCGGCGGCGACGCCAGCAGCGCCCGCTGGGCCCCGGTCGGCGAGCTCCTCGGCGAGAACCCGGCCGACGGCGTCCCGCTTGCCTTCGATCACGGCCTGATCCTCGCCGACGGCGTGGAGCGCGCTCGCTCCAAGATCGAGTACTCCTCCCTCGCCACCGCCTTCTGTCCGACCGAGTTCACCGTCGGCGAGCTGCGCCGGGTCTACGAGGCCGTCTGGGGCGTCGTGCTGGACCCGCGGAACTTCCACCGCAAGGTCACCGGCACCCCCGGCTTCCTGCTGCCCTCCGGCGGCACGACGACCCGTCAGGGCGGCCGTCCGGCCCAGCTGTTCACCGCCGGTGGTGCCACCATCCTCAACCCGCCCATGCTCCGCCCGGAGTCCTGAACCCCCGCGGGCCCGGTAGCCGAATGGCCCGGCCTGGCTGCGGACCCGGGGATGACGGCGCAGAGTGTCGGTGGACGCTCCGGCCGCCGGGCCGGAGGCCTTCCGGCCCAGGGAGCCCCGCGATGGCCATCGAGGACTGCGCCAACCAGCGGACCCTCATCGAGCGGCTGGCGGCGGACTACCGGAGCCTCGACACGACCACCACCGCCACGGAACGGGAACTGGCCGCGCTGCAGGCCGAGCGCGCGGCGCCCGAGGCGATCGCCGCCGCGCAGGAGCGGCTGGCCGCCGAGCGCGAACGGCTGGGCGAGATCACGGTCGAGGGCCAGGCCGCCGTCGACGAGTTCCACACGGTGTGCGGCGGCGAGCAGCTCCCGCCCCCGCCCTGGCCCGACACGCTCTAGGGACGTCCCTCGCCGGGGACGGCGTTCCGCCCGGCCTCAGGCGCCACAGCCGGCGAAGCACCACAGCCGGCGAAGCACCGCAGACAGCTCCGTGTCGGAGTCCTCCGGAACGAACCGGCCGCCCGTGAATCGCAGGATCGGATTGTCCCCTGATCGGGTGAGGTGGGCAGTCGGTGGGCCCGTGCCGTTCCCGTAATGCCCGGAATAGCCGTCGCCGCCCCCTAATGTGCTGGCGCGGAGCCGAGCGGGTGCATGCCCGTCAGGGGCGCTCCGCGTCGAGCAGGTCGGCCGACGGCATGGGAGCAGCCAGCGATGATCCAGATCACCGGACTGACCAAGGTCTATCGCAAGGGCGCTCCGCCCGCGGTACTCGATCTGACCTTCGACGCCCGGCCCGGCACGGTGACGGCGCTGCTCGGTGCCGAGGGAGCGGGCAAGTCCACCGCGCTGCGGCTGATGCTCGAACTCGAACGCGGCCAAGGCGTCACGCTCTTCGATGGCCGCCCCTACCGGCGGTTGCGCCACCCCGAGCGCGAAGTCGGGGTGCTGCTGCCCGGCACCGGGGACGCCGCGATGGCCGGGCACCCGGGCCGCACGGCGCGCAGTCACCTGCGGATGCTCGCCGCGGCCGTCGGCGTCCCGGCCCAGCGGGCTGACGAACTGCTGGAACAGACCCGGCTGGCCACCGTCGCCGGGCAGCGGTTGCGCACTTTCTCGCCCGGCATGCACCGCCGCCTGGCCCTGGCCGCCGCCCTGCTCGGCGACCCCGGCGCGCTGCTGTTGGACGGGCCCGCCGAGGGCCTGTCGCCGCGCAACGTCGAGTGGTTCCACTCCTTCCTGCGCTCCTTCGGCGCCGCAGGCGGCACCGTCCTGGTGACCACCCGCACCCCGCAGGAGGCCTCGCAGATCGCCGACCGGGTGGTCACCCTGGACCACGGCCGACTGGTCGCCGATCAGCCGGTCGCGGAGTTCCGGCGGACCAGGATCAGCCCCGAAGTGGCCGTCCGGGGGCCGCAGATGGCGCGGCTGGCCGACCTGTTGGTCAGCCAGGGCGCGGACGTCCGGCAGGACGGCAGCGTGGGGCTCGCGGTGGCCGGCATCGACCGCACCGAGATCGGCGAACTCGCCTACCGTCACGGGATCCTGCTGCACGAGCTGGCCGACCGGGTGGTCGAGCAGCCGGCGCCGCGGATCGTCCTGCCGGCCGGCTCGGGCGGCTCCGGCCGTCTCCGCCTCGATCCGGAACCCGAGGCCGGGCCGAGCGGCCCGGAGCGCACCGCCGAACCCGCCGCCGCGTCAGCCTCGACCGAAGCGGTGCCGCCCCCGGCCGAGCCCACGGCGACCCCGGTCCCGGTCGCACCGGCCATCGCCACCGAAGCCGCGCCGGCCACTGCCCCTGCCACCACTGCCCCTGCCGCCCCCGCCCCCGCGACCGAGGGCGCCACCGACCCGAGGCGCAGCGCCCCACACCGCCCCCGGCAGGACGGCTCGCTGCCCACTCGCGCCCTGCCCGCCGTGGCCGTCGCCGCCCTCCCCGCCGCCGCGCTCCCTGCCCTCGGCTCGGCCGCCCGTCGCCCGGAGCCCGGAGGCCGTCGTCCGGAGCCCGGAGGGCGTCGCCCGGCGCCGACCGCGAAGACCGGGCCCGACACCGCTGCCGACCCCGCCCCCACCGTGGCCGTCGACCGGCTCTTCCGTGACGACCCGGTCCCGGCCCCGCCCCAGACGCCCATCCGGGTCCGGCCCCTGGGCTGCCGGGAGAGCGCCGAGGACCTGCTCACCGACGACACCGTCCGCCTCCGCCGCCCCGCCTCGAGCTCCCCCGCCGTCCGGGCCTCCACCGCCCACCCCACGGCCACCGCCCACCCCACGGCCCCCGCCACCCCCACGGCCCCCGCCACCCCCGACGACCACCGGAGCGAGTGAACCGTGCATGTCCTGGCCTACGAGCTGCGCCGCCTGCGCGGCCTGCGTTCCACCTGGGTGCTGCTCGCCGCCGTGCTGCTCGGCGACGCCGTCCTGGCCGCCGTACTGGCGAGCCGGACCCCGGACGGGCCGTTGGGGGCCGCAGCCGGGGTGCGGCTGCTGACCGCCGCCCTCCCGCTGGTCCCGCTGCCCTTCGCGGCGCTCGGCGCAGGCGTGCTGGGCGCGCTCTCGTACGGGCACGAGGTGCGCTACCCGGGGCTGCCGGCCTCCCATGTGTCGTACCCGCGCCGGGTGCGGCTGCTGCTGGCCAAGCTGCTGGTGATCGGCCCGGTGGCGGCGCTGCTGGCGCTGGCCACCCTGTTGCTCGACACGGTGGTCGTGCACGTCGCACTGCCGGACGGTGTCGCCGTGGCGGCCTGGGCGGACCCGGCCGCTCTGTCGGGCCGGGTGGCCGAGGCACTGAACGGCGCCGGGCTGTCCGGGCTGTCCGACCTGCCGGGCGTGTTCGCCCCGCTCGGACTGGTGGCCGGTCAGGGGGTGCCCGCCGTGCTGCTGGCCTTCGTCCTGCTCACCGTGGCGGCGGGCTGGACCGGGCTGTTGACCGCCTCGCTGACCCGCAGCGCCGGGGCCGGGGCACTGCTGCTGTGCGCGCTGCCGGCTCTGCTGGAGTCCGGCGTCGCGCTGCTGCTGCGTCACACCGGAAGGCCGTGGCCGATCCGGGCGGCCGAGCTGCTGCCGTTCCAGCCCGGGATCGAGTCGGCCTACGCCTGGGTGTACGGCGGTGCGCACGGTGCGGTGGCCGGGAGCGTGGCGCTGACCGATCCGGCATTGCTCGCCGCGGTCGTGGCCCCCGCGGTGCTCCTGCTGCTCGTCGTCCTGCTGGTCCAGGCCCGCCGCCGCGCCCTGTAGCGCCCCACCGCGTGGAGCCGCCCGTGCGGGGCCCGGCCGGGCCCTGCGGTTGCCCGGCGGGAGCCGTCCCGCCCGGGTCTTCCAAGATCGACCAGCAGTGACCGTAATGCGCGTTTCTTCCTGATAAGAAGTCAATTATCCAGTCACGGTCGATCACCCTTTCGTGTGCTTTTCACGAGAATTCTCAAGCCACGCCTGCCGATCGCCGACAAAGGAGGCGTGAGTACCCTTGCGCACCCCACCATGACCCCCGCCCGTTCCGCCGAAGGGCCGATCCACGGCCCCGGCGACCTGGACCGCTTCTCGTACGCCGACCGGCCGACTCCGCCGGCGCCCCGCTGGGAGGGCGCCGAGTCCGACATCGCCCGGGTCGGTCGCAAGACCACCAGCAGCCGCGGTCGCGGTCTGCACGGCCAGCTGGTCCAGCAGCTCGGCCAGATGATCGTCTCCGGCGACCTCGGCGCCGACCGCCCGCTGGTGCCCGAGGAGATCGGCCAGCGCTTCGAGGTCTCCAGGACCGTCGTCCGCGAGTCGCTGCGCGTGCTGGAGGCCAAGGGCCTGGTCAGCGCTCGGCCGAACGTCGGCACCCGGGTCCGCCCGGTCGGCGACTGGAACCTGCTGGACCCGGACATCATCGAGTGGCGCGCCTTCGGACCGCAGCGGGACGAGCAGCGCCGGGAGCTCTTCGAGCTCCGCTGGGCGATCGAGCCGCTGGCCACCCGGCTCGCCGCCGGCCACGGCCGCGAGGACGTCCAGCAGCGCCTGGTCGAGCTGGTCGAGATCATGGGCCACGCCGCCTCCCAGGCCGACCTCTCCACCTACACCCGGGCCGACGCCGAGCTGCACGGCCTGATCCTCCAGATGGCCGGAAACCGGATGCTGGAGCACCTGTCCGGGATCGTCGCCTGCGCGCTGCAGGTCTCCGGCGGCCCGGCGATCTCCTGCGAGCGGCCCTCCGAGTCCTCGGTCGGCCTGCACGCCCGGCTGGTGGACGCGCTGGGCGCCGGCGACGGCACCGCGGGCGAGGCCGCGATGAGGGCGCTGCTCACCGTTCATCCCGAGATCGAGCCGTCCGTCCCCGCGCCCAGGGAGCACTGAACGGGCTGTTCTCCACGAGCGGAGGCGCCGGATGGCGGCGGCCCGCTCCCGCCAGGGCCCTCCGACCGCACCGCGCGGCGCAGCCGGAGGGCCTCCGCATGCCGTCGCCCGTCCGTCCGCCGCCCGGGGTCGGTGCCGGTGCCGGGGCCGGGATCGGGCCGGGATCGAGGCCGGGGAGCCCTTCGGGGCGGACCGCCGAAAGGCGGGCCCGGGAAAGCCGCCGGTGAGAGGCGGGCCCAGTTTCAGGCCTGTCCATGACAATAGTTTGCTCCGCGAGTGCGCGATGATGGAAGCGGCCCCCGGTCGCGGGCGCCGGATGGTGTGACCCGCGACACGAAGGCCATGCGTAACACTTGACGAGTAGCAGCGATGTGTCCTGAGCGGAAGCAGCTCCGGAATACTCCAACATGTCAGAATGCTGTGTTGGTCCGCGGCGCTGCTGCCGTCCTGCAAACCCAGTCCTCAAGCCCGAGTCGGTCGGAATCGACACCGCGCGTCCGGCGCGCGATCTCCTTCCCCGCCCGCTCGGGCGGCCGGTACGGGTTCGAGTCCACTCATCGTCCGAGAGGTTGTTCGTGTCGGCCAGCACATCCCGTTCGCTTCCCCCCGAGATCGCCGAGTCCGCGGCTCTGCTGGCGCTCATCGAGCGGGGCAAGGCCCAGGGGCAGATCGCCGGTGACGACGTGCGCCAGGCGTTCGAGGCGGACCAGATCCCGGTCACCAAGTGGAAGAACGTCATGCGCAGCCTCAATCAGGTGCTGATTGAGGAGGGCGTGGACCTCATGGTCAGCGCGGCCGAACCGGCCGGCGCCAAGCGCAAGAGCGTTGCCGCCAAGAGCCCCACCAAGCGCACCGCCACCAAGGCTGTCACCACCCGGACCCCGTCGGCCCCGACCAAGCCGCCGGTGCGGATCGCCCCCGGCGCCCCCGTCGCGGCTCCGGCCGTCGCCGCCGCCGCGGCCTCGGCTCCCACCGTCTCCGCCGAGATCACCGCCGAGGCGACGACCGGCGTCGTCACCGAGGTGAAGTCGGCCGCGAAGAAGGCCGCCCCGGCCAAGAAGGCCGCGGCCAAGAAGACCGCCGCGCCCGCCAAGAAGACCGCCGCCAAGAAGACGGCCGCCGGCAAGGGCGCCAAGGGCGACGAGGAGCTGCTCGGCGAGGAGGAGCTGCTCGAGGACGCCGCTCTGCCCGGCGACAAGGCCGAGGCCGAGGGCACCGGTCCGGAGGAGGAGTCGGAGGGCTTCGTCCTCTCCGACGACGACGAGGACGACGCGCCGGCCCAGCAGGTCGCCGTCGCCGGCGCCACCGCCGACCCGGTCAAGGACTACCTGAAGCAGATCGGCAAGGTCCCGCTGCTCAACGCCGAGCAGGAGGTCGAGCTCGCCAAGCGCATCGAGGCCGGCCTGTTCGCCGAGGACAAGCTCTCGGCCGCCGACAAGCTCGCCCCGAAGCTCAAGCGCGAGCTGGAGATCATCGCCGAGGACGGCCGCCGGGCCAAGAACCACCTGCTGGAGGCCAACCTCCGCCTGGTGGTCTCGCTGGCCAAGCGCTACACCGGTCGCGGCATGCTCTTCCTGGACCTGATCCAGGAGGGCAACCTCGGTCTGATCCGTGCGGTCGAGAAGTTCGACTACACCAAGGGCTACAAGTTCTCGACCTACGCCACCTGGTGGATCCGCCAGGCGATCACCCGCGCCATGGCCGACCAGGCCCGCACCATCCGCATCCCGGTGCACATGGTCGAGGTCATCAACAAGCTGGCCCGCGTCCAGCGCCAGATGCTCCAGGACCTGGGCCGCGAGCCCACCCCGGAGGAGCTGGCCAAGGAACTCGACATGACCCCCGAGAAGGTCATCGAGGTCCAGAAGTACGGTCGCGAGCCGATCTCCCTGCACACCCCGCTGGGCGAGGACGGCGACAGCGAGTTCGGTGACCTGATCGAGGACTCCGAGGCGGTCGTCCCGGCCGACGCGGTCTCGTTCACCCTGCTCCAGGAGCAGCTGCACTCGGTGCTGGACACCCTGTCCGAGCGCGAGGCGGGCGTGGTCTCGATGCGCTTCGGCCTGACCGACGGCCAGCCGAAGACGCTGGACGAGATCGGCAAGGTGTACGGGGTCACCCGTGAGCGCATCCGCCAGATCGAGTCGAAGACCATGTCGAAGCTGCGCCACCCGTCGCGCTCCCAGGTGCTGCGCGACTACCTGGACTGATCGACGGCAGTCGTTCCACATCGTTCCGCACGAAGGCCCGGAGCCGCACGGCTCCGGGCCTTCGTGGCTGTCCGGGCCCGAGTGCGTCAGCGTCCGGGTGGTGGTTGTCCCTCGTCCGGGTGGCGGGGTGGCGGGAAGCGGTCGCACCGTGTAGTCGGTCACCTACGCTATGCCGGTTGCCTGCTTCCGAGCCTCCTGGAGTCACGGTGCCGACCGAGCCGGACCGCACTGACCTGCCGACGCCCACCCCGTTCCCGGCGGACCTCGCCGACCGGGCCGATCCGGCCGCAGTCCGGGCGGGCCGCCGCCGCAGGGCCGCCGTGCTGGCGCTGATCGCCGCGGTGCCTGTCCCGCTGGTCGCCGTCGGCACCGCGGCTCCGGCCGAGGCGCAGCGCAGGGTGGTCGGCGGGACCGCGGCGAGCACCGCGGACCACCCGTGGATCGTGGCGCTGTCCAGTCGCCAGCAGTTCGGCGGCGGCCGTTCCGGCCAGTTCTGCGGGGGTGCGCTGGTCACCCCGACCAAGGTGGTGACGGCCGCGCACTGCTTCTACGACGAGTCCAGGGGCCGGGTGGAGCGGCCGGGCCTCAAGGTGATCGTCGGCCGGGACGACATGCGGAGCACGGCCGGCCGCGAGGTGGCGGTGCGGTCGGTCTGGATCCATCCCGACTACTCCTTCGCCGCCAACATGAACGACGTCGCGGTGCTCACCCTCGCCGAGTCCCAGGGCGCCCGGCCGGTGGTCGGACTGGTCGGCCAGGGCGAGACGGCACCGTACGCGGCCGGGACCACGACGCACGTGTACGGCTGGGGCGACACCACCGGGCGGGGTGACTACTCGCCCACGCTGCGTTGGGTGTCCGTGCCGATCGTGCCGGACCGCACCTGCGCGCAGGCCTACCCGGGAGGGCCGGACGGAAGGTTCGACGCCCGGGGCATGGTCTGCGCGGGCGAGGAGCGGGGCGGCAGGGACGCCTGCCAGGGCGACAGCGGCGGCCCGATGATCGTCGACGGTCGGCTGGTCGGCCTGGTGTCCTGGGGGACGGGCTGCGCCGAGGCGGCCCACCCCGGCGTCTACACCAGGGTGTCCTCGGTCGCGGACGCGGTGCGCGCGGTCCTGTGACCGCTCGCGGACGCGGTGTCGTGTCCGGCGCCATGGTCCTCGCCGTAGGTGAGCGGTCGATCACCTGCCGGCGCCGGAATCTGACGCCGCGTCGGCTTCACCGCCCGTGCGAGCCGGGCCGTCGGCGGGCCCGGGAAGGCGTGCCGGGTACAGCAGAGCCGGGGGGGGGGGCCCCCCCGGGGGGGGGCGGCCCCCCCCCCCCCCCCCCGCCGGGCGCCCCCCCCCCCCCCCCCACCCCCCGCCCGGGGGTTGGGGGCCCGGGGGCCCCCGCGGCGGCGG
>NZ_JBICZE010000022.1:100619-145821 GCF_043201735.1 Kitasatospora sp. NPDC048286
CGCGGCACCCGCCCCCCGGGTCTCGTACCCGGCGCGGGCGGGGGGGGCCGGCGGCGGCGCCGGTAAGGGGGGCCGGTCCGCGCTGCCGCGGGCGGCCGCCCCCCGGGGGGGGCGCCCCCCCGGCTCACCGGTCGCGCGCGGTGCGCGACCGGACACAGCACGACGCCGGCTGCTGGTTTTGGCGCCCGGGATCAGCGCTCGTCGTCTGCGGCCGTGGCGACGGTCGTGGTCAGACGGCCACTCTCGTCCTGTATCTCCACGGCGATCTTCTTGAGCTCGGGCTCGAACTTCCGGCCGTGGTGGGCACAGAAGAGCAGCTCTCCGCCGCTGGCGAGTACGACGCGCAGGTAGGCCTGGGCGCCGCAGCGGTCGCAGCGGTCAGCCGCGGTGAGCGGGCTCGCAGGGGTCAGAACAGTAGTCACGTCGCCTCTTCTCTAGCTCGACGAGCTGTCGTACCAGGGTCAACATCCAACCAGGCCGAAAACGTTCCCGCTCGTGGCTTTTCTTCTCTGAGGATTCTGCTGTGTTGATGAGGACGTGCCCCGGGCGTCGGTGGTTCATGCGTGCCGAAATCCCGGGATCCGCCCGCCGCTCGAACGCCCGATCGGGATCGGGTGCGGCGTCCGCGTAGCATAATCCTCTGCCGGGTTGGAGCATAAGCCCCGCCCCGGGCCCCGGTAGCCTGCATAACGGCAGTTCCGGAGCCTGCGCCGGGCCCCACGATCCGCCAGGACCGGTGGTACCGGGAGGAGATGGCGCCCCCGGGGCCCGCGTCCGGGTGCGGTGCTTGTTCGCGCAGCGCGTACAAGCTGCGCGGGGCCGGCCCGCCGTGCTGCGCACCCGGTGCAGGGGATCGGGCACGCAGGGCGACGGGTGTCGGTGCGGCGTGCTGCACTGGCGTTTGGTCCGGATGCGTCCGGATGTGACCGATGAGACAGAACTTCACCGAGGAGAGTGCCGCGTGAGTGCCGAAACGACCGTGCCGTCCGCGCTGCTGGCCGGCGACGACGGTTCCAACTACACCGCGCGGCACCTGCTCGTCCTGGAGGGCCTGGAGGCGGTCCGCAAGCGCCCGGGCATGTACATCGGCTCGACCGACAGCCGTGGCCTGATGCACTGTCTCTGGGAGATCATCGACAACTCCGTCGACGAGGCGCTCGGCGGCTACTGCGACCGCATCGACGTCGTGCTGCACCCCGACTCCTCGGTCGAGGTCCGGGACAACGGGCGCGGTATCCCGGTCGACGTCGAGCCCAAGACCGGGCTGTCCGGCGTCGAGGTCGTGATGACCAAGCTGCACGCCGGCGGCAAGTTCGGCGGCGGCTCCTACGCGGCCTCCGGCGGTCTGCACGGTGTCGGCGCCTCGGTCGTCAACGCGCTCTCCGCCCGCCTCGACGTCGAGGTCGACCGCGGTGGGCACACCCACGCGATCAGCTTCCGCCGCGGCACCCCCGGCATCTTCACCGAGACCAGCCCGGACGCGCCCTTCGAGCCCGGCAACGGCCTGACCAGGGCCCGCAAGGTGCCCAAGACCCGCACCGGCACCCGGATCCGCTACTGGGCCGACCGGCAGATCTTCCTCAAGGACGCCAAGCTCTCCCTGGAGACGCTGCACAGCCGCGCCCGGCAGACCGCCTTCCTGGTCCCCGGCCTGACCATCGTGGTGCGTGACGAACGCCTCACCGAGAGCGAGCAGATCGAGGAGTCGGTCTTCCGCTACGACGGCGGCATCGCCGAGTTCTGCGAGTTCCTGGCCCCCGACAAGCCGGTCTGCGACGTGCTGCGGCTGCGCGGCGAGGGCACCTTCAAGGAGACCGTGCCGGTCCTGGACGACCTCGGCCACATGACCCCCACCGAGGTCACCCGCACCCTCGGCGTGGACATCGCGCTGCGCTGGGGCGCCGGTTACGACACCACCCTGCGCTCCTTCGTCAACATCATCGCCACCCCCAAGGGCGGCACCCACGTCACCGGTTTCGAGCGCTCGCTGGCCAAGACGGTCAACGAGGCGCTGCGCGCGAGCAAGCTGCTGCGCGTGGCCGAGGACGACATCACCAAGGACGACGCCACCGAGGGCCTCACCGCGGTGGTCACGGTCCGGCTCGCCGAGCCGCAGTTCGAGGGCCAGACCAAGGAGGTGCTCGGCACCTCGGCGGCCAACCGGATCGTCGCCGCCGTCGTCGCCAAGGAGCTCAAGGCCTTCCTCACCTCGGCCAAGAAGGACCAGAAGCTCCAGGCCAGGGCCGTGCTGGACAAGGTCGTCGCGGCCGCCCGCACCCGGGTCGCCGCCCGGCAGCACAAGGAGGCCCAGCGCCGGAAGACCGCGCTGGAGACCAGCTCGCTGCCCGCCAAGCTGGCCGACTGCCGCAGCGACGACGTCGACCGCAGCGAACTGTTCATCGTCGAGGGGGACTCCGCGCTCGGCACCGCCAAGCTCGCCCGCAACTCCGAGTTCCAGGCGCTGCTGCCGATCCGCGGCAAGATCCTCAACGTCCAGAAGGCCTCGGTGAGCGACATGCTCAAGAACGCCGAGTGCGCCGCGATCATCCAGGTGATAGGGGCCGGTTCCGGCCGCACCTTCGACATCGACCAGGCCCGCTACGGCCGGGTCATCTTCATGGCCGACGCCGACGTCGACGGCTCGCACATCCGCACCCTGCTGCTCACCCTCTTCCACCGCTACATGCGGCCGATGGTCGAGCAGGGCCGGGTCTTCGCCGCCGTGCCGCCGCTGCACCGGATCGAGCTCACCAACCCCAAGCGCGGCCAGGAGAAGTACCACTACACCTACTCCGACGCCGAACTGCGCTCCACGCTGCTGGAGTTCCAGCGCAAGGGGCAGCGCTGGAAGGAGCCGGTGCAGCGCTACAAGGGTCTGGGCGAGATGGACGCCGACCAGCTGGCCGAGACCACCATGGACCCGCGCCACCGCACGCTGCGCCGGATCAACCTGGGCGACCTGGAGCAGGCCGAGCGGATCTTCGACCTGCTGATGGGCAACGACGTCGCCCCGCGCAAGGAGTTCATCGTGGACTCGGCGGCCACCCTGGACCGCTCGCGCATCGACGCCTGACGCGGGCGCCCCGCGCGCGCCCGCGCGTCCCGTCCGGCCGGGCCTCCACCCGTGGGTGGAGGCCCGGCCGTTCGCGTTCCACCCGGGGTCCACCCCGGCTCCGATCAGCGGGAACGGGCGAATCCGTAGCGTCGGAGAGGTCAGCAACAAGCCTCTCCACGGGACGGAGTCGTCCGATGACCACCCTCACCAACCTGCTCGTGATCGCCGCGGTGCTGGTCCTGGTCGTCCGGCGCCAGATGCGCGTGCAGCGCCTGGACTCCGAGCGCCGCTTCTGGATCCTTCCGCTGATCCTGGGCGCGCTCGCGCTGCGGGACCCGCAGATCATCGACCACCAGCACGCCGTGCTGTCCGGGGGCCTGCTGGCCGCCGGGCTGGTCGCCGTGCTCGCGATGGGCTCCGTCTGGGGCTGGACCGTACGGCTCTGGCGGGCCGCGGACGGCTCGGTCATGCTCAAGGGCACCAAGGCCACGGTCGCCGCCTGGATCGGGATGCTCGCCATCCGGCTCGGCCTGTACGGGATCGGCGGGGCGCTGCACGTCCACCAGTCCGGCAGCTCCCTGATGCTCGGCATGGCGGTCCTGCTGCTGGTCCGCTCGCTCGTGGTGAACTGGAGGGCCCGGGCGCTGGAGCCCACGCCCCCCACCGCCCTCCTGCACTGAACCGCACCGATCCCGCCGCACCGACCCATCGCCGTGAGCACCGCCCTGAGCACCGAGGAGGCAGCCGTGGCCGGCTGGTACTGGACCCGCTGGCCGTCCCGCGAGGGGATGGACCGCGAGGCCGAGAGCCGGCCGCGGCGGGCCCTGACCGTGCTGGGCCGCATCGTGCTGGTGGCCACCGTCACCTGGGGGACCCTCGCCGACGGCAGGTACGCCGGCTGGGCGGCGGTGGCCGCGACGGCCGGACTGGTCGCGGCCTTCGGGCTCTGCGCGGCCTGGCTGCGCGCCACCCGGGAGCAGCGTGCGCTGCCCGCGTACCTGCTGACCGGGGCGCTGGTCGGCGCCGCTTGGCTGGCCAACACCGGTGGGGCGACCCTGCTCGCCGACGTGCTCTGGTACGGCCTGGCGGTGATGGCACTGGTCCGGATGCCGCCCGCGCCCGGGCTGATCACCGCGGCGGCCTCGCTGGCCTCGTACGCGGCGGTGACCACGTCGAGCTGGCTCAGCATCGCGGCCACCGTCGGCGGGATCACCCTGCTCGGCTACCTGTTGCGGCTGGACATCGAGGCGCGCGGCACCTCCCGCCGGCTGCTCGCCCAGGAGCGGGCCGCCCGGGCCGCCGAGGCGGAGAGCGCGGCGCTCGCCGAACGGGCCAGGATCGCCCGGGAGATCCACGACGTGCTCGCCCACAGCCTGTCCGCGCAGCTCGTCCACCTGGAGGCGGCCCGGCTGATGCTGGACGCCGGGACGGACCGCGAGCAGATCCGCGAACGGGTCGTCGCCGCACGGCGGATGGCGCAGGACGGGTTGGCCGAGACCCGGCAGGCGCTGTCCGCGCTGCGCGGGGAGTTCACCCCGGTCGGGGAGTTCCTGGTCGAGCTGGCAGGGCGGGAGCGCGCCGAGCTCACCGTCACCGGCACGCCCCGGCCGCTCGCCGCCGAGGCCGCCCTCGCGGTGCGGCGCACCGCGCAGGAGGCGGTGACCAACGTCCGCAAGCACGCGGCCGGCGCCCGCTGCTCCGTCCGACTGCGCTACCTGGAGGGGGTGGTGGAGCTGGAGGTGCGCAACGCCCGGCCGCCGCGCGGCCCGTCCGAGGACCGGCCGCAGCCGGGGGAGCTGGCCGACAGCGGCAGCGGGTACGGTCTGCTGGGAATGCGCGAACGCGCGGAACTGCTCGGCGGCACGCTGCTGGCGGGCCCGGAGGACGGAGGGTGGCGCGTGCTGCTGCGGGTGCCGGCATGACGGCGGCGGGGGCGACCAGGGTGCTGGTCGCGGACGACCAGACGGTGGTGCGCGAGGGCATCGTGATGCTGCTGGGGCTGCTGCCCGGCATCGAGGTGGTCGGTGCGGCGGGGGACGGGGAGGAGGCGGTCGCCCTGGTGGAGCGTCATCACCCGGACGTGGTGCTGATGGATCTGCGGATGCCGCGCTGCGACGGCGTCGAGGCGACCCGGCGGATCCGCGCCGCGCACCCCGAGACCGAGGTGGTGGTGCTCACCACCTACGCCGACGACGACTCGCTGTTCCCGGCGCTCCAGGCGGGGGCCCGCGGCTACCTCACCAAGGACGCCGGCGCCGAGGAGATCGCGAGGGCCATCGCGGACGTCCGCTCGGGCGCGGCCGGGCTCTCCCCGCAGGTCCAACTCCGCCTGCTGGAAAGGCTTTCGGAGCAGCCGACCGGCTCCGGGAAGACCGCCGAGCGGCCCGCGGCGCGGCCGGGGGAGCTGCCCGACGGGCTGACCGTCCGGGAGGCCGAGGTGCTGGCGCTGATCGCCGAGGGGCTGTCCAACGCCGAGATCGCCCGGCGGCTGTTCGTCAGCCCGGCGACCGTGAAGACCCACATCAACAACCTGTTCGCCAAGACGGCGGTGCGGGACCGGGCGCAGGCGGTCGCCTACGCCTTCCGACACGGAATCACCGGGACGCAGCAGTAGTCGGATGAGTGTCTGTCGGATGATCGATCACCTCATCGAGTGAACGTATCTGCGATGGTCAGGGGCGCTGTCCAGGGGCCGCCATCATGGTTCGGGTCAGAACATCCGGCCGTCCAGGAGCAGCAGTGCCACAGCAGCAGACGAGCAGTCCCGGACCGGGACAGCAATTCGACTGGTGGGCCGCTCCGGCCGCCGGCACCCCCGTTGAGTCCGCCGAGCCATCGGCCGCGCACCGCCGGACGGCGGTACCGGCGCAGTCGGGCCCCGACCGTACGGACCACGCCCGTACGGCCCAGTCGGCGGAGGCCGTCGTCGGGTCAGTGGCCGTCGGCGCACCGGTCCACGGGGCCGCCGACGAGCCGTTCGCCCAGACCACCCCCGACGACCGGGAGTCACCGGCCGTACCGCACCCGCCACTTGACGAGGAGCCGGTCGCCGACCGCACCGAGGTCTACCGGGCGGTCCAGGCCAGCGACACGTTCCGGCAGATCCGCCGCAGCTACCGGACCTTCGTCTTCCCGATCACCAGCGCCTTCCTCGCCTGGTACCTGCTGTTCGTCGCCGCCCAGGCCGGAGCCCCCGACCTGATGCGCAGGACGGTGGCCGGTCCGCTCAACGTGGCCTGGCTGCTGGGCCTGCTGCAGTTCGCCTCGACCTTCCTGCTCACCTGGCTCTACGCCCGCAACTCCCGGACCAAGCGCGACCGCGCCGCCCTGGGCCTGCGCTGGGACACCCAGGACCAACTGCGATGACGACCGTGATGCCCACCATGCCCACCGACGCCGCCGTGGCCGCCGTACGGACCGCGGTACGCACCGCGGTGACGACCGCCACCCCGCCGCCCGTCGCCCCCACCGGCGACCACCACTCGCTCGCGATCGCGCTGTTCGCCGTCGTCGTCCTGGTCACCCTGGGGGTCACCCTCTGGGTCGGCCGCCAGGGCAACGCCGCCGAGGACTTCTTCGCCGGCGGCCGCGACTTCACCCCGCTGCAGAACGGCTTCGCGCTCTCCGGGGACTACCTCTCCGCCGCCTCCTTCCTGGGCGTCGCCGGGCTGATCGCGCTGTACGGCTACGACGGCGTGCTCTACAGCATCGGCTTCCTGGTCGCCTGGCTGGTGGTGCTGATGCTGGTCGCCGAACTCGTCCGCAACGCCGGCCGGTACACCCTCGCCGACGTGCTCGCGCTGAGGCTGCGCCGCCGCAGGGTGCGCGCCGCGGCCGGCGGTGCCAGCGTCGTGGTCACCCTGCTCTACCTGGTGGCCCAGATGGTCGGCGCCGGCTCGCTGGTCGCCCTGCTGCTCGGCACCGGCAGCCCGCACGCCCGCACCTGGACCATCATCGCCGTCGGCGCCCTGATGATCGTCTACGTCACCATCGGCGGGATGCGGGCCACCACCTGGATCCAGATCATCAAGGCCTTCCTGTTGACCGGCGGTTCGGTCCTGCTCACCGTGCTGCTGGTGGTCCGCTTCCACGGGGACCTCGGCGAGCTGATGCGCCAGGCCGCCCAGCACAGCGGTGCCGGGCACCGCTACCTGGAGCCCGGGCTCAAGTACGGCGGCAGCCTCACCAGCCGGCTGGACTTCGTCAGCCTCGGCCTCGGCCTGGTGCTCGGCACCGCCGGCCTCCCGCACATCCTGTCCCGCTTCTACACGGTGCCCACCGCGCGGGCCGCCCGCCGCTCCACGATGTGGGCGATCGGCCTGGTCGGCAGCTTCTACCTGATGGCGATCGTGCTCGGCCTCGGCGCCACCGCGCTGATCGGCTCGGCCGAGGTGCGGCACGCCAACTCGGCCGGGAACACCGCCGTTCCGCTGCTCGCCCTGACGCTCGGCGGCGGCAACGGCAGCACCGGTGGGGTGGTGCTGTTCGCGCTGATCTCGGCGATCGCCTTCGCCACCATCCTCGCGGTGGTCGCCGGGCTGACCCTGGCCTCCTCGGCCGCGTTCGCCCACGACATCTGGGCCGGCGCCTGGCGCGCCCGGCCGGGGCGCGAGCAGACGCAGGACGGCCACGGGCGGCGCCGCCGCGGCGAGGCCGTCCCGTCCTCCCGGGCGGCGAAGGAGTCGGTGTCCGAGGTCAGCGAGCAGCAGGAGGTGGTGGTCGCCCGGATCGCCGCCGCCGGGATCGGTGCGACGGCGATCGTGATCAGCCTCTTCGCCCAGCAGCTGAACGTCGCCTTCCTGGTCGGCCTGGCCTTCGCCGTCGCCGCCTCGTCCAACCTGCCGGTGCTGCTGTACAGCCTGTTCTGGTCGCGGTTCACCGCTCGTGGCGCGGTCTGGGCGGTGTACGGCGGGCTGATCCCGGCGATCGCGCTGGTGATCTTCTCGCCGGTGGTGTCCGGTTCCGCCGAGGCGCTGTTCCCGGGCGTCGACTTCCACTGGTTCCCGCTGGAGAACCCGGGCATCGTCTCCATCCCGCTCGGCTTCCTGGCCGGCTGGATCGGGACGGTCACCTCGTCCGAGCCCGCCGACCCGGACCGGTTCGCCGAGCTGGAGGTACGTGCCCTCACCGGTGCGGGCGCGGCCTGAGCCGTCGCGCCCGGGGAACCCCGGCGGGCCTGGGGCCGCCGGGGTTCCCCCCTGTCCGGCCCCCTGTCCGGCCCCCTGTCCGGCCCCGGGCCGGAACCGGGGGCGCCTCAGGCCCGGGCCGCCGGCGCGTAGCGGTGCTCCGGGCGGCCGGTGTCGCCGTACCGCAGGGTCAGCCGCAGCCGGCTGTCCCGCTCCAGCTGCTTGAGGTAGCGCTGCGCGGTGGACCGGCTCAGCCCGGTGGCCTCGGCGACCTCGTGGGCGGAGAGCGGCTGGCCGGCCCGGCGCAGCACGCCCATCACCAGGTCGGTGGTGGGCGCCGAGTGGCCCTTGGGGAGCGTTCCGGCCGGGGCGGCGGCGCTGCGCAGGGTCGCGAACAGCCGGTCCACCTCGTCCTGGCCGGCCTCCCTGGCCGGGGCGGCGAGCGCGTGCCGCAGCTGTGCGTACGCCACCAGCTTCTCCCGCAGTCCGGCGAAGGTGAACGGCTTGACCAGGTACTGGAGCGCGCCGTGCTGCATCGCGGCGTGCACCGTCGAGACGTCCCGGGCGGCCGTCACCATCATCACGTCGCAGGCCACCTGGCGGTCCCGCAGGCGGCGTACCAGGGCCAGGCCGGTCTCGTCGGGCAGGTGGTGGTCGAGCAGCAGCAGGTCCACCGGGCGGCGCTCCACGGCGGCCAGTGCCTCCCCGGCCGAGTGCGCGGTGCCGGTCACCCGGAAGCCCGGGACCTTCGCCACGTACGCGGCGTGCACGTCCGCGACCCGGAAGTCGTCGTCCACCACGAGTACGTCGATCATCATGCCTCCACGAGCCGAGTGGTGAGCAGGGCCTCGGGCAGCTCGACGGTGAAGCGGGCGCCGCCGAGCGGCCCGCCGTCGAGCACGATCCGGCCGCCGGTCCGTTCGACCAGCCGCCGCACCATCGCCAGCCCCAGCCCGCGCGGACGGTGCGCGGGCGCGTCCTTGCTGGTCCACCCCTCTTCGAAGACCTGCTCGCGCAGTTCCTCCGGCACCCCCGGGCCGCTGTCCGCGACCTGCAGCAGCAGGGTCGGGCCGGCCGCGGCCAGGCTCACCTCCACCCGGCCCCCGCCGCCCGCGGCCAGCGCGTCCACCGCGTTGTCGATCAGGTTGCCGAGCACCGTGACCAGTGCCCGGGCGTCCACCACGGCGTCCGGCAGGTGCGCCGCCGGGGCCAGCGCCAGCCGTACCCCGCGCTCGCCCGCCACCGCGGTCTTGCCCGCCAGCAGTGCGGCCACGTGCGGGTCCTGCACCTGCTCGGCGATCCGCGCGGCGACCACCGCGTGCGAGCCGGACTGCTCCGAGATGAACGCCACCGCCTGCTCGTGGCGGCCCAGCTCAAGCAGGCCCAGCAGGGTGTGCATCCGGTTGGCGTGCTCGTGGTCCTGGGCCCGCAGGGCCTCGGTGAGGCTGCGGGTGGTGTCCAACTCGCGGACCAGCGACTCCAGTTCGGTGCGGTCGCGGAGGGTCACCACCGCGCCTCCCTCGGGCGTGGCCATCCGGTTCACCACCAGGACGCGGTCGTCCCGGACGGCCGGCAGGTCGGTGCCGGGGATCCGTCCGGCGAGCACGTCCGCCAGCCGGCCGGGCGGCAGCACCGCGCCGATCGGGCGGCCGGCGCAGTCCTCGGGCAGGCCGAGCAGCCGCAGGGCCTCGTCGTTGGCCAGCCGGATCCGGCCGCGCTCGTCCAGCGCGAGCATGCCCTCGCGGATGCCGTGCAGCATCGCCTCCCGCTCCACCAGCAGCGCGGAGATGTCGGCCAACGCGATGTTGTGGGTGCGGCGCTTGAGGCGGCGGGCCAGGAGCAGGGTGGCGATCGTTCCGGCGGTCAGGCCGGCGGCCGCGCACAGCAGGATCCCGGTGAGCATCGTCAGCAGCCGGCGGCGGATCGAGTCGTCGCTGATGCCGACCGACACCTCGCCGACGATCCGGCCGTCCGCCATCCGCAGCGGCACCTTGCCGCGGGCGGTGCGGCCCAGGGTGCCCTCCTGGATGGCGGTGACGCTGCGGCCGCTGAGGGCCGGCTCCGGGTCGGTGCTGACCCGCTGGCCGATCCGGCCCGGGTCGGTGTGCGAGAGCCGGATGCCGTCCAGGTCGGTGACCACCACGAAGCTGGCGCCGGTGGCCAGCCGGATCTGCTCGGCGTTGCGCTGCGCGGCCACCACGTCGCGGGCGGCGGCGGCCCGGGCGATGCTCTCGTCGGTGGCGGTGGCCTGGGCGATCGACAGCGCCCGCTGCATCGCGTCGTGGTCCAGCTCGCTGCTGACCGGGGCCAGGAACAGCCCGGCGGTCACGGCGGTGACCCCGACGGTGACGACGGTCTGGCTCAGCAGCAGCTGGGCGAAGACCCGGCGGGGTCCGCGGGGGAGCTTCATCCGGGCCTCCTCTCGGCGGCTGCGGGGGATCGGGCGTCCTCGGAGGGCGGTCGGGGGCGCCGGTGGGTGGGTCGGGACACCCTATGTTTCCGGGGCGTTTCTGTCAGCCGCGTCCCCGCAGTTGTAGCGGAAGCAAAACGAGCAGAACACCCCTCTATGCGGAGAAGTCGCACTACGCGAAGAAGGCTCCCGCCGGGGCCGGGTCCGCTCCTACCTTTCCGGGGCAGGCACAGACCCCGGAGGATGGACATGAGCAACACCCCGGCGATCGAGCTGACCGGCGCGACCAAACGGTTCCGCACCCCGTCCGGGGCGCTGCACACCGCCGTCCGCGATCTCGATCTGACCGTCGCCCAAGGAGAGTTCGTCGCCGTCGTCGGCCCCACCGGCTGCGGCAAGTCCACCACGCTGACCCTGGTCAGCGGCTTGGAGGAGCCCACCGAGGGCGAGGTCAGGGTGTACGGCGAGCCCGTGCGCGGGATCGACCCCAAGGTCGGCTTCGTCTTCCAGCAGGACGCCGTCTTCCCCTGGCGCACCGTCCTGTCCAACGTGACGGCCGGCCCGCGCTTCCGCGGCGTGCCCGCCGCCGAGGCCAGGGAGCGGGCCCGGGACTGGCTCGGCCGGGTCGGCCTGGCCGCGTTCGAGGACCGCTACCCGCACCAGCTGTCCGGCGGCATGCGCAAGCGCGTCGCGCTCGCCCAGACCTTCGTCAACGACCCGGCGATCCTGCTGATGGACGAGCCGTTCTCGGCGCTGGACGTGCAGACCAGGGCGCTGATGTCGGACCAGCTGCTGGAGCTGTGGGCCGGTACGGGCTCGTCCGTCGTCTTCGTCACCCACGACCTGGACGAGGCCATCGCGCTCGCCGACCGGGTCGTCGTCATGACGGCCGGCCCCGCCACCGTCAAGGAGGTCTTCACCGTCGACCTGCCGCGCCCGCGCACCGTGGAGGCCGTCCGGCTGGAGCCGAGGTTCGTCGAGCTGTACCGCGAGATCTGGGCCTCGCTCGGCGAAGAGGTGCGCATCACCAGGGAGAGAGGAGCGGGTCGTGCCGCTTGAGACCGAGTCCGCGTCCGCATCCGAGTCCGTGCCGGCCGGCGCCGGGAAACCCGCGGCCGTCACGACGAGAACCGAGGCCCGCGAACGGGCCGCCCGCCAACGGAAGTCGCTCGTCCACGGCGCCCGGGCCGCGGTGCTGCTCGCCTTCCTCGGACTGTGGGAGGTCTGCGCCCGTACGGACGTCATCGACCCGTTCAACTTCTCCCAGCCGTCGAGGATCTGGGACCAGATATGGCAGTGGATCACCCACGGCACCGCCCAGGGCTCGCTCGGCGAGCAGATCGGCTACACCCTCTACGAGGCCCTCACCGGCTGGGTGATCGGCGTCGTCGGCGGTGTGCTGCTGGGCATCGCGCTCGGCCGGATCCGCTTCCTGGCCGACGTGTTCGGGCCGTACATCAAGGTGCTCAACGCCATCCCGCGGATCGTGCTCGCGCCGATCTTCCTGATCTGGTTCGGCCTGGGCCCGGCCTCCAAGGTCGCCTCCGCGGTGGTGCTGGTGTTCTTCCCGGTGTTCTTCAACGCCTTCCAGGGCGCCCGCGAGGTGGACCGCAACCTCGTCGCCAACGCCCGCATCCTCGGCGCCGACAACCGCAGGGTCACCCTCCAGGTGGTCATCCCCGCCGCCACCACCTGGATCTTCACCAGCCTGCACGTCAGCTTCGGCTTCGCGCTGATCGGCGCCATCGTCGGCGAGTACATCGGCGCCACCAAGGGCCTCGGCCTGCTCGTCGCGGCCGCCCAGGGCACCTTCAACGCCGCGGGCGTGTACGCGGCCATGACCATCCTCGCCGTCGTCGCGCTGCTCACCGAGGGGCTGCTGACCTTCGCCGAGAAGAAGCTGTTCCGCTGGAAGCCCGCCGACGCGGGCGACGGCCGCTGAACTCCCCCTGCCAGAACCGAGAAAGAGGCCCCCACCCATGCGCCCCAACCCGACCGGCAGAGCAGCCGCGGCCGCCCTCGCCGCCGTCCTGCTCGTCCCGCTCTCCGCCTGCGCCAACGACGCCGCCACCGCCGGCCACGGAGCCGTCGCCGCCCCCGCCGGGCAGCAGGTCGACGGGCCCAAGGTCAAGATCATGGTCGGTGGCCTGGACAAGGTCATCTACCTGCCCGCGATGCTCACCCAGCGGCTCGGCTTCTTCGCCGAGGCCGGCGTCAACGTCGAGCTGATGACCGAGCCCGCCGGCGTCAACGCCACCACCGCGCTGCTCGCCGGGGACGTCCAGGGCGCCGTCGGCTTCTACGACCACACCATCGACCTCCAGGCCAAGGGCAAGAAGGTCGAGTCCGTGGTGCAGTTCGCCCAGGCGCCCGGCGAGGTCGAGGTCGTCTCCGCCAAGCAGGCCGACGCGATCAGGTCCGGCGCCGACTTCAAGGGCAGGAAGCTCGGTGTCACCAGCATCGGCTCCTCGACCGACTTCCTCACCAAGTACCTCGCGGTCAAGAACGGCACCGCCGTCAGCGAGTTCAGCCCGATCGCGGTCGGCGCCGGCCAGACCTTCATCGCCGCGCTCCAGCAGGGCAGCATCGACGCCGGGATGACCACCGACCCGACCGTCGCCGCCGTCCTGGACAAGGGCCTCGGCAAGGTCCTCTACGACATGCGCACCCCCGAGGGCTCGCGCGAGGCGCTCGGCGGCCTCTACCCGTCCTCGTCGCTGTACATGAACACCGACTGGGTGGAGAAGAACAGGGACACCACCCAGAAGCTCGCCGACGCCTTCGTGAAGACCCTGAAGTGGATGGCCACCCACAGCCCCGAGGAGATCGCCGCGAAGATGCCCGCCGACTACGCGCAGGGCGGCGCCGAACAGTACGCGGCGGCGATCAAGGCGACGCTGCCGATGTTCACCACGGACGGCGTGATGCCGGCCGACGGGCCGAAGACCGTGCTCGCGGTGCTCGCCGCGTTCCACCCGGACGTCAAGGGCAAGGAGGGGTCGATCGACCTGGCGAAGACGTACACCACGGAGTTCGTCGCCAAGGCCGCGGGCTGACACCCCGGCGGCCACGGCTCCGGCCGCAGCGGTCCCGCGCTCACCCCCACGGGCGCGGGGCCGCTCGGTCACAGGCCCCGGACCGACAGCACCTCCATCCGGGAGGGCGTCCCCGCCGCCTTGCCGCAACTCTCCGGACGCGCCGGCTCGCTGACCGTCTCGATCACGTCCACCTCCCAGGACCGCCCGTCCCGGTGCAGCACCGTCACCAGCCAGCGGCCCTCGCCGTCCGGCCGCTGGGTGAGCGTCAGCACGTCCATCCCCGTCTCGCCGGTGGCCAGCCGCACCGCGTGCTCGGCCGCCTGGCCCGGACGCTCCCAGCCCGAGCAGCCGCGCGACCACTCCGGCACCGTGTGCCCGGCCGCCGTCGCCGCCAGCACCTCCTTGGCGGTCTCCGGCGTCAGCCGCCCGTACGCGTAGCCGTACGGCAGCACCAGCATGGTGGGGGAGAAGCGGTGCCCGCCCAGGTGGGTGACCTCCCACACCTCGCTGTGCCCGGCCGCGGCCAGCTCCGCCGCGAGCGGACGGCCCAGCAGCGCGCAGCAGCGGTCCCGGCGCCCGTTGGTGCACACCAGGGCCACCGGGCCGCCGACGTGCTCCGCCCCGAAACCGGTGTGGTCACCGGCGCCCAGCGCCGCGAAATCCAGCTCCAGCAGCTCCGCCGGATCCGTCACCCCCGCCCGGCGCACCCAGCCGCGGCCGGGCACGGTGTGTGCCACCAGCACCTCGTGGCGCGCGGTCGGCAGGCAGTCGGCGTGCCGCCCGGGCCGGCGGATCAGCGCCACCCGCACGCCCGTCCCGGCCGCTGCCGCCTCCAGCGCCCGCCCGACCGCGGCGTCCAGGTGGCTCTCGCCCAGCGCCTTCGCGCCCCACGGTCCGTTCTGCTCCACCAGCAGCCAGGTGGTGGCCACCGCCGCCGTCGCGGCCAGCGGCTCCGAAAGTTCACGCGACACGGTCGCACAGGTGCTCACTTGGGCAAGGCTACCCTCACCTGATCACCCCCACGTGAACACCCGAAGGCGGCCCTCACCCGCCGCGCCACCGCCTCCTGGCGGAGCACGGAGAGGGCCGGGAGGCCGCCGGGACTCGTCCGGCAGCGGCAGGTGGACCCGGTCGGTGCCGAGCACCGCGACCTCGCGGAAGACGGGTCCGCACTCCCGGCCGGACGGGCACGACAAAGCGGAGGGGTACCGGACGACTTCCGGTACCCCTCCGCCCAAGCGAGGGCGAGAGCCGCTACGCCGGACCGGCGACCACCGCGATCGGGGTGGTGACCGGAGTGCCGGAGCCGTCGCGGCGCGGGTCACGCTCGGGCAGCTCGACCGGGGCGCCCTTGGCGGTGGCGGCACGGGCCGGGGCTGCACCGGCCCAGGCGAAGGCCAGGCCGTCCTCACCGCGCAGGAAGCGCTGGCAGCGCACACCACCGGTGGCACGGCCCTTGCGCGGGTACTGCTCGAACGGGGTGACCTTCCAGGTCGTCTGCTCGCCGTCGGACAGCGTGCCCGTGGCCGTGGCCACCGAGACCACCACCGCGTCCGCCGCCGGATCCACCGCCGTGAAGGACAGCACCCGGGCGCCGTCCGACAGCTTGATGCCCGCCATGCCACCCGCCGGACGGCCCTGCGGACGCACCTGGCCCGCCGGGTAGCGCAGCAGCTGGGCGTCCGAGGCGATGAAGACCAGGTCCTCCTCGCCGGTGCGCAGTTCGACCGCGCCCACCAGCTCGTCACCCTCCTTGAGGGCGATCACCTCGAACTCGTCCTTGTTCGCCGGCCACTCCGGCACCACCCGCTTCACCACGCCCTGCAGGGTGCCCAGCGCCAGCCCCGGCGAGGACTCGTCCAGCGTGGTCAGCGCCAGCACCCGCTCCCCGGCCTCCAGCCGCAGGAACTCGCCCACTGCGGCCCCGCCCGCCAGCGTCGGCGACGGCGTCGGAGGCAGCGCCGGCAGGTCGATCACCGGCAGCCGCAGCACCCGGCCCGCGGACGTCACCACACCCACGTCCGCCCGCGCCGTCGCGTGCACCGCCGACACGATCACGTCGTGCTTCGCCCGCTTCTCCGACACCTCGAACGGCTCGCCGTCCGTCGTCCGCGCCAGCAGCCCGGTCGACGACAGCAGCACCCGGCACGGGTCGTCCGCGACCTCCAGCGGCACCGCCAGCGCCGCCGACGGCGCCGCCCCCGCCTCCAGCAGCACCGTGCGCCGCTCCGTGCCGAACTGCTTCGCCACCGCGCCCAGTTCGGACGACACCACACTGCGCAGCTTGGTGTCCGACTCCAGGATCTCGGTCAGCTCCGCGATCTCCGTGGTCAGCTTCGCCTTCTCCTGCTCCAGCTCCACCCGGTCGAAGCGGGTCAGCCTCCGCAGCGGGGTGTCCAGGATGTACGCCGTCTGCGTCTCCGACAGCGAGAAGCGCTCCATCAGGCGCTCCTTCGCCTGCTGCGCGTTGTCACTCGACCGGATGATCGCGATGACCTCGTCGATGTCGAGCAGCGCCACCAGCAGGCCCTCGACCAGGTGCAGCCGCTCCTCGCGCTTGCGGCGGCGGAAGTCACTGCGCCGGCGCACCACGGTGAAGCGGTGGTCGACGTAGACCTCCAGCAGCTCCTTCAGCCCCAGCGTCAGCGGCTGCCCGTCCACCAGCGCCACGTTGTTGATGCCGAAGGTCTCCTCCATCGGCGTCAGCTTGTACAGCTGCTCCAGCAGCGCCTCCGGCACGAAGCCGTTCTTCACCTCGATGACCAGCCGCAGCCCGTGCTCGCGGTCGGTCAGGTCCTTGACGTCCGCGATGCCCTGGAGCTTCTTCGCGTTGACCAGGTCCTTGATCTTCGAGATGACCTTCTCCGGGCCGACGTTGTACGGCAGCTCGGTGACCACGATGCCCTTGCGGCGGGCCGTC
This sequence comes from Kitasatospora sp. NPDC048286, assembly GCF_043201735.1. Taxonomy (NCBI): domain Bacteria; kingdom Bacillati; phylum Actinomycetota; class Actinomycetes; order Kitasatosporales; family Streptomycetaceae; genus Kitasatospora; species Kitasatospora sp. NPDC048286. Next base: position 117,169 of record NZ_JBICZE010000022.1, read on the forward strand.
ACCGCCTCCACCGACGTCGTCGCCCGGATCTTGAAGGTGCCGCGGCCCGACTCGTACGCGTCCCGGATGCCCGACAGGCCCACGACCCGTCCACCGGTCGGCAGGTCCGGACCGGGCACGAACCGCATCAGCGTGTCCAGGTCCGCGTTCGGGTGCTTGATCAGGTGCCGGGCCGCGGCCACCACCTCGGACAGGTTGTGCGGCGGCATGTTCGTCGCCATGCCCACCGCGATGCCCGTGGCGCCGTTCACCAGCAGGTTCGGGAACGCGGCCGGCAGCGCCAGCGGCTCCTGCTCGCTGCCGTCGTAGTTCGGACCGAAGTCGACGGTGTCCTCGTGGATCGACTCCACCATCGCCATCGACGCGGCCGTCAGCCGCGACTCGGTGTAGCGCATCGCGGCCGGCGGGTCGTCGTTGCCCAGCGAACCGAAGTTGCCGTGCCCGTCGATCAGCGGCAGCCGCATCGAGAACGGCTGCGCCATGCGCACCACCGAGTCGTAGATGGACGCGTCACCGTGCGGGTGCAGCCGGCCCATCACCTCGCCCACCACGCGGGCGCACTTCACGTGCGCGCGGTCCGGGCGCAGGCCCATCTCGTTGGCCTGGTACAGGATGCGGCGGTGCACCGGCTTCAGGCCGTCCCGCGCGTCGGGCAGCGCACGCGAGTAGATCACCGAGTAGGCGTACTCCAGGAAGGAGCCCTGCATCTCGTCCACGACGTCGACGTCGAGGATCCGCTCCTCGAAGTCTCCGGGCGGCGGGGTCTGCGAACTGCGGCGGGCCATCGCGGCGGGGCTCCCTTACGTGTCGCTGGCTGTGTCTCGGTCCGTCTCGGCCGGCCGCCGCGCGCCGTGGGGCGAACGTCGGCCGTCTCCTCGCCGCCCCAGCCGCCGGACCCGTCAACCGGGCACCGTCGACAGGGCGCGGCGCCCCCATTGTGGACCCTCGGGCCGACACTCCCGGTCAGCGGCCCTCTTCCGCCCCTGGCGAACGCCCCCCTCCGCGCGGACACGAACACGGCTCTCGCGCGTTGCACCACAATGGGGGACGCCACATGAACCCCCGACATCGACGACGGGAAGGACCCGAGCGCATGGCCAACCCGGCCCCCGCCTCCAGCCGAGGCATCGCCATCACCGAGCACCGCCTGGCCAACGGCCTGCGCGTCGTCCTCTCCGAGGACCACCTCACCCCGGTCGCCGCCGTCTGCCTCTGGTACGACGTGGGCTCCCGCCACGAGGTCAAGGGCCGCACCGGCCTCGCCCACCTCTTCGAGCACCTGATGTTCCAGGGCTCGGCCAACGTCTCCAACAACGGGCACTTCGAGCTCGTCCAGGGCGCCGGCGGCTCGCTCAACGGCACCACCAGCTTCGAGCGCACCAACTACTTCGAGACCATGCCCGCCCACCAGCTGGAGCTCGCCCTCTGGCTGGAGGCCGACCGGATGGGCTCGCTGCTCGCCGCGCTCGACGAGACGTCCATGGAGAACCAGCGCGACGTCGTCAAGAACGAGCGCCGCCAGCGCTACGACAACGTCCCGTACGGCACCGCCTTCGAGAAGCTCACCGCGCTCTCCTTCCCCGACGGCCACCCGTACCACCACACCCCGATCGGCTCCATGGCCGACCTCGACGCGGCCACCCTGGAAGACGCCCGTACGTTCTTCCGGACGTACTACGCGCCCAACAACGCCGTCCTGTCCATCGTCGGCGACATCGACCCCGAGCAGACCGTCGCCTGGGTCGAGAAGTACTTCGGCTCCATCCCCGCACACGACGGCAAGCAGCCGCCGCGCTCCGGCGAACTCCCCGAGACCATCGGCCGCGAGATCCGCGAGGAGATCCACGAGGACGTCCCCTCGCGCGCCCTGATGGCCGCCTACCGGCTCCCGCACGACGGCACCCGCGAGGCCGACGCCGCCGACCTCGCCCTCACCATCCTCGGCAGCGGCGAGTCCAGCCGCCTCTACAACCGGCTGGTCCGCCGCGACCGCACCGCCGTCGCCGCCGGCTTCGGCCTGCTGCGCCTGGCCGGCGCCCCCAGCCTCGGCTGGCTCGACGTCAAGACCTCCGGCGACGCCACCGTCGAGCAGATCGGCGCCGCCGTCGACGAGGAGCTCGCCCGCTTCGCCGCCGAGGGCCCCACCGCCGAGGAACTCGAACGCGCCCAGGCCCAGATCGAGCGCGAGTGGCTCGACCGGCTCACCACCGTCGCCGGCCGTGCCGACGAACTGTGCCGCTTCGCCGTCCTGTTCGGCGACCCCAAGCTGCTCAACGACGCCCTCCCCAAGGTCCTCGACGTCACCGCCGAGGAGGTCCAGGCCATCGCCAAGGCCCGGCTCCACCCCGACAACCGGGCCGTCCTCGTCTACGAGCCCACCGCCGCCGAGACCGACGCCGCTTCCGAAGAGGAGGGTGCCGCCGTATGAGCACCGACTACGTCCCCGCCATGACCTTCCACCCGCAGCCCCAGCCGGGCACGCCCAGCCCCTGGGACTTCCCCGCCCCCGAGCGGGCCGCCCTCGGCAACGGCATCACCGTCCTGCACTGCCACCGGCCCGGCCAGCAGCTGGTCGCCGTCGAGGTGCTGCTCGACGCCCCGCTCGCCGCCGAGCCCGACGGTCTCGACGGCATCGCCGGCATCCTCGCCCGCGCCTTCAGCGAGGGCACCGACACCCTCAGCGCCGAGGAGTTCGCCGCCGAGCTGGAGCGCGCCGGCGCCACCCTCGACGCCCACGCCGACCACCCGTGCATCCGGATCTCCCTGGAGGTCCCCGCCTCCCGGCTCCAGCGCGGTCTGTCCCTGCTGGCGGACGCCCTGCGCGCCCCCGCCCTGCCCGAGGCGGAGATCGAGCGGCTGGTCGCCAACCGCCTGGACGAGATCGTCCACGAGCAGGCCAACCCCGCCCGGCGCGCCGCCAAGGCCCTGTACGCCGAGCTGTTCGACGCCGCCGACCGGCTCTCCCGGCCCCGCGCCGGCACCGCCGACACCGTCAAGTCGATCGACCGCGCGGCCGTCAAGGCCTTCTACGACGCCCACGTGCGCCCCGCGACCAGCACCGTCGTGGTCGTCGGCGACCTCACCGGCGTCGACCTGCCCGCGCTGCTGGAGAGCACCCTCGGCACCTGGACCGCGGCGGCCGCCGAGCCGTCCGCCCACGCCCCGGTCACCGGCGTCGACCGCGGCCGCGTCGTCATCGTGGACCGCCCCGGCTCCGTCCAGACCCAGCTGCTCATCGGCCGGATCGGGCCCGACCGCCACGACCCGCTCTGGGCCGCCCAGATCCTCGGCACCTACTGCCTGGGCGGCACCCTCACCTCCCGCCTCGACCGCGTCCTGCGCGAGGAGAAGGGCTACACCTACGGCGTGCGGGCCTTCGCCCAGCCGCTGCGCTCGGCCGCCGACGGCAGCGGGCGCGCGATGCTCGCCATCAGCGGCTCGGTGGACACCGCCTCCACCGCCCCCGCGCTGGCCGACACCTGGACCATCCTGCGCACCCTCGCCGCCGAGGGCCTCACCGACGCCGAGCGCGACGAGGCCGTGCAGTTCCTGGTCGGCGTCGCCCCGCTGAAGTACGAGACCGCGGGCTCGGTCGCCGGCACCCTGGCCGACCAGGTCGAGCAGCACCTGCCGGACGACTACCAGGCCGAGGTCTACCGGCAGCTCGCCGAACTGCCCACCGCCGCCGCCACCGAGGCGGTCGTCGCGGCCTTCCCGCCGGACCGCCTCGTCACCGTCCTGGTCGGCGACGCCGCCGTGATCGCCGACGACGTGCGGGCGCTCGGCATCGGCGAGGTCACCGTCGTCAGCTGATCCGTCCGTCGGATCCCCGTCCGGCCCGGTGGAGCACCCGCTCCGCCGGGCCGGACGCGTTGTTAAATCCGTTGCGGGCCGCCCCCGTTCCGTGGATAGATGTTCCCCGGCGCACAGCACGTGCGAACCGGCGACGAAGGAAGGGAGGCGGTCACCATGCGGGTCGAGCGAGTCATACGACGCTCCCCACGGCCGTATTCCCCCTGTCCCGTCGCCCTGGGCCGCTGAGCCCCACCCCCTGAACTTCCCCGAGCCGCGCCGGGATTCCACGCGCGGCAGCATCCTCACGTGAACTTCCCGACCTCTGGAGGTCGTTCGACCATGACGTATACCGAGGTGCCCGGCGTCCGGGTGCCGATCCGGATGTGGACCGACCCGGCGACGGTCGAGGGCCAGGCCCTGCAGCAGCTGCGCAACATCAGTTCCCTGCCCTGGCTGCACGGCCTCGCCGTGATGCCCGACGTCCACCTGGGCAAGGGCGCCACCGTCGGCTCCGTCATCGCCATGAAGGACGCGGTCTGCCCGGCGGCCGTCGGCGTCGACATCGGCTGCGGCATGAGCGCGGTGAAGACCTCGCTCACCGCCAAGGACCTCCCGGACGACCTCTCCGGCCTGCGCCGCGAGATCGAGCGGGCCATCCCGGTCGGCCGCGGCCTGCACACCGACCCGGTCGACCCGGCGAAGCTGCAGGGTTTCCGCGCGGCGGGCTGGGACGACTTCTGGCGGCGTTTCGACGGCATCGCGGAGGACGTCAGGTGGCGCCGCGAGCGGGCGATGCAGCAGATGGCCACGCTCGGCGGAGGAAATCACTTCATAGAACTGTGCGTCGATACGACTGATGTGGTCTGGCTGATGCTCCACTCCGGTTCCCGCAACATCGGCAAGGAGCTGGCCGAGCACCACATGAGCACCGCCCGCGCGCTGCCGCACAACCAGGGCCTGATCGACCAGGACCTGGCCGTCTTCCTCGCGAAGACCCCGGAGATGGCGGCCTACCGCCAGGACCTCTTCTGGGCGCAGGAGTACGCGAAGCACAACCGCGCGGTGATGATGGCGCTGTTCCAGGACGTCGTCCGGCGGGAGTTCACCAAGGCGGAGGTCGCCTTCGACGAGGTGATCAGCTGCCACCACAACTACGTGTCGGAGGAGCGGTACGACGGCGTCGACCTGCTGGTGACCCGCAAGGGCGCGATCCGGGCCGGCTCCGGGGACCTCGGGATCATCCCGGGTTCCATGGGGACGGGTTCCTACATCGTCCGCGGCCTGGGCAACGCGGCGTCGTTCAACTCCGCCTCGCACGGCGCCGGCCGCAAGATGAGCCGCAACGCGGCGAAGAAGCGGTTCACCACCCAGGACCTGGTCGAGCAGACCAAGGGCGTGGAGTGCCGCAAGGACGGCGGCGTGGTGGACGAGATCCCGGGTGCCTACAAGAACATCGAGAAGGTCATCGAGCAGCAGAAGGACCTCGTCGAGGTGGTCGCGCACCTCAAGCAGGTCGTCTGCGTGAAGGGCTGACCGAAAGCCGATCGGGGTGCCGCCACAGTGTGGCGGCACCCCGATCGGGTGGGTGTTGCGAGCTCAGACCGCGGCGGGGAGCTCGTCGAGGCCCTCGGAGACCAGCTTGGCGAGGCGGTCGAGGGCGTCGTCGGCGTTCTCGGCGTCGGAGGCGAGGATGACCTCGTCGCCGCCCTGGGCGCCCAGGCCGAGGAGGCCGAGCATGGAGGCGGCGTTGACCGGGTTGCCGCCCGGCTTGGCGATGGTGATCGGCACGCCGGTGGCCGTGACGGCCCGGACGAAGACGGAGGCGGGACGGGCGTGCAGGCCCTCGGCCCAACCGATGGTGACGCGGCGCTCAGCCATGAGACGTGCCTTTCCGGTGAAGCTGGTCACGGCCGTGCTCGGGGGAGCGGGGGAAGCGGCCATGTTGTCTAGACCAGTGTTGCACGCAGGTGGCCCCTGGGAACCGCTGCGTTCAGGAGTTGTGATTGTTTCTTTTCGGGGCATAAAACCCGGTCGATGGTCCTGTCCACCCTGCCGTGGGCACGCGTCCGGCGCCATCCGGCTCATTGCCGGATAACCTGACGAATGTGGAAGACCCCGCGGTGGCGAACCCCGAGCAACCCGACTACCCGCAGCACTGGGAAGCCGACATTCTGCTGCGCGACGGAGGCACGGCCCGGATTCGTCCGATCACGCCCGACGACGCCGGACGGCTCGTGGAGTTCTACGAGCAGGTGTCGGACCAGTCCAAGTACTTCCGTTTCTTCGCCCCCTACCCGCGGCTCTCCGACAAGGACGTCCGCCGCTTCACCCACCACGACTTCGTGAATCGGGTCGGCCTCGCGGTGGTGGTTCGGGACCGCTTCATCGCCACCGTCCGCTACGACCGGATCGACGCCGAGGGCCGCCCCTCCGACACCGGCACCGACGCCGAGGTGGCCTTCCTGGTGCAGGACGCCCACCAGGGCCGCGGCGTGGCCTCCGCCCTGCTGGAGCACATCGCGGCGGTCGCGCAGGAGCGCGGCATCCGCCGCTTCCAGGCCGAAGTGCTGCCGGAGAACCGGAAGATGGTGAAGGTCTTCACCGACGCCGGCTACACCCAGCACCGCAGCTTCGCCGACGGCGTGGTGCACCTGGAGTTCGACCTCGAACAGACCGACCGCTCGCTCGCCGTGATGCGCGCCCGTGAGCACCGCGCCGAGGCACGTTCGGTGCAGCGGCTGCTCACCCCGCGCTCGGTGGCGGTGATCGGGGTCTCCCGCACCCCGCAGACCGTCGGCCGCGCCATCCTGCGCGACCTGCTGGGCGACGACGCCCAGGCCGACCGCCCGGTGTACGCGGTGAACCGCAACGCCGTACCCGGCACCGAGCTGGACGGCGTCCCGGTCCACCGTTCGATTCTGGACATTCCCGGGCCGGTGGACCTCGCGGTGATCGCCGTCCCCGAGGGCGCCGTCCCGGCCGCCGTCGCCGACTGCGGCGCCCACGGAGTGCAGGGCCTGGTGGTGGTCACCGCCGGCTACGCGGAGACCGGCCCGGAGGGCAGGGACCGGCAGCGCGCGCTGGTCCGCCAGGCCCGCGCGGCCGGCATGCGGGTGATCGGCCCGAACGCCTTCGGCCTGATCAACACCGACCCGCAGCGCCCGCTGAACGCCTCGCTCGCCCCACGGCTGCCCGGCCGCGGCGGCTTCGGGATCTTCTGCCAGTCCGGCGCGATCGGTGTGGCCCTGCTGGAGGCCGCCCACAAGCGCGGCCTCGGCGTCTCCTCCTTCGCGTCGGTCGGCAACCGCGCCGACGTCTCCGGCAACGACTTCCTCCAGTACTGGGCCGAGGACGAGGCCACCCAGGTGGTGCTGCTGTACCTGGAGTCCTTCGGCAACCCGCGCAAGTTCACCCGGATCGCCCGCCGCCTCGCCGCCGTCAAGCCGGTCGTGGTGGTCAAGGGCGCCCGGCACACCGGCAGCCTGCCGCCCGGCCACGCCGTCCCCGCCACCGCCACCGGTCTGCGCGACGCCACCGTGGACGCGCTGTTCGAACAGGCCGGCGTCACCCGGGTGTCGACCATCACCGAGCTGTACGACACCGGCGAGCTGCTGGCCCAGCAGCCGCTGCCGCCGGGCAACCGGGTCGCGGTGGTCGGCAATTCCGACTCGCTCGGCCTGCTCACCTACGACGCCCTGCTGAGCGCCGGCCTGCGCCCGTGCACGCCCGTCGACCTCACCACCGCCGCGACCGGCGAGAACTTCCGGATCGCCCTGGACGTCGCCCTCGCCGACCCGGCCGTGGACGCGGTGATCGCCGTCGCCATCCCGCCGATCGGCACCTCCGCCCACGCCTTCATGGGTGGCCGGCTGACCGGAGAGGACGACCCCGCGATGGGCTCGGACGACCCGGAGATCGCCGCCGCCCTCCTCGACGCCGGCCACCGCGCCCGGGAGCTGGGCAAGCCGCTGCTGCTCACCCACCTGGCGCTGACCGACCTGCCGGCCCGGTTGCGCCCCGGCGGCATCCCCGCGTACGCGGCGCCCGAACGGGCCGTGCACGCCCTCGCCCACGCCGTGCACTACGCGCAGTGGCGCCGCCGTACGGCCGAGGCGGAGGAGACGGCGCGCGTCCCGGAGCTGGACCGGATCGACGAGCCCGGCGCCCGCCGGCTGGTGGAGGCGGCGCTGAGCACCCGGGCCGCCGCCCGCCCGTCGCCCACCACCACCCTTGCCCGAGGCGCTACGCGCCGCACCGTCTTGCTGCGCACCCAGCCCGGCGGCGCCCGGATCACCCTGTCCGAGGCCGAGGCGCAGGAGCTGCTGGCCCGCTACGGGATCGACGTCTCGCCGGTGCTGCCGGCCCCGGACGAGGAGGCCGCCGTCAGGGCCGCCGGGACGCTCGGCTACCCGGTGGCGCTGAAGGCGACCGCCCCGCATCTGCGCCACCGCCCCGACCTGGGCAGCGTCCGGCTGGACCTGACCGGCGAGGCGGGCCTGCGCCGCGCCCACCGCGAGCTGGACGCGCTGCTCGGCGGCGCCGCGCCGGCCGACCTGGTGGTCCAGCGGATGGCACCGCGCGGGGTGGACACCGTGATCGCCGCCACGGTGGACCCGGCGGTCGGTGCGATCCTGTCCTTCGGTCTGGCGGGCGCCCCGGCCGAACTGCTGGGCGACACCGCGCACCGGCTGGTTCCGGCCACCGACCAGGACGTCGCCGGGCTGATCCGGGAGGTCCGGGCCGCGCCGCTGCTGTTCGGCTGGCGCGGCGCCGAGGCGGTGGACACCGACGCGCTGGAGGAGCTGCTGCTGCGGGTGTCGCAGCTGGTGGACGACGTGCCGGAGATCGCCTCGGTGGATCTCGAACCGGTGGTCGTGGCCCCGCACGGACTGGCGATCCTGGGGGCGCGGGTGCGGGTCGCACCCCTGCCGGTCCGCAGCGATCTGGGTCCGCGCGCCATGAGCACGCTGTAACCTTCCTTGGTTGCGCCCTGCCCGGGCGCTGTTGTCCGAAGCTCGGCGCCGTGCCGCCCGCTTCGTCGGCGGACCATGCCAGGATGGAGATATGGCGAAGACCGGTACCACCACCACTCAGGACCTGCGCTCGGCGATCGAGCGCAGCGGCTACTACCCGGCCCTGGTGTCCGAGGCGGTCGAGTCCGCGGTGGGCCCGGAGCCGATCAGCTCCTACCTGGTGCACCAGGAGACGACCTTCGACGCCAACGAGGTGCGCCGGCACGTGACGGTGCTGGTGCTCACCCCGACCCGGTTCGTGGTGAGCCACACCGACGAGCAGTCCGGCGCCGAGGGCAGCCCGGCGGTGCCGTTCGCGACGACGTCGACGGAGAGCGTCCGACTGGACCGGATCGGCTCGGTCGTGGTGAGCCGGATGGTGGCCAACCCGGAGACGTACACCCCGGGCACCCTGCCGCGCGAGGTGGTGCTGACGATCGGCTGGGGCGCGGTGCAGCGCCTGGACCTGGAGCCGGCCGGCTGCTCGGACCCGAACTGCGAGGCGGACCACGGCTACACCGGTTCCGCCACGGCCGACGACCTCTCGCTGCGGGTGAGCGAGGCCGGTGACGGCCCGGAGACGGTGGCCCAGGCGCTGGTGTTCGCCCGGGCGCTGTCCGACGCGACGATCAACAACGGCCCGCGGGTCTGATCGCCGCCGTCTGATCGCCGCCGTTTCCGCCCGCTACGAATCCGGTTCCATGTCCTTCGTTCCTGCCGACGGCTTCGACGCCTTCGAGATCCTCGACCCGGCCACGGCCCCCGCGCCCCCGTACGGCAGCGGCTCGCTCTGCGACCTGCTGCCCTCGGTGGCGGCGGGGCTCGGCGTTCCCGGGTTCACCGCGACGCTCCCGATCGCCCCGGCGGACCGGGTGGTGGTGTTCCTGGTGGACGGCCTGGGCTGGGAGCTGCTGCTGCGCCACCCCGAGTACGCGCCGTTCCTGTCCTCGCTCGCCGGGAGTTCGCTGGGGGGCAGCGGCCGTCCGCTGACCGCGGGCTTCCCGTCCACCACGGCGACCTCGCTGGCCTCGGTCGGCACCGGTACGCCGCCGGGCCTGCACGGCCTGGCCGGGTACACCGTGGCGGTGCCGGGCGCCGGCTACCTGATGAACCAGCTCCGCTGGCAGCCGCCGACCGACCCGCACGCCTGGCAGCCGTACCCGACGGTCTTCGAGCGCACCCACGAGGCCGGGGTGGCGACGGCGCAGGTCTCGTCCCCGCTGTTCGCGCAGACCCCGCTGACCAGGGTGGCGCTGTCCGGTGGCACCTTCATGGGCCGCACCACGGGCGAGGAGCGGATGGACCGGGCGGCCGCCTGGCTGGCCGAGCACGACCGGGCGCTGGTGTACACCTACGTCAGCGAGCTGGACGGTGCGGGCCACCGCTTCGGGGTGGACTCGGACGAGTGGCGGATGACGCTGGACGCGGTGGACCGGCTGGCCCGCCGGCTGGCCGAGCAGCTGCCGCCGCGCTCGGCGATGTACGTGACGGCCGACCACGGCATGATCGACATCGCGCCGGAGGACCGGATCGACTTCGACGAGGACTGGGAGCTGGGCGCCGGTGTCGCCTTGCTCGGCGGCGAGGGCCGGGCCCGGCACGTGTACGCGGTGCCGGGGGCGGCGGCCGACGTGCACACGGTCTGGAGCGAGGTGCTGGGCGACCGGATGTGGGTGGCCACCCGGGACCAGGCGATCGCGGCGGGCTGGTTCGGCCCGGCGGTGGACGACCGGGTGTACGCCCGGATCGGCGACGTGGTCGCCGCGGCGCGCGACGACATCGCGATCGTCGCCTCCCGCAACGAGCCCGGCGAGTCCGCGATGATCGGTTTGCACGGTTCGATGACTCCGGTCGAGCAGTTCGTGCCGCTGCTCGAAATCCGCGGCTGATCAGCCCACTTGACTCTTCTGTGCCCGAACTCCCCTGATTTGAAAGGCCCTTGCTCCACCCATGGCTGAACTGGTGTTCTTCTCGGGCACGATGGACTGCGGCAAGTCGACGCTGGCGCTGCAGATGGACCACAACCACACCGCGCGCGGCCGGCAGGGCGTGATCCTCACCCGCAACGACCGGGCGGGCGCGGCGACGATCTCCAGCCGGCTGGGCCTGCGCGCGGACGCGGTCGAGGTGACGGACGACTTCGACTTCCACGCCCACGTGGTGCACCGGCTCTCGGCCGGCGGCCGGGTGGACTACCTGATCTGCGACGAGGCCCAGTTCTTCGCCGCCGAGCAGGTCGACCAGCTGGCCCGGGTGGTGGACGAACTGGACATCGACGTCTACACCTTCGGCATCACCACGGACTTCCGCACCCGGCTGTTCCCCGGCTCGCAGCGGCTGATCGAGCTGGCCGACCGGGTGGAGGTGCTCCAGGTCGAGGCGCTGTGCTGGTGCGGCGCGCGGGCCACCCACAACGCCCGGACGGTCGGCGGGGTGATGGTGGTCGAGGGCGCCCAGGTGGTGATCGGCGACATCTCGGTGGCCCGGGACGAGGTCGGTTACGAGGTGCTGTGCCGCCGCCACCACCGCCGCCGGCTGACCGCCGCGACGGCGCGCGCCTCGGTGCTCTCCCCGGACGTGCTGCCCTTCGAGGAGCAGCAGGCCTGAGCCCACCGCGGGCCTGAGATCCGAAGCCGCCCCGGAATCCAGCCGGAGCCGCCCCCGGCCCTAGGGGAGCACCTCCAGTACGGAGAAGTGCCCGCCCTGCGGGTCGGCCAGCCGGGCGGCGCGGCCGCGGGCGGTGTCCTGCGGTTCGACCAGGACCCGGCCGCCGAGCTCGACGGTGCGCCGGGCGGTCAGCGCGGCGTCGCGGACCGCGAAGTGGGTGCGCCAGCGCGGCGGGTGGCCGCGCAGCTCGGCGCGGTGCCGGATGCCGGCGACCGGCTGCCCGTGTACCAGCAGCGCGCTTTCCTCCGGGGTGGAGCGGACCGGGCGGTCGAGCACGGTGGAGTAGAAGGTGGCCGCGCCCGGCGCGTCGGGGGTGAGCAGTTCGGCCCAGGCCGGGGCGCCCGGTTCGCGCCCGGCCTCCCGGCCGAGGTGCTCCTCGCCCTGCCAGAGGCCGAAGACCGCGCCGGAGACGTCGGAGGCGATGGCCATCCGCCCGGCACGCTCGGCCTGGAGCGGCCCGACGGCGACGGTGCCGCCGCACGCGCGGACCAGTTGGGCGGTGCGGTCGGCGTCGTCGACGGCGAAGTAGGTGGTCCACTGCACCGGGAAGCCGGTGGCGGTGGAGACGCCGAGGCCGGCCACCGGCGCCCCGTCGAGCTCGGCCCGGACGTAGTCGCCGAGTTGGCCCGGCCCGGGGGTGTACGTCCAGCCGAGCAGGGCGCCGTAGAAGGCGCGGGCGCCGGGCAGGTCATCGGTCAGCAGGCTGACCCAGCAGGGCGTGCCCTGGGCCAGTCGGAGTTCCACCGCGGGCAATGCGGGCCTCCTCGTGGGTGGTTGGCGCACGGAAATCCTCGGGCGCGAGGGTGATGCTTCCACCCTGGCGGGCGCCCAACCCTCGGGCCGCGCGGAAAGTCCGGCAAAGACCCCACAAAGAGCGGCGGTTCGGGCGTGTCGCTGCGGATTCCGTCGGATTCCGGCGGTCGGACCACGGCGGGGAGCCGGATGGCCCGCTTCCGGCGGTCGGACCACGGCGAGGAGCCGGAGTCCCGCCGCCGGACACCCGCGCTGCGCGACAATGGCCGCCATGACCACCACCTACAACGACGGTTCCCCGCTGATCTCCGCGGCCGGGCTGCGGGAGGCGCTGGCCTCCGCGCTGCCGCCGGTGCTGCTGGACGTGCGCTACCAGCTGGTCGGCGCCGCACCGGGCGGCCCGACCGCGGCCGAGGAGTACCGGGCCGGTCACCTGCCGGGCGCCCACTTCGTCGAGCTGGACCGGGACCTGGCGGCCCCGCCCGGTGCCCCCGGCCGGGGTGGGCGCCACCCGCTGCCGGACCCGGAGGAGTTCGGCGCGGCGATGCGCCGCTTCGGGGTGAGCGCGCGGCGCCCGGTCGTGGTGTACGACGGCGCGGCCTCGATGGCGGCGGCCCGGGCCTGGTGGCTGCTGCGCTGGGCCGGGCACCGGGACGTGCGGGTGCTGGACGGCGGCTTCGCGGCCTGGCGGGAGGCCGGGCTGCCGGTGACGGCCGAGCTGCCGGAGCCCGCGGAGGGCGACTTCACGCCGGTGCCGGGGCAGCTGCCGACGGTGGACGGGGACGGTGCCGCGGCCTGGGCGCGCGGCGGCCTGCTGCTGGACGCCCGGTCCGGGGAGCGCTACCGGGGCGAGGCCGAGCCGGTGGACCCGCGGGCCGGGCACATCCCGGGCGCGGTCTCGGCGCCGACGGCCGGCAACGTGGGCCCGGACGGCCGGTTCCTGCCGGCGCCCGAGCTGGCCGCCCGCTTCCGGGCGCTGGGCGCGGGGGAGCGGGAGACCGCGGTGTACTGCGGTTCGGGCGTGACGGCGGCGCACCAGATCCTGGCGCTGGAGGTGGCGGGTCTGCCGGCCACGCTGTACCCGGGCTCGTGGAGCGAGTGGTCGAGCGACGAGGCGCGCCCGGTGGCGGTCACCGGGCAGCCGGGCTGATCCCCGGGTACGCCGAAGGGGCGGGAGGCCCGGCCTCCCGCCCCTTCGGCGCCCTGCTACTCCTGCTTCTTGCGCCGGCTGCCGAAGACGATCTCGTCCCAGCTGGGCACGGTGGCCCGGCGCCCGGGCCGGACGCCGTCCGCCTCGGCCTGCCGGTCGGTGGTGCCGACCAGGCGCTCGCGGTGCGGGGCGACGGCGCGCGGCATCAGGATGTCGGCGTAGGCCGAGCCCGCGCCGACCGCCGGGGCGGCCGCCGCAGCCGGCTCCTCGCCGTCCTCGGCGACCTCGGCGGGCACCGGTTCGATCGAGGCGGGGGCTCCGACGGCGAGGTCGCCGCGGAAGGCGGGGACCACGTCGAGCAGGCTGGTCAGCGAGTCCCGGGACTCGGCGGTGGCCTCCCGCGACTCGCGGACCTCGCGGGCCGACATGATGCGGTCGGCCGAGGGCCGGTCGATCATCGGGCGGGGCGGCCGGTCCTGGGGGAGCCGGGCGATCCGCGGGATGAACGGGAAGACCGACTCCTCCTCGCGCTCGACGTTCTCGCCGATCAGCGCGCGGGCCTCGTCGTCGTTGGGCTGGACCAGGCGCCGGGGCGGGTCGTACGTCCACGACGCGCTGCGGCCCTCGCCGTCGGCCCGGTAGGAGAGGATGACCTCCCAGGTGCCGTCGTCGCGCCGCCAGGAGTCCCAGCGCTCGGTGTCCTTCTCGGCGCCGCGCAGCGCGAGCCGCTCGGCCACGGCCTCGCCGAGCTGCGGTCCGGGGGACTCGCCGTTGCGGCGGATGGCGGTCTTGCGGGCGCGCTCGGCCATGAAGGCGCGCTCGGCGAGCACCGGGCCCTCGAAGCGGCGGACGCGGTCGACGGAGATCCCGGCGGCCTGGGCGACCTCCTCGGCGGAGGCACCGGCTCGTATCCGGGCCTGGATGTCCCGGGGGCGCAGATGGCTCTCGACCTCGATCTCGATCTGGCCGAGGCGCGGCCGGTCGCCGCGGATGGCGGCGCGCAGCCGCTCGTCGATGGGAAGGGTGTACTCCGTGCTGTCGGCAGCCTTGAGCACCAGCCGTGTGCCGTCGTTGCTGACGGCCACAACCCGCAGTTCGGGCACGGTTACCTCCCGGGTGGTGCCTGCCGACGTCACCTGCGTCGCTGCTCCCGTACTGAGTGTGGCCTGCCCACTCGCGACTGGCCACAACCTTGCTGAGTTCCCCGGCGTGTCGGGCTTACGCCCGCGCACGCCGCTGTGGCACGGTTGCCTTTTTGCCACGCCATCCGTCGACGTCGCGCCTGGGTGTCCCGGCCGTCCTCGCACGCGCAGTGAACGCGACGATCCGGGACGGGCGTCGCCGTGCGTGCCCGTTCCGTGGCTCCTCGTCAAGCTACCGGTGTAGACGTAGTCGACAAGTCGACCCAAGGCTCGGGCTTTACGAACAGTACTCCATTCGTGGCATCCAGAGGGGCGGCTCGCCGCTCAAGTCTCCCGCGATTCACGGGAATCTCAAGAGCGCGCTCCCCCAATGGCGGACCACCGCCGGATGAACGGTGATCATCTTCACACAATCCGGGTGCGAAGAACCGCATTTTCGCCCCTTGTGTCCTTCTTTGGGCAAGATGGAGAGTCTTGTTCGAAGAACAGTCGTACGGACCGAGGGATGTTGATGCCGGAGCGGAGCCCCGCCGAGGAGGGCGGCAAGGCCAAGGAGGAGCGCAGGCGCATCGATCTGAGTGTGGCTCAGGTCGCGGCGAGTGCGCTGGCCACGGTGGTGGGTGCGCTGCTGGCCTCCGAACTGGGGGTGTACGGCACGATCCTGGGCGCCGCCGTGGTGAGTGTCGGCGCGACCACCGGCGGTGCCGTGTTCCAGCACATCTTCAAGCGGACCGGCGAGCAGCTGCGCGAGGCGGTGGACCGGGGGCCGAACCAGGCCGCCAACACCCTGCGCCAGGTGCCGGTGGAGGCCGAGCGGCCCGGGACGCGGGCGCAGCCGCCGGTGATCACCTCGGAGTGGAACGAGCCGCAGGTGGTCCGGGCGCGTCGGCGGTGGGGCTGGAAGACGTACGCGGCGGTGTCCGGGCTGGTCTTCGTGCTGGCGATGACGCCGATCCTGGCGTTCGAACTCGCCACCGGGCAGCCGGTGTCGGCGACGGTCAAGGGCGGATCCGGCAGCGGCACGTCCTTCGGCGGCTCGGTGGCGCCCAAGTCCTCCCGGCCGCAGGACGCCCCGGCGGACCGACCCTCCCCGAGCGGCCGGCCCGGCCAGGGCGGCGCGCCGTCCGGCGGCGCCTCGGCCCCGGCGACCACCGGGCCGAGCCGGGAGCCGGGCGACACGCCGAGCACCGGCGCGGGGACGGCCTCGCCCTCGGCGGGCCCGAGCGCGACCCCGTCGGCCGGCGCCTCCCCGTCGGCGGGCGGCGGCAGACCCACCGGCGGGGCGAGCCCGCAGCCGCCGGCGTCGGGCGACGCGCCGGCGAAGGACCCGGCGAGGGATCCGGTGAAGGAGCCCGCGAACGAACCCGCGAAGGCCCCGCCGGCCGCCGACACGCCGTAGGCGCTAGGCGCCCAGCACCCGGCGCAGGTAGTCGTTGCCGAACACCCGCTGCGGGTCGACCTCGTCGCGCAGCGTGGTGAAGTCGGCGAAGTGCGGGTAGACACCGGCCAGGTACGCGGCGTCGCGGGTGTGCAGCTTGCCCCAGTGCGGCCGTCCCTGATGGGCGGTCATCAGCTGTTCGACGCCGGTGAAGTAGCCCTGGTCGGCGGTGCCCTGGTAGAGGTGGACGGCGATGTAGGCGCTGTCCCGGCCGGAGGCGGTGGAGAGCCAGAGGTCGTCGGCGGGGGCGAAGCGCACCTCGACCGGGAAGCCGACCTTCCAGTCGGAGCGCTCGACCAGGGCCTTCAGTTCGCGCAGCACCTCGCCGACGGCCGCGCGCGGCACGGCGTACTCCATCTCCACGAAGCGGACCTTGCGCGGGCTGGTGAACACCTTGTACGCGGTGTCGGTGAAGCTGCGTTCGGACCAGGCCCGGCTGGCCAGCGAGGCGATCGAGGGGATCGAGCCGGGGAAGCGCCGGCCGACCCGGCAGGCGCCCTCCCAGACCGTGTTGGAGAGGAAGTCGTCCTCCAGCCACTCCTTGAACCGGGGCAGCGGGGCGGCCGGCCCCTGGCTGCGGTTGTTGCGCTTGGTGGAGCAGCGGTCGGTGTGCGGGAACCAGTAGAACTCGAAGTGCTCGTTGACGGCGGTGAGGTCGTCCAGGCGTTCCAGCACCTCGTCGAAGTCCATCGGCTGCTCGTGCGCGGTGAGCAGGAAGGCGGGCTCGACGCCGAAGGTGAGCGCGGTGATCACGCCGAGGGCGCCGAGTCCGAGCCGGGCGCCCTGGAAGAGCCGGGGGTTCTCGGTCGGGGAGCAGCGCCGGACGGTGCCGTCGGCGAGGACGATCTCCAGGGAGCGGATCTGGGCGGCCAGCGAGCCGGAGTCGCGGCCGGTGCCGTGGGTGCCGGTGCTGGTGGCGCCGGCCACGGTCTGGACCTCGATGTCGCCCATGTTGGTCAGCGAGAGACCCTCGGCGGCGAGGACCCGGTTGAGCCGGTGCAGCGGGAGGCCGGACTCGACGGTGATGGTGCCGGCCTCGCGGTCGATCCCGCGGACGGCGGTGAGCGCGTGCGGCCGGATCTGGACGCCGTCACCGGCGGAGGCGATCGAGGTGAAGGAGTGGCCGGAGCCGACGGCCTTGACGGTGCGGCCCTGTTCGGCGGCCCGCAGGATCTCCTTGGCCAGCTCCTCCACGGTGCCGGGGGCGGCGGCCCGGGCGGGCCGGGCGCTCTGGTTGCCGGCCCAGTTGGTCCACCGGGTGGGGGTCGCGGTGCTGGCCTGGGGCATTGCGCTGCCTCCTGCTCCGTGGCCGAACGGGTCGGCGCGGTCGGGGGCGGCGCGGCCGCCCTACCCACAGGTAGCCCCGTGGGTAGGGCGAGAGACTAGTCAGTTCACCGTTCGGCGTCTACGGTCCGTTCGGCCCCCTGGACGGCCGTCTCGGCGCCGGGTGCGGCGGCCAGTCCGGCGCGCAGCCGGCCGAGGCCGGCGAGGGCGGCGACCACCCCGAGCAGGCCGGCGGCCAGCGGCACCCAGTAGCCCGCGGCGGCGCCGGAGGCGTCGATCACCCAGCCGGCGGCCGAGGAGCCGACCGCGACGCCGAGGGCCAGGCCGGTGGTGGTCCAGGTCATGCCCTCGGTCAGCTGGGAGGCCGGGACGAGCCGTTCGACCAGGGCCATCGCGGTGATCAGGGTGGGGGAGATGGCGATGCCGGCGATCAGCAGCGCCGCGCCGACCGCGACCAGTCCGCCGATGCCGTGCACCGCGTGGGCGACCAGCAGCAGCGGGACCATGCTGACGGCCATGAACAGGACACCGCCGAGGAAGCGCACCGCCATCGAGCCGGTGAGCTTGAGGGTCCCGAAGACCACCCCGGCCAGGCAGGAGCCGAGCGCCCACAGGGCGAGGATCACGCTGGAGATCGACTTGTGGCCCTGGGCCTCGGCGTACGCGACGGTGACCACCTCGACCGAGCCGAAGATCGCACCGGTGGCGACGAAGGTCACGATCAGCACCTGGAGGCCGCGGTTGAGGATCACCGAGCCGCCCTCGTGCCGGGCGGCCGGGTGGATCGGGGGCTCGGTGGAGCGCTGCCCGGCGAACAGCAGGACGCCGACGGCGAGGAAGATCCCGGCCAGCAGCACGCCGGCCTCGGGGAAGACGGACGTGGCCAGGCCGATGGAGAGGATCGGGCCGACGATGAAGCAGACCTCGTCGACCACGGCCTCGAAGGAGTAGGCGGTGTGCAGCTTGCCGGTGTCCTCGCGGTAGAGGTGGGCCCAGCGGGCGCGGACCATCGCGCCGGTGCTCGGCATCACGCCCATGCCGGCGGCGAAGACGAACAGCGTCCAGTCCGGGGCCTCCAGCCGGGCGCAGAGCAGCAGGCCGGTGACCGCGACGACGGTGATCGCCATGGCGGGGACGATGATCCTGCGCTGGCCGTGCCGGTCCACCAGGCGGGAGACCTGCGGGCCGAGGACCGCGGCGGAGATCGCGAGGCAGGCCGAGACCAGGCCCGCCACCCCGTAGGAGCCTCGGAGCTGGGACAGCATGGTCACGATGCCGATCCCGGTCATGGAGATCGGCAGGCGGGAGACGAAGCCGGTGGAGGAGAAGGCCAGAGTGCCGGGGGAGGCGAATATCTGGCGGTAGCTGGACAGCACGGGAGCTCCGGGCAGGGGGAGTAAGGAACAAGGCTGGTAAACACAGCTTACGTACGTTGGCAAACGTTATTTTCCGGACGCCCGTGCGGCCCCGGCGACGGCGCCCGACCCCTCAGTGGCAGGATCGGTGCCATGTCCGACGCGCGCAAACCCTCACCGTCCGGCGCCGCCCCGTACGACGCCCTGCTGCTGCTGTCCTTCGGCGGGCCCGAGGGCCCCGAGGACGTCGTCCCGTTCCTGGAGAACGTCACCCGCGGCCGCGGCATCCCCAAGGAACGGCTGAAGGAGGTGGGCAAGCACTACTTCATTTTCGGCGGGGTCAGTCCGATCAACGGGCAGAACCGCGAGCTGCTCGCCGCGCTGCGCAAGGACTTCGCCGAGCACGGGCTGGACCTGCCGATCTACTGGGGCAACCGGAACTGGGCGCCCTACCTGGTCGACACCCTGCGGGAGCTGGCCGCCGACGGCCACCGCCGGATCGCCGTGCTCGCCACCAGCGCCTACGCCGGCTACTCGGGCTGCCGCCAGTACCGGGAGAACCTGGCCGACGCGCTGGCCACGCTGGCCGAGGAGGGCGTGCCCGCCCTGCGGGTCGACAAGCTGCGGCACTTCTACAACCACACCGGCTTCGTCCAGCCCATGATCGACGCCACCCTGGCCGCCCTAGACGGGCTGCCCGAGGCCGTCCGCCCCGGCGCCCGGCTGGCGTTCACCACCCACTCCATCCCGGAGACCATGGCCGAGAGCTCCGGCGCACCGGACGACCCGGCCCGCGGCGAGCCCGGCGGCGCGTACGTCGCCCAGCACCTGGACGTGGCCCGGCTGATCGCCGCCGCGGTGGCCGAGCGCACCGGAGTGGCCGACCGGCCGTGGGAGCTGGTGTACCAGAGCCGCAGCGGGGCCCCGCACATCCCGTGGCTGGAGCCCGACATCTGCGACCACCTGGAGGCCCAGCGGGCCGACGGGGCGCCCGCCGTGGTGATGGTCCCGATCGGCTTCGTCTCCGACCACATGGAGGTCAGGTACGACCTCGACACCGAGGCCGTCGCCAAGGCCGCCGAACTCGGCCTGCCGGTGGCCCGCGCCGGCACCGTCGGCGCCGACCCCCGGTTCGCCGCCGCGGTGCGCGAGCTCGTCCTGGAGCGGGCCGCCACCGAGCGCGGCGAGCCGGTGACCCGCTGCGCCCTCGGCACCCTCGGCCCCAGCCACGACGTGTGCGCGGTGGCCTGCTGCCCCAACCCGCGCGCCCCGCGTCCGGCCGTCGCCGAGCGCTGAGCGCCGAGCGCTGAGCGCCGAGCGCCGAGCGCTGAGCGCCGGCTCCGCCCGTCCCGTCCGTCCCGCCCGGCCTGCCGGCCCCGTCCGTCCCGCTGTCCCGTCGCCCCGTCGCCCCGGAGGAGAACCCGTGCCCACCCCCGCCCTGCCCGACGACCGGCTCCTCGATGACCTGCTGGAGGTCGCCCTGGACGCGGCCCGGCAGGCCGGCGCCCTGCTGCGCGACGGCCGGCCCGCCGACCTCGGTGTGGCCGGCACCAAGTCCAGCCCGGTCGACGTGGTCACCGAGATGGACCTCGCCTCCGAGAAGCTCGTCCTGGAGCTGATCACCGACCGCCGCCCGGAGGACGGCTACCTCGGCGAGGAGGGCGCCGAGCGGCCGGGCACCAGCGGGGTCCGCTGGGTCGTGGACCCGCTCGACGGAACGGTCAACTACCTTTACGGGCTGCCCTCCTGGGCGGTCAGCGTGGCCGCCGAGGTGGACGGCCGGGCGGTCGTCGGCGTGGTGTACGCCCCGGCCCGCGGCGAGCTGTTCCACGCCGTCCTGGGCCGCGGTGCCCGCCTCGGCGGCCGCCCGCTCTCGGTCCGCCCGGCCCCGCCGTGGGGCCAGGCGCTGATCGCCACCGGCTTCAACTACGTCCAGTCGGTGCGGGTCCGGCAGGCCGAGGTGCTGCTGGCGCTCATGCCGGAGGTGCGGGACGTCCGCCGGGGCGGGGCGGCCGCGGTGGACCTGTGCGACGTCGCCGCCGGGCGGCTGGACGGCTACTACGAGCGCGGCCTGGCCCCCTGGGACCGGGCGGCCGGCTGCCTGATCGCCACCGAGGCCGGTGCCCTGGTCGGCGGCCGCCCCGGGCACGGCCCGGACGGCGAGCTGACCGTGGCCGCCGCCCCCGGGGTGTACGAGCCGCTCCAGGAGCGGCTGGCCGCGCTGCGCGCCTGGGCGGACTGACCGGTTCCGCCGCGCCCGCCCGCGGAGCCACGGGCGCGGCGCGGCGGCCCCGGACATGCGAAGAGCCCTGACATACGGGGGATGCCAGGGCCTGGGTTTCGCACGGCCCCCGCAGGGCCGCTGGTGCCGGAGATCCGGCGACGGGTCGGTGTGCCGGACGGGTCAGGCAGCGGTGCGGTGGCGCTCCAGCACCGTGTCCACGCCGTGCTCGGCGGCGAGTCGGCGGAGGTCGTCCAGCTCGGACTGCTCCACCTCGGCGAGGAACTCGTCCCCGGCCTCGATCGCTCGGTGCAGGTCCTGCTCGGCGTTGGCTATGCGCTGCAGGATTCCGGCCTTGAAGGCGTCCATACGGGCCCCCTTACTGTGTCGGACGTGCACGGTCGTGCGCTCTCCGCCCTGAGGAGGTCCAGCCGGTGAAAGCACCCAAGCCGGAAGGTGGTGAATCTCCGGACGGGGTGCGGAGCGGCCACGGACCGCTCCCGGTGATGTCCCAGCCCCAGGGCCGGCGCGGATGAACGCACGGCGGGTGGGTGCGACCGGCCGTCAGCCAGATCGCGGGTGTGCAGCTGTACTCCCCGCCCCGGAGGCCGGGAAACCTCCCGGCGGAAGAAAGTTGCCTGTGTCACAGTCCAAGCGGAGTGGTGCGGATGCGAACGGTCACCACCGGGGATCCGGGGGCCGTGCCCGTGGGGCAGCTTATCGCTGCTTTACCGCCGGACCAGGCAGGATGGAGACACCGTCGGAGCCGTGCGTCCGCTTCCGGGGCCGGCCTGGAGAAGGGACAACGACCGTGCGGGTTCTCGTCGTCGAGGACGAGCAGCTGCTTGCCGAGGCCGTCGCGACCGGCCTGCGCCGCGAGGCGATGGCCGTCGACGTGGTGTACGACGGGGAGGCCGCGCTCCAGCGCATCGCGGTCAACGACTACGACGTCGTCGTCCTGGACCGGGACCTTCCGCTGGTCCACGGGGACGACGTCTGCCGCAAGGTGGTCGAGCAGGGCCTGGCCACCCGGGTGATCATGCTGACCGCCTCCGGCGACATCAGCGACCGGGTCGAGGGCCTGGAGATCGGCGCGGACGACTACCTTCCGAAGCCGTTCGCCTTCAGCGAACTCGTCGCCCGGGTAAGGGCGCTGGGCCGCCGCGCGACCATCCCGCTGCCCCCGGTGCTGGAGCGCGCCGGCATCTCGCTCGACCCCGGCCGGCGCGAGGTGATCCGCGACGGACGCACCGTCCAGCTCGCCCCCAAGGAGTTCGCCGTCCTGGAGGTGCTGATGCGGGCCGGCGGCGCCGTCGTCTCGGCCGAACAGCTCCTGGAGAAGGCCTGGGACGAGCACACCGACCCGTTCACCAACGTCGTGCGCGTCACCGTGATGACGCTGCGCCGCAAGCTCGGCGACCCGCCGGTGATCATCACCGTGCCGGGCTCCGGCTACCGGATCTGACGACCGGAGTCCGCCCACCCCGCGACTCCCCGCCGCGAGCGCCCGCCCCGGCGGACGCCCCGAGAGGACCATCATGACCACCCCGCCCCCGGCCGGCGGGCCCTCCGGCGCGCCCGCCGGCGGCCCGCGTGCCGTCCCGCCGAAGCCCCTGGCCCCGCCGAGCGTCCACCGCCCGGGGCACTACGTCCCCGGCGACGGCATGCTCGCCTGGCTGCCCTTCCGCCCCACCATCCGGATGCGGCTCACCCTGCTGTACGGCGGGATGTTCCTGATGGCCGGCGTCGTGCTGCTGCTCCTGATGTACGTGTTCTTCCAGGACGCCGTCTCGTACCTGGCCCCGCGCCAGCTGCGCTTCGACAACTACATCCAGGTCACCAGCCCCGACGGGGCCGTCCGCAACATGAACAGCGCGGACTTCAACCAGTGGCAGGCCGCCGACTACCTGGCGCGCTCCGACTCCGCGCTCAACACCCTGCTGCGCAAGTCGCTGACCATGCTGGTCTGCCTCGCCGTGATCGCCTTCGCGGCGGGCTACGCGATGGCAGGACGGGTGCTGCGCCCGCTCGGCCGGATCACCCGCACCGCCCGCGACGTCGCCTCCTCCGACCTGCACCGCCGGATCGAGCTGGACGGCCCGGACGACGAGCTCAAGGAGCTCGCCGACACCTTCGACGACATGCTGGACCGGCTGGACCGCTCGTTCGACTCCCAGCGCCGCTTCGTCGCCAACGCCTCGCACGAGCTGCGCACCCCGCTGGCGATCAACCGCACCCTGCTGGAGGTCCAGCTCTCCGACC
Organism: Kitasatospora sp. NPDC048286; assembly: GCF_043201735.1. Lineage (NCBI taxonomy): Bacteria > Bacillati > Actinomycetota > Actinomycetes > Kitasatosporales > Streptomycetaceae > Kitasatospora > Kitasatospora sp. NPDC048286. Next base: position 140,248 of record NZ_JBICZE010000022.1, read on the forward strand.
CGGCGGCCTCAACCGACCTCCAGCAGCTGGGCAAGACCCTGCTGGCCACCAACGAGCGCAGCGAGCAGCTGGTCGAGGGCCTGCTGCTCCTTGCCCGCAGCGAGAACGCGCTGACCGACCGGCGCCCGGTGGAGCTGTCCGAGGTGGCCACCCGGGCGCTGGAGCAGACCCGGGGCGAGGCCGAGAAGCGCGAGGTCGAGCTGCGCTCGAAGCTCGATCCGGCCGTGGCCGCCGGCAACGGCGTGCTGCTGGAGCGGCTCGCGCTCAACCTGCTGCAGAACGCCGTCCGCTACAACGCCCCGGGCGGCTGGGTCGAGCTGGCCACCACCGCGGTGCCCGGCGGCGGCGAGCTGGTGGTCTCCAACACCGGCCCGGTGGTGCCCGGGTACGAGCTGGAGCACATCTTCGAGCCGTTCCGCCGGGTCAAGGGCGCCGACCGCACCCGCAGCGACAAGGGGGTCGGGCTCGGCCTGTCCATCGTCCGGTCGGTGGTGCGCGCCCACGGCGGCACCATCGAGGCCACGGCGCGCGCCGGCGGCGGCCTCACCATGAGGGTCCGCATCCCCTCTCCGTAAGGGTCCAACGCCCCTTCCGCAGGCGACCGTTTCCAGCCGCCCCCGTCAGGTCCGTCAAGAAGACATAAGGCCTGGCGGGGGCGGCTTGTCATTTCCGGCCCGATCAACTTACGGTGTCGTAACCTACGCAACCGTAGGTGAATCCGTCGGCAGCCCGCCGTCGGGTGCGAAAAGACGTGTCCCCGTTCAGCGCGCCGCGCCCGTCCCAGCGCGTGCCGTCCCCTCAGGAGCAAGACCGTGACCATCGCCCCTGTGCAGAGCAGCTCCCCGCTCGTCGCGAGCGGCTGGACCGACGCGCGGCTGATCCTCGCCCTCGAAGAGGTCGTCGAGAAGGAGCTCAACCGCCACCTGGGCGTGGCCAGGGAGTGGATGCCGCACGAGTTCGTCCCGTGGAGCCAGGGCCGCGACTTCGACGGCGTGCTGGGCGGCGAGGCCTGGTCGCTCGAGCAGTCCCAGGTGACGGCCGTGGGCCGGGTGTCGCTGGTGGTGAACCTGCTGACCGAGGACAACCTGCCCAGCTACCACCACGAGATCGCGACCATGTTCGGCCGCGAGGGCGCCTGGGGCACCTGGGTGCACCGCTGGACGGCCGAGGAGGGGCGCCACGGGATAGCGATCCGCGACTACCTGCTCGCCACCCGGGCCGTCGACCCGGTGGAGCTGGAGCGGGCCCGGATGAACCACATGTCGGAGGGCTTCGAGTCCGACAACTCGCACAGCATGCTGCACTCGGTCGCGTACGTGGCCTTCCAGGAGCTCGCGACCCGCATCGCGCACCGCAACACCGGCAAGTACGCCGGCGACCCGCTCTGCGAGCAGCTGCTGGCGAAGATCGCCAACGACGAGAACCTGCACATGGTCTTCTACCGGAACCTCCTGAAGGCCGCCCTGGAGATCGCCCCGGACCAGGCCATGCGGGCCGTCGCCGACGTGGTCACCGACTTCCGGATGCCCGGCCACGGAATCCCCGGCTTCGAGCGCGCCGCCGCGCAGATCGCCCTCGGCGGGGTGTACAACCTGCGCATCCACCACGACGACGTGCTCCAGCCGGTGCTGCGCCACCTCAAGGTGATGGAGATCGGCGGGCTCGGCCCGGAGGGCCTGCTGGCGCAGAACGAGCTGGGCGTCTTCCTGGACGGGCTGGACGGCCAGGCCCGGAAGTTCGAGGAGCGCCAGGCCGCCCTGCTGGCGCGTCGCGCAGCCCGGAAGAACGCCGGCTGAGGCGCCACACCGAACGGTCGGACTGGGTGGATTTTCCGCGGTTTGCCCTGGAAGATTCTTAACGTGACCAAGCTCACACTGTGTCGCTCCACGATTTCGGGCGACCTCGGAGAGTTATCACCCCATCAGGGGTGCCGATCGCCGTCCGTGACCGGATTCCGACCCCCGGCCGGTCCACGGGATCGGTCGGCGTCCCTGATGGGCAAGGGATTTCACAGACGCACGCGGCTGTCGCGCTCACTGTGCGTGGTCGGTTCGCCGGGCGCGGGAAGGGCTGACGATGGCCCAGCGTGAGGCCTTCCGCAGCCCCGGGGATCACCCCGATGGAGCCCGGGCTGAGTGTCGATTGAGTAACAGGGCTTGAAGTAAGGCAAAATCTCCGCCTCGGGTCGGGCACAAGACCGGCCCCCCATGCGTTACGTGCGCTGGAGATACCGCACACACCGCACAACCCGGAGGGGGAGAGCGAAAAATGGCAACCGACTACGACACCCCACGCAAGACCGACGACGAGCTCAACGAGGACTCCATCGAGGAGCTCAAGGCTCGGCGGAACGACAAGGGCGGCGGCTCTGTCGACGTCGACGAGTTCGACGCCGCCGAGGGCATGGAGCTTCCCGGCGCCGACCTCTCGAACGAGGAACTCGCCGTCCGCGTCCTGCCGAAGCAGGCCGACGAGTTCACCTGCATGAGCTGCTTCCTGGTGCACCACCGCAGCCAGCTCTACAGCGAGAAGAACGGCAACCCGATCTGCCGGGACTGCGGCGCCTGAGCACCGCGGCGGACAGGGCCCGGTGCCCGCGGCTGCGCCCGCGGGACCGGCACACCGCTCCTTCCGGCCCCGGGCAGCGGGGCCGGACGGCAGATCCGGGAACCGTCCGATCGGACGGGCCCGGGAGGACGGAGTCGGCCGGCGCGCCGGTCAGGACAAAGTCGTAGGGACGGTCCCGCAGCAGCGGAACCGTCCCTCTCCGTTTGCCCGGCCCCTTCCGGCCGGCTCGTGTCGGGGCCCGGCCGGCTCTCGTCCGGCCCGGGCCCGCCTCAGGTGCGGGCGCCGCGCCGGGCGTCCTCCAGCGCCTCCGCCAGCTTCATCGGCGAGCGGGTCGACAGATAGAGGTACGGCGTCGGGTCGGCCGGGTCGGTCACCTCGATCCGCAGCGCCGTCGGGACGTAGCTGCGCAGCAGCATGAAGGCGCGCGGATCGGCCTTCGGGCCGCGCCAGGCCGCCGCCTCGGCGGGGCTCAGCGCCTGCGCGTCGCCGAGCGCGTCCACCGGGATCCGGGCCGGACCGGCCACCAGTGAGCCCTGGACCACGCGGATGCGGGCCGAGCCGTAGCTGCTGATCGCGACCGCGCCGGCGGCGATGCCCACCACCAGCCCGATCAGCGCGGCCGGACCACTGACCCGGATCAGGATCAGCGCGAGCGTGAGACCCACCGCGACCGGGAGCAGCCACCAGGAACGCGGCACCGTGAGGCGTTCGTCGTACATGCCCTCCATTGTGGTCGCCCTGACGTCCGGCCCGGGACGCCACCCCCACCGGAGGGCCCGCTACCCCTGGGTAGGGTTGGACCCCGTGACCGGTACGACAGCCCCCAGCACCCCCACCGACCGGCCGGCGCCCGCCATACCGCCGACCCCGACCACCCCGCCGCCGGACGCCGTCCTGCCGGAGCGCCACCCCCAGGCGCCCGCCCCCGGCACCCGGCTCGGCTCCCACTACGAGCACTGCTTCGGCTGCGGCCCGCAGCACCCCGGCGGCCTGCGGATCGACGCGGTCGCCGGCGAGGGACTCGACGTGACCGCCGAGTTCCCCATCCGCGACGCCCACCAGGGCGGCCCCGGCCTGGCCCACGGCGGGCTGCTGACCACCGCCATGGACGAGACCCTCGGCACGCTCAACTGGCTGCTGCACGCCCCCGCCGTGACCGGCCGGCTGGAGACCGACTTCCTCTCCCCGGTGCCCGTCGACTCGGTGCTGCACCTGCGCGCCTGGATCACCGGCGTGCACGGACGGAAGATCTACAGCGCCGCCGAGGCGCGGATCGGCGGCCCGGACGGGCCCGTCGCGGTGCGCGCCCAGGCCCTCTTCGTCCAGGTGAAACTGGAACACTTCACCACGCACGGTCGTCCCGAGGACATCGAGAAGGTCCTCGACGACCCGGATCTGATGAAGCGCGCACGAGCCTTTGAGGTGAACCCTTGAGCGACACCCCCCGCCCGCAGCTGGACGTCCTGATCAAGCGCATCGACCCCGAGCTGCCGCTGCCCGCGTACGCGCAGCCCGGGGACGCCGGTGCCGATCTGCGCACCACCGTCGACGCCGAGCTGGCCCCCGGCGAGCGGGCCGTGTTGCCCACCGGCGTCGCGATCGCCCTGCCGGACGGCTACGCGGCCTTCGTCCACCCCCGGTCCGGGTTGGCAGCTCGTTGCGGCGTTGCCCTCGTGAACGCCCCGGGGACGGTCGATGCCGGGTACCGTGGAGAGATCAAGGTGATCGTCGTCAATCTGGACCCGCACGAGGGGGTCAGCTTCCGCCGAGGGGACCGGATCGCCCAGCTGGTCATCCAGCAGGTCGAGAAGGCCCGCTTCCACGAGGTGGAGGAGCTGCCTGGGTCGGCACGCGCCGAGGGCGGGTTCGGGTCGACCGGCGGCCACGCCGCGGTCTAGCATGCCCGCGGCCTCGCAGGAAGCCGAGCAGGTATTCGCATCGGTCTTGGACCGGGAAGGACAGTGACCGTGTTCCGTCGTCGCCAGAAGAGCGAGGACGCTGTCGAGCAGCTCGCCGACGACGCCATCAGCGCCGACGAGACGGCCGATGACGTCGAAGGTTCCGCCGAGAGCGAGAACGTGACCGAGCTGGACCCGGCCGACAAGGTCGGCCTGCCGCCGGCCCCGCGGCCGGACGGTCCGTGGGACCACACCGAGCTGGAGAACCCCGAGGAGGGGCGGGTCGACCTCGGGGGTCTGCTGGTCCCCGGTGTCGAGGGCATGGAGCTGCGCGTCGAGGTCGCCGGTGACGCGATCGTGGCCGCCACCCTCGTGCTCGGCAACAGCGCCATCCAGCTCCAGGCCTTCGCGGCCCCGAAGTCGGAGGGCATCTGGGGGGAGGTCCGGGAGGAGATCGCCAACGGCATTACCTCGCAGGGCGGCCTCATCGAGGAGGAGGAGGGCCCGCTCGGCTGGCACCTCCGCGCCCAGGTCCCCGTGCAGCTGCCGGACGGCACCCAGGGTGTGCAGCTGGTGCGGTTCGTCGGCTGCGACGGTCCGCGCTGGTTCCTGCGTGGTGTGATCTCGGGCCAGGCCGCGGTGCAGCCGGAGATGGCCGGGATCCTGGAGCAGGTCTTCCGCCAGACGGTCGTCGTGCGCGGCGAGTCCCCGATGGCCCCGCGCGACCCGATCGTGCTGAAGCTTCCCGAGGACGCCCAGATGGTCGCCGACGGTGGCGGGGCGGCCGCTGCCGCCGGTGAGGGCGACAGCCGCTTCGGCGGCGCCTCGCTCGACCCGTTCGCGCGCGGCCCGGAGATCACCGAGGTCCGCTGACCGACTCCGGCCGGCCCTGATCCGGCCGGCTCCGATCGGCACCGATCAGCACAGATCGCCCCTGCCCGGGAGTTCGGGCAGGGGCGATTTGCATGTGGCGGGTCCGTCCCCGTACAGTTCCGGAGTCGCCGCGGGAGACCGGGGCGACAAAGCGGAAAGCGAATCCGATGAATGAAACTCCGGAAAACGGAGCGGAAAACATCTGATAAGCTGGAAACACGAAAGAACGAAGCCC
>NZ_JBICZE010000023.1:0-98448 GCF_043201735.1 Kitasatospora sp. NPDC048286
CCCCGCTCCGAAAAGCGAATCCGACCGCAACCCGATAAAACGAGCACACCGAATAAGCCCCAGGCCGTCACGCGAAAAAGCGAAACGACCGGCACAAACCGGAAGTGGTGTTTCAGAGGATTGGCTGCCCCGGGACCGTCCGCGCAATGCGTGTCCGGTGCTCCCTGCCAGGCAGCTCGAAGAACTGTACGCGCTTCCGCGCCCGGATGCAAACGTCGTGCAAAGACGGCCGGCCGGACCCCGGGGAGAGGGGTCCGGCCGGTGGAGCCGTGCGGATCAGCTGTTGGTGGGGAAGCCCAGGTTGATGCCGCCGTGCGACGGGTCCAACCAGCGCTGGGTCACGGCCTTGCCCCGGGTGAAGAACTGGACGCCGTCCTGGCCGTACGCGTGGGCGTCGCCGAACAGGGAGGCCTTCCAGCCGCCGAAGGAGTAGTAGGCGACCGGGACCGGGATCGGCACGTTGATGCCGACCATGCCGACCTCCACCTCGAACTGGAAGCGCCGGGCCGCGCCGCCGTCGTTGGTGAAGAGGGCGGTGCCGTTGCCGTACGGGTTGGCGTTGATCAGCGCCAGGCCCTCCTCGTACGAGGCGACGCGCACGACCGAGAGGACCGGGCCGAAGATCTCGTCGTTGTAGACGGACATGCCGGGCTTCACGTGGTCGAACAGCGTGGGGCCGAGCCAGAAGCCGTCGGCCGTCGGGGAGCCGTTCCTGTCCTCGGCGGTGACCGGGTGCTTGCGGCCGTCCACGGCGAGCTCGGCGCCGTCGGCGACCCCGGACTCCACGTAGGAGGTGACCTTGTCCCGGTGCTGGCCGGTGACCAGCGGGCCCATCTCGGAGTCGCCGTTGCAGCCCGGGCCGACCTTCAGGGTGGCGATCCGCTGCTTGATCTTGTCGACCAGCTCGTCGCCGATCGGGTCGACCGCAACGAGCACGGACACCGCCATGCAGCGCTCGCCGGCCGCGCCGAAGCCGGCGTTGACGGCGGCGTCGGCGGCGAGGTCGAGGTCCGCGTCCGGCAGGACCAGCATGTGGTTCTTGGCGCCGCCCAGGGCCTGCACGCGCTTGCCGTAGCGGGTGCCGGTCTCGTAGACGTAGCGGGCGATCGGGGTGGAGCCGACGAAGCTGACGGACTTGACGTCCGGGTGCTCCAGCAGGCGGTCGACGGCCACCTTGTCGCCGTGCACGACGTTGAAGACGCCGTCCGGCAGGCCGGCCTCCTTCCACAGCTCGGCGAGGAAGTTGGCGGCGGACGGGTCCTTCTCCGAGGGCTTCAGCACGACGGTGTTGCCGGCCGCGATGGCGATCGGGAAGAACCACATCGGCACCATGGCCGGGAAGTTGAACGGCGAGATGATCGCGACCGGGCCGAGCGGCTGGCGGATCGAGTAGACGTCGACGCCGGTCGAGGCCTGCTCGGTGAACCCGCCCTTGACCAGCTGCGGGATGCCGCAGGCGTACTCCACGACCTCCAGGCCACGGGCGATCTCGCCCAGCGCGTCGGAGTGCACCTTGCCGTGCTCCGCCACGATGATCGAGGCCAGCTCGTCGCGGCGGGCGTTCAGCAGCTCGCGGAAGGCGAAGAGCACCGTCGTCCGCTTCGCGATCGAGGCGGTGCGCCACTCGGTGAAGGCCGCGGCGGCGGCGGCCACCGCCTGGTCGACCTCGGCGATCTCGGCGAAGTCGACCTGTCCGGCGACCTGGCCGGTGGCCGGGTCGAAGATCTCACCGCGACGGGGGGCCGCACCGGCGGTGGCGACCGGCTTGCCGCCGATCCAGTGAATGATGTGCTTGCTCAAGGTCCGTCTGCCTCCGAAGTCCCGGGCGGCGTCCTGCCACCGGTCCGGTCTGGCGCCGCCGCGGGTGGGCCGGGCGACGGAAATCACGGGGCTACCGCGCTCGTCTCCCAGTCTGGTGGCCGCTCCGGCCCGGCTCAACGAACAGGCTGACGGGGATCGTGGATTCAGCCTTACAGGTCGTCCGGTCGCTCGGCCGAACGAGTGGACCCGCGGCGGGGCCTCAGGACTCCCCGTCCTCCGGCTCCTCCAGGTACGGGTCATGCAGCCCGTCCGCCGCCTCCTGGGTCTCCAACAGGTCCAGCCGCAGGTCCTGTGCCCAGGCCAGCGCCCATCGCTTGAGTTCGTCCACCTCCCCGGCCGGGACACCCCGGGCGCGGAACCGCCCGTCCGCCGCCTCGGCGAGCGTCTCCAGCCGTTCGGCGAGCGCCGCGGGCTGGAAGTCCGGGTCCAACTCCCCCGCCAGCGCGAGCAGTTCACCCTCCCGGTAGCAGCGGGTGAGGGCGTGCACGTCGATCAGGTCGCGCGGCATGCCCCGGTCCACGAGCAGCACGGTGGTCAGCGCGGCCGCGTCCTCCAGGGCGACGACCGGCAACACCAGCGGCGGCTCGTCCGGTCCGGGCGCACCGAAGTCGAGCCGGACCGGGCGGTGGCCCAGCGGCTCCTTGCGCAGCTCCACCGAGTGCGACCGTCCGCCGAGCGCCAGCCGGACGGTGAGCTGCTCCAGTCGAGGTGTGCCCGGCCGGTCGACGGCCCCGCCGCCCGCCGCCCGGTACGCCTCGCCCAGCGCGGCGGCCGCCTCCGGCAGGTCGGCGCCGCCGGTCGCCAGGGTCAGCCCGTCCTGCGGGCAGGCCGCGACACCGTGGGCGCGCAGCGCGTGCCCACCGGCCAGGGCGAGGCCGTACCGGTCGCAGACGGGTGCGGCCGGCGCGGCCAGGCGCAGCTGGGCGGCGCCCGGGCGGAGGGGCGCGTCGACGGCGTGCGGGACGGTGGTCACGCCTCCAGTCTGACGCGGCCGCCCGCTCCGCGCGCCGCCGCCGGCTCGCGCCCCGAGGTTCCCCCACGCGCCGCCACCGTCGAGCGCCCAGGGATGCCCCCGGACGCCCCGCGGCTCACCAGCCGCTGAGCCTCGCCGCCGCCTCGTGCAGGGCGAGCTCCAGCAGCACCGGGTCGTTGAGCCGCCCGGAGCCGTCGGGCGGGACCAGCCAGCGCACGCCCGGGCTGCTGCGCTCGGGGGCGGGACGACGATCCAAGTGCCCTCCCCGGCGCCGCGCACGCCGGTGCCGATCCAGTGGGCCGCGGTGCCGACGGGCACCAGGAAGCTCAGCTGCTCGCCCCCGAAGTCGGTGAGGACCGGGCCGCGGGTGCGCGGGTCCAGGACCTCCAGGGCCGGGCGGCCGAGCCGCCCGGGGACGGAGAGGACGTCCCAGCGCCGGCCGGCCGGCAGCAGCACCAGGCCGAGCCCGCTGCGCTCCCACTGCTCCCGGAAGGATTCCGGGTCCGGTGCCACCTGGGCGAGCCAGTGCAGTCCGGTGGTCTCCATGTCGTGTCCCCGCTTCTCGCCGTTCGTACTGTTCGGAGACGGCGGGATGAACGAGACCCGCCGTCACCAGGGAGAGGCGGACGGCGGGTCCCGATTACACGACTGGGGGCACCCGACTGCGGGTGCGGGCACTTCAGCTGTCGAAGCCCAGCCCCATCCGGTCGAGGGTGCGCAGCCAGAGGTTGCGGTGGCCGCCGTTGCGGTCCGCCCGCTCCAGCGACCGGGTGGTGATCTCGATCCCGGCCCAGCGCACCGGCTCGGGCGGGAACGGCAGCGGCTTGCTGCGCACCATGTCCAGCGAGGTGCGCTCGGTGCGCCCGCCGGCGAGCAGGTCGAGCATCACCTCGGCGCCGAAGCGGGTCGCGCCGACGCCGAGCCCGGTGTAGCCGACCGCGTACGCGACCTTACCCCGGTAGCCGGTGTCGAAGAACGCCGAGAACCGGCTGCAGGTGTCGATCGCGCCGCCCCAGGCGTTGGTGAAGCGCAGGCCCTCCAGCTGCGGGAAGCAGCGGAAGAAGTGGTTGGCCAGGGTGCGGAAGGTCTCCGGCCGCTGGTCGTACTCGTGCCGGACGTGGCCGCCGAAGTGGTAGACCGCGTCGTAGCCGCCCCAGAGGATCCGGTTGTCGGCGGAGAGCCGGAAGTAGTGGAACTTGTTGGCGCTGTCGCCGAGGCCCTGCCGCCCGCGCCAGCCGATCGAGGCGAGTTGCTCGTCGCTGAGCGGCTCGGTCATCAGCGCGTAGTCGTACACCGGGACGACGTACGGGCGGACCCGCTTGAGCAGTGACGGGAAGACGTTGGTGCCGAGCGCGACCTTGCGGGCGAAGACCCGACCGTACGGGGTGCGGACGGCCATGCCGCTGCCGTGCTCCCGCAGGTCGGTGGCCCGGGTGTGCTCGAAGATCCGCACGCCCTGGCCGAGGCAGGCGTCCTTGAGGCCCCAGGCGAGCTTGGCGGGGTGGACCATCGCCACGCCCTCCTTGTCCCAGAGCCCGCCGAGGAAGGTCGGCGAGTTCACCTCGGCGCGCACCTGGTCGGCGTCCAGGACGGTGATGTCGAGGCCGTACCGGGCGACCGCCTCGGCGACCTCGTGGAGCTCCTCGACCTGGTGGGGCTGGGTGGCGACGTCGATCTCGCCGGTGCGCTCCCACTCGGCGTCGATGCCGTAGCGCTTGAGGGTGGCCTCGATGCCGTCGAGGTTGGCGGCACCGAGGCGTTCCAGCTGGGCCAGTTCGGACGGCCAGCGGTCCAGGCCGTTGCCGAAGCCGTGGGTGAGGCTGGCCGCGCAAAATCCGCCGTTGCGCCCGGACGCGGCCCACCCGACCTCGTTGCCCTCGACCAGCACGACGTCCAGCGAGGGGTCGCGCTCCTTGGCGATGAGGGCGGTCCACAGGCCGGAGTAGCCGCCGCCGACGACCAGCAGGTCGCAGGTGGTGTCGCCGACCAGGGCGGGCAGCGCCGCCGGCCGGCCGGGATCCTCCAGCCAGAAGGGGGTGGGCCTGGCGTCACTGAGTGCGCGGGCGGAATCCATGCATTATCAGCCACTTTCTACGGATAGGTGATGGTTGTGCGTGCCACCGCTGTCGACCGTACGTCAGGCGGTGGCCTTCCGACGGTTGCCCAGCCACTGGCCGACGACGGTCAGCACGACGGCGGCGAGGAACATCGCGGTGCCGATGACGTTCACCTGCACCGGGATGCCGCGCTGCGAGGCGCCCCAGACGAACATCGGGAAGGTGACCGTGGTCGGCCCCGAGTTGAACTGGGTGATGATGAAGTCGTCGAAGGAGAGCGCGAAGCTGAGCAGCGCGCCCGCCGCGATGCCGGGCGCCGCCAGCGGCAGGGTGACCCTCAGGAAGGTCTGGGTGGGGGTCGCGTAGAGGTCCTGGGCGGCCTGTTCGAGCCTCGGGTCCATGCTCATCACGCGCGCCTTGACCGCCGTCACCACGAAGCTGAGGCAGAACATGATGTGCGCGATGAGGATGGTGGTGAAGCCGAACGGGATGCGCATGTTGAGGAAGAGCGTCCCGAGCGAGGCGGCCATGACCACCTCGGGCATGGCCATCGGCAGGAAGATCATCGCGGTGGTGGCCGAGCGGCCGCGGAAGCGGTAGCGGGCCAGCGCGAAGGCGACCATGGTGCCGAGCACGGTGGCGCCGATGGTGGCGAGCACCGCGATCTGCAGGCTGAGCGAGAGCGACTGGCACATGTCGGCGACGCCGCAGGGGTTGGTCCAGGCGTCGGTGGAGAACTCGTTCCACTCGTAGTTGAACTTGCCCACCGGCTTGTTGAACGAGAAGGCCAGCACGACCAGGTTGGGCAGCACCAGGTAGGCGAGGGCCAGCAGGCCGGCCAGCACCACCAGGTGGGCGCGGATCCACTTGAACATCCGGGACATCAGACCAGATCCTCCGTCCCGGCCTTGCGCATGTAGACCGTCACCATGCCCAGGATCAGGGCCATCAGGATGAAGCTCAGCGCGGCCGCCGTGGGGTAGTCGAGCACGTTCAGGAACTGCTTCTGGATGCCGTTGCCGACCATCTGCTCGCTCGGCGAGCCCAGCAGCTGGGCGTTGATGTAGTCGCCGGAGGCCGGGATGAAGGTCAGCAGGGTGCCCGCGACCACGCCCGGCAGCGAGATCGGGAAGGTGACCTTGCGGAAGGTGGTGAACGGCCGGGCGTAGAGGTCGCCGGCCGCCTCGTGCAGGCGCGGGTCGATCCGCTCCAGCGAGGTGTACAGCGGAAGGATCATGAACGGCAGGAAGTTGTAGGTGAGGCCGCAGACCACCGCGAGCGGCGTGGCCAGCACCCGGTCGCCGTCGGTGAGGCCGAGCAGGTTGGTGACGTCCAGGACGTGCAGCGCGTTCAGCGCGCCGACCACCGGGCCGCCGTCGGACAGGATGGTCTTCCAGGCCAGGGTGCGGATCAGGAAGCTGGTGAAGAACGGCGCGATGACCAGGATCAGGATGACGTTGCGCCAGCGCTTGCTCGCCTTGAAGGCGATCGTGTACGCGAGCGGGTAGCCGACGGCCAGGCAGAGCACGGTGGCGACGGCCGCGTAGGAGAACGAGCGCAGGAAGTGCCACTTGTACTCGACCAGGGCGTCCCAGTAGGTCGAGAAGTGCCAGGTGACCTTGAAGCCCTCTTCGAGCGAGCCGGTCTGCAGCGAGGTCGAGCCCTGGTAGAGCATCGGGACGGCGAAGAAGATCACCAGCCAGGCGATGCCGGGCAGCAGCAGCCAGTACGGGGTGAGCTTGCGCCTGGGCTTCGCCCCCGGTTCCGTGCGGGGGCCGCCGTCGGGGGGTATCGCCTGGGGCGGCGCGGCCGGGGCGGTGGCGGTCATGCGGCCTCCTCCGCGGTGCCCGCGTCGATCGCCTGCGCGGCGTCCAGGGCGAAGGAGTGGGCCGGGTTCCAGTGCAGTCGGACGGCGGCGCCGGGGACGATCCGGGCGTCGCGCTCCATGTTCTGCTCGAAGACGGTGACCTCCTGGCCGCCGTCGGTGCGCACCACGTACTGGGTGGAGACGCCGATGAAGCTGGAGTCGAGCACGGTGCCGGTCAGCCGGTTGCGGCCGTCGGCGACCTGCTCGGAGGCGTGGGTGATGGTGATCTTCTCCGGGCGCACGCCCAGGTGGACGCGCTTGGCGTCGGTGGCGCAGCGCGCCTTCGGCACCGTGAGGCGGGCGCCGGCCGCGCTGAGCAGCAGGTCGCCGCCGTCTGCGCCGGTGACCTCGGCGGGCAGCAGGTTGGACTGGCCGAGGAAGTTGGCCACGAAGGTGGTGGCGGGGTTCTCGTACAGCTCGGCGGGGGCGCCCAGCTGCTCGACCCGGCCGCCGTTCATCACCGCGATGGTGTCGGCCATGGTCATGGCCTCCTCCTGGTCGTGGGTGACGTGCACGAAGGTGATGCCGACCTCGGTCTGGATCCGCTTGAGCTCCAGCTGCATCTGGCGGCGGAGCTTGAGGTCGAGCGCGCCGAGCGGCTCGTCCAGGAGCAGCACCTGGGGGTGGTTGATCAGCGCGCGGGCGACCGCGACGCGCTGCTGCTGGCCGCCGGAGAGCTGGTGCGGCTTGCGCCGGGCGTACTGGCCGAGTTCGACCAGCTCCAGCATCTCGTCGACCTGCTTCTTGACGTCCTTCCGGCCGCGCCGGCGCAGGCCGAAGGCGACGTTCTCGAAGATGTCCAGGTGCGGGAAGAGCGCGTAGCTCTGGAAGACGGTGTTCACCGGCCGCTTGTACGGGGGCAGGGCGGTGACGTCCTGGCCGCCGATCAGGACGGTGCCGGTGGTGGGCTCCTCCAGGCCGGCGATCATGCGCAGGGTGGTGGTCTTGCCGCAGCCGGAGGCGCCGAGCAGGGCGAAGAAGGAGCCCTGCGGGACGGTCAGGTCGAGCGGTTGGACGGCGGTGAAGGAGCCGTAGGTCTTGCCGATGCCGGTGAGCCGGACGTCGCCGCCGGCGGCCGCGTCGCGCTGCTGGTCTGTCATGGGGTGGTGTCTTCCTGGGTTTCTCTGCCGGGAGTCGGGGGTCAGGCGCCGATGAGCTTGGAGAACTTCTGCTCGAAGTCGCTCTCCTCGCTCTCGGAGAGAGTGCGGAACACGTGGGCCTTGACCGCCATCTCGGGGGTGGGTACGACCAGCGGGTTGGCCGCGGTCTCCGGGGCGATGCCGGCGAGCTCGTCCTTCATCCCGGTGACGGCGGAGACGAAGCCGATGCCCGCGACCAGCTGCGCCGCGATCTTCGGCTGATAGTAGAAGTCGATCAGCTTTTCCGCGTTCGTCTTGTGCCGGGCCTTGGCCGGGACCAGCATGTTGTCGGTCGAGGCGATGTAGCCCTTCTCCGGGATGACGAACTCGATGTCCGGGTTGTCGGCCCGCAGTTGGATCAGGTCGCCGCCCCAGGCGATGCAGGCCGCGATGTCGCCGGCCGACAGCTCCTGGCCGTAGTCGTTGCCGGTGAACCGGCGGATCTGCTTGCTGTCGACGGCCTTCTGCAGCCGGGCGACCGCGCCGTCGTAGTCGTCGGCGGTGAACTTCGCGCTGTCCTTGCCCTGGTCCAGCAGGACCATCCCGATGCTGTCGCGCATCTCGGAGAGGAAGGTGACCCGGCCCTTGAGGTCGGGGTCGTCCAGCAGCTGGGAGACGCTGGTGACCTGCTTCCCCTTGGTCGCCTTCCGGTTGTACGCGACGACGGTCTGGATGCCGGCCCACGGGTAGGAGTAGAGCCGACCCGGGTCCCAGTCGGGGGCGCGGAAGCGCGCGTCGATGTTGGTGATCGCGGTGGTGACGTTCGCCGGGGCGAGCTTCTGCGCCCAGCCCAGCCGGATCAGCCGGGCGGCCATCCAGTCGGTGAGCACCATCAGGTCGCGGCCGGTGTCCTGGCCGGAGGCGAGCTGCGGCTTGACCTTCCCGAAGAACTCGACGTTGTCGTTGACGTCCTCGTTGTACTTGACCCTGATGCCGGTGGCCTCGGTGAAGGCGTCCAGGGTGCCGTGCTTCTCCTTGTCCTTCTCGTCCGTGTCGATGTACAGCGGCCAGTTGGAGAAGTCGACCTCCTTCTGCGTCTCGGAGAGGTCCTTGGCGGCGTTCGCGGTCGAGTCGCCGGTCGCCCGCGGGGCCGCCGGGATGCCGCAGGCGGCCAGGGTGCCCGCTCCGGCGGTCAGCGCGGCGGCGCGCAGCAGGGTGCGGCGGCCGAGCGCGGCCCGACCACTGGTCAGGCTGCGTTCCCAGGCCCTTCGGACCGGTTCGGGCAGACCGTCGGTGAGCTCGTTGAACGCCATGGAACGGGCCTCCTGGGGGAGATGGGGTGTGGGGGCACCCGCTTGGGCCGGGGGTTATCTGTCTCCGAAGACGGTGCGGTGCCAGTCCTTGCGGGCCACCGCGGTGGTGTCGAACATGACGTGCTTCACCTGGGTGTACTCGTCCAGCGAGTACTGGGACATGTCCTTGCCGTAGCCGGACGCCTTGTAGCCGCCGTGCGGCATCTCGCTGATGATCGGGATGTGGTCATTGACCCAGACGCAGCCGGCCGCGATCTCCCGGGTGGCGCGCAGCGAGCGGTGCACGTTGCTCGTCCAGGCGGAGGCGGCCAGGCCGTACGGGGTGTCGTTGGCCAGCCGCAGACCCTCGTCGTCGCCGTCGAAGGGCAGCACGACCAGCACCGGGCCGAAGATCTCGCCCTGCACGACCTCGCTGTCCTGGGCCGCGCCGGTGATCAGGGTGGGCAGGTGGTACGCGCCGCGGGTGAGATCGGTGCCGTCGTGGCCCTTCTCCGCGGGCCGGCCGCCGGTGACCACGGTGGCGTACGAGCGGGCGCGCTCCACGAAGCCGGCCACCCGGTCCCGGTGGGCGTACGAGACCAGCGGGCCGAGGTCGGTGTGCGGGTTCAGCGGGTCGCCGACCCGGATCGCGGCGTACAGCTCGGCGACCCCGGCCACGAAGGCGTCGTACAGCGGGCGCTGGACGTAGGCGCGGGTGGCGGCGGTGCAGTCCTGGCCGCCGTTGATCAGCGAGGCGGCGACCGCTCCGTGCACGGCGGCGTCCAGGTCGGCGTCGTCGAAGACCACGAACGGGGCCTTGCCGCCGAGTTCCAGGTGGGTGCGCTTGACGCTCGCGGTGGCGATCTCGGCGACCCGCCTGCCGACGCCGGTGGAGCCGGTGAAGGAGACCATCGCGACGTCCGGGTGCCCGACCAGGTGCTCGCCGGCGGTGCGCCCGGCGCCGGTGACCACGTTGACCACGCCGTCCGGGATGCCCGCGGCGGTGCAGGCCCGGGCGAACATCACCGAGGTCAGCGGGGTCAGCTCGGCCGGCTTGAGCACAATGGTGTTGCCCGCGGCGATCGCCGGGAGGATCTTCCAGGCGGCCATCTGCAGCGGGTAGTTCCACGGCGAGATCGAGCCGACCACGCCGACCGCCTCGCGCCGCACGTACGAGGTGTGGTCGCCGGAGTACTCGCCGGCCGCCTTGCCCTCCAGGTTGCGGGCGGCGCCGGCGAAGAAGGCGGCGTTGTCGATCGTGCCGGGCACGTCGAACTCGGTGGCCAGCTTGACCGGCTTGCCGGTCTGCGCCGTCTCCACCCGGGCCAGGTCGTCGGCCGCCCCCGCCAGGACGGCGGCCAGCCTGGTGAGCGCCTCGGACCGCGCGCCGGGGGTGGCCGAGGACCAGCCGGGCAGGGCGGCCTTCGCGGCGGCGACGGCGGTGTCCACGTCCTCGGTGGTGGCCAGCGCGACCTGCTCGACCACGCTGCCGTCGGCGGGGTTGACGACCTGGAAGGGTTCGCCGCTCCCCCGGGTCTGGCGGCCCGCAATGTACTGCGCGCCCGGGCCGAAGTCGGTCAGGTCCATCTGGTTCCTCCAAGTGCCGTGGTTCGACCGCTGCGGGGTCACGCGTCCGCGCTGGGGGTCTGCGGTCCCGCTGACCTTGCCTGCTGGGAGGTTGACGTGACAAGGGTCACTTCGACAACCTCGACGCGAAGGGCCTTACAGGGTGCAAGGGTGCAGGCAGGGCGACAGGTCGTCTGGGGGATGGATGATTTACCTGACACCCTGATCACCCGGAGCCCCCGCTCCGGTCCCCACACGGCCTCCGGAGGCCCGCGATGCTCCCCACCGTCGCCCGAATCCTCGACCTGGACGTGATGCGGCGCGGCCTGCCCCAGGTGGTGGCCGGCGCCGACCACCTGGAACGGCCGGTCCGCTGGGTCCACGTCAGCGAGCTGCCCGACGTCGCCGGGATGCTCCGCGGTGGCGAGCTGGTGCTGACCACCGGCATCGCCCTGCCGGAGGACCGCGAGGGCCTGGCCCGCTACGTCCGCGAGCTGGACGAGGTCGGGGTGGCCGGCCTGGTCGTCGAGTTCGGGCGGCGCTACTTCGACTCGCTCCCCCGCGCTCTGGTCAACGCCGCCGAGCAGCGCGGGCTGCCGCTGATCACGCTCCGCCGCGAACTGCGCTTCGTCGCCGTCACCGAGGCCGTGCACGCCCTGGTGGTCAACGCCCAGCTGGAGCAGCTGAGGGTCTCCGAGTCGGTCCACCAGGTCTTCAACGAGCTGGTGGTGGAGGGAGCCGAGCCGCCCGAGGTGATCCGCCAGGTGGCCCGGATGGCCGGCGCCCCGGTCGTCCTGGAGAACCTGGCCCACCAGGTACTCGCCCACGACGCCGCCGGACGCCCCGAGGCCGAGGTGCTGGAGGACTGGGAGCGCCGCTCGCGCGGGGTCCGCCCGGCCGGGCGCACCGGCCACGACCCGCGCAGCGGCTGGCTGGTCACCACCGTCGGCGCCCGCGGCCAGGACTGGGGCCGCCTGGTGCTGGTGCAGGAGCCCGGCCCGCTGCCCGAGGGCGAGCCCCACCCGCACACCATGCTGCTGGAGCGCGGCGCCTCCGCGCTGGCGCTCAACCGGCTGGTGGTGCGCGACCGGGAGAGCCTGGAGCGGCAGACCCACCGCACCCTGCTGTCCGGCATCCTCACCCACGCGCTGACCGTCTCCGAGGCGGCCCTGCGCGCCCAGGCCCTCGGCATCCCGCTGGAGGGCCGCCGGCTGGTCGGCGTGGTGCTGCGACAGCGGCGCGGGCCGATCCCGGCCGCGCTGGAGGCCCAGGCCCGGCTGCGCGACTTCACCGAGCTGGCCGCCGGCGCGGTCCGGGCCTGCCGGCTGACCGCGCTGGTCGGCGCGCTCGACGACGAGGCCGTCGGCCTGCTGATCGCCCTCGGCACCCAGCAGGACGAGCACGCCGCGCTGGACTCCCTCTCGGCCACGCTGCGCCGGATGTCGGCCGAGGCCGGACGGGACGGCGGCGACCCGGCCGGCCCGGTGGTCGCGGTCGGCTCCTCGGTCGGCTCGGTGCGCGACGCCCGGCGCACCCTGCTGGAGGCCACCCAGGTCGCCGACGCCGCCCTGCACGACGCGCCCGGCGGCCGCAGCTCCTCCTACTACCGCCTGCCGGACGTCCGGCTGCGCGGCCTGCTCCACCTGCTGCGCGACGACGCCCGGCTGCAGACGTACGTGGAACGGGAGTTGGGCCCGCTGCTGGCCCACGACGCGGAGCACAACGGCCAGTTGGTGCAGATGCTGCGGATCTACCTGGAGCAGGGCCGGAACAAGTCGGCCGCGGCGGACGCCGCGCACCTGTCCCGGCCGTCCTTCTACGACCGGCTGCACAAGGTCGAGCGGATCCTCGGCGTGGACCTCGACCAGGTGGAGTCCTGCCTCTCCCTGCACGTGGCCCTGCTCGCCCTGGACGCGGTGCGCCGGTAGGACGGATCACACCCCGGTGATGCGGCCCCAGACCTTGTGCAGCTCGGGCCGCTCGGCCGAGGCGACGTCGCGCATGGTGTGCAGCCGGGCGCGCATCTCCTCGGTCGGGAAGACCAGCGGGTTCTCGGCGAGTTCGGCCTTCTCCTTGTCGCCGCTGTCCGCCAGCACCTCGCGGGCGGCCGGCACCGGGCAGATGTACTGGACGAACGCGGCGAGTTCGGCCGCCACCTCGGGCTGGTAGTAGTAGTCGATCAGCAGCTCGGCGTTGCGCTTGTGGGCGGCCCGGTTGGGGATCATCAGGCTCTCCGCCCACAGCTCGCCGCCCTCCTCCGGCACCACGAACTCGATGTCCGGGTTCTCGGCGGTGAGCTGGACGGCGTCGCCCGAGTACGCCTGGCAGGCGAGCGCCGCGCCGGAGGCGAGGTCGCTGGTGTAGTCGTTGCCGGTGAAGCGCCGGACGTGGCCGCTATCGACCGCCTTCTGCACCAGGTCCATCGCCCTGCGCGCGTCGTCGTCGCTGAACTTCGCGATGTCCGCGCCCTGGGAGAGCATCAGCAGCCCGAGCGCCTCGTCCAGCCCTGCGAACAGCGTGACCCGGCCCTTGAGGTCGGGCGCCCACAGGTCGGCGGTGGACCTGATCTCGCGGCCGAGCGCCTTGCGGTTGTAGGCGATGCCGGTGATCCCGGACTGCCACGGCACGCTGCGCCTGCGCCCGGGGTCGAAGGCCGGGTCGGCGAGCTGGGGGTCCAGGTTGGCCGTGACGTTGGGCAGGTTGTCCCGGTCCATGGCCTGCACCCAGCCCAGCGAGACGTACCGCCCGGCCATCCAGTCGCTGATCACCATCAGGTCCCGGCCGGGGGCGGAGCCCTGGGTGAGCACCGGGCTGATCTTGCCGAAGAACTCGTCGTTGTCGTTGATGTCCTCGGTGTAGGTGACCTCGATCCCGGACTTCTCACTGAACGCGTCCAGGGTCGGGCGGCCGCCCGCGTCGTCGGTGTCGATGTACTGCGTCCAGTTGGAGAAGACGAGCCGCTTGTCGCTCTCCGAGCGGTCGGGGGCCGAGCGGCGGTCCTCGGCCACGTACGCGGACGGGATGCCGCAGCCGGTCAGCGTGCCGGCGCCGAGCAGCGCGGCACCGCCGAGCACGGAACGCCGGCGGACGGCACGGGAGTCGACGGGACGGCGGGTCAGGGTGGTGCGGCTGGGCATGAGCGGCCTTCCGGAGCGTGGGACGGCCCCGGGCACGCGCGTGCTCGGGGCCGTCCTGGTAGGTACGTCTGGGTACGTCAGACAGTGTGCGCGTCGGTGAGCGACAGCACCTCGTCCAGGACCGCGAGGCCGGTCTTGGCCTCCTCCTCGGTGACGGTGCACGGCGGGACGACGTGGAAGCGGTTCATGTTGACGAACGGCCAGAGCCCGCGCTGCTTGCAGGCGGCGGCCAGCTCGGCCATCGGCGCGTTGTCGGCGCCGGCCGCGTTGTAGGGCACCAGCGGCTCGCGGGTCTCCCGGTCCTTCACCAGGTCGAGCGCCCAGAACACGCCGAGGCCGCGGACCTCGCCGACCGACGGGTGCCGCTCGGCCAGCTCGCGCAGGCCGGGGCCGAGGACCGTCTCGCCGATGTGCCTGGCGTTCTCGACGATGCCCTCCTCCGCCATGGTGGTGATGGTCGCCACCGCGGAGGCGCAGGCCAGCGGGTGGCCGGAGTAGGTGAGCCCGCCGGGGAAGGCCCGCTCGGCGAAGGTGGCCGCGATCTCGGCGCTGATCGCCACGCCGCCCAGCGGCACGTAGCCCGAGTTGACGCCCTTGGCGAAGGTGAGCAGGTCCGGGGTGACGCCCCAGTGGTCGGCGGCGAACCACTCGCCGGTGCGGCCGAAGCCGGCCATCACCTCGTCCAGGATGAACACGATCCCGTAGCGGTCGCAGATCTCCCGCACCCCGGCCAGGTAACCCGCCGGCGGGACCAGGATGCCCGCGGTGCCGACCACCGTCTCCAGGATGATCGCCGCGACGGTGCCGGGTCCCTCGAACGCGATCACCTGCTCCAGGTGCTCCAGCGCGCGCTCGCACTCCTGCGCCTCGTTCTCGGCGTGGAAGTTGGAGCGGTAGGGGTACGGCCCCCAGAAGTGCACCACTCCGGAGACGCCGCTCTCGTTGGGCCAGCGCCGCGGGTCGCCGGTCAGGGCGATCGCGTTGGCGGTGGCGCCGTGGTACGAGCGGTAGGTGGACAGCACCTTCTGCCGGCCGGTGTGCAGCCGGGCCAGCCGGATGGCGTTCTCGTTGGCCTCGGCACCGCCGTTGGTGAAGAAGATCTTGTCCAGGTCCCCGGGGGTGCGCTCGGCGATCAGCCGGGCGGCCTCGCTGCGCGACTCGACCGCGAAGCCGGGGGCGATGGTGCAGAGCTTCGCCGCCTGCTCCTGGATCGCGGCGACCACCTTCGGGTGCTGGTGGCCGATGTTGGTGTTGACCAGCTGCGAGGAGAAGTCGAGGTAGCGGTTGCCGTCGTAGTCCCAGAAGTACGAGCCCTCGGCGCCGGCCACCGCGAGGGGGTCGATCAGCGCCTGGGCGGACCACGAGTGGAAGACGTGCGCGCGGTCGGCGGCCTTGACGGCCTGGCCGGCGGCTGAGTCAGCGGTGGGGATGCTCATGCCGGTAAGGCTAGGGGCGGCCCGTCCCCGAAGGGCAGTTCCATCGTGTCAGCCGGTCGCGCCAACCGTCGACAGGATGCAAAGGCGGTGGGCCCGGGTCGAGAGGACCCGGGCCCACCGTCACATCAGCCGACCTTCGGGAGCGATCAGATCGCGGTCATACCGCGCTGACGGTCACGACGCGCTCAGATCGCGGTCATGACGTGCTTCACGCGGGTGTAGTCCTCGAAGCCGTACGCCGACAGGTCCTTGCCGTAGCCGGACTTCTTGAAGCCACCGTGCGGCATCTCGGCGACCAGCGGGATGTGGGTGTTGATCCAGACACAGCCGAAGTCCAGGCGGCGCGACATCCGCATGGCGCGGGCGTGGTCCTTGGTCCACACCGAGGAGGCCAGCGCGTACTCGACGCCGTTGGCGTACGCGACGGCCTGGTCCTCGTCGGTGAACTTCTGCACGGTGATGACCGGGCCGAAGACCTCGTTCTGGATGATCTCGTCGTCCTGGTTCAGACCGGAGACGACGGTCGGGGCGTAGAAGTAGCCCTGGTCGCCGACCCGGTGGCCACCGGCCTCGACCTTGGCGTGGGCGGGCAGCCGCTCGATGAAGCCGGAGACCTGCTTCAGCTGGTTGGCGTTGTTCAGCGGGCCGTACAGCACGTCCTCGTCGTCCACGCCACCGGTCTTGGTCTCGGCCGCGGCCTTGGCCAGCGCCTCGACGAAGGCGTCGTGGATCGACTCGTGCACCAGCACGCGGGTGGCGGCGGTGCAGTCCTGGCCGGCGTTGAAGTAGCCCGCCACCGAGATGCCCTCGACGGCCTCGGCGATGTCGGCGTCCTCGAAGACCACGACCGGGGCCTTGCCGCCCAGCTCCAGGTGGACGCGCTTGACGTCCTTGGAGGCGGACTCGGCGACCGAGATGCCGGCGCGCACCGAACCGGTGATGGAGGCCATCGCCGGGGTCTTGTGCTCGACCATCAGCTTGCCGGTCTCGCGGTCACCGCAGATGACGTTGAAGACGCCGGCCGGCAGCTCCAGCTCCTTGAGCACGCCGCCGATGATCTCGGCCAGCAGCACGGTGGAGGCCGGGGTGGTGTCGGAGGGCTTCAGCACGACGGTGTTGCCCGCGGCGATGGCCGGGGCGAACTTCCAGACGGCCATCATCATCGGGTAGTTCCACGGCGCGACCTGGGCGCAGACGCCGACCGGCTCGCGACGGATGATCGAGGTCATCCCGTCCATGTACTCGCCCGCGGCCTTGCCCTCCAGCATGCGGGCGGCACCGGCGAAGAACCGGATCTGGTCCACCATCGGGCCGATCTCCTCGGAGAGGGTCAGCGCGCGGGGCTTGCCGGTGTTGCGAACCTCGGCGTCGACGATCTCGTCGGCCCGGGCCTCGACCGCGTCGGCGATCTTCAGCAGCAGCTTCTGCCGGGTGCTCGGGGTGGCGTCGCGCCAGATCGGGAAGGCGGCGTCGGCGGAGGCCATGGCCGCGTCGACGTCAGCGGCACCGGACAGCGGCGACGTCGCGTACACCTCGCCGGTGGTCGGGTCGACGATGTCGAGCGTGCGGCCGTCGGCCGCGTCGACGAACTCACCGTTGATGTAGTTGCGCAGCGTGCGAAGGTCGCTCACGGATCTCTCCTCGGTCTGGGCCTGCGGCATTGCAGATTCCGGCGCAATGGTACGTCGGCGGATCCGGCGTACGAAGGGTCCCGAGTGGCCGCGCCAGGAGCGGCGCGGTCCACTGGTGGCGGTACGTGCGCCGGCCCTCGGGGCGCGCGCGTACCGTGCCAGGGTAGCCGCACGACTGCCGGTATCGACAGACCGAGTGCGCTTCAGCAATGAAATCCGTACGCGTTTTCCAAGATCACGACGAAATCAGCAGCTTCCACGCTTGCGAACACTCGGGCGATCAGGCACAGTGGCCGCGTGGCCAACCGCGACCGGAACGCCAGCGTTCCCCTCGACGCCGCCTCCAAGGCGATCATCGAGCAGCTCCAGGAGGACGGGCGCCGCCCGTACGCCGCCATCGGCAAGGCCGTCGGCCTTTCCGAGGCTGCCGTGCGGCAGCGCGTCCAGAAGCTGCTCGACCAGGGCGTGATGCAGATCGTCGCCGTCACGGACCCGCTCACCGTCGGCTTCACCCGCCAGGCGATGGTCGGCATCCGGGTCGAGGGTGACATCGAGCCGGTCGCCGACGCGTTGGCCGCCCTCGACGAGGTCGACTACGTGGTTTGCACCGCAGGCTCGTTCGACCTCCTGGCCGAACTGGTCTGCGAGGACGACGAGCACCTGCTCGAACTGATCAACAAGCGCATCCGCGCCCTTCCCGGCGTGCGGAGCACCGAGAGCTTCGTTTACCTGAAGCTCCGGAAACAGACCTACACCTGGGGCACCCGATGACAGCCGACCCGGCGCAGAAGGACCTTTCCAAGACCGCCTACGACCACCTGTGGATGCACTTCACCCGCATGTCGTCGTACGAGAACTCCCCCGTGCCGACGATCGTCAAGGGCGAGGGCACCTACGTCTGGGACGACAAGGGACGCAAGTACCTCGACGGCCTCGCCGGCCTGTTCGTCGTCCAGGCCGGCCACGGCCGTGAGGAGCTCGCCGAGGCCGCCGCCAAGCAGGCCAAGGAACTCGCCTTCTTCCCGGTGTGGAGCTACGCCCACCCGAAGGCCGTCGAGCTGGCCGAGCGCCTGGCCAACTACGCCCCGGGCGACCTGAACAAGGTCTTCTTCTCCACCGGTGGCGGCGAGGCCGTCGAGACCGCCTGGAAGCTCGCCAAGCAGTACTTCAAGCTGACCGGCAAGCCGACCAAGTACAAGGTCATCTCGCGCGCCGTCGCCTACCACGGCACCCCGCAGGGCGCCCTGTCCATCACCGGCCTGCCGGGCCTGAAGGCCCCGTTCGAGCCGCTGGTGCCGGGCACCCACAAGGCCCCGAACACCAACATCTACCGCGCCCCGGCCTTCCTCGAGGGCCCCGACGGCACGGTCGACCCCGAGGCCTACGGCCGCTGGTGCGCCGACGAGATCGAGGTGGCCATCCTCAACGAGGGCGCCGAGACCGTCGCCGCCGTCTTCGTCGAGCCGGTGCAGAACGCCGGTGGCTGCTTCCCGCCGCCGCCCGGGTACTTCCAGCGCCTGCGCGAGATCTGCGACCGCCACGACGTGCTGCTGGTCTCGGACGAGGTCATCTGCGCCTTCGGCCGCCTGGGCACCATGTTCGGCGCCGACAAGTTCGGCTACCAGCCCGACATGATCACCTGCGCCAAGGGCATGACCTCGGGCTACTCCCCGATCGGCGCCACGATCATCTCGGACCGCCTCGCCGAGCCGTTCTACAAGGGCGACAACACCTTCCTGCACGGCTACACCTTCGGTGGCCACCCGGTCTCCTCCGCGGTGGCGCTGGCCAACCTCGACATCTTCGAGCGCGAGGGCCTGAACCAGCACGTGCTCGACAACGAGGCCGCGTTCCTGGGCACCCTGGACAAGCTGCGCGACCTGCCGATCGTCGGCGACGTCCGCGGCAACGGGTACTTCTACGGCATCGAGCTCGTGAAGGACAAGGTCACCAAGGAGTCGTTCAACGACGAAGAGGTCGAGCGCGTCCTCTACGGCTTCCTGTCGAAGGCCCTCTTCGACAACGGCCTGTACTGCCGCGCCGACGACCGTGGCGACCCGGTCATCCAGCTGGCCCCGCCGCTGATCTCCGACCAGTCGACCTTCGACGAGATCGAGCAGATCCTGCGGACCAGCCTCACCGACGCGTGGGCGAAGATCTGATCCCCTGAGCCTTCTTCCCCACCCTCCGCCGAAGGGCGGCCCCGCTCCCCGCGAGGCCGCCCTTCGGCGTCTCCCCCGCCGGTGCAACATCACAGTCGTACGACCAAACATGCCTGAATGCGGGTGATATGCCCGTGATGGACCAGTGCGCCGCAACCGCGACACGCCCCGGTCGTTCTAATCTGACGACTGTCATATCCCTGCGGCCACCCAGGATGGATCCTCATGTCAGCGGCACCGCCTGACAACGACGTGCTGTGGGCCCGAGGGATCGTCAAGTCCCATGACGGCACCCCCGCCCTGCGCGGCATCTCGATCGGCGTCCGCGAGGGCGAGGTGCTCGCCATCACCGGCCGGCGCGGCTCCGGCAAGAGCACCCTGCTCGGCTGCCTCTCCGCCCAGCTCCCGGTCGACGAGGGCGAGGTCTGGTTCAACAGCGCCCCCGTGCACACCCTCCAGCGGGCCGGCCGCGAACGGCTGCGCCGCGACCGCTTCGGCTTCGTCGGCTCCGAACCCCACCTGGTGCCCGAACTGACCGCCCGGGAGAACGTCGCCCTGCCGCTGCTGCTCGCCGGGGCCGGCAACAAGGCCGCCTACACCGCCGCCGACGAGTGGCTGGAGCGCCTCGACGTCGGCGACTGCGCCCGGCTGCGCCCCGAGCGGCTGATCCAGAGCCGCCGCCAGCGGGTCGCCGTCGCCCGCGCCCTGGCCCCGCTGCCACCCGTCGTCTTCGCCGACGACCCGACCGCCCCGCTGCACCGCGAGGCCGCCGAGCAGGTCATGCGGATACTGACCAGCGCGGCCAGGTCCCACCAGCTCACCCTCGTCCTGGCCACCCACGACCCCGAGCTCGTCCGGTTCGCGGACCGCGCCGTCGCCCTGGTCGACGGACGGCTCACCGCCCCCGTCGCCCCCGTCCCCCGCGGCTCCGCCGCCCCCGGAGCCGCCGGAGCGCCCGCCGTCACGGCCACCCGCCGCTAACGACGCCGAGCCGCTGAAACCGAGCTGCCGAAGCCGAGCCGCTGAAAGAGTCGACGTGTTCTATCTCCGTCTGGCCCGGGGCTACCGGGTGCCCGACCTCGGCCGCTGGCTGCTCACCGCCCTGGCCGCCGCCGTGGTCGCCGCCTTCCTGCTGCGCTCCCTCGGCCGGGCGATGAGCGACCCGATCGACGGCGGCGACCCGCTGGCCCGACTGCTGTGGTGCCTGCCCCCGCTCGCCGCCGTCGCCTGGTTCGCAGCCGTCGCCGCCCGCGCGGTGCCCGCCCGACGGCCCGAGCGGATCGCCGGCCTCACCGCCGCCGGGGTCGGCTCCCGCCGGATCCGGACGCTGATCGCCGGCGAGGTCGCGCTCGCCTGCACCCTCGGCAGCGTGCTCACCCTGCTGCTCTTCCTGGTGCTGCGCAACGACATCGCCGGCCCCGGGCTCGCCCTCGACCTCGGCATGGGCGTGCCGCTGCCGGCCGCCGCGCCGGTCGTCCTGCTCGCCCTGGTCCCGCTCACCGCCGGCACCGCCGCCGCCCTCGCGGTGCCCGCCACCGAGACCCTGCCCGGCGGCCGCACCCCGGCCCCGACCGGCTTCGGCGTCTGGCGGATCGCCCTGGCGACCGGGCTGGGCGTGATCGGCGCCGCGCTCGAACTCATCGCCCTGCGGCCCGGCGCCGCCGTCGACGGCCGCCCGATCCACCTGCCCGCCGGACTCGGCACCACCAGCACCGCCGCCCTCGGCGGCTGGGCGGCCAGCGCTCTCGGCCTCGCCCTGCTCACCGGTCCGCTGCTGGCCTGGGCCGGGCGGCTGCTCGCGGTCGGACGGCCCACCCCGCTGCGACTGCTGGCCGGGCGCGGCCTCACCGCCCAGGCCCGCCGGCTCGGTGCGCCGCTGGCCGTGCTCACCCTCGCCGTGGCGCTGGTGCTCACCACCATCCGCTACTGGATCGGCACACCGGACAGCGCCGACGCGCTGCCCGCGGTCGAGGCCTGCCTGGTGCTCGGCTGCGCGGCCGCCGCGGTGGTCACCCGGCTCGCCGAGGTCCGCACCGACCGCCGGGAGGTCACCGACGCGCTGCTGCGCCTCGGCACCTCGCCCCGGCTGCTGTTCGGCGCGGTCGCGCTGCGCACCCTCGCGGCGGGCAGCACGCTGCTGCTGACCGGCGGGGCGACCGCCGCGCTGGCGGCCGCCGGGCTCCGGTAGGGGCCCGCCCCGGTCGTTCCCGCGGAGCGGGGCTCAGCCCGCCGCGGCGAGCTGACCGCAGGCGCCGTCGATCTCCTGGCCGCGGGTGTCGCGGACGGTCGTCGGCACGCCGTGCGACTGGAGCCGACGGACGAACTCGCGCTCGTCCTCGGGCCGGGAGGCCGTCCACTTGGAGCCGGGGGTCGGGTTCAGCGGGATCAGGTTGACGTGCACCCGGCGGTTCTTGATCAGCCGGCCGAGCAGGTCGGCCCGCCACGCCTGGTCGTTGATGTCCTTGATCAGCGCGTACTCGATGGAGATCCGGCGGCCGGACTTCTCCGCGTAGTTCCACGCCGCGTCCAGCACCTCGGCGACCTTCCAGCGGGTGTTCACCGGCACCAGCTCGTCGCGCAGCTCGTCGTCCGGGGCGTGCAGCGACAGCGCCAGACGGCAGCTGAGGCCCTCGTCCGCGAACCGGTGCATCGCCGGGACGAGGCCGACGGTGGAGACCGTGATGCCGCGCTGGGACAGGCCGAAGCCGTCCGGCGCCGGGTCGGTCAGCCGGCGGATCGAGGCCAGCACCCGGTTGTAGTTGGCCAGCGGCTCGCCCATGCCCATGAAGACCACGTTGGACAGCCGCGCCTCGCCGCCGGGGATCTCCCCCGACTTGAGCGCGCGCATCCCGGCCGCGATCTGCTCGACGATCTCGGCGGTGGACAGGTTGCGGGTCAGCCCCGCCTGGCCGGTGGCGCAGAACGGGCAGTTCATGCCGCAGCCGGCCTGCGAGCTGATGCACATGGTGACCCGGTCCGGGTAGCGCATCAGCACGGACTCCACGAGCGTGCCGTCGAAGAGCTTCCAGAGCGTCTTGCGGGTGGCGTCGTCGTCGCAGGAGACGTGCCGGACCACCGACATCAGCTCCGGCAGCAGGCTCCCGGTCAGCTTCTCCCGGCTGGCGGCGGGAATGTCCGTCCAGCTCGCCGGGTCGTTCGACATCCGGCCGAAGTAGTGGTTGGAGAGCTGCTTGGCGCGGAACGGCTGCTCGCCCAGCTCGGCGACGGCCTCCTTGCGCTCGGCGGGGCTCAGATCGGCGAGGTGTCGCGGGGGCTTGGCGCCGCGCGGCGCGACAAAGGTGAGTTCTCCGGGCTTAGGCATGGTTGTTCCAGTGTCGCAGACGCGCGAGGGCCCCGGACGCCAGGCGTCCGGGGCCCTGCTCGTACGTCTCGTACGGCTCGACCGCGCGGGTCAGCTGCCGACGAAGGCCGCCAGCAGCAGCCAGACCACCGGGGCGGTCGGCAGGAGCGAGTCCAGCCGGTCCATGATGCCGCCGTGGCCGGGCAGCAGCGTGCCCATGTCCTTGATCCCGAGGTCGCGCTTGATCATCGACTCGCCCAGGTCGCCCAGGGTCGCGGTGACCGCCGCGCAGCCGCCCAGGATCAGGCCCTGCCACCAGCTGCCGCCGTCGATGGTCAGTTCCATCAGCAGCGCGCCCGCCAGCATCGACAGGGCGATGCCGCCGGCCAGGCCCTCGCGGGTCTTGCCCGGGCTGATCGTCGGGGCCAGCTTGGTCTTTCCGAACTTGTAGCCCACCGCGTAGGCGCCGGTGTCGCTGCAGATCGTCACGATCAGGAAGAGCACGATCCGCTGGGGGCCGTCGTCGGCCGCCAGCATCATCGCCACGAAGGTGGCCAGGAACGGCACGTAGAAGGCCGTGAACACACCTGCCGTTATGTCCCGCAGGTAGTCCTCCGGCGGCTCGGCCATCCGCCAGACCATCACCGCCAGCCCGGTCAGCGCGAGCGAGGCGGCGGCCCACTGGATGCCGGCCCAGTAGCCGGTGGCGACCATCGCGAGGCCGCCCACGACCAGCGGGACCAGCGGCGCCTTGATCTGCTTGCGCTCGGCGAGCCGGCTGGTCAGCTCCCAGACGCCGACCGCGACCGCGGCCATCACGACGACCAGGAACAGCGCCTTCACCACGAACAGCGAGGCGACGATCACCGCACCGAGGCCGACGCCCACGCCTATGGCGGCCTGGAGGTTACGGCCGCCGCGCTGCTTGCGCGGCTGCGGCTGCGGCTGCGGGGCGGGCTGGGCGGCCACGGGTGTCTCCTGCCCTGGGTGGGACGACGGCACGAAGTGGGGCTGCCCGGCCGCCAGGTGGTTCGCCGGCGGCGCGGGATGCACCGGTGCCCCCGGGTGCGGCGGGGTGCCGTGGCCGGGGGCGGGGATGGCGTCGCCGGATATCGCGCGCAGCACGACCGTCTCGGTCACACCGGGCGGCGCCGGCTCGAACTGCTCGTCCCGGAACAGCGGGCCGCTCAGCCGGCCGGAGTCCCGGGCCTGCCCCTCGCCGGGCTCGGCCGGTCCGCCGGGGGCGGGCCGACCGTGGGCCGCGGGCCTGCCGTGGGCGGCCGCCCGACCGGGGTCGGGCCTGCCGGGCGGCGGGCCGGGCTCGGCCGGTACGGGAGGCATGACCTGAGTCTCCTCCGCGTCGCCGCCCCAGTACACCGGAGGCTGCTGCGGCTGATCCGAACGGAGGCCCGGGGCCCCGTGGGCGGCACCCGGCGCGCCCGGGGGCGCGGCGTGGCCGCCCGGGTGGCCGGGGTGTCCCTGGACCGGCGGCGGCTGCACGCCGTACCCCGGCACCGGGTGGGCCGGGGTACGGGCGTCCTGCGGGTGCGGCGCCGGGCGGTAGGGCTGGAACTGCTGGTCGGACGGGCCCCAGTAGCCGGGGGCGTCAGGGGCGTCGTTCATCAGACCTCGAGCAGCTCGGCTTCCTTGTGCTTCAGCAGCTCGTCGATCTGGGCCACGTACTTGGCCGTCGTGTCGTCGAGCTCCTTCTCGGAACGGCGGCCGTCGTCCTCGCCGACCTCGCCGTCCTTCACCAGCTTGTCGATGGCGTCCTTGGCCTTGCGGCGCACCGAACGGATCGAGACCTTGGCGTCCTCGCCCTTGGTACGGGCGATCTTGATGAACTCCCGGCGGCGCTCCTCGGTCAGCTCGGGCAGCACCACGCGGATGATCGAGCCGTCGTTGGACGGGTTGACGCCCAGGTCGGAGTCGCGGATCGCCTGCTCGATGGCCTTCAGCGCGGTCTTGTCGAACGGCGAGACGACCGCCATCCGCGGCTCCGGCACCGAGAACGAGGCCAGCTGGTTGATCGGGGTCTTGGCGCCGTAGTACTCCGCGACGATCTTGGCGAACATCGCCGGGTGCGCACGGCCGGTGCGGATGGCCGCGAAGTCGTCCTTGGCGTGCAGGACGGCCTTCTCCATCTTCTCCTCGGCCTCGAGGAGGGTCTCTTCGATCACTGTGGTCTCCCTGTCCGGTTCATCTGCTGTTGTTCCGACCGGTCTCGGCGCGCCGACCGGTACGGCTGGTCGCTGCTCAGGCCCGGACAGAATCCTGGCTGATGAGTGTGCCGATCTTCTCACTCTTCACCGCGCGCGCGATATTGCCCTCCGCCAGCAGTTCGAAGACCAGCATCGGAAGGTTGTTGTCCTTGCACAGCGTGATCGCGGTGAGGTCGGCGACCTTAAGGTCGCGCGCGATGACCTCGGAGTACTCCAGCGCGTCGAACTTGACCGCGTCCGGGTTGGTCCGCGGGTCGGAGTCGTAGACGCCGTCCACGCCGTTCTTGCCCATCAGCAGGACGTCGGCGTGGATCTCCAGGGCGCGCTGGACGGCCGTGGTGTCGGTGGAGAAGTACGGCATGCCCATACCGGCGCCGAAGATCACCACACGGCCCTTCTCCAGGTGCCGGACGGCCCGCAGCGGCAGGTACGGCTCGGCGACCTGGCCCATGGTGATGGCGGTCTGGACCCGGGTCTCGATGCCTTCCTTGACCAGGAAGTCCTGCAGCGCGAGGCAGTTCATCACGGTGCCGAGCATGCCCATGTAGTCGGAGCGCGCCCGGTCCATGCCGCGGACCTGGAGCTCGGCACCCCGGAAGAAGTTGCCGCCGCCGATGACCACCGCGACCTCGGTACCGGCGCGGACGACCGTGGCGATCTCGCGGGCGATCGCGTGCACGACGTCCGGGTCGACGCCGAGCCCGCCGCCACCGGCGAAGGCTTCACCGGACAGCTTGAGCAGCACCCGGCGGCGCGAGCCGTCCCTGGGGTCCTGCGCGGTCTCCTGCGTCTCCTGCATGGACTTCTCCTTTTTGCACCTACTGGTCACAGGCGCGGGTGTGCGGATGCCCGGCCTGCGCGTACACGCGAGGAGGCCACTGCCGCGGGAACCGGTTCGGTGTCCTGCACGGCAATGGCCTCCTCGTCGTTCATGGTGCCGACGCGAGCCCGCCCGTTGGCGGTAGGCGCGGGGTGAGCCCGTTCGGCGTTCCTCCCACCCCGGTCAGCGGGCGGGGGCGGTTCCCAGCCTAAGGGGGCCGGGGACCAGGTGGAACGTGGCTCAGGCGCCGACGCGGAAGCGGGCGAAGCGCTTCAGGGCGACGCCGTTCTCCTCGAGGACCTTGGCGACGGACTTCTTGTTGTCCTTGGCGAAGGCCTGCTCCAGGACGGAGTTCTCCTTCACGAAGCCGGTGACGCGACCCTCGACGATCTTCGCCAGGGCGGCCTCGGGCTTGCCCTCCTCGCGGGCGGTGGCCTCGGCGACGCGACGCTCGTTCTCGAGCGCCTCGGCCGGGATCTCCTCGCGGGACAGGTACTTCGGGGCGAAGGCGGCGATGTGCTGCGCGACGTCCTTGGCGACCTCGGCGTTCTCCTTGTCCAGCTCGACCAGGACGCCGACGGCCGGCGGCAGGTCGG
Source organism: Kitasatospora sp. NPDC048286 (assembly GCF_043201735.1). NCBI lineage: Bacteria > Bacillati > Actinomycetota > Actinomycetes > Kitasatosporales > Streptomycetaceae > Kitasatospora > Kitasatospora sp. NPDC048286. The sequence goes on from NZ_JBICZE010000023.1 coordinate 25,961, forward strand.
GGCTGGTCTTGTGCAGGTAGACCGCGACGAAGCCGTCACCGTCGAACTGGGCGAAGCGACGGAAGACGATCTTCTCGCCCAGGGTCGCGTTGGCCTCGTCCACGAACTGCTGGACGGTCTTGCCGGCCTCGATCTCGGAAGCCAGGGCGACGTCCAGGTCGGCCGGGGCGGTCTTGGCGACGTGGGCGGCGATCGCGTCGGCGACCTCGACGAACTTGTCACCCTTGGCGACGAAGTCCGTCTCGCAGTTCAGCTCGACCAGAACGCCGGACTTCTTGTCCTCGGCGATCAGCGCGGCGACGGCGCCGTTGGAGGCGTCACGGCCCTCGCGCTTGGCAACGCCCTTCTGGCCCTTGATGCGCAGAAGCTCGACGGCCTTCTCGACGTTGCCCTCGGCCTCGTCCAGGGCCTTCTTGCAGTCCATCATGCCGGCGCCGGTGAGCTCACGGAGCTTCTTGACGTCCGCGGCGGTGAAGTTCGCCATGGTGTGAATCTCTTCTCGCGTCTCGCGTGTCTGCGTGGAGTGGCGCCGGGACCGGTGGTTCGGTCCCGGCGCGGGAGAGAGGGGCACCTGCCGGCTTCGTACCGGCGGGTGCCCCTCACCCTTGGTACGTCAGGCCTGCTCGGCCGGAGCCTCGGTGGCCGGAGCCTCGGTGGCCGGAGCCTCGGCGGCGGGGGCCTCGGCGGCGGCGGGGGCCTCCTCGGCCTTCTTCTCGCCCTCGAGGAGGTCCTTCTCCCAGGCGGCCAGCGGCTGGTCGGCACCCGGCTCGGCCTTGGCGTCGCCCTTGGCGACACCGGCGCGGGACTTCAGGCCCTCGGCCACGGCGTCGGCGATCACGCGGGTCAGCAGGGTGACGGAGCGGATCGCGTCGTCGTTGCCCGGGATCTTGTAGTCGACCTCGTCCGGGTCACAGTTGGTGTCGAGGATGGCGACGACCGGGATGTTGAGCTTCCGGGCCTCGCCGACCGCGATGTGCTCCTTCTTGGTGTCCACGATCCAGACGGCGCTGGGAACGCGCTGCATGTCGCGGATACCGCCGAGGGTCTTCTCCAGCTTGTCGTGCTCGCGCTGGAGGACCAGGAGCTCCTTCTTGGTGAGGCCGGAGCCGGCCACGTCCGAGAAGTCCAGCTCGCCGAGCTCCTTCAGGCGCTGGAGGCGCTTGTAGACGGTCGAGAAGTTGGTCAGCATGCCGCCGAGCCAGCGCTGGTTCACGTAGGGCATGCCCACGCGGGTGGCCTGCTCGGCGATGGCCTCCTGGGCCTGCTTCTTCGTGCCGACGAAGAGGACGCTGCCGCCGTGGGCAACGGTCTCCTTGATGAACTCGAAGGCGCGGTCGATGTAGTTCAGCGACTGCAGGAGGTCGATGATGTAGATGCCGTTGCGCTCGGTGATGATGAAGCGCTTCATCTTCGGGTTCCAGCGGCGGGTCTGGTGACCGAAGTGGACGCCGCTCTCCAGCAGCTCCCGCATCGTGACGACGGCCATTGCCGTGCTCCTTGGTGTTACGGCCCGGCGGCGGCACTGCCTCGCAGCGATCGCCCACAGCCGGGTCAGGCTCGGTTTGTCCGTGGCGGCCAGGTGACAGCCACGCCTGACGCCCCGAACGTGCCGAGCCGCTCCACCCTGGCGGCCCAGGGGCCGGTCGGGCTCGGCGGACCGAGCGGCACTCGCACCTGGCGGGGCTGCGGACGAACCGCGTCCGACCGCCGGTGGCGGGGCGTGCGAAGTCGACCCGGCGGACCGGGTCGCGTGTGAAGTGTACGGGAAGCGCCGAGGCGCGAGCGACTCCACGCGTGGCCGGGGGCCCGCCGAGGACCTGGGAGGAGCCCGGGGAACGGCCGGGAAGGGCGGGTTCCGATGGGGCTTCGGTCACGTTCCCGTGGGGCTGCGACGGGGGCGGGGAGGGCCGTGTGACGGACTCGGGACCGGACGCTCGGGCGGACGTCGGGGCGCGGGCGCGGGGGCGGGGGTGGGTGCGGGGGTGGATGCGGGCCGGTCGGCCGACTGCCCCGGTCCGTCGCCGGTATGCCGTTTGTACACCGGATGGCGGAGTCCGTGCACCCGTCGGAGTGATGGCGTGCGGGCGCGGGGGTGGTTTGTCCACAGGAATCCGGATGTGGGTGGCGCGGGAACGGCACGACGGCGAGCCTGCGGGCATGACTGGTCGCGGGTGGTTCGGCGGGGTGGCGGTGGTGCTCGTGCTCGCGCTGCCGGGGGCGTCAGGGGCTGCGGGGGCTACCGGGGTCACGGGGGCTGTGCGGGCCACAGGGGTTTCGAGGGGGCCCGAGGCCGTCGGTGTCCCGCGCTCGGGCGTCCCGCGCTCGGGCGCGGACGGGGGTGGGGGCGGGCGGAGTGGCGCGCGGGCCTGGCCGGTGGGCGGGCCTGGCGCGGTGCTGGGCCGGTTCGAGCCGCCGGCGAAGGTCTGGGCCGCCGGACACCGGGGAGTGGACCTCGCCGCGGCACCGGGGGCGGAGGTCCGGGCGGCGGCTCCCGGAGTGGTCGCCTTCTCCGGGCTGGTGGCGGGACGGCCGGTGGTGACCGTCTCCCATCCCGGCTCGGGCTCTCCCGCACTCCGGACCACCTACCTGCCCGTCACCGGCACCGTCCCGGTCGGCACCACGGTGGCCGCCGGACAGACGATCGGACTGCTCGCTCCGGACGGGCGGCACTGTGCCGAGCACGACTGCCTGCACTGGGGGCTGCTGCGCGGAGACCGCTACCTCGACCCGCTGGCCCTGTTCGGCGCGGGCACGGCGCGGCTGCTGCCACTGAAGGGCGGGGACGGGTAGGGCGTGCTGCCGCACGCCCGTCGGCGAAGGACGCGAGTGTAGGGCGACGGCGACGGCGACGGCGACGGCGAGGGCGAGGGGGGTGAGGGCAAGGACGAGGGCGGAGCCCGGACTGCGGGCGGAGCCGGCCGGGTCGGCTCAGGGCCGGGCGAGCCCGTGCAGCACCATCGCGACCGCGGCATCGGCGATCTCCTCGGGGCTCTCGACGGCACAGCCGGTGCGGCCCCCTGCCGCGGCCTGCTCGGCCCTGCGGGTCGCCGCCTCCACCACACCCTGCACCAGGGCCGCGGCGAGCCGGGGCTGCTCGTGGCCGAGGTCCTCCAGGGTCCGGCCGACCAGACCGGCCAGCCTGCCGTGCGCCGACCTGATCCGCTCCCGCGCGGCCTCGTCGAGCTCCAGCGCCGAGATCGCCACCACCGCCCGGTGCCGGGGGTCGGCGGCGAGCGCCAGCTGGCCCCGGACGTAGGCCTCGATCCGCTCGACGGCGGTGTCGCAGCTCTCCATCCCGGCCTCGATCTCGGCCGCCCAGAGCGGGAGGTCCACCTCGCAGAGCGCCTCGACCACGGCGGCGCGGGACCGGAAGTACTCGTAGACCGAGGAGCGCGCCAGCCCGGTGCGCGCCGCGAGCGCGGGGAAGGTCAGGGCCTCCATGCCACCCTCGGCAAGCAGGACGCGGGCAGCATCAAGAAGGGCTGCCCGCTGGAGCTGGCGATGCTCGGCCACCGTGGCCGCTCGGATCTTCGGCACGCTCCCACTCTACGGAGCCCTACCTCCGACCGATACGGCGCCGCGCATCAGGAGGAGGCGCGGGCCCGGCGACCGGCCACCCGTGACCGACGGCGGACGCCCGACTGCCGACGCCCTATCGGATGTCCGACAGCTTGGCGCGCAGCTGGAGGACGGACTTGGTGTGGATCTGGCTCACCCGACTCTCCGTCACCCCCAGCACCTGTCCGATCTCGGCGAGGGTGAGGCCCTCGTAGTAGTAGAGCGTCACCACCGTCTTCTCCCGCTCGGGGAGGGTGTTGACCGCCTGGGCCAGCAGCCGGCGCAGCTCGCGGTCCTCGGCCACCTCGACCGGGTTGTCGGCGCCGTGGTCCTCCAGGGTGTCCATCAGGCTCAGCCGGTCGCCGCCCTCCCCCACCGGGTGGAGCAGCTCGTCCAGCGCCACCACGTTGGCCAGCGACAGCTGGCTGAAGATGGCGTGGAGGTCCTCGATCGCGATGCCCATCTCGGCCGCGACCTCGGGATCGTGCGGCGTCCGGCGCAGCCGGGCCTCCAGCGTCGCGTACGTCCGCTCGACCGCCTTCGCCTTCTGCCGCACCGAACGCGGGATCCAGTCCAGGGCCCGCAGCTCGTCGATGATCGCGCCGCGGATGCGGCTGATCGCGTAGGTCTCGAACTTGATGGCGCGATCGATGTCGAACTTCTCGATCGCGTCGATCAGCCCGAAGACCCCGGAGGAGACGAAGTCCGCCTGTTCGACGTTGGAGGGCAGCCCGACCCCGACCCGGCCGGCCACGTACTTGACGAGTGGTGAGTAGTGCAGGATCAGCTGCTCGCGCAGCCGCTGGTCACCGGTCTCCTTGTAGGAGCGCCAGAGCTCTTCGAGCGCGGTGCGGCCCTGGGCCGCGGCCTCCCGGGCGTCCTGCCCCTGATCGCCGCCCTCCACCCGCTCCCGGCGGAGCGGGGACACCGGCGAGGCGAACACCTGGACGGCAGCGGACCGGACCGGCGCACTGCCGGGCGGCCGGGGCGCACCGGCCACGGCCGCGCCGGGGGGTGCGCCGGCGGGCGCCCCGACGGGCGCGCCGGCGGGACCGGTCGCGTCGGCGCCTTGGACCGGCTCTGCACCCCGGGCCGCATCCGCCGGCTGGGGCACCACCGTCGGCCGGCCGCCCTGGCGCGACAGGCCTCCCATCGTCCCCGCCGACTTGGACGGGAAGTCGGGCACGGGGCGCCGCTCGGTTCGCGGCCCCCCCGAGGACCGAGCGCCACCGGTCACTCTGTGTCCGGGAATGTGTGTGGGCATGCGTTGGTCTGCGCCGTTCTGCCGAGTCATGTGCTGATAGGGAAGGCATGTGGAGCGTAGCGTGACCGACTCACTGCGAAGCGCTACCGCCACTCGGTCGTCCCCCGATCCGGTGGCCGTCGCACACCGGATCGATCCTGCGAACAGAGGAACCGGAGTGCCAGGCAGCCGGACGGTCCGACGTGCGTGCCCTCGGCGCGGGCGCGTTCTCCGTTCCGACGCTCACCTCCTCCGCACCACGCGCCAGTGCGCGCCGTGCCGCTCCACGTAGCCGAGCGAGCCCAACTCGTAGAGCCGTTGGAGGACTTCGTCCGGCGGGAGGCCGGACTGCCGGGCCAGCCGCTCGACCGGCGCCCCCTCCGCCGTCGCGGGTACGGCTTCCAGCACCCGGGCCACCGCCGGTTCCAGCAGGTCGCGCGGGAGCACCGGGCCGCTGCGCTGCGGCGCCAGGTCCTCCCCGATCGCCCCGATCAGCTCCATGATCTCGGCCGCGTCGGTGACCAGGGTGGCAGCGCCGCTGCGGATCAGGGCGTGCACCCCGGCGGAGAGCTCCGAAGTCACCGGGCCCGCGACACCCATGGTGTGGCGGTTGAGGTCCCGCGCCCGTCTGGCCGTGCTCAGGGCGCCGCTGCGCACCGCCGCTTCGACCACCACCGTTCCCCGGGTGAGCGCCGCGATGACCCTGTTGCGGAGGACGAAGCGGAAGCGGTTCGGATGCTCCCCGGGCGGCAGTTCGCTGACCAGCAGACCCTGGACGCCGATCCGCCGGATCAGTTCGGCATTGCCCTTGGGATAGGCGACGTCGACACCGCAGGCGAGCACGGCGGCGGTCATCCCGCCGACCGCGAGTGCCCCTCGGTGCGCGGCGGCGTCGATCCCGTAGGCGGCTCCGGAGACCACCACCCAGCCTCGTTCGGCCAGTTGGGCCGACAGCTCCCCCGCGACGTGGGCGCCGTAGGCGGTGCAGGCGCGGGAGCCCACCAGCGCGACGGACCGGAGTGCGAGCAGCCGCAGCGAGCCGGTGCCCGTCACCCAGAGTCCGATCGGACGTCCGTCACCCAGGTCGTCGAGCTGGCTGGGCCACTCCGTGTCCCCCGGAATGATGAACCGTCCGCCGACGTCGCGTACCCGTTTCAGGTCCATCTGCGGGTCCAGGCCGGGGAGCCGCGCCTGGTACCCGGCCAGCCGGGTGGCGTCCAGCGCGGGGTGGTCGGGCACCGTCCCGCCCCGGATCGCCTTCACCACATCGACGGCGGGGAGTTGGCCGAGCCACCGGCCGACCACCGCGTCGCCCGGTTCGCTGAGCCGGCCCAGCAGCACCCGGGCGAGGCGCTCGGGCTCCGGCTCGACGTTGGCCGCGGCACCGACCTCGGCCTCGGCCGCGCCGGGAATTCGCGGTTGCCTGAGCAACTGGTTCATGCCTCACCCTCCTGGTTCCGCGGATGTCCGTCAGGCGCCCCCGGCTTCGCGGGCCGGCCCTCTTCCGGGCTGCCGCGCCGCGCCGGGATTCCGCCGAGCCGGCCGAGGACCCGCTCGGTCAGCGGCAGTCCGTGCTCCACCCCGGTGCGCAGGACGAGGGCGCTACGCACGTCCCGCTGGTCCGGCCGGTCGCGTCCGGCGAGGTCGGCGACCGTCCAGGCGACCCGGAGCACCCGGTCCAGGCCCCGGGCGGTCAGCAGCCCCCGCTCCAACTGCCGCGCGGCGTCGTTGAGCGCGCCGCCCGCGAGCTGCCAGCGGGTGCGCAGCTCGTGGCCCGGCACCTCCGCGTTCGTCCGCCACGGGGTGCTCGCCAGCCGGGCCGCCGCCCGCTCCCGCGCGGCCAGCACCCGGGCCGCGACGGTCTCGGTGGTCTCCGCCGTGGCGTCCCGCTCCATCAGCTCGACCCGCGTCACCGGGGCCACCTGGACCTGGAGGTCGACCCGGTCCAGCAGCGGCCCGGACAGTCGCCCCTGGTAGCGGCTGACCATGGCAGGGGTGCACTCGCAGCCCTCACCCCGCCGCGAGTACCGACCGCACGGACAGGGGTTGGCCGCCAGGCAGAGCAGGAAGCGCGCCGGGAGCCGCAGCGATCCGGCCGAGCGGGCGATCACCACCTCGCCCGACTCCAGCGGCTGGCGCAGCGCGTCGAGCACCCGGACCGGGAACTCCGGCGCCTCGTCCAGGAAGAGCACGCCCCGGTGGGCCAGCGAGACCGCGCCGGGTCTCGGCAGGCCGCTGCCGCCGCCGACGATGGCCGGCATCGTCGTGGAGTGGTGCGGGGCGCAGTAGGGCGCGGTGTCGATCAGCGGACGCCCGACCGGGAGCAGCCCCGCCACCGAGTGGACGGCGGTGACCTCCAACGCCTCCTTCTGGGTCAGCGGCGGGAGCAGCGCGGGCAACCGCTCCGCCAGCATCGTCTTGCCCGCGCCCGGTGGGCCCTTCAAGTAGAGGTGGTGTCCTCCGGCGGCGGCGATCTCCAGGGCCCGCCGGGCCTCGTACTGGCCGGCCACGTCGGCCATGTCGAGCCGGGCCGCCCGGTCGTCGGGCAGGCCCCGCACTCCCGCGCAGGGCAGCATCAGCCCGGCCATCAGCGGATCCGGTCGGCCTCCGATCGGATCGGGCGGCTCCTCCGGTGCCGCCACGCCGGTCAGGTTGGCGACGAGCTGGCGCAGACTGCGGACGCCGATCACCGTCACCCCGGGGACGAGCGAGGCCTCGGGCGCGGTCTGCTCGGCGACCACGACCCGCTCGTACCCGGCGTCGGCGGCGGCCAGCACCGAGGGCAGCACCCCTCTGACCGGCCGCACCCGGCCGTCCAGCCCCAGCTCGCCGATGATCAGCAGGTCGGCGATGGTGGAGGGGTCGAGCCGTTCGGCGGCGGCCAGCACGGCGCAGGCCACCGCGAGGTCGAAGCCGCTGCCGCTCTTGGGCACCGAGGCGGGGCTGAGTCCGACCGTCAGTTTGCGCTGCGGCCAGGCCTCGCCGCTGTTCACGACCGCGGCTCGGACCCGGTCGCGGGCTTCGGTGAGCGCCTTGTCGGGCAGGCCGACCAGGGCGAACGCGGCCACCCCGGGCTCCAGATCGGCCTGGACCTCGACGATCACTCCGTCGACGCCGACCAGCGCGACGGAACAGGTGCGGGCGAAGGCCATCTCAGACCACCCCCCGCAGGTGGTCGACCAGGGCCGCACCCCGCGCCCGGTTGACCACCGCGACCAGGTCGATCCGCACCCCGCCCGGTGGGGCGGGCGGCCACTGCGGATCGGTGGGCCCCGGGTCGTAGCCGGGCCCGGCCAGCTCGGCGAAGTGACCGGGCCAACGCTCGGCCATCCAGCGCTCGGCCAGGCGTTGCAGCCGGGCGGCCTTGGTCCGGTCGATGGCCTCGGTGGGCTGCTGGAAACCCCGCTCGGAGCGGGTCTTCACCTCGCAGACCGCCACGGTGTCGCCGTCGAGGGCGACGATGTCCAGCTCGCCCTCGACGCAGCGCCAGTTGAGGTCCAGGATGCGGAGCCCGGCCTCCGCGAGCCGGCGGGCGGCGACCCGCTCCCCGTAGCGGCCGAGCCCGTTCTTGGTGGTGCGGTCCGGGACCGCCCGCGGGGCCTTCCCGGCTGCGGCCATGTCCGGTACGGCCTGGTCCTGCTGGTGCTGCTGGTCCTGCACGACGGTGTGCTGCATGGTGACCACCTCCGCCGAGGAGGCTGCACCAACGCGCACGACGAGGCCCGGGAATTCCCGTTCCCTGTGGATAACTCGGGCCTGTGGACAACTTTTGTCACCCTCAGGGGTGAGAAGCCCCGTTCCCGCGAAATTCGGCTGGACAACGCGGGACGGAGTCGTTCAACGTCAGTTCCCGAAGCCGGACTCGTCCGAGGGCAGCTCCAGATCGCTCTTCGCGAGTTCCTCGATGTTCACGTCCTTGAAGGTCAGCACCCGGACCTTGCGGACGAACCGGGCCGGCCGGTACATGTCCCAGACCCACGCATCCGCCATCGACACCTCGAAGAACACCTCGCCCTGGACCGAGTGCACCTGCAACTCGTAGTCGTTGGTGAGGTAGAACCGTCGCTCGGTCTCGATCACGTACTTGAACAGGCCGACGACGTCCCGGTACTCCCGGTAGAGCTTGAGCTCCATCTCGGTCTCGTACTTCTCGAGATCTTCGGCACTCATCCAGGCGTCCCCTCAACTTGTCACGTCCACCCATTGTGGACCACCGCACCCACGGTCAGAGCCGTACCGGTTCCACCGGCGGGCCCTCGGCCAGCAGCCGCTCCAGGAAGTCCGCCAGACCGACCGGATAGACCGTCTCGGCGGTTCCCCTCAGTTCCTCGACCGTCCACCAGCGGGCCGCGAGCAGCTGGGCGTGCTCGTCCGCGCCCACGCCCGAGTGGTCCAGCCCCGTCTCCGCGGTCCGGGCCAGGTGGAACCACTGTTCCTGCTCGTAACGCTGTCCCCGAAAGGAGAACGACACCGTGCCGTACGCCACCAAGGGCCCCAGGTCCACACCCCGCAGGCCGGTCTCCTCGGCGAGCTCCCGCTCGGCGGCCTCGCGCACGCCCTCGCCCGCCTCCAAGCCGCCCCCGGGCGTGAACCACCACGTCTCCTCCGGGGCGGCCGGGTCGGCCCCCAGGAAGAGGAGGATGCGGTCCTGCCCGTCGAGCAGCAGGATCCGCGCCGCCCTGCGACGCCGTGCTGTCATGGCGGCGCTCCACGCTCCTTCCGTTCGCATCGGTGGCGCTACCGATCCTGCCACCCGACGCGGCCGTCCGGGGCGATGTTCGGCAGAGCGGCCCACCGGGCGACGGCCCCGCTCAGGAGCTGCGCCCCCGGAACCGGCGGGCCAGGCCGGCCACCCCGCCCACCGCCGAGGTCACGAGGATCAGCGCCGCGCCCGCGAGGGTTGCGTAGACGAGAGGTTCCAGCGGACCGGGCCGCGCGGCCTTCGGGCCCGTGAAGCCGTCGAAGTCGGTGACCCTACCGAGCAGGCCCATCCGGCCGAACGGCAGCGCGGTGGCCTCGACCCTGGCTTCGACGGCGTCGGCCGGGACGGTCCCGCCGTCGACCTCCAGGTGGGTACGGGAGTCGAGCGAGCCCACCCGGTTGTCGCCGAGCAGGAACAGCCGGCCCTGGGGCACCGTCACGCTGAACGTGGCGCCCTGGTGGCCCTGGGTCGCGAGGTAGGGCTCGTCCACCGGCTGCCCGTTGACCGTCAGCCGGTAGTCGGCTCCGGTGGTGGCGACGGTGTCCCCGCCGACCGCGACCACCCGCTTGACCATGAGCTCGCCGCCCCAGGCCTGGTCCCTGAACACCACCACGTCGCCCCGCCCGATGTCGCCGCCGCCGACCTTGCGGGCGAGCACGGTGTCACCGGCACGCAGCGTCGGGTGCATCGAGGCGGTGGGGATGTTGTACGGCCGGTAGTCGATCGCGATCAGGGCGAAACCGCCGACCATCAGCACCAGTCCGAGCGCCAGCGCGACGCCCTGCAGCACCGCGGCGGGCCGGCGGCGCACACAGGCGGGCGCGGTCGGGTGGTCGGCCGTCTGCTCCACGACACTGCTCATCGACACCGTCCACCTCTGGCCGACCGGAGAACACCACTGGCACGCCGGAGGCACGGGCGGAAAAGCCGACGGGCCGTGGCACGTCCGAGCAGATTACTCGTCGGTACCACGGCCCGCGCAAGAGCCGGGGCCAACCCGGTGGGTCGGGATCCGGTGGAGCTCAGGACTCCCGGCGGCGCTCCGCCCGGCCCCGCACCCGACGCACCAGCGGGAGCAGGGCGACGGCCCCCACCGCACCGGCCACGGGCGGCGCCATCGGCGCGGCCGCCGCCAGGCCCGTCTGGTCGAAGGTGTCCGGCACCGGCAGCGTCGACCAGTGGCTGATCGGCCAGGCCACCACGAAGGCACGCCCGATCACGTTGTTCACCGGGACGGTGCCGCCGCCCGGCTGGTCCATGTGGAAGCGGGAGTCCAGCGAGTTGGCGCGGTGGTCGCCCATCACCCAGATCCGGTCCTTGGGCACCTGGACCGGGCCGAAGGGGTGGTCACCGCACGGGGTGTTGCCCGGGTAGACGTACGGCTCGTTGAGCGCGACGCCGTTGACCGTCACCGGCCCGTCGGCCTCGCACTCGACGGTGTCACCGCCGACCGCGATGACCCGCTTGATCAGGTCCTTCTCGTTGGCGGAGGGCATCAGGCCGACGAAACTGAGCACGTCCTGGACACCGCGGACGAAGGAGTTGCTGCTCTGCTGGGTCGGCTCGTCGTTCAGCCAGCCGCCCGGGTCGTGGAACACCACGACCTCGCCGCGCTCGGGTTCGGCCCCGAACCACGGGGTCAGCTTGTCCACCAGGACACGGTCGCCGACCTGCAGCGTGTTCTGCATCGATTCCGACGGAATGGAGAACGCCTGGACGAAGAAGGTCTTGATCACCAGCGCGAGGATCAGCGCGATGCCGATCAGGATCGGCAGTTCCTTCCAGAACGAGCGCTGCTTGCGCGGATCGGCCGGAGCCTCCGACTCCGACCCGTCCGCGGGCTCGGCACCCGCATGCGGGGAGTCCGGGGCGTCCTCCGGCCCGGAGCCGCCCTGACCGTCGGCGGTCTGCGCCGCCGAGGCCTCGGCCGAGGCCGCGGACTCGGCGGACCGGTCCGCCCGACGGCCCGAGCCCTCGGGCTCTCCGGCGCCTGATCGGGCGCCGATCACCAAATCCCCCACAACGTCTCCTCCCTGCTGTGCGGACGCCCGTGCGCCCGCGCTCAGAGTGCCGCACAGCGGGCACCACGCTCACCACGACCATGAACGCCTCAGGGCTTGCCCACGGCGGACGCCCCTGACACCAGCACAGCCTCGGCCGACGGCCCGGACCACTCCCGGCCGCACCTGCACTTCTCTATCACTCCAAGGCATCCGGCTCGCGGTCCCACACGCGAGGCCCGTCCGGTCGGCGGCCTGCGCGGCTCACTCCGGAGGCCGCCCGGACCGACGAACGACGAGCGGAAGGATGCCCAACACACCCATAACGAGCGGGGGTTCCACAGGAACCGGCCCAACGCCCACCGATTCCGCGGCAGTTCCGCCGGCCTGCGGCATCCGGGCGAGAGAGGAGAGTGAACTCGGCGTATCGAGTTGATGGAAGCGGTCCAGCGGCCAGGCGACCACGAACGCGCGACCGACCACGCCGCTCAGCGGGATCGTCCCCTGTCCCGGATTGCCCATGTGGAAACGGGAGTCGGCGGAGACGTCCCGGTGGTCGCCCATGACCCACAACCGCCCCTCCGGCACCTGGATCCTGAAGGTCTGCCGGGACGGCGGATTGCCGGGCGCGAGGTAGGGCTCCTCCACCGGACGGCCGTTGACGGTGAGGCGCCCCTGGGCGTCGCAGCACTCGACGGTGTCGCCGCCGACGCCGATCACCCGCTTGATCAGGTCCTGCTCGTCGTCGGAGGGCAGCAGCCCGACGAAGGTCAGCACCCGCTTGGCCGCGCCCAGCACCGGGCCGTCCTCGGACGGCTTGCGGTCGTGCTCCAGCCAGCCGCCCGGGTCCTTGAACACCATGATGTCGCCGCGTTGCGGCTCACTGCCGAACCAGGGGGTCAGCTTGTCCACCAGTACCCGGTCCCCGATCAGGATGGTCTGTTCCATCGAGCCGGAGGGGATCACGAACACCTGGACCAGGAAGGTCTTCATCACCAGCGCCACCAGCAGGGCGACCAGGACGATCAGCGGCGCCTCGAGCACCAGCGAGCGCCTGCGCCGGCGGGCCGCCTTGCGGGCACTGCGCCGGCGCTCGGCCCGACCACGCGCCGGCGCGGCCCCGATCGGCCCACGGCCCGCCGCTGCGTCCTCCCCCGGTCCCCCGGCCGTCGCCCCGCCGGCCGTCGACTCCCCGTCCCCCGGTCCCCCGGCCGCGGGGCGGTCGGCGAGCCGCCCCCTACCTCTGGTCCCCATGACCGCCCGTTCCCGCAGTCACGGCGAAGGCCGCGGGCCGGTCCAGGCCGGTCCAGCGCGAGATCGGGTAGACCACCCAGTCCGCACGTCCGATCACCTTCTTCTCGGGCACGAAGCCGCCGCCGGGCTCGCCGAGGTGGTCGCGCGAGTCCCGGGAGGCGCTGCGGTGGTCACCCATCACCCAGAGCTTGCCGGCCGGCACGATGACGTCGAAGGCCACGCTCGACGGGTCGTCGCCCGGGGAGAGGTAGGAGGTCTCGTCGATCGGCACGCCGTTGACGGTGATCGGCGCGCCCGGGCCGGTGCTGGTCACCCGGTCCCCGCCGACCCCGATCACGCGCTTGACGTAGACGGTGTCCCCGGCCGGGGCCAGTCCGAGGTCCTGGGCGAGGGAGTGCAGGCCGTCCCAGAAGCCGGACGGCGCGGCCGACCCACGCAGGAAGGAGCCCGTCCCGTCGAAGACCACGACGTCGCCCCGCTGGGGGTGGCCGCCGAAGGCGTAGGCGAGCTGGTTCGCGACCAGCCGGTCGCCCGGGCGCAGGGTCTCCTCCATCGACCCGGAGGGCACCGAGAACGGGCGCGCGACGAAGGCGTTCACCAGCAGCAGGGCCGCCAGACAGATCCCGACCAACAGCAGCAGGTCCCGCGAGCGCGAGTGCCCTGGCTCCTCCGCCTGCTCCGAGTCGTCGTCACCGGAGCCACCACCGTCATCACCCCCGTCGCCACCATCACTGCCATCGGCGCCATCGGCACTGCCGGCACCATCGGCGCCCTCGCCGCCGGGGCCACTGTCGCCGGAGCCCTCGGCCCGCTCCTGGCCCTCGGCCTGTTCCGGCACCTCGGCGTGCTCAGGCCCGCCCCCGAAAACGACCGCGGACCGCGACAGCGAGTCCGCACCGGTGGGTGCGGGACTGCCGTCGCGGTCCGCGGATGGTTCGTGCGTGCTCATCGGGGGGTGAGCTTACCTTGCGGCCGTTCGGCCCCCTCGGAGCGTTCCGATCCCCCGGCGAGGCCGGGGGCCGGTGGATCAGCGGTCGCGCTTCTCCTTGATCTTCGCGGCCTTGCCGCGGAGGTCACGCAGGTAGTACAGCTTGGCGCGGCGAACCGCACCGCGGGTCACGACCTCGATCTTCTCGACGACCGGGGTGTGCACCGGGAAGGTGCGCTCCACGCCGACGTTGAAGCTGACCTTGCGAACGGTGAAGGTCTCACCGATACCGGCGCCGTGGCGGCGGATGACGACGCCCTGGAAGACCTGGACACGGGAGCGGTTGCCCTCGATGACCCGGACGTGAACCTTCAGGGTGTCACCGGCGCGGAAGGCCGGAATGTCGCTACGCAGCGAGGCCGCGTCGACAGCAGCGAGCTTGTTGCTCATGTTGCTCTCCATCGCAGGCGCCACGGGCCGCCCACGGAAAGTCGTCACAATGGGGTCTGCTGCGGGCCGCATCGGCTGACGACGATCCCCCCGTGGCGGGGGCGCCGGTCCACGTGCCCCCTACGGAAGGGAACCAGCGACAGACAGCAGCGGCCTATTCTTCCACATCACCGGCCGCGGACCGAAATCGGCCGAGCCGCTCGTCCCAGGCCAGGCCGAGGATGCTCAGCGCCTCGCGCTCCTTCTTGTCGAAGGCGCCGTACTGCCAGCGCTCGACCAGGTCGGGGCGGTTCGCCAGGGTCCGGGCGAAGGCCTGCTCGCGGCGCCAGCGGGCGATCTTGCCGTGGTTGCCGCTGAGCAGCACGTCCGGGACGGTCCGGCCGCGCCACTCGGCGGGCTTGGTGTAGACCGGGCCCTCCAGCAGATCGGCCATCGCGCCCGGCGCGAAGGAGTCGTCGCGGTGGGACTCGGCGTTGCCGAGAACGCCGGGCAGCAGCCTGGCGATCGCCTCGACCATCACCAGCACGGCGACCTCGCCGCCGGCCAGCACGTAGTCGCCGATCGAGGCCTCGACCACCGGCATCCGGGTGGCCGCCTCCTCGATCACCCGGCGGTCGATGCCCTCGTACCGGGCGGGGGTGAAGGCCAGCCAGGGGCGGCCTGCCAGCTCCTGGGCGAGCTCCTGGGTGAACGGGCGCCCGCTCGGGGTCGGCACGACCAGCGTGGGCACCTGCCCCTCGGGGCCGGCGGCGACCACCGCGTCCAGCGCCTCGCCCCACGGCTCGGGCTTCATCACCATGCCGGGGCCGCCACCGTACGGACTGTCGTCGACCGTGCGGTGCACGTCGTGGGTCCACCCGCGCAGGTCGTGGACGTGCACGTCCAGCTGGCCGCGGGCGCGGGCCTTGCCGACCAGCGAGATGTCCAGCGGCTCCAGGTACTCGGGGAAGATCGTGACGACGTCGATCCTCATACCGCTCTGCACCGCACCGGAGACGGCAGCGTCGGACACGACAGTGCCGGACACGGCGCTGTCGACCGCCTCGGCCCCCGACCCGGCACGCTCCTCGACGGTCACTCCGACTCCTCCGCGTCCTCGGAACCCTCGGTGCGCTCGACCGAGGAGGTCCCCGCGACCTCGGCCTGCTCCGGGTCGATCAGCCCGGGCGGCGGGGTGATCACGGCACGCTGGTTCTCCAGGTCGACGGTCGGCACGATCTGGCTGACGAAGGGCACCAGCACCTCCGTGCCGTCGGCCTTCTTCACCGTGAGCAGGTCCTGGTAGGGCAGGTGGACGACCTCGGTCAGCTCACCGACCAGGGTGCCGTCGAGCAGCACCACGTCCAGGCCGACCAGCTGGTGGTCGTAGTACTCCTCCGGGTCCTCGGGGCTCTCCTCCGGGTCGACCTCGGAGATGAGCACGGTGCCGCGGAGGGCCTCGGCCGCGTTGCGGTCCTTGACGCCGGCGAAGCGCAGCAGCAGCCGGCCGCTGTGCACCCGGCCGGACTCGACGGTCAGCGGTCCGACCGACGCGGGGTCGGTGAGCACGACGGCACCGGGGCCGAGCCGGAGTTCCGGCTCGTCGGTGCGGACCTCGACACTGACGTCCCCCCTGATGCCGTGGGCACGGCCGATCCTGCCGACGACGAGCTGCACGGTGATCGTTCTCCTGGAGTTCCTGAGCCGAAACGAAAGCGACGGGCTGCGAAGCGGTGCCGCGAAGCGGCGATGCGACGGATAAGCGGATGGAAATGCGAAAGGCCGACCGGGACGACATGCGTCCCGGTCGGCCTCACAAGCCCTGACGGCTGAACGAGCAGCAGCGTCAGCGAATGTTGTCCACGTCGACCAGGTCGACCCGGACGTTGCGACCGCCGAGGGCGCCGACCACGGTGCGCAGCGCGCGCGCCGTACGGCCGCCCCGGCCGATCACCTTGCCGAGGTCATCGGGGTGCACCCGCACCTCGATGGTGTTACCCCGACGCAGGTTGCGCGAGCGCACCTGCACCTCGTCGGGGTGCTCGACGATGCCCTTCACCAGGTGGTCGAGGGCGTCCTCGATCACGATCAGGCCTCGGCGGCGGCGTCGGCCTCGGCCTCGGCCTTGTCCGACTTCTTGGCCTTCGGGGTGATGGCGACGCCGGTGGTGGCGTCCTCGAAGCCGGCGACGGCCTTGGCGAACAGGTGCGAGAAGTCCTCGACCTTCGGCTCGGCGACCTTCAGCGGCGCCGGAGCCGGCAGGCCCTTGAACTTCTGCCAGTCGCCGGTCAGCTTCAGGATGGCGAGCACCGGCTCGGTCGGCTGGGCGCCGACGGACAGCCAGTACTGGGCGCGGTCGCTGTCGACCTCGATCTTCGAGGGGTTGTAGGTCGGCTGGTAGATGCCGATCTCCTCGATCGCGCGGCCGTCACGCTTGGTGCGGGAGTCGGCGACGACGATGCGGTAGTGCGGGGAGCGAATCTTGCCGAGACGCTTCAGCTTGATCTTGACTGCCACGGGAGTGGATTCTCCTGGTGTTGACGTGGGTGAGCGGGCTCGCCAGCGCGTGGGGTTGCGCGGCGGACCGTTCAAGGGACACGCCAGCCGTAGGAGAGAGGGGTCCTGCTCGGCTGCCGAGTACTCAGCTGTCCATTCTGCCACATCGGCGAGAACCGCCTGTACGCGGGCCGGGCGCCCGGTCAGGGCTCGACCGGGAGCCCCCGCTCCCGGTCCGGCCCGAAGACATCACCACTGTCCTGCTGCACCGCTCACTTCCGCAGTGCTCACTTCACCGCAGTGCGGCTCGCTGCCGCACTCCGGCATTCCGGCCGGACCGCTGCCCGCACAGCAGCCCGCCGGGGCGTCGACCGCTCAGGCGATCTTGAACGGCTGCTGGCACGCACCGCAGACGATGGACGCCTGCGCGAGCACCGACGGAACGACCCGGACATTGCGCCCGCAGCCGCAGACCGCCTTGACCCGCACGCCGCCCCCGGAGGAGCCGTGCCGGGCCGCCGGGCCGCGGAAGGCGCGCGTCGCGCCGTCGCCGGCCACCGCCTCCTGGTGCGCCCCGAGGGCACGGTCCAGGCGCTCGATGGTGTCGGCGTACCGCTCCTGGGTCTCCTTGAGCATGGTCACCTGGGAGAAGCCGCTGCTCGCGTGCGGCTCGACCGGGTGCGCCAGGCCCAGCTCGGAAGCGAGCATCAGGAAGCGCCGGTTGTGGTAGCGGCCGGCCCGCGAGGTGTCCCGGATGTCCCGGGCCGCGGCCAGACCATGGGCAGCCTCGTGGAGGAGGCGCTCGAAACCGAGCCGCGTCCCACAGGCCGAGGAGGACTCCCCGATCAGCGCCTCGGGCGAGGCGAGGTCGGGAAGGTCCTGGTGGTAGGCCTGGATGTCGCTCCAGGCGGCGGCCAGTTCGGCCGCGAGAACGAGGGGCTGTGTCGTGCTCACGCTAGACCAACGATGGAGTGCGAGCCGATGTTCCGCATGTTCCCGTTCCCGGGGAATTCACAGGGAACTCCCAGGAATGCGAGGCCGCGCGCGAATTGCGCGTTCCGGATCTGACGCAAGACCAACCCCCTGCCGGTTTCGGCCCGTCGCAACGCCGACGGGCCTGGTGAATTCCGTCCGGGGGGCGGGCTGTCGCCACCCAGGACGTACGGCCCGTGGGCCTGCCGGATTGACAGGGCCACGGGCCGTACACCGTACCGCTATTCCGTTAATACCGGGAGTTGACCGGCCAGTAGGGATGTCCACCGCGCGGACACACCGGAACAGTTACCGGATTCTTACCCATCCGCATTCCGGGCAAATGTCGCCGCTGCCGGTCAATACCCGCGGAGGACGGACGTCCGGCGGACATCGAAGCGACATCCGCCGTCCACCGAACACCGTCCACCGAAGGCCATCCGCCGAAGGCCACCCACCGGACATCGAACACCGTCCGCCGAACGCCGTCTGCCGTCCGCCGGACACCGAACGGATGTCAGTACGCCCGGGCGACGATCGCGACGTTGCCTTCCTGGTCGTCCGTCTGCGGCACCGAACCGTCGGCGGCAACGATGCAGCGGACCGTGACGCCCTGCTCGGCCAGCTTGGCCTCGCCCTCCGCGCCGAGGTCGGCCCAGGAGATCCGGCCCCAGCCGGTCGCGGCGGCCTCGATGGCCTCGTCGATGGTCTTGACGTCGACCGTGCGGGACTCGCGGCGCTCGCGGGACTGGCGCAGCAGCAGCGCCTGGTCCTCCTCCAGCACGCCCGGGAGCAGCGTGGCCAGGGCGTCGATGGAGACCGGCTCCTTGCCGCCCGGGATGCGGCGGGCCAGCATCGCGGTGCCGTTCTCCAGGTCGCGCGGGCCGACCTCGATGCGCAGCGGGACGCCCTTGAGCTCCCAGTCGACGGCGCGGCGGCCGAACGGGGTGTCGGTGCGGTCGTCGACCACGACCCGGATGCCGGCGGCCTCCAGCTGGGCGCCGATCTCGCGGACCTTGGCGATGACCGCGTCGTCGCCCTTGATCGCGAGGACGACGGCCTGGACGGCGGCCAGGCGCGGGGGCACCCGCAGGCCGTTGTCGTCGCCGTGGGACATGATCAGGCCGCCGACCATGCGGGTCGAGACGCCCCAGGAGGTCTGCCAGACGTGCTCGCGCTCGGCGCCCTGCAGCTGGTAGGTGGTGTTGAACGCCTTGGCGAAGTTCTGGCCCAGCTCGTGGCTGGTGCCCATCTGGAGGGCCTTGCCGTCGCCCATCATGCCCTCGAGGGTGAGGGTGTTGATGGCGCCGGCGAAGCGCTCCTTGGCGGTCTTGCGGCCGAGCACGACGTCGATGCCGAGCACGTTGGTCATGAAGTCGCCGTAGACCTGGGTGTGGATCATCGACGCGTAGTCACGGGCGTCCTCGTAGGTGGCGTGGGCGGTGTGGCCCTCCTGCCAGAGGAACTCGGTGGTGCGCAGGAAGACGCGCGGACGCAGCTCCCAGCGGACCACGTTGGCCCACTGGTTGATCAGCAGCGGCAGGTCGCGGTGGCTCTGCACCCACTTCGAGAAGTACTCGTTGATGATCGTCTCGGAGGTCGGCCGGACGACGACCGGCTCCTCCAGCTGCTTGCCGCCGCCGTGGGTGACCACCGCGAGCTCGGGGGCGAAGCCCTCGACGTGCTCGGCCTCCTTGGTCAGGTAGGACTGCGGGATGAACATCGGGAAGTAGGCGTTCTGCGCGCCGGCCTTCTTGATCCGCGCGTCCATCTCCTGCTGCATCCGCTCCCACAGGCCGTAGCCGTACGGTCGGATGACCATGGTGCCGCGCACCGGACCGTTGTCGGCCAGCTCGGCCTTGTTGATGAGGTCCTGGTACCAGCGCGGGAAGTCTTCCGCCTGAGGGGTGAGAACGGGTGCCTTAGCCATGGGGCGAATGGTACGGGGCCCGGGGCCCCGGTTTCGAATCGGTATCACCGGACGGGGGCGCACCACCGTGACACGCGCGCACCACCCTGCACCCCTCTGGACGCCGGGCCCGACCCGCTGTTCGCTGGTGTGGGGCGGGACTTTGGGGGAGCCGTAGCAGCACACCGAAGGACCGGATGGGAGGCCGCCATGGCTTCAGCGCGGACGACCGGCACGACCGCACGACCGACGGGCGCACGCCCGCACCACCCGCGGACCGGGGCGGCGCGCCCCACGCGGGCGCGCGACTGGGCGGAGATCCAGGAGCGCATGCTGGTGCCGCTCTACGAGGCGGTCTACGACCGGTTGGAGGTCGGCCCGGCGAGCAGCGTGCTGGGCCTGGGCTGCCGGTCCGGACTGGCCCTTCTGCTCGCGGTCGGCCGGGGCGCCCAGGTCGCCGGTCAGGAGCCGCGGGACGAGCTGCGCGAGCTGGCCCGCGCCCGTCGGCTGCGGGTGTGCGCGGGGGCCCGGACACCATCCGCCGTCCCCCACCCGGCCCATTCGCTGGTGACGGTTTTCGAGCAGTTGCCCGGCGCCGCCGAGCCCGGCCCGGTGGTGGCCGAGGCCGCCCGGCTCACCCTCCCGGGCGGGCACGTGGTGCTGGCCGCCTGGGGGCCGCCGGAGCGCTGCGAGAGCGCCCCGGTGCTGGACGTGGCCCGGCGGATGGCGGGTCGGACCACCGCGCGCGACCCGTTCGAGCTGAGCGCGCCCGGCGCCCTGGAGGACCTGCTCGCCCCGGCCGGGCTGCGTCCGGCCGGCAGCGGCCGGGTGAGCTGCCCGTTCGCCTACGCCGACCTCGACAGCGCGGTGCGAGGGCTGCTCTCCACCGGCCTGTTCGAGCCGGCCGAGGAGTTCTCCGGCGCCTCGCTGGTGGCCAAGGAGCTGGAGGAGGTGCTCCAGCCGTACCTGCGCGCGGACGGCTCGGTGCGGATGGAGAACCTGTTCCGCTACCTGGTCGCCGAGCGGCCGCGCTAGGCAGAGCGGGGATCGCCGGGCAGAGCGGGGACAGGGACGGGGCAAGAGGCGGGGCAGGAGGCAGGGAAAGGGACGGGGAAAGGGACCGGGAAACACGAAATCGGGGGCGCCCGCCACCATGGCGCACGCCCCCGATTCCCGGCTTCACGCCCGGTCGATCGACTTCCCGTCGGACCCATCGGACCCATCGGAGCCATCGGAGCCGTCGGAGCCACCGGCCCCGTCAGAGCCGCCGGCCCCACCGGACCCCTCGGCCCCTCCGGAGCCCTCCGCCGACGCCCCCCGCGGCACTCCCGCCGCCCGGTACGCCTCCGCCTCGTCCAGCGTCTCCGCCTCCAGCAGCGCAGCCGCCAGCGCGTCCAGCCGGTGCCGCTGCTCGGTCAGGATCCGCAGCGCGTCGTCGTAGCACTCGGAGACGATCCGCCGGGCCTCCTCGTCCACCGCGTCCAGGGTGGTCGGCGCGGCGGAGAGCCCGTACGCGCCCTGCGGGTCGGAGGGCACGGCGGTGAGCCGGCCGACCCGCTCGCTCATCCCCCAGCGCCCGGCCATCCCGCGGGCGATGTTGGTGACCTGCTCCAGGTCGCTCTCCGCGCCGGTGGTGATCACCCCGTAGACCACCTGCTCGGCCGCCATGCCGCCGAGCGCGCCGATGATCCGGCCGCGCAGGTAGGGCTCGGTGTACGAGTAGCGGTCGTCCTCCGGGGTGGAGAGGGTGACGCCGAGCGCCCGGCCGCGCGGCACGATGGTGATCTTGCGGACCGGGTCCGCGCCGGGCTGGAGCATGCCCAGCAGCGCGTGCCCGCTCTCGTGGTACGCCGTCCGCTCGCGCTCCTCCTGCGGCATCACCAGCGGCCGCACCGCACCGAGCTGGACCTTCTCCAGGGCGTCCGAGAGGTCCCGCTCGTTGACCGCGTCCTGCTTGCGCTTGACGGCCAGCAGCGCGGCCTCGTTGACCAGGTTGGCGAGCTCGGCGCCGGTCATCCCCGGCGTGACCTTGGCCAGCCGGCTGAGGTCGGTGCCGCCGGCCAGCGGGACGCTGCGGCTGTGGATGCGCAGGATCGCCGCCCGGCCCTCCCGGTCGGGCGGGCTGACGGTGATCCGCCGGTCGAAGCGGCCGGGGCGCAGCAGCGCCGGGTCGAGCACGTCCGCCCGGTTGGTCGCGGCGATCACGATGACGCCCTCGGAGCCGGTGAAGCCGTCCATCTCGGTGAGGATCTGGTTGAGCGTCTGCTCGCGCTCGTCGTGCCCGCCCATGCCGCCGCCGGCGCCGCGCTGGCGGCCGATGGTGTCGATCTCGTCGATGAAGATGATCGCCGGGGCGACCTTGCGGGCCTCGGCGAACAGCTCGCGGACCCGGCTGGCGCCGACGCCGACGATCATCTCGATGAACTCGGAGGCGGAGGCGGAGAAGAATGGCACGTTCGCCTCGCCGGCCACCGCCCGGGCCAGCAGGGTCTTGCCGGTTCCGGGCGGGCCGCTCAGCAGCACGCCGCGCGGCATCTTGGCACCGAGCCTGCGGTACCGCTCGGGGTTCTTCAAGTAGTCGACGACCTCCGTGAGTTCGGCCTCGACCTCGTCGATGCCGGCCACGTCGGCGAAGGTGGTGCGCTTGCCCTGCTCGGCGGTGACCGGCTTGGGCGGGGCCTTGCGGCCGAGCGGTCCGCCGCCGAGTCCGCCGGCCATCCGGCGGGCGAGCATCACCCAGATGAAGATCAGCAGCAGCATCGGGGCGAGCGAGAGCAGCAGGTTGGTGAGGAAGCTGCGCTGCTGGACCGGCGAGGTGGCGGTGACCTCGACGCCCTTCTGCTGCAGGGTGCTCCAGAGGTTGTCGCCCGCGAAGGAGGGCCGTTGGGTGTCGAACTCGGTGTAGTCGCCCTTGCCGCCGTCCGGCTTGGGCTGGGCGGTCTTGAGGGTGCCCTCGATCGCGTCGCCCTTGGCGTAGATCTTGGTGATGTTGCCCTTGTTCAGCTGGTTGTTGAACTCGGTGTACGAGATCGTGGTGGACCCGGCGGGGCCGAAGAAGGACAACAGCAGGTCGGAGATCAGGAACACCACGAGGGCGGTGAGGGCGAGCCCCACCCAGCCGCCGGGCATCCGGCGCTTGGGCGGCGGGGGCGGGGCGCCCTCCGAGCGCCAGGGCTGGTCGGGAGTCTGACGTGGCGGCACGGGTTCGGTCACCCATCGGACAATACGGACAGGTGCTCGGGCGAGCCAATCGCAACGCCGCGCCCGAGCCGCCGTACGGCCGCGCCGGCCGCTCCCACCAGCGGTTATGCCGTCGTGCCCGGCCACTCCTCGGCGGTCAGCGCGAACCGCTCGTGGTCGCGCCAGTCCCCCTGGAGGAACAGCATCCGCGGGGAGAAGCCCTCGTGCCGGAAGCCCAGCCGCTTGGCCATCGCGATCGAGCGCTCGTTGTCCGGCTGGACGTTGATCTCCAGCCGGTGCAGGCCCAGCCCGTCGGACGACCGCGGGGCGAAGCAGCGGTCCAGGACCAGCCGCATGCCCTCGGTCATCCGCCCGGTGCCGTTGAACGGCAGGTACGAGTCGTAGCCCAGCGTGGCGTTGCAGAACCGGCTCATCACGATGTTGGCGACGTTCACCTTGCCGACCAGTCCGCCGGTCTCCCGGTCGAGGATCAGGAAGGTCCGCAGCCCGGAGCCCTGGCGCTTCAGCAGGTCGGGCAGTCCGTCCGGCTCGACCGGGTTCCACCGGCCGATGTGTTCGGCGGACCGCCGGACCGCGTCGGCGTAAACGGCCGTGTCCTCGGCCCTCGGGGCCCTGATCATCACTCGCATGACCCCATCATCGGACACGCGATCGGCCCGCCGCCCGGAAACACCGGACGACGGGCCGATCAGAGTCGATCAGAGTCGATCAAGGACTACAGCATGTCCTTGAACTCCTTGGGCAGCTCGAAGTCGGCCGGGCCCTTGCCCGCGCCGAGGCCGAACGCGCCGCCGTCCGCCGGACCCTGGCCGGCGCCCGGGCCGAGCGCGCGGCGCTCGGCGGCCGCGGCCTCCTCCTGCGCGCGCTTCAGCGGGTTGCCGCTCTTGCGCTTGCCCTTGGCCTGCGGGGCCTTCTTGCCGGACTTCTTCGCGCCGCCGCCCATGCCGGGGATGCCCGGCATGCCCGGCATCCCCTTGCCGGAGGCCATCGCGGACATCATCTTGCGGGCCTCGAAGAACCGCTCGACCAGGTTCTTCACCTCGCCGACCTGGACGCCGGAGCCCTTGGCGATGCGGGCCCGGCGGGAGCCGTTGATCAGCTCCGGCTCGGCGCGCTCGGCCGGGGTCATCGACTTGATGATCGCGCCGACCCGGTTGACGTCCTTGTCGTCGATGTTGTTGATCTGGTCCCGGATCTGGCCCATGCCCGGCAGCATGCCGAGCAGCTTGGAGATCGAGCCCATCTTCTGGACCTGCTCCAGCTGGGACAGGAAGTCGTCCAGGGTGAACTGCTTCGGGCCGCCGCGCAGCTTGGCGGCGATCTTCTCCGCCTCGGCCTGCGAGAAGGTCTGCTCGGCCTTCTCGATCAGCGAGAGGACGTCACCCATGCCGAGGATGCGCGAGGCCATCCGGTCCGGGTGGAAGGCGTCGAAGTCGTCGACCTTCTCGCCGTTGGAGGCGAACATGATCTGCCGGCCGGTGACGTGCGCGACCGACAGGGCGGCACCGCCGCGGGCGTCGCCGTCGAGCTTGGAGAGCACCACGCCGGTGAAGTCGACGCCGTCGAGGAAGGCCTGCGCGGTGGTGACCGCGTCCTGGCCGATCATCGCGTCGACGACGAACAGGACCTCGTCCGGGTTCACCGCGGCGCGGATGTCGGCGGCCTGCTGCATCAGCTCGGCGTCGATGCCCAGGCGGCCGGCGGTGTCGACGATGACGACGTCGTACTGCTTCTGCTTGGCGTACTCGATCGAGTCCTTGGCCACCTGCACCGGGTCGCCGACGCCGTTGCCCGGCTGCGGGCCGTAGAAGGCCACGTCGGCGCGCTCGGCGACCACCTGGAGCTGGTTGACCGCGTTGGGGCGCTGGAGGTCGCAGGCGACCAGCAGCGGGGTGTGCTTCTGCTTCTTCAGCCAGTGGCCGAGCTTGCCCGCGAGGGTGGTCTTACCGGCACCCTGGAGACCGGCGAGCATGATCACCGTCGGGCCGCTCTTGGCGAACCGCACCCGGCGGGTCTCGCCGCCGAGGATCGCGATGAGCTCCTCGTTGACGATCTTGATGATCTGCTGCGCCGGGTTCAGCGCGCCGGAGACCTCGGCACCGAGCGCCCGCTCCTTGACCTGCTTGATGAAGGCCCGGACGACCGGCAGCGCGACGTCCGCCTCCAGCAGCGCGATGCGGATCTCGCGGGCGGTGGCGTCGATGTCCGCCTCGCTCAGGCGGCCCTTGCCCCGGAGGTTCTTGAACGTCGCTGCGAGGCGATCGGAAAGGGTGTCGAACACGTCGTCGCGGGTCCTCTACGGCATCGGTATCGGTACGGTCGTCGCCCCCCAGGGTATCCGGCCGCCCCGGGTACGGTCTCCACCCCCGGTCGGAACGCCCGCCCGCACCCCGGCCGACCTCGCCGTCCGGCCTCCCCCCGACCTTCCCCTGCGGGGCCCGCCACGCCACGCCGAGCGCTCAGCCCAGCGCGGCCCGGACCGCCGCCGCCGCCTCGCCGGCCCGCCGGGCGGTCAGCGGCCGGCCGTCCCCGTCGGTCAGGTAGAACGAGTCGACGGCCTCCGCGCCCAGCGTGGAGACGTGCGCGGTGCGCACCCGCACACCCGCCCCGTCCAGTGCCCGGCCGATCCGGTGCAGCAGCCCGGGGGCGTCGTGCGCGCGGACCTCCAGCACGGTCGCGGTCGCCGAGGCCACCGCGGGCGCCACCGCGACCAGCGGCGGTGGGGTGGGGATGCCCCGGCGGCGCGGGGCCGCGGCGTCCCGCTCGGCGAGCCGGCGGGCGACGTCCAGCGAGCCGTCCAGTGCCCGGCGCAGGTCGGCCCGCAGCCGGGCCGCCTCCGGCAGCTCGCCGTACTGGGCCGCCACCCGCCAGGACAGCAGCAGCACCGGCCCTGCGCCCACCGGGTCCAGCTCGCGCAGCCCGGCCGAGCGGACGGCCAGCCGGTGCAGCGCGAGCACCCCGGCGGCGGTGCCGAGCAGCCCGGGACGGTCCGGGACCGCCAGGTCCAGCTCGACGCCCATCGGCTCGGCGCCCGGCGCCGCCCCCTCGGACCGGGCCCGCAGCGACAGCGCGGGCTGCCCCGTCCTGGCGGCCTCCACCACGAGCCGCTCCTGCTCGGCGGTCGGCGCCGGCTCCACCGGCGGGGCGCCCGCCCCGGCCAGCCGGTCCGCCACCCGGGCCACCAGGCCGTCCACCAGCGAGGCCCGCCAGGCGCTCCACGCGACGGGGCCGGTGGCCAGCGCGTCCGCCTCGGTGAGCGCGCGCAACAGCTCCAGCTCGGCCCGGGTGGTGACCACCTTGGTGATCGCCTCGACGGTCGCCGGGTCGTCCGGGTCGCGCCGGGTCGCGGTGTCCACCAGGGTCAGGTGGTGGCGGACCAGCACCGCCAGCGTCTCGGTGTCCTCGGGGCCGAAGCCCATCCGGGGGCCGAGGTCGCGGACGATCACCTCGCCGGCCTCGCAGTGGTCCCCCGGCCAGCCCTTGCCGATGTCGTGCAGCAGCGCGGCGACCAGCAGCAGGTCCGGCCGGGCCACCCGGCGGGTCATCGCGGCGGCCCGCACCGCCGTCTCCACCAGGTGCCGGTCCACCGTCCAGCGGTGCACGGCGTTGCGCTGCGGACGGCAGCGCACCCGCTCCCAGTCCGGCAGCAGCCGCCGGACCAGCCCCTCCGCCTCCAGCGCCTCCCACACCGGGACGGCCGCCTCCCCCGCGCCCAGCAGGGTGACCAGCTGCTCGCGCGCCTCGTCCGGCCAGGGCACCGGCAGCGGGCGGCACTCGGCGGCCAGCCGGCGCACCGTGGCGTACGAGACGGTCAGCCCGTTCTGCGCGGCGGCGGCCGCGGCGCGCAGCGGCAGCACCGGGTCGGCGGCCGGCCGGGCGCCCTGGGCGAGTACCGCCTCGCCGTCCTGCTCGACCACGCCCTCGGCGAGCGGACGCCGCTCGACCGCGCCCCGGGCCCGCCCTCCGGCGCCGTGGACCTGCCCTCCGGCGCCGCGGCCGGGGCCGACGAACGGGATGCCCGGACGGCGCACCCGCCGACCGCGGCCGGCGCGGGCCGCCAGCACCCGGTCCACCGCCCGCCAGGTGACGTCGCCCGCGTACGCGATGGTGCGGGCCGCCTCGTAGACCCGGCGCAGCAGGGTGTCGGCGTCCAGCACCCCGAGCCGCTCGGCGACCTGGTCCTGGTCCTGGAGGCTCAGCCGGTCGGTGGCCCGGCCGGTGGCCAGGTGCAGGGCGTCGCGCACGTCGGCCAGCCACAGTGCGGCGGCGTCCAGGCCGTCCCGGGGCGCGTCGGCGAGCCAGGTGGCGGCGATCGCGTCCAGCACCACGACGTCGCGCAGGCCGCCGCGGGCCTCCTTGAGGTCGGGTTCCAGCAGGAAGGCCAGCTCACCCTGCCGTTCGGCCCGCGCGCGGGCCAGCTCGCGCAGCTCGGGCAGGCGTGCGGGGGCGCTCGCGCGCCAGTCGGTGAGCACCGCGGAGCGCAGCGCGTCGGTGAGCGCCCGGTCCCCGGCGAGGTGGCGGGCGTCCAGCAGACCGAGCTGGGCCTTGAGGTCGGCGGCGGCGACCGAGCGGGCCTCGGCCACCGTGCGCACCGCGTGGTCGAGCCGGGCGCCCGCGTCCCAGACCGGGTACCAGATCCGCTCGGGCAGCTCCCGGGCGATCGGGCCGGAGTGCAGCAGCAGGACGTCCAGGTCGCTGCGCGGGGAGAGCTCGCCGCGCCCGTACCCGCCGACCGCGACCAGCGCGACGCCGGGCGGGGCGCCGGCGGCGGCGAGCAGCCCGGCCAGCCAGTCGTCGGTGAGCCGGGCGAGCGCCCGCCGGCGGGGGCGGCCGACCGGCCCGGGGCCGGCGAGCAGCGCGGCCCGGGCGGCGGCGTGCCCCGCCGGGTCACAGGGGTCGGAGGGGCTGGTCTCGGTGGTCATGCGCGGAGTCCCGTCCGTCGTGCTGGTGGACCGTCGCACCGGTGAGCCCCGTACCGCCGCTCCGACCCGAGGACGAGCCGTTCGACCGGCCGGGGGACGCCGGTGCGCCGTCGGGCGGACCCTCCCCTGGCGAAGGGCCCGCCGGTGCGCGGTCGGGCTACAGGGCGTCCGGCCCGCGCTCGCCGGTGCGGACCCGTACGGCGGTGTCGACCGGGACGCTCCACACCTTGCCGTCGCCGATCTTCCCGGTCCTGGCGGCGTTCACCAGGACCTCGATCAGGTCCTCGGCGTCCTCGTCCTCGGTCAGGACCTCGATCCTGACCTTCGGTACCAGGTCCACGGTGTACTCGGCCCCCCGGTACACCTCGGTGTGGCCGCGCTGGCGGCCGTAGCCGCTGGCCTCGGTGACGGTCAGGCCGTGCACCCCGAAGGCCTGCAGGGCGGCCTTCACCTCGTCCAGTCGGTACGGCTTGATCACGGCGGTGATGAGCTTCATCGGGCGTCGACCTCGGTCTTCTTCTCGGCGGACTTCGCCGCGGGCTCCGGGTCGGGCTCCGCGGCGGCGGACCGTTCGGCGACGGGCTTCGCGGCAGCGACGGCCAGGCCCGGCAGGGCCCGGGCCAGGCCCGCCCCCACGGCGCTGAAATCGTAGGCGGACTCGGCGTGTTCGGCCCGGTCGATGCCGGCCACCTCGACGTCCGCGGCGACCCGGAAGCCGATCAGCCGGTCCACCGCCTTGGCCAGCAGCCAGGACAGCACGAAGGAGTACGCCGCGACCACCGCCACGCCCATCGCCTGCTTGCCGAGCTGCCCGATCCCGCCCCCGTAGAACAGGCCCTTGACGCCCTGGCCGACCCCGCCGGTGGCGAACAGGCCGACCAGCAGCGAACCGACCGCGCCGCCGACCGCGTGCACGCCCACCACGTCGAGCGAGTCGTCGAAGCCCCAGCGGTACTTCAGCGAGACGGCGGCGCAGCAGACCGCGCCCGCGACCAGCCCGATCGCCACCGCCCCGAGCGGGCTGACCGAGCCGCAGGCCGGGGTGATCGCGACCAGCCCGGCCACCGCTCCGGAGGCGGCACCCAACGTGGTGAACGCGCCGTGCCTGAACCTCTCGTAGACCAGCCAGCCGACCAGCGCCGCGCCGGTGGCGACCTGGGTGTTGACCATCGCCATCGCGGCGACGCCGTTGGCGGCCAGCGCCGAGCCCGCGTTGAAGCCGAACCAGCCGAACCAGAGCAGTCCGGAGCCGAGCATCACCAGCGGCAGGCTGTGCGGGCGCATCGGGTCCTTCCGGAAGCCGATCCGCTTGCCCAGCACCAGACAGAGGGCGAGCCCGGCGACGCCCGCGTTGATGTGCACGGCGGTCCCGCCGGCGAAGTCGATCACGCCGTTGCGGTCTCCCAGCCAGCCGCCGTGGCCGCCGTCGAAGAAGAACACCCAGTGCGCGACCGGGAAGTAGACGACGGTCACCCAGAGCGCGATGAACAGCCCCCAGGCGGCGAATCTCGCCCGGTCCGCCACGGCGCCGCTGATCAGCGCCGGGGTGATGACCGCGAACATCAGCTGGAAGAGCGCGAAGGCGGTGACCGGGATGGAGCCGGCCAGCTGGTCGAGGCCGAGGCCGCGCATCCCGAGGTGGTCCAGGTTTCCGATCAGACCGGCGAAGGAGTCGGACCCGAAGCTGAGCGAGTAGCCGTAGAGGACCCACAGCACGCTGACGATGCCGAGCGAGAGGAAGCTCATCGCCAGCATGTTCAGCGTGCTCTTGGCCCTGACCATCCCCCCGTAGAAGAAGGCCAGCCCCGGGGTCATCAGCATGACCAGGGCGGCACTGATGAGTACGAAGGCGGTGTCGCCCGCACTGAAGCCGTCCGGCATCGGCGTCTCCTCTGCGTCCAGGCCGATCCGCACCCGGGGATCCGTCCCGTGGTGCCACCCGGGGCGTCGGCGTCGGGACGAGCGTGTCGAAGGCGGGTTTCGGCCGGTGTGGCCGGTTGTTTCACCGCCGTGACACGTGCGACGCGCGGGTTACGGCTGCGTGAACCGCGGCCCCGCCCGGCCTGAACCACCGCCCGCCCGGCCCGAACCGCCACGCGGACGGCCGCACCGCCGGACTCCGGACATGCCACCGACCGTGGCGGCGGCGGCCGCCACGGTCGGTGGAGCTTCCCTCGGAAGGCCCTCGGCGGGACCGGTCAGACCACCGAGACGAACTCCGGGATGTCCTGGACCACCCGCTCCTTGAGCCGGCTCACCGCGTCCACGCCCTTGAACCGGGCCGCCGCGGCCTCCGTGGTCTTGCGCACCCGGGAGTTCAGCCGCTCCGAGCGCACCTTGGTGGCGATGTCCACCGCCTGCTCGGCCATCACCGCCGCCTGCTCGGCCTCCTTCTGCAGCAGGTGGACGCTGGCCATGCCGATCAGGTTGAAGGCGTACGAGCGCACGTGGTCGGCGTCCTGGCGGAACAGGTCGACCGCGGTCTCCATCACCGGCGCGGACATCGAGGCGTAGAGCTCGGCGTTGTCCGAGTGGTACGCGAGGTCGCGGAAGGAGTGCGCGTTCTCGGCGTTCAGCTCGGCCGGCGAGAAGAACTTCAGCCAGTCCGGGTCCTGGTCCCCCTCGCGGATGTCGGTGAAGGTGTCCTCGGCCAGCCGGACCGCCCGGGCGCAGCGGTTGACCTCGCCGATGGTGGCGTAGGCGCGCGCCTCCATCGCGTACAGCAGGGACTGCTGGCGCGCGGTGGCGGTGTCGCGGCTGCCGTACTGGGCCAGGTGGATGAGCTCCAGGGCGTCCTCGCCCCGGTTGAGGTGGATCATCTGGCGGCTCATGTCGGTGAGGATCAACGCCCCGAACGGGCGGTCGCCCGCCTCCTTGGCCGCGTGCAGGGCGAGCACGTAGTACTTCTGCGCGCTCGGGTGCATCCCGACGTCGTACGACATCCACCCGGCCAGGTGGGCGAGTTCGGCGGTGAGCCGGAACAGCCGCTTGGTGGTGTCCTCGCTGTACGTCTCCTGGAGCAGGTCGGTGACCTCGTGCAGCTGGCCGACGACGGCCTTGCGGCGCAGCCCGCCGCCGTTCTGCGCGTCCCACTGCCGGAACATGACCGTGGTCTGCTCCAGCAGTTCGAGCTCGGGTTCGGAGAGCCGGCCGGTGAACGCCTCGCCGCCGTTGGCAGCGGTGAGGATCGGGGTGGGGACGCCGGTCGGGCCGGGAGTGAGCCAGCGCTGCATCGGCTCGATCAGCGCGGCACCCGCGGTCAGCGCCAGCGAGGTGCCGAGGAAGCCCCGGCGGTTGAGCATGAGGTCGCTGCGGGAGTAGTCGCTGATCAGCTGGACGGTCTGCGGACCGCTCCACGGCAGGTCGACGCCGCCGCCCACGGTCGAGACCGGGATCGCTGCGCGCAGGCCGAGGTCCTCGATCGAGACCACCGAGCCGAACCGCTCGGAGAAGAGTTCCGACATGATCTTGGGGATCGGCTCGCGGGGCTGCTCTCCGTCGAGCCAGCGGCGCACCCGCGAGGTGTCGGTGGACACGTGGTGGGCGCCGATCTGCCGGGCCCGGCGGTTGACCTGGCGGGCCAACTCGCCCTTGGACCAGCCACTGCGGGCGAACCACGTGGTCAGCTTCTCATTCGGTTGCTTCTCTGCCATGGGTAACGTCCCCATCCCGCCCGGCCCCTAGCGGGGCCCCCGATCGTGACCGCCCGACGGTTGCGGGCTCTTGCCAGACGTGCCGTGCCTGAGGCGCTGCCGTGCCGCGGCACCGCCGTACCGCGAAGCCCTCGCACTGGTGTGCCATCGTCGCGGACGATCCGTCAGGTCCCCGACTCCCGCGCCTCGGCGGCCCGGAACAGACTCCTCGACGACATCCGCACGCTGAACGTAATGCCCCACGACGAGTCCGCGGGAGCGGCCCTGGCGAAACGCCACCTTTCGCCACCCCCAGGAGTGAACCGAAGCCCAGGGGCACACGCTTCACTTAGGGAGTCCCAACGGCCCGGCATATGCGGGCCGCCAAGTCCGCCGAAGCACCCCGGAGGACCCGGCGGACACCGCAATCCACCGCAGCCACAGGTGAGTTCACCGTTCACTCGGGACGGCGACAGCCCCACGCACACGACGATCCGGCATCGGCGCCGCCCCCACAAGGCGGCGCCCGAGGCACACCGGCGGAACAGGCGCACACCACGCGCTGCGCGCCGCCACCGCACTACGCACCACACAGCTGACAATCGACACACAGTCACCGTCCCGTAACCATCGGCAACGAGAACCTGTTGGGGGAGGCATGGACAACCTGTTCGGCGAACTTCGACTGGGGCACCTGCGGCTGGCACCGCTGGGCGCGCGCCGCCGCACCAAGGTCACCGCGTCCCAGGCCGCCGCGGAGTACACCGGCCGCTGGGGCTGGGCGGTCGTCACCGGCGACCCGGCCACCGGCACCCCGGTCACCGGCGCCACCGCCCCGACCCGCTGTCCCTGCGGCTCCCCCCGCTGCGCCGCCCCCGGCCTGCACCCCGCGCCGGGCGGCGGCGGCCGGGCCCGCGCCCCCCGCGCCGAGGGCTCGGTGCTCTTCCCCACCGGCCGCGCCTTCGACGTCCTGGACGTCCCCGAGCAGGCCGGCCTCCAGGCCCTGGTCCGGCTGGAGCGGATGGGCACCCAGGTGGGCCCGGTGCTCGCCGCCCCCACCGGCCGGCTCCAGTTCCTGGTCGCCGCCGGCACCGCCCGGCGCCTGCCCGACCTGCTGTACCGGATGGGCTGGGACGACGCCGCGCTCGACCTGACCTGCCACGGCGAGGGCAGCTACGTCGCCGCCCCGCCCACCGTCCTCGACGGCCTCGGCCCGGTCCGCTGGCTACGCCGCCCCACCCGCGACAACGCGGGCTGCCCGCCGGAGGCCCGACTGCTGCTCGGCACCCTCGCCTACGCCTGCCACCGCAGCCGCGAGCGCACCGCCGAGCCGGCCTGGATGGCCTCCTGACCCGCCGCCCCGGCATGCGGAAGGGCCCGCCCCCGAGGAGGGAGCGGGCCCTTCGTGCGCCCTGGGGTACGTACCGTCGCACGTACGGGGAGGGCGTCAGTCCCCGATCAGCGCGTCCACGAACGCGCCCGGCTCGAACGGAGCCAGGTCGTCCGCGCCCTCGCCCAGGCCGATCAGCTTGACCGGCACGCCCAGCTCGCGCTGGACCGCGACCACGATGCCGCCCTTGGCGGTGCCGTCCAGCTTGGTCAGCACGATGCCGGTGATGTCGACCACCTCGGCGAACACCCGGGCCTGGACCAGGCCGTTCTGGCCGGTGGTGGCGTCCAGCACCAGCAGCACCTCGTCCACCGGGCCGTGCTTCTCGACGACCCGCTTGACCTTGCCCAGCTCGTCCATCAGGCCGGTCTTGGTGTGCAGGCGGCCGGCGGTGTCGATCAGCACGGTGTCGACGCCCTCGGCGATGCCCTCCTTGACCGCGTCGAACGCGATCGAGGCCGGGTCCCCGCCCTCCGGGCCGCGCACGGTGCGCGCACCCACCCGCTCGCCCCAGGTCTGGAGCTGGTCGGCGGCGGCGGCACGGAAGGTGTCGGCGGCGCCGAGCACCACCCTGCGGCCGTCGGCGACCAGGACGCGGGCCAGCTTGCCGGTGGTGGTGGTCTTGCCGACGCCGTTGACGCCGACCACCAGGACCACCGCCGGGCCCTCCTCGTGCCTGGTGGAGCGGACGGTGCGGTCGGCGTCCTTGCCGATCAGCTCGACCAGCTCCTCGCGCAGCAGCGCGCGCAGCTCGTCGGGGGTACGGGTGCCGAGCACCTTCACCCGGGTGCGCAGCCGCTCGACCAGCTCCTGGGTCGGGGTGACACCGACGTCGGCGGTGAGCAGCGTGTCCTCGATCTCCTCCCAGGTGTCCTCGTCCAGATGCTCCCGGGAGAGCAGCGAGAGCAGACCCTTGCCGAGCGAGTTCTGCGAACGGGAGAGCCGCGAGCGCAGCCGGACCAGCCGGCCGGCGGTGGGCTCGGGGACCTCGACGGCGGGCGCCGCCTCGGCCTCGACGGGCACGACCTCGACGGCCTCGGGAGCCTCGGGGGCCTCGGCGGCCTCCGGCTCCGCCGGGAGTTCCACCTCCTCGACGGTGCGGCGGGGCGCCTCGGTCGGCGGCGCGGACTCCTCGCCGACCTGGGGTTCCTGCGGGGTGGGCTTCGGCGCCGTGATGACCGGCGCCTGCGACTTCGGGGGCAGCTGCTGGCGTCGTCTGCCGGAAACGACGAGGCCCGCGATCGCACCGATGGCGATCACGGCGATGACTACGGCAAGAATCACGTATTCCATAACCGCTCCAGTATCCGCGACCGGGGGCCGGATGGACCGCAGCCGACCCACACCGATGCGGTGCGCACTACACCGATGCGGTGCGTACCGCCCGCGGCCGCCGCTCCCGGTGCTCTTCGCGCAGCCGCTGGCTGATCACCCGGGAGATGCCGTCGCCCTTCATCGTCACGCCGTAGAGGGCGTCGGCCGACTCCATGGTGAGCTTCTGGTGGGTGATGACGATCAGCTGGGAGCTCTCCCGCAGCTCCTCCATGATCCCGATCAGCCGGCGCAGGTTGGTCTCGTCCAGCGCCGCCTCCACCTCGTCCATCACGTAGAACGGGCTGGGCCGGGCCTTGAAGATCGCCACCAGCAGCGCCACCGCGGTCAACGAGCGCTCGCCGCCGGAGAGCAGCGACAGCCGCTTGACCTTCTTGCCCGGCGGGCGGGCCTCCACCTCGACCCCGGTGCCGAGCATGTCGTCCGGGTCGGTCAGCACCAGCCGGCCCTCGCCGCCCGGGAAGAGCCGGGCGAAGACGCCCTCGAACTGGGCGGCGGTGTCGTGGTACGCCGAGGTGAACAGCTGCTCGACCCGCTGGTCCACGTCCCGGACGATGTCCATCAGGTCGCGCCGGCTGCGCTTGAGGTCGTCCAGCTGCTCGCCGAGGAAGCGGTGGCGCTCCTCCAGCGCGGTGAACTCCTCCAGCGCCAGCGGGTTGACCCTGCCGAGCTGCTGGTACGCCTTCTCGGCCGCCCGCAGCCGCTTCTCCTGCTCGGCACGGACGTACGGGTACGGCTCCCCCGGCTCCGTCCCGTCCTGCGGGGGCGACGGCGGGACGGGCTGGTCCGGCCCGTACGAGGCGAGCAGTTCGCCGCCGTCGATGCCGAACTCCTCCAGCGCGCGCGCCTCCAGCTGCTCGATCCGCAGCCGCTTCTCGGCCCGCAGCACCTCGTCCCGGTGCCCGGCGTCGACGAGCTTGTCCAGCTCCTCCTTGAGCCCGCGGCCGTGCTCCCGGTGCTCGCGCAGCTCCTGCTCGCGCTCGGTGCGCGCCTGTTCGACGGCCGCGCGCCCGGCGTCCGCGCGGGCCAGCGACACCTCCAGGCAGGCCAGCAGCTGCCGGGCGCCCGCCGCGACGGCGTTCGCCACCGAGGCGTCGTGCTCGGCGCGCCGGCGGCGCTCGGCGGCCCGGGCGCGCGCCTCGCGCTCGGCGCGGGCGGCCCGGTCCAACTGGTCGGCCCGGCCCGTCAGGGCGCGGACCCGCTCCTCGTGGGTGCGCACGGCGAGCCGGGCCTCCAGCTCGGCCTGCCGGGCGTCGCTCGCGGCCTCGGCCAGCCGCTGCTGTTCGGCGGCGTCCGGCTCGTCCTCCCCCGCCCGGGCCGACTCCTCGGCGGCGGCCAGGCGCCGCGCCAGTTCCTCGGCGCCGTCCAGCAGCTCGGTCAGCCCCTGCTCGGCCCGTGCGGCCGCGGCCGACAGCCGCTCGGCCTCCCCGGCGGCGGCGCGGGCCTGCCCGCCGAGCCGGCCGAGCGCCCCGGCGACCTGGGCCCGGTCCTTCTCCGCCTGCCGCCGCCG
Source organism: Kitasatospora sp. NPDC048286 (assembly GCF_043201735.1). Classification (NCBI taxonomy): domain Bacteria; kingdom Bacillati; phylum Actinomycetota; class Actinomycetes; order Kitasatosporales; family Streptomycetaceae; genus Kitasatospora; species Kitasatospora sp. NPDC048286. The sequence continues at coordinate 61,439 of NZ_JBICZE010000023.1, forward strand.
CTCGGCCAGTTGCTCCACCTCGGCGGCCGACTCCCGTCGCTGCTCGGTGAGTTCGGCGAGGCGCTCGGCCGACTCGGCGCAGCGGGCGGTGAGTTCACCGATCGCCCGGGCCGCCTCGTCCACCGCCGCCTGGGTCTCCAGCAGGCTGGGCGCACCGCCGGACCCGCCCTGGGCGAAGCCGGCGTCGAGCAGGTCCCCGTCGGCGGTGACGGCGCGGATTCCGGGCCGCGAGGCGACCAGCCGCAGCGCCTGGTCCAGGTCCTCGACCACCGCCACCGCGGCCAGCGGCCGCCGGACCGCACCGAGCAACTCGGCCGGGCCGTCCACCAGTTCGGCCGCCCAGCGGGAACCGGCGGGCAACTCCCCCGCCGCCTCCGCCACTTCGGCGGCACCGGCGATCAGTAGCGCGGCCCGGCCGGCGTCCTCGGCCCGCAGCAGCCGCAGCGCCCCGGCGGCGGCGGACGGCGAGTCGACGGCCACCGCGTCGGCCACCGCACCGAGCGCCGCGGCGAGCGGCACCTCGTACCCCGGCTCGATCCGCAGCAGCGCGGCCGCCGGGCCGAGCAGCCCGCCCAGCCGCTCCCCCGCCTCCAGCAGCGCCCCGGTGCCGTCCTTGCGGCGCAGCCCGAGGGAGAGCGCCTCGTGCCGCGCGGTCAGCCCGGCCCGCTCGCGCTCGGCGGCGCCGGCCGTCTCCCGGGCCGCGGCCAGTTCCGCCTCCACGGCGGCCAGCCGCTCGCGCGCCCGCCGGTACCGGGCCTCGGCCTGTTCGTCCTCCCCGGCGAGGCCGTCCACCTGCTGCTGGAGTTCGTCCAGTTCGCCCTGGGCCGCCTCGGCGCGCAGCAGCGCCTCGTCCCTGGCCTCGGTGAGCCGGCCGATCTCGGCCTGCGCCGCGGCGGCCTTGGACCGGGCGGCGGCGGCCTGCCCCTGCAGCCGGGCCAGGCCCTCCCGGCGGTCGGCGATGGCCCGGGCGGCGTCCCGCAGCCGGCGCTCCTCGGCGGCCAGGTCCCGTTCCAGTCCGCCCTTGCGCTCGACGGCCTCGGCCAGCGCGTACCGGGTCTCCTCCAGCGCCTCGGTCAGCGCGGCCTCCTGCTCGCGGACCTGCTCGGCCTCCCGCTCCAGTTCCTCGGGATCGCGCCCGCGCCGTTCCTCGCCCCGGCCCCCTGCGACGGCGTGCCGGGCCCGGGCCTCGGCCAGCCCGACGGTGCCGCGGGTGCGCTCGGCCAGCGCGGAGAGCCGGTACCAGGTCTGCCGGGCGGTCTCCAGGCCGGGGCCGAGCTGCTGGACCTGCGCCTCCAGGACGCGCTCGCGCTGCACCGCTCGGGCCAGTTCCTGCTCGACGGTGGTGCGGCGCAGCCGCAGCGCCAGTTCGTCCGCGACCTCGGCCTCGACGGCCCGGCGCAGCACGCCGAGGTCGTCGGCGAGCAGCCGCAGCCGGGCGTCGCGCAGGTCGGCCTGGATGCCGGCGGCCCGGCGGGCGATCCGGGCCTGTCGGCCGAGCGGTCCGAGCTGGCGGCGCAGTTCGGCCACCAGGTCCTGGACCCGGTTGAGGTTGGCCTGCATCGCGTCCAGCTTCCGCAGCGCCTTCTCCTTGCGCTTGCGGTGCTTGAGGATGCCGGCCGCCTCCTCGATGAAGGCGCGTCGGCCCATCGGGTCGGCGTGCAGGACGGAGTCCAGCTGCCCCTGGCCGACGATGACATGCATCTCGCGGCCGATGCCGGAGTCGGAGAGCAGTTCCTGGATGTCCAGCAGGCGGCAGGTCTCGCCGTTGAGCGCGTACTCGCTGCCGCCGTTGCGGAACATGGTCCGGGTGATGGTCACCTCGGAGTAGTCGATCGGCAGGGCACCGTCGACGTTGTCGATGGTGAGGCTGACCTCGGCGCGGCCGAGCGGGGCGCGCCCGCTGGTCCCGGCGAAGATGACGTCCTCCATCTTGCCGCCGCGCAGCGACTTGGCCCCCTGCTCGCCCATCACCCAGGACAGCGCGTCGACCACGTTCGACTTCCCCGAGCCGTTCGGCCCGACGACGCAGGTGATGCCCGGCTCGAAGCGCAGGGTGGTGCTGGAGGCGAAGGACTTGAACCCGCGCAGCGTCAGACTCTTCAGGTGCACGCGGCCGGTCTCCTCAATCGCTCACGACGGGAACCGACTGTATCCGGAGCCGGACACGACGAAGGGACGCCACATCCGGGCGTCCCTTGCAAGCTGCGTCCCTTTCGGGGCGGCTCAGTGCACAGCGGCGTCGATCTGCGAGGACCGGGCGGGACTCAGGTGAGAGCCGGCTCCCGCTGATCCAGATCGATGCTGTTGAGCAGCGAGTGCTCGTCAGCGACAGCGGTCAGAGCGTCGTTCTCAGCCTGCATCCGAAGGAGCTCGGCTTCAAGATCCTGGACGCGCTGCTGAAGCCGTCGCATCTCGGAGAGCATTCGCGGGTCGGGGCCGCCGACGTACCCGAGAAGCGCCTTTGCCATGATGAATGGTCCTCCACGCTGAGTGACCGAACCGGAACGGTCCAGGTCTAGGGGGAAGGGGGACGCACGCGCGGCGCGTCACCGGAAGTGCTGGCTGGGCACTACGGCACAACACCGTGAGCTGGGCTCACGAGGGTATGCGCCTGCCGGGAGAACGCGGTCGTGTGCGCGGGCTTCCAGCGTCTCACCAAAGACGGAAAGGGTCAACACGATCACCGCACGCTACCGCGCCCCTGTCACCTGCCCGGCGGAGTCGTCACGCCTGGGGGCCTCGGGCCCGGTCCACCCCGTGCTCGTGGATCATCGTTCGATGCGGAGTCAACCACGAGTCTGCCCAGATGGCAACCTCGTGACACCGCCAGTTCCGGATCTTTTCGCGGAAGCCCGCTTGCGGACCGAGCGGCGAGCCGCGCGCCGGGCCGCCGCAGGGCGGGCCCGGGGCGGCTCAGCGGATCTCGAAGCCCTCGTAACCGGGGCCGACGGCCGTCCAGATCTCGGTGACCCCGCTGACGTTCCCCGGGGTCCCCGGGCCGCGCAGTCTGGCCAGCAGCTGCTCGCAGTCGGCCGCGAGCCCCTCGGCCACCACCTGCACCCGGCCGTCGCCGAGGTTGCCGGCGTAGCCGGTCAGGCCGATCTCCAGCGCCCGCGCCCTGGTCCACCAGCGGAACCCGACCTGCTGGACCTTCCCCCGGACCCAGGCGGTCACCCGGACCGGTTCCTCACTGTGGGCGTCACGACCGTGCATGCCCCGACCCTAGCCTCCCGCGCGCGTCCCCGCGCGAACGGGAGCGGCCCCGCCGGAGCACCGGCGGGGCCGCTGACCTGGTCGGTCGGCTGGGCGGACTACCAGTCCCCGCCGCCGAAGTCGCCACCACCGAAGTCGCCACCGCCACCGAAGTCGGCCGCGTTGAAGTCGGCGCCGGTGAAGTCGCCGCCCTCGTACTGGTCCTGGTAGCCGCCGTCCATCATCGGCGCCGCCGCGTAGGCCGGGGAGCTCATCATCGAGCCGAGCATGGTGCCGACCAGCAGGCCGGGCAGCAGGCCGCCGCCGAAGCCGCTGTAGTACCCGCCGGCGTACGGGGCGTACGCGGGGCCGGCGTTCCAGTACGGCTGCGGGCCCTGGTCGGTGTCGACGGTGCGGATCGCCGGGTCGAGGCCGGCCGCCACCCGGTCCGCGTCGGCCTGGCAGACCGGCACGGCACGGGCGGAGCCGCCGGCCGGGGCCCAGTCCACGTCCTTGACGGACGGGCCGTGCCGCGGGTCCATGAAGCACGGGGGGCGGCGCTCGGGCAGCGGCCGCTTCTCCCGCCGGGCGGCCAGGGTGGCCAGCGAGAAGCGGCCGTCCTCGATCGCCTCGGTGACCTCCTTGACGTCCTCGGGCTTCTTCGCCTCGTCCATCAGCCGCTTGGACTTCTCGTACGAGTCCAGGGCGTGGGTGTAGTCGGTGCGCTGGGCGTCGTCGGCGTCGGCCGCGGCCGGGCTGAAGTCGAGCCGGTCCAGCTCCTCGCCGAAGGCGGTGATGTCCTCGTCCACGACCCGGCGCAGCTGCTCCAGCTCGGCCCTGGCCTGCTCCTCCTTGCGCTTCTTGGCGCGGCGGAACAGCAGGAAGACGCCGGTGCCGGCGAGCGCGACCAGCACGAGCGGGATGACCACCCAGGCGATCGAGGTGCTGTGGTTGACCCCGGTGCCCTTGGTCTGCGGGGCGGCCTGGTCGACGAAGGAGTTCAGGGTGGCGTTGATGTCGCCGCCGTTGGAGCGCTGGGCCGCGCCGGCGATGCGCTGGGCCTGGGCGGCGCCCATCGCGCCGCGGTCGCCGCCGGCGTCGAGCTTGCCGTCGTGCCAGACCGCGTAGACGCCGTCGACGCCCACCAGGGTGCGGAGGTCCTGGAGGGTGGACTTCGCGTACGCGGAGTCGGGGATGACCGCGATGAAGATCGGCTTGTCGGCCTTGTCGATCTTCTTGCTCAGGGCGTCGGCCTGGGACTCGCTGAATCGGCTGGTCATGGCCGGGGCGACGTAGACCTGGCCCTTCTTCAGGGTGGCCGCGGCATCACTCAGCCCGCCGGCGGCCGAGGCCGCGGGCGCCACCAGGAGCAGCAGCCCGAGCAGCGCCGCCACCAGGGCAAGCGGCCCGGCGCCCCGGGAACGTCGTGCAAGGGTTCTCATGCCCCCGACGCTACCGCGACCGGCGGCTGAGCACGCCATACCCTTCGCATACTGGTACTGACAAGAGCCCCCGCCGTCCGCCGGGCCCGCTCCCCTCCTCGGGGATGATGTTTCCCCCAGCCACCCCTGAGGCGGGTTCCGGGCGGGAACCCCGCGAGGCTCCCGGACGTACGTTCCGGCGGGTCCGACCGGGCTCCGGGGCACTGCGGGGGGCGTGCCGACCGTACCGTGCGAACGGGCATAGTGGTCCCGGACCACCGGTCCCATTGCCTTTTCTTTACTCAGCTCGTTCCTGACCCGACTCCCGATCGGAGCACTTGGTGATCATCGGCCTCGTCACCGCCGTGGCGGCATCCGCCTGCTACGGCACCGGCTCGGTCCTCCAGGCCGTCGGATCCCGCCGCTCCGCGCGGGAGGAGGCCGCCAAGGGCGCCACCACCTCGACCACCGAGCACGGCGGCCCGAGCCTGTCCTCGACCGCGAAGGCCGCCGTCACCTGGGAGTTCATCCTCGGCACGGTGCTCGACCTGATCGGTTTCGGGCTCGGCGCACTGGCCGCCCGACTGCTGCCGCTGTTCCTGTCCCAGACCATCATCAGCGCCAACCTGGTGATCACCGCGGTGCTCAGCATCAAGCTGCTGGGGATCCGGCTCAAGCAGCTGGAGTGGGCGTCGATCGCCGTGCTCTGCTCGGCGCTGGTGCTGCTGGCCGTCTCGGCGGGGCCGGAGGGCGGCCACCACGCGGCGATGTCCTTCCACTGGTGGCTGCTGATCATCACCACCGTGCTGCTGGTCGGCGGCAGCCTGCTGGTGCGGCGGATGGGCGCCAACGGCGCGATCGTCGCCGGTCTGCTCTCCGGCCTCGGCTTCGGCGCCCTGGGCGTCGGGGTGCGCATCCTCAACGGCATCGAGCCGTTCGCGTTCGGCGAGCTGCTCTCCGACCCGGCGCTGTACGCGGTCCTGGTCGGCGGTCTCGGCGGCATGTACATCCACACCGTGGCGCTGCAGATCGGCTCAGTGAACGGCGCGACCGCCGCGCTGGTGGTCGGCGAGACGGTGCTGCCCGGCGCGGTCGGCGTGCTCTGGCTCGGCGACTCCTCCAAGGCCGGCCTGGGCTGGCTCGGTGTGATCGGCTTCCTGCTCGCGGTGGTCGCCGCGGTCGGGGTCGCCTACTTCGGCCAGGACACCCACGGCACGCCCGGGGAGCCGGCCGTCCAGGAGCCCGAACTCACCCGGAAGTAGCGCGGGGCGTGCCCCGCGGACCCCGTCCGACCGGGCGGAGGTCCGCGGGGCACGCCCGACGGCTCAGCCTCCGCTGCGGGCGCGCGGCACCCGCTGGCAGCGGGGGCAGAAGTAGCTGGAGCGGTTCATCCAGGCCGCCCGCCGGATCGGGGTGCCGCAGCGCCGGCAGGGCTCCTGCTCGCGGCCGTAGGCGTCGAGGTCCCGGGAGAAGTAGCCGCTCTCGCCGTTCACGTTGACGTAGAGGCTGTCGAAGCTGGTGCCGCCGACGGCGAGCGCCGCGGTCATCACGTCCCGGGCGTTGGCCAGCAGCAGCAGGGCCTGCGGGCGGGTGAGGGTCGTGGTCGGGCGGTCGTAGTGCAGCTTGGAGCGCCACAGCGCCTCGTCGGCGTAGATGTTGCCGACGCCGCTGATCAGGGTCTGGTCGAGCAGGGCGCGCTTGACGGTGGTCCGCTTGGCGCGCAGCGCGGCCGCGAAGGCGGCGTCGTCGAAGCGCGGGTCGAGCGGGTCGCGGGCGATGTGCGCGATGGACACCGGGGTGCCCTCCGGGTCCCCGTCCTCGGCCTCCTCGACCGCCAGGCCGCCGAAGGTCCGCTGGTCGACGAAGCGCAGTTCGCGCCCGCCGTCGGCGAAGCGCAGCCGCACCCGCAGGTGCGTCTCGTCGGGTACGGACGGGTCCTGGACGAGCAGCTGGCCGCTCATCCCGAGGTGGCCGATCAGCGAGAAGCCCGCGCCCGTCCCGGCCAGCGGCACCCACAGGTACTTGCCGCGGCGCTGCGCGGTGCCGAGGATGGTGCCGGTGAGCCGGGCGGTGAAGTCGGCCGCGCCGGCCGGCTGGCGGCGCACCGCGCGCGGGTGCAGCACCTGGACGTCGGCGACGGTCCGCCCGGCCACCCAGTTGGCCAGACCACGGCGGACGACCTCGACCTCGGGAAGTTCGGGCACGGGAACACGCCTCCTGCTCGGTACGGATCAGCAGGAGTGAAGGCTACTTCGAGGTCACGCCCCGGCGGGCAGCCGGTCGGCGTACTTCTCCTTGATCGCGCGCCAGGCGCTCTCGGCGGCCTTCTGCTCGGCTTCCTTCTTCGAACGGCCGACGCCGCTGCCGAAGTCCTCGCCGGCCACCCGGGCCGCCGCGGTGAAGGTCTTCTCGTGGTCCGGACCGGACTCCATGACCACGTACTCCGGCACGCCGATGCCCACCGAGGCGGTGAGCTCCTGCAGGCTGGTCTTCCAGTCCAGGCCGGCTCCCAGCTGAGAGGACTCCTCGATCAGCGGGTCGAACAGCCGGTGGACGAACTCGGTGGCCGCGTCCAGTCCCCGGTCCAGGTAGACGGCGCCGATCACGGCCTCGACGGTGTCGGCGAGGATCGACGACTTGTCGCGGCCGCCGGTGCCCTCCTCGCCCTTGCCGAGGCGGATGAACGCGCCGAGGTCCAGACCACGGCCGACGTCCGCCAATGCGCGGGAGTTGACCACCGCGGCGCGCAGCTTGGCGAGCGTGCCCTCCGGGACGTCCGGGTGGACGCGGTAGAGGGTGTCGGTCACCACGAGGCCCAGCACCGAGTCGCCGAGGAACTCCAGGCGCTCGTTGGTGGGCAGCCCGCCGTTCTCGTACGCGTACGAGCGGTGGGTCAGGGCACGTACCAGAAGGGCGCGCTCGAGTGTGTACCCGAGGCGCCCTTCCAGGACGTCGTATTCGGTCGAAGCCGGCCCGCCGGCCTTGCCGCCGCCCGAAGAACCCTTCGGGGCGGTGGTCGCCTTGCGGGTGGAGTTACCGTCCGACATCGATCCGTACACCCCGCCGATCAGACCGAGAGGACCTGGCGACGGTTGTACGTGCCGCAGCTCGGGCACGCGATGTGGCCCAGCTTCGGCTCGTGGCAGCGGTCGCACGCCACGAGGGCCGGAACGACGGCCTTCCAGTTGGACCGACGGTGGCGCGTGTTGCTGCGCGACATCTTCCGCTTCGGAACAGCCACGGCTACTTCTCCTGGTTCTCGGCGAGACCCTCACGGGTGTCGCTGTTCTTAGATCCGTCACCCTCGTCGCCGGGGGCGGCGGAGAGTCCCTGCAGAGCCGCCCACCGGGGGTCGACGGCATCGTGGTGGTGCGCCGGGTCGTCGCTCAGGCGCGCTCCGCACTCGGAGCACAGGCCCAGGCAGTCTTCCTGGCACACCGGCTGCAGCGGCAGTGCGAGCACCACCGCGTCACGCAGCACCGGCTGGAGGTCGAAGAAGTCGCCCTCCAGACGGTAAGTCTCTTCTTCCGAGTCCTCGTCGAGGTCCTCGGTCCCGGTCGTCCGGGCGCGGTGGCGCTCGTCGGACTCCGGGTAGTAGTACAGCTCCTGGAAGTCCACGTCGATGTCGAACTCGACGGGCTCCAGGCACCGGACGCACTCGCCCTCGACGTGGGCCTCGGCGGTGCCGGTGACCAGCACGCCCTCGACCACGGACTCCAGGCGGAGCTCCAGGTCGATCGGGCTCTTCTCCGGCACGCCGATGACGTCGATGATCCCGAAGCCTTCGGGGGCCTCCAGGGTCCGGCTCACCTTGCGCATCGAGCCCGGACGCCGACCGAGCTCGTGCGTGTCGAACACGAGGGGGTCGCGGTGGTCGAGGCGGTTCACGGTGTCCTGACTTCCTGGGGGGATCTTCGGTGGCGTCTCCGCCCGGACCGGCGTTGCGAGGGCAAGCCGACAGCCGGACATGGAGGGGCCGGAGTGGTCAGACTACCGGAGTCTCCCGTCAGGCCCAACTTCGGTCCCGTCAGGAGACTCCCGCACCGCCGCGCCGGGCCGGTTCAGCGGCCGCCGAGCTCCCGCAGCCTGGTCATGTCGATCATGCTGGTGTCGAAGAAGCTGGTCTCGTCCAGGCCCTGCCCCTGGCCCTGCTGCTGGCCCTGCTGCTGGTGCGGCACGGCCGGCGGCGCGGTGGGCTGCTGGGGGTAGGCGTAGCCGTCGTACGACTGCGCGGCGTAGCCCTGCTGCTGGGGATAGCTGTAGCCGCCCTGCTGGTCCTGGTAGCCCTGCTGCTGGTAGCCGCCCTGCTGCTGGCCCCACTGGGTGTTGTACGGGTCGCCCTGGCCGGCCGGGTCGTAGCCGCCGTACACCTCGACGTACTGCCCGCCCGGCTGCTGGGCGGCCGCGTACTGGTCGGTGCCGGGGGCCTGCCAGTCGGCCGCGGCCGGGGTCTGCTCCGGCCAGGTCTGCTGCTGCGGGACGTCCTCGCGGTACCAGGCGATGTCGTCGCCCTCGGGGTCGTGGGCGAAGCCCGCGGCCACCGCCTCGGCCCGCTCCTTGGCCTGCTGGGCCTGGTCGGCGGCGGCGAGGTAGGCGCCCAGCTCGTCGATCGGCCGCTTGCCGAGCAGCTTGTCCCGGCCCTTGCCGACGGCCTCCAGGGTGGCGCCGAGCACGTTCTCCAGGGTGGCGAGCTTCACATCGACGTACTCGTCGACCTCGGGGCTCGGGCTGATCCGCTGCGGACGGAACTCCTCGCCGTCGCTCTCGGTGTCGGGCTCGGCCTCGAAGACGCTGGACTCGCCGCGCAGCTTGGTGCGGCCGCGGCCGACCGCGCCCAGCGTCTTGGTCAGCACGACCTCGAAGTTGGCGAGCTTGCTGTCCACGTAGTCGTCGGCCTCGGCCCGCTTGGTGTCGACCTCGGCGCGCGCCTCGGCGAGGATCCGGTCGGCCTCGGCCTGGGCCCGGCGGACCACCTCGGTGTCCGAGATCAGCGAGCCGCGCTCGGCGTGCGCGCCCTGGATGATCCGGTCGGCCTCGGCCTGGGCGCCCGCCACCACCTGCTCGTGGTCGGCCATCACCGACTGGGCCTGGGCCAGTTCGGCGGGCAGCGCCGACCTGAGGTCGTTGAGCAGGCCGATCAGCTCGGCCCGGTTCACCACGCAGGAGGCCGACATCGGCATCGAGCGGGCGTTCTCGACCGCCGCCACGATCTCGTCGACCTTGTTCTGCACGTCCACGGGGCTTCGTCTTTCCGTGTGCCGCCGACGGTCCGGCGGAGGCAGGCCCGACGCGGTGGACCTCACCGCAGGGCAGGAATACAGACTGTACGGCCACTGCCGGGCACGGTCACAACGCCTCAGCCGAACCGGTCTGCCGCCCGCGGGACGATCCGTGACGAACCGGCAGGAAAGGGACGGACGGCTACTGCTGGGCCTTGCGCTCCGCGATCCGCTCCACCAGCCGGCCGTGCACCGTCGCGGGCAGCAGGTGCGAGACGTCGCCGCCGTACGAGGCGACCTCCTTGACCAGCGTCGAGGAGAGGAAGCTGTACGTCGGCGAGGTCGGCACGAACAGCGTCTCCACCCCGGTCAGACCGTGGTTCATCTGGGCCATCTGGAGCTCGTAGTCGAAGTCGCTGACGGCGCGCAGGCCCTTGATGATCGCGGGGATGCCGCGCTCCCGGCAGTAGTCCACCAGCAGGCCGTGGTGCGACTCGACCACCACGTTCCCGAAGCCGGCGGTGACCTCCTCGATCAGGCCGATCCGCTCCTCGACGGTGAACATGCCCTGCTTGTTCCGGTTGATCAGGACCGCGATGTGCACCATGTCGTACAGCTTCGAAGCCCGCTCGATGATGTCGAGGTGGCCGTTGGTGATCGGGTCGAACGAACCGGGACAGACGGCTCGGCGCATGGCGTGTGTGCTCCCTCGTGGGATGACGGCTGCTGCGGGCGGCGGCCCGCTACTCCTGCTCGCCGGCCGCGGCGGCGCGACCGTACCAGAGCGTTCCCTCGCCGTAGCGGCGGGAGCGGAGCTCCTCGAAGCCCTCGGGCCAGTCGAAGCCGCCGCCGCGGGTGCTGCGCTCCACGGTGACGAGTGCGTCCTCCGTGAGCCAGCCCCCGGCCAGGAGTGTGATCAGCATCTCGCGGACCTCCTCGTCCGTCACCACGTACGGCGGGTCGAGGAAGACCAGGTCGTACGGGCTCTGCGGAGGCGGGCCGGCGATCACCTTCTCGGCCCTGGCCGCCCGCACCTCGGCGCCGGGCAGGCCGATCGTCCGGACGTTCTCCCGGATCACCCGGGCCGCCTGGGCGTCCGCCTCGACCAGCAGGACGTGCTCGGCGCCGCGCGACAGCGCCTCCAGCCCGACCGCGCCCGATCCGCCGAACAGGTCCAGCATCCGGGTTCCGCGCACGGTTCCGTGCAGCGCCTCCAGGGTGGAGAACATCGCCTCGCGGGCCTTGTCGGAGGTCGGTCGGGTGCCCCGGCCGGGCGGTACGGCCAGCCGGCGGCCGCCGGCCGCCCCGGCGATCACGCGGGTCATGGTGGTGGGAGGTCCTTTCGTCGCTGCCCGACCACGCTATCCCGCCCCGACCCGCAGGAGCGCGCCGGTGCCGGACCGGTGCGGCCCGGCGGGACGCTCCCGCCGGGCCGCACCGTCACCCACGGGTGGTCAGCTCGCCTCGGAGTCCGCCGCCTGGGCCGGGGCGCTCGCGCCGAGCAGGGCCGGCGAGGCGTAGCGGGACCAGGACAGGCAGCCGTCGGGCGGGCAGAACTCGGGGCGGCGCGGGTCGTGCCCGAGCTCGCGCAGCTTGGTCCGGACGGAGTCGGGCGTGCGACCGAAGCGGGCGGCGATCCGGGCGACGGTCTCGCCGTCGTGGAAGCGCCGGACCAGCTCCTCCTCGTGCTGCGGCACCCAGGGGGCGCCGTGGCCGGGGTACAGCTCGCGCAGCACGTCGCGGTCGGGGATGGGCTCGGAGACGTCGGCGACGATCGCCAGCGCCCGCAGCGCGCGGTTGAGCGCGATCCGCAGCGAGGCGACGTCCTCGACCGGCAGGCGGAGCCGGCCCGAGGCGAGCGGTGCGGCGGCCGCCCCCTCGCGCCAGCCGGTCAGGGTGAGGGTGACCTCGCGGTCGTCGTCGCTGGCGAGTTCGATCCGGAAGACCTTGTCGCCCAGCGGGAGCTCGTTGAGATGACGGAATGCCATGGCATGACCCCCAAGTGTCGTGCCAGGTACGCACCTTGGAGGTGCGCCCTGAACACCTTCATTCTCTCCCGGGGGTCTGACAATCCGGCTCCGCCGGAACGGCTCAGCCCTTCTCCATGTAGGCCGCGCGGTCCTCGTCGAGCAGGCTCTCCAGCGCGGTGCGCAGCTCCGGGTGGGCGGCGAGGTCCGGGTCCTCGGCGACCAGGCCGGTGGCCTCGGTGCGGGCGGTGAGGATGACCTCCTCGTCCTCCAGGACCGAGAGCACCTTGAGCGAGGACTTCACCCCGGACTGCGCCTGGCCCAGCACGTCGCCCTCGCGGCGCTGTTCGAGGTCGATCCGGGACAGCTCGAAGCCGTCCAGGGTGCCCGCCACCGCGTCCAGCCGGGCCCTCGCGGCGCTGCCCCCGGGCATCTCGCTGACCAGCAGGCACAGGCCCGCCGCACTGCCGCGGCCGACCCGGCCGCGCAGCTGGTGGAGCTGGGAGACGCCGAAGCGGTCGGCGTCCATGATGACCATCGCGGTGGAGTTGGGGACGTTGACGCCGACCTCGATCACCGTGGTGGCGACCAGCACGTCCACCTCGCCGGCCGCGAACCGGCGCATCACCTCGTCCTTGGCCTCCGGTGCGAGCCGGCCGTGCAGGATCTCCACCCGCAGCCCGGCGAGCGGCCCCCTGACCAGCTTGTCGGCCGTCTCCACCACCGAGAGCGGGGGCCGCCGTTCGTCGCTCGCGGCGCCCGCGTCGGCGACCTCCTCGAAGTCCTCCTCGGCGGCCCTGCGGCGCTTCTTCCCGACGTCGGCGGCGGGCTCCTCGTCCCCGATCCGGGGGCAGACCACGTACGCCTGGTGGCCCTTGGCGACCTCCTCGCGGACCCGCTCCCAGGCCCGGGTGAGGAAGTTGGGCTTCTCCAGGGCCGGGACGACGTGGGTGGAGATCGGCGAGCGGCCGGCCGGCAGCTGGTCCAGGACGGAGGTCTCCAGGTCCCCGAAGACGGTCATCGCGACGGTGCGCGGGATCGGGGTGGCGGTCATCACCAGCAGGTGCGGCGGCTGCTCGCCCTTGGCGCGCAGCGCGTCCCGCTGCTCGACGCCGAAGCGGTGCTGCTCGTCCACCACGACCAGGCCGAGGTCCTGGAACTGCACCTTGTCCTCGATCAGCGCGTGGGTGCCGATGGCGATCCCGGCGTCCCCGCAGGCCATGTCGAGCAGCGCCTGGCGGCGGGCGGGGACGCCCATCGAGCCGGTCAGCAGCACCACCCGGGTGCCGAGGTCGGAGCCTCCCAGCATGCCGCCCTCGGCGAGGTCCCCCATCATCTCGACGATCGAGCGGTGGTGCTGCTGGGCGAGCACCTCGGTGGGCGCGAGCAGCACCGCCTGGCCGCCCGCGTCCACCACGGCGAGCATGGCGCGCAGGGCGACGAGAGTCTTCCCCGAGCCGACCTCGCCCTGGAGCAGCCGGTGCATCGGGTGCTCGGTGGCCAGGTCGGCGGCGATCTCGGCGGAGACCTTCTGCTGGCCCTCGGTGAGGGTGAACGGCAGCCGGGCGTCGAAGGCGTCCAGCAGGCCGCCCTCGCGGGCCCGGCGCGGCTTGGCGGGCAGGGCGGAGTCGGCGGCCCGGCGCTGGGCGAGGGCGACCTGCAGCACGAAGGCCTCGTCCCAGCGCAGCCGGCTCTGGGCGCGCTCGCGGTCGGCGTGGCCGCGCGGGCGGTGGATCAGCTCCAGCGCCTCGGGCAGCGGGATCAGGTCGTGCCGCTCGCGCAGTTCGGCGGGCAGCGGTTCGCCGACGTCGCCGAGGTGCTTGGTGAGCGCGGTCTCGATGCAGATCGACAGCTTCCAGCTGGGCATCTGCGCGCTGGCGCCGTACACCGGGATGAGCCGGCCGGCGAACTGCCGTGCCGCGTCCGACCCGGCGTCCTCGTCGAGCAGCTGGTAGTCCGGGGAGACGAGCTGGCGGGTCCGGTTGAAGACCCCGACCTTGCCCGCGAACAGGCCCTGGGCGCCGGCCCTGAGCTCCTTCTGCCGCCAGCCCTGGTTGAAGAAGACCAGCGAGAGCCGGCTGCGGCCGTCGGTGACGACGACCTCCAGTCGGTCGCCCTTGCGCCCGCGGAACGGGATCAGGGTGACCTTCTCGATCCTGGCCAGCACGGTGACGTGCTCGTCGACCTCCAGCTCGTCCAGGCTGGTGAGCTGGCCGCGTTCGACGTAGCGGCGCGGATAGTGGTGCAGCAGGTCCCCGACCGTGCGCAGCTTGAGGCTGTCGGCGAGCACCTTCGCGGTGCGGTCGCCGACGAGCTTGGTCAGTGGTTCATCGAGAGCGCCCATCAGGCCCCTGTCTACACCACCGGACGGACAGAACGGCGCTGGTCGCCCGCCCGTCCGCCGCCGGGGCGGCGCTACTCGACCCCGATGAGGAGCGGCGCCGGTTCCTGGCCGCCGTGGAAGACCACCGCGTCCACCTCGGGCCGCCGGTGCCGGACGTGGGCGACGAGCCGTTCGGCGAGCGCCTCGTCGGCGCCCTCGCCGAGGATCAGGGTGACGAGTTCACCGCCCGCGCCGAGCATCCGGTCCAGCACGCTCTCGCCGACCTCGGCCAGGCCGACGCCTATCACCGCGACGTCGCCGTCGATCAGCCCGAGCACGTCCCCGGCCTGGCAGACCCCGGCCATCGTCCAGGACTCCCCCTCGGCGACGGCCAGCTCGGCGTACCGGGTGGCCCCGGCGGCGGAGGTCATGGCGACCACGTCCTCGTCGAAGCGGCGGCCGCCCTCGTGCACCGCCAGCGCCGCCAGTCCCTGCACCGGCGAGCGGGTGGGCAGGACGGCGATCCGCACCCCCTCCTCGCGCAGTTGGTCGGCGGCGGCCCCGGCGGCGGCGCGCAGCTCGGGGTCGTTGAGCAGCAGGACGACCTCGCGGGCGGCCGAGCGGCGCACGGCGGCGGCGAGTTCGGCGCTGGCCGGCGGGCGGTCCGGGTCGGCGTGCAGGACGACGGCGCCGGCCTGCTCGCAGAGTTCGGCCAGGCCCCCGCCGGAGACCACCGAGAGCACCGCCCGGGCCCGTTCCTCGCGCTCGCCGCGCTCGGCGGCGCTGCCGGAGCGGGCGGCGGCCTCGGCGAAGTGGGTGATCCGGATCTGGTGCGGGCGCCCGGCTCCGACCCCGGCTTCCACGGCGGCGCCCGCGTCGTCCACGTGGACGTGGACGTTCCACAGGCCGTCGCCGCCGCCGATCACCAGGGAGTCGCCGAGTTCGCCGAGCCGCGCGCGCAGCGCGGGCAGCGCCTCGTCGGGGGCGTCCAGCAGGTAGATGACCTCGAAGGCGGGGTGGCCGGGGCCGGGCGGCCTGAGGTGGGTCTCGCAGCTCTCGACGGCCCGGATGTCGCCGCGCAGCGCGACCGGCCCCATCGGCTGCTGCCCGGCGACGGCGTCGGCGAGCGCGCCGAGGACGGCCACCAGGCCGCGCCCGCCGGCGTCCACCACACCGTTCTCGGCCAGCACGGCGAGCTGTTCGGGGGTGTGCCGCAGCGCGTCCCGGGCGGCCCGGTAGGCGGTGTCGGCGACCTGCGCGAGCCCGTCCCCGGCCCGTACGGCCTCCCGGGCGGCGACCCGGGCGACGGTCAGCAGGGTGCCCTCGACGGGCTCCGCGACGGCCTGGTACGCGGAGTCGGCGGCCCGCTGCAGGGCGGCCCGCAGCTGTTCGGCGCCGCCGCCCTCGGCCAGCGTCTCGGCGGTGCCGCGCAGCCACTGGGCGAGGATCACCCCGGAGTTGCCGCGGGCACCGACCAGCGCGCCGCGGGCCATCGCCCGGACCGTGTCGGCCAGCCCGGGGCCCGGGTCGACGGGGTCGGCGAAGCGGCTCTCCACCTCGGCGGCGGCGGACTCGACGGTCAGGTAGAGGTTGGTGCCGGTGTCGCCGTCCGGGACGGGATAGACGTTGAGCGCGTCGATCTCCTCGCGGGCCTGGCCGAGCGCGCGGAGGGCGAGCTGGCACCAGGTGCGCACGGCCGGGGCGTCGAGCGTGTGCAGCACCAGGTCTCCTCCGGATGGGACGCCGACATGGCCGGGCAATGAACGGCGAGGGGTGATACCGGCAGGTTATCGGGGCTCGGGTGGGGTCGTCCGGACCGGCGACCGGAGCGATCACTCGGCCGGTCATGGTAGTTTCGTGGGACGGAAGCAAGCGTTGTATGCTCTTCCGGTTGCCTGGAACCGTCCAGGCTCACCCCCTTGTCCGGTCTGGTTCACGTGAGTGTTCTGGTGGCTGAGCGGGGTTTTCGAAAGTATCTGATCTGAAGTCTTGGAGTGACTCCTGTGGCTGCCAACTGCGACGTCTGCGGCAAGGGGCCGGGCTTCGGCAACAGCATCTCCCACTCTCACCGCCGTACCCCCCGTCGTTGGAACCCCAACATTCAGACGGTGCGCGCTGTGATTGGGCGGACGCCGAAGCGGCTCAACGTCTGCACCTCGTGCATCAAGGCCGGTAAGGTCTCGCGCTGACGCGCAGACCGGCAAGCCGGTCCTCCAGTGAGCCGGTTCATCCTCGGATGAGCCGGCTTCGCTGTTTCCGTGGCCGACTACGCCGA
This sequence comes from Kitasatospora sp. NPDC048286, assembly GCF_043201735.1. Lineage (NCBI taxonomy): Bacteria > Bacillati > Actinomycetota > Actinomycetes > Kitasatosporales > Streptomycetaceae > Kitasatospora > Kitasatospora sp. NPDC048286. The sequence goes on from NZ_JBICZE010000023.1 coordinate 77,836, forward strand.
TTTCCGGACTCACCAGTGGTGGGCGGACTCCATCCAGGAGCCCGCCCACCTCTGTTTTCCCGGGTTCCTCAGCGCCAGCGCCAGGCGTGGTCGACCGGGCCGATGCCGGCGCCCAGGGCGAAGCCCCCGGCGATCGCGCCGGTGATGTACTCCTTGGCCGAGGCCACCGCCCGCGGCAGCGGCTCGCCCTTGGCCAGGCCGGAGGCGATCGCGCTGGCCAGGGTGCAGCCGGTGCCGTGGGTGTGGCGGTTGTCGTAGCGCGGCGCCCGGAACCAGTGCACCTCGTCCGGTCCGCCGTACAGCAGGTCGGCGGCCTCGCCCTCCAGGTGGCCGCCCTTGACCAGCGCCCAGCGCGGCCCGAGGTCGACCAGCGCCTTGGCGGCGTCCAGCATCTGCGACTCGTCCTCGACGGTCAGCCCGGTGAGCTGGGTCACTTCGTGCAGGTTGGGGGTGGCCAGGGTGGCGACCGGCAGCAGCTTCTCGCGGACGGTCGCGACGGCCTCGGCGACCAGCAGCGCGTCCCCGTGCTTGGAGACCCCGACCGGGTCGACCACCACCGGGGCGTCCACCCCGGCCAGCAGTTCGGCGACGGTCTCGACGAGTTCGACCGAGGCGAGCATGCCGGTCTTCACGGCCTGCACCCCGATGTCGTCCACCACACTGCGGAACTGCGCCCGGACGGCCTCGGCGGGCAGCTCCCAGTAGCCCTGGACGCCGAGCGAGTTCTGCGCGGTGACGGCGGTGATCACGCTCATGCCGTGGACGCCGAGGGCGAGCATCGCCTTGAGGTCGGCCTGGATGCCGGCACCGCCGCCGGAGTCGGAGCCGGCGACGGTGAGCACGCGGGGGGGTGCGGTGGAGGACATGGCCCCAACCTACCCGCGCGGTCTCAGAGCACCGCCTCGGACTCCGCCCAGCGGTCCCGCGGCACCGTCTTCAGCCGGGTCACCGCGTCGCCGATCGGCAGCAGCTCGATGCCGGTCCGGCGCAGCGCGGTGAAGTGCCCGAACGCCCCCCGGTGGACGGCCTCCACGGCGTGCCAGCCGAACCGGGTGGCGAGCACCCGGTCGTAGGCGGTCGGGGTGCCGCCGCGCTGGACGTGGCCGAGGATGACCGGGCGGGCCTCCTTGCCGAGCAGGTTCTCCAGCTCGTGGGCGAGCCGGGTGCCGATCCCGCCGAAGGTCCGGTGGCCGTACTGGTCGACCTCGCCGTGGTCGAAGCGCATGGTGCCGGGCACCGGGCAGGCGCCCTCGGCGACGGCGATGATGGCGAACTTCTTGCCGCGCGCGAAGCGGTCCTCGATTATCCGGGCCACCGCCTCGATGTCGAAGGGCTTCTCCGGGATCAGGATGCCGTGGGCGCCGCCGGCCATGCCCGCGGTGAGGGTGATCCAGCCGGTGTGCCGGCCCATCAACTCGACCACCATGACGCGCTGGTGGGACTCCGCGGTGGTCTTCAGCCGGTCGATCGCCTCGGTCGCGACGTGGACGGCGGTGTCGAAGCCGAAGGTCATGTCGGTGGTGTCGATGTCGTTGTCGATGGTCTTCGGCACCCCGACCACGGGCAGTCCGGCGTCGCTGAACAGCTTGGCGGCGGTCAGCGTCCCCTCGCCGCCGATCGCGATCAGCGCGTCGATGCCGATCTCCCGGGCCAGCGTCTTGGCGTTCTCCACCGCCCAGACGATCCGGTCCCGCCGCACCCGGGCCGAGCCCAGGATGGTGCCGCCGAGGGTGAGCAGGCCGGTGACGTCGTCGTGGGTGACGGTCCTGGTGCGGCCCTCGATCAGTCCGAGGAAGCCGTCCAGGATGCCGACGATCTCGTCCCCGTGGACGTCGGTGCCCCGGTGCACCACCGAGCGGATCACCGCGTTGAGGCCGGGGCAGTCGCCGCCGCTGGTCAGTACACCGATGCGCATCTGTGGTGTGCTCCCACTCGCAGTGGTTCGGACCATCCGCGCCGGACGGGCGGCTGGGATGGCGCAAGCCTACGCACAACGCACCCGCGAATCCCGTCCCCGCACACCGGAGCGTCACGCGCCGTCCGTCGTACGGGGATCCGGGAGGACCGCCCGCTACTCGGCGAAGTGGTCCCAGCCGCCGACCCGGTCCCAGGGGGCGCCGTCGACCGTCACCCGGCCGCTGCGGCTGCCCGTCGGGCGGCCGGTCACCTCGCCCACCACCCGCCAGCGGGCCGGGAGTTGGACCCCGCGCGGGAAGGTGGCCACGATCGCGTGGTCCTCGCCGCCGGAGAGCACCCAGACCAGCGGGTCCACCCCGACCGCCTGGCCGATGTCGGCCATCTGCGCCGGGACGTCGAAGTCGGCGGCCTTGAGGTCGATGTCCACCTGGCTGGCCCGGGCCACGTGGCCGAGGTCGGCGACCAGCCCGTCGCTGACGTCGATCATCGAGGTCGCGCCCAACTCGGCCGCCGCCGGGCCCGCGTGGTACGGCGGTTCGGGCCGGCGGTGCGCCTCGACGAAGGCGCGCGGGGAGCGGAAGCCGCGCTGGAGCACGGTCAGCCCGGCGGCGGACCAGCCGAGCCAGCCGGTCACCGCGATCACGTCGCCGACCTGTGCGCCGGAGCGCGTCACCGCCGCACGCCCCTGGAGGTCGCCGAGCGCCGTGATGGCCAGCGTGACGGTGTCGCCGCGCACCACGTCGCCGCCGACCACCGTCGCCCCGGCCACCTGGCACTCGTCGCGCAGCCCGTCCATCAACTCGGTCGCCCAGGTGGTCGGCAGGTCCGCGGGGGCGACCAGGCCGAGCAGGATGGCGGTCGGCACCGCCCCCATCGCGGCCACGTCGGCGAGGTTCTGGGCGGCGGCCTTGCGGCCCACGTCGTAGGCGGTGGACCAGTCCCGGCGGAAGTGCCGGTTCTCGATCAGGACGTCCGTGGTCGCCACCACCCGGCCGTCCGGTGCCCGTACCACCGCGGCGTCGTCACCCGGGCCGAGGTCGACCGCATCGGTGAGCGGTACCCGGGCGGTCAGCTCCCTGATGAGGCCGAACTCGCCGAGCTCGCCCACGGTCCCCTGCATCTGCCGTCCTCTCGCGTTTCCATCCGAATCGGCCCCCGTCGCGCTCCCCCGCGCGCAGCGTACGCCCTTCCGGGGCCCCGGGGTCTCCCCTCCCCGGCCCACCGCGGGGTAGCGTGGTGATCAGACTGCCGGTGAGCCCATCCACCCACACGCCTGACCGGGTGCTCACGGCGGCGATCCCCCCTTGAACCGGCCGCCGGGAGGTCCCCGTGGTACAGGCATACATCCTGATCCAGACCGAGGTTGGGAAGGCCACCTCCGTGGCCCAGACCATTTCCGAGATCCCGGGCGTGCTCACCGCCGAGGACGTCACCGGCCCGTACGACGTGATCGTCAAGGCCGAGGCCGGGACGGTGGACGAGCTGGGCCGCATGGTGGTGGCCCGGGTCCAGAAGGTCGAGGGCATCACCCGCACCCTCACCTGCCCCGTGGTGCACCTCTAGGGCCCGTGGGCCGGGGCGGGCCGGCGCACCGGGAGCCCGGGCGCGTAAGGCCCGGTTACCATCGGCGGGTGGCCAGAGAACTGCGCGTCCCCAAGGCGCTGACCGCCCTGCCGGCCCCGGTCCGCTGGCTGGCCCTGCCCGTCGCCCTGACCTGCACGGTCGTGGTGCTGGTGGGCAGCTGGGGCCCGGCCGACCGGGCCGTCGAGGTCCCGGACCCGACCGGTAGGGCGGCCGGCTACTGCAGGGCCCTGGCCGCCGCGCTGCCGAAGGAGCTGCTCGGGCACGCCCGCAAGGACCCGTCGCCCGCCTCGCCGTACGTGGCCGTCTGGGACAGCTCGCCCCGGACGGTCCTGCGCTGCGGCGTCGACCGGCCCGAGGAGCTGGACGGGCCGCACGCCAAGGACCTGTCCCCGACCGTCGACGACCTCACCTGGTGGTCGCAGAAGCTGGACGACGGGAGCTACCGCCTGGTCACGACCATGCGCGCGGCCTACGTCGAGGTGATCTCCCCGCCCGGCGTCTACAGCAGCCCGCTGGACCCGGCCGCCGCGCTCACCCCGCTGGTCAAGGCCAACATCCCCGGCTGAGCACGACGAACGCAGGGCGGGCCGGGAAGCTCCCGGCCCGCCCTGCGCCGTACGGCCCGCCCTGCGCCGTACGGCCCGCTAGCGCAGCCCGGTCGAGCGGCGCAGCGCAGCGCCGAGCAGCCGGTCGATCAGCTCCGGGTACGAGACCCCGCTGGCCGCCCACATCTTCGGGTAGGCCGAGATCGGGGTGAAGCCGGGCATGGTGTTGATCTCGTTGATCATCCAGGTGCCGTCCTCCAGCAGGAAGAAGTCCACCCGGGCCAGGCCCTCGCAGCCGAGCGCCTCGAAGGCCTCGATCGCCTGGCGCTGGATCTCGGCGAGCTCCTCGGCGGTCAGGTCCGCCGGGATCTTCACGTCCGAGGAGTCGATGTACTTGGCATCGAAGTCGTAGAAGTCGAAGCCCTCGCCGACCAGGATCTCGCCGGCCACGCTGGCCCGCGGGCCGTCCTCGAACTCCAGCACGCCGCACTCGATCTCGCGGCCGGTCACGCCCGCCTCGATGATCAGCTTGGGGTCGTGCCGACGGGCCTCCTCGATCGCGGCGTCGAGGTCGGCCAGGTCCTTCACCTTGGTGATGCCGATGCTGGAGCCGGCCCGGCAGGGCTTCACGAACACCGGCAGGCCCAGCTCGGCGGCCCGCTCGCGCACCGCGGCGCGGCCCTCCTCGGACTCCCAGTCGCGCGGCCGCACGATGGTGTAACGGCCGACCTCCAGACCGTGCGAGGCCAGGATCCGCTTGGCGAACTCCTTGTCCATGCCGGCCGCGCTGGCCAGCACGCCGTTGCCGACGTACGGGACGCCGGAGAGCTCCAGCAGGCCCTGGAGCGTGCCGTCCTCGCCCCACGGGCCGTGCAGCAGCGGGAACACCACGTCGACCTCGCCGAGCGCCTTGGGGGCGCTGCCCGGCTCGGTCAGGACCACCTCGCGGTTGCCCGGGGCGACCGGCAGCGCGACCTGGCCGTCGACGCCCTCGGCGACGTGCGCCACGTCCGGCAGCCGCCCGTCGGTGATGGCCATCCGGGCCGGCTCGTCGCTGGTCAGCGCCCAGCGGCCCTCGTGCGTGATGCCGATCGGCAGCACGTCGTACTTGTCGCGGTCGATCGCCCTGAGCACACTGCCCGCGGTGGAGACCGAGATGGCGTGCTCGGAGCTGCGCCCGCCGAAGACCAGCGCGACGCGCGGCTTCCGGTCGGGCCGGTTCGGGGAGGTCTGTTCGATGCTCATATCGGGTTTGAGACTACCGTGCGAGGCCCGGGCGGAAGGCGAGCGGCGCCCGGGAGCCGGCGGCGGGGAACCGGACGCCGCCGAAGCCGCCCTGCGGGCTCAGCGCCGCTCCGGCTTCGCCGAACGCGACATCAGCGCCTGCAGGACCTCCTTGATGGGCCGCTCGTTGTGCACCACGTCCACCACGGCCTCGACGATCGGCATGTCGACCCCGTTGCGCCGGGCCAGGTCCAGCACCGACTCGCAGGACTTGACGCCCTCGGCGGTCTGCCGGGTGGCCGCGATGGTCTCCGCGAGCGACATGCCCCGGCCCAGGTTCATGCCGAAGGTGTTGTTGCGCGACAGCGGTGAGGAGCAGGTGGCCACCAGGTCGCCCATCCCGGCCAGTCCCGCGAAGGTGTGCGGGTCCGCGCCCAGCACCTCGCCGAGCCGGGTGGTCTCGGCCAGCCCGCGGGTGATCAGGGTCGCCTTGGTGTTGTCGCCGAGCCCCATGCCGGCCGCCATGCCGACCGCCAGGCCGATCACGTTCTTGACCGCGCCGCCGAGTTCGCAGCCCACCACGTCGGTGTTGGTGTACGGCCGGAAGTACGGCGTGTGGCAGGCCGCCTGGAGCCGCTTGGCGACCGTCTCGTCGGAGCAGGCGACCACACTGGCCGCGGGCTGCCGGTTGGCGATCTCCTTGGCCAGGTTGGGCCCGCTGACCACCGCGACGCGCTCCGGGCCGACGCCGGTGACCTCGTCGATCACCTCGCTCATCCGCTTGGCGGTGCCGAGTTCGATGCCCTTCATCAGGCTCACCAGCACGGTCTGCGGCTCGATCAGCGGCGTCCAGGCGGCCAGGTTGTCGCGCAGCGTCTGCGAGGGCACCACGAGCACCGCGAAGTCGGCGCCGGCCAGCGCCTCGGCGGCGTCGGTGGTGGCCCGCACGGTGTCGGGCAGCCGGACGCCCGGCAGGTAGTCCGGGTTCTCGTGGGTGGAGTTGACGGCGTCCACCAGTTCCTGGCGGCGGGCCCACAGCACGACCTCGCAGCCCGCGTCGGCGAGCACCAGCGCGAACGCGGTGCCCCAGGAGCCGGTCCCCATCACGGCGCAGCGGGTCACTTGCCGTCCTCCTCGGTGCCCTTGGTCCGCTCGCCCTTGGCCCGCCGGCGCTCGGCCAGCGCGGCCGCGGCACGCTCCCGGGCGGCCTTGCGCATGTCGTAGCGCTCGGCCGGCGGTTCCTCGCCCCGGACCTCGGCCAGCACGGCGGTGATCGCCGTCATGATGTCCTCGGTCGCGTCGGCGAGCACCTGGGTGGTGAGCTCCTGCCCCCGGTACTTGCTGAGGTCCACCGGCGGCCCGGCCGCGACGGTGACCCTGTGCCGCGGGAAGAGGTTGAACTTGCCCTTCCCGTAACCGGGCCGGCCGTACGGCGGGATGATCTCGTGGGCGCCCCAGTGCGCGACCGGGATGACCGGCGCACCGGTCATCAGCGCGACCCGGGCGACGCCGCTCTTGCCGGTCATCGGCCACAGGTCGGGGTCCCGGGTGAGCGTGCCCTCCGGGTAGAACTGCACGCACTGGCCGCCGTTGATCGCGTCGATCGCGGCCCGGAACGCCTGCGCGGCGTCGGTGGACTCGCGGAACACCGGAATCTGGCCGGTCTTGCGCAGCATGAATCCGATGAAGGGGATCGAGAACAGCGAGGACTTGCCGAGAATGCGCGGCGGACGTCCGCTGTTGTACTGCCAGTGCGCGTAGATCACCGGGTCGATGATCGAATTGTGGTTCACCGCGGCGATGAAACCGCCGTTCTTCGGAATGTGCTCCCAGCCCCGCCAGTCGGGCTTCACCAGGGCGGTCGTCACCGGTTTCACCAGCACGGCCGCGAAGCGGTACCAGATGCCGTAGTCGGCGTTGCCGAACTTGGCGTACGAGCGGCGGGCCACCCCAGCTCCTTCTCATCCGATGCGGCACGGATCACCGCGGTCATGGCTTCCCGGTGCCGCGCACCGTTTCTTCCGCCGGTGCCCGGGCCACGGGCGCGGAACAGTGTCGCCCGCCCGCTCACCGGCTGTCGAGCAACCGCGCCAACCCGCCCGGCGGGCGTGATCAAACGCACGTCCGCACAGCTCGAACGGCCTGGCGAGGGCTCCGGGACCGGCGACACAATGACGCCGATGACCCAGGACACCGTACGCCCCAGTGGGCCCGTCGCGCCCCCCGCACCCACGGCCGGCTGGTCGCTGGTGCTTCCGCTCAAGTCGCTCGACCTGGCCAAGAGCAGACTGGCCCCGTACGCCGGGCCGCACCGGGCCGACCTGGCACTGTCCTTCGCGCTGGACACCGTCAGCGCCGCCCTGGCCACTCCGGGCGTCGGCCGGGTCCTGGTGGTCACCCGCGACGCCGGGGCCGGCGCCCGGCTCGCCGCGCTCGGCGCCCTGGTGGTCGCCGACGAGCCCGGCGGCGGCCTCAACCGGGCGCTGGCGCACGGCGCCGCGCGGGCCCGGGCGCTGGCCCCGCGGGCCTCGCTGGCCGCGCTCTCGGCCGACCTCCCGGCACTGCGCCCGGCCGAACTCGCCCGGGTGCTGGGCGCGGTGCCGCCCGACGGCCGGGCCTTCCTGCCGGACTCCCCCGGCCTCGGCACCACACTGCTCGCCTGCGCCCCCGGCCGACCGCTCTCCCCCGCCTTCGGGGACGGCTCCCGGGCCCGGCACGCGGCCGGCGGGGCGCTCGAACTGCGCCTCGCGGACGTGGAGTCGGTGCGCCGGGACGTGGACACCGGGGCGGACCTCGGCGAGGCCGCGGTGCTCGGCCTCGGCCCGCACACCAGCGCCCTGTTCGCCCGCCTGAGCCTGCGCTGAGCACGCACTGAGCCTGCCCCGAGCCCGCGCCGAGCCTGTTCCGAGCCCGCCCCGGCCCCGTCCGGGACGCCGCCCGACCTGCTCCCGGGCCCAGGACGGCCCGCTCGCTATGCTGCTCGCATGCAGGCCACCGCGTTCACCTTCGACCCCGCCACCCGGGCCGGCTCCGTGCTGCTCGACGACGGGACCCCGGTGCCGTTCGACGCGGCCGCCTTCGACGCCGGCGGCCTGCGGCTGCTGCGCCCCGGCCAGCGGGTGCGGATCCGCACCGAGGGCACCGGCGAGGCCCGCCGGGTGGTCTTCGTGACGCTCCAGACCTTCCCCGACCCCGCCGAGGCCTGACCGGCCCGATCGGCCCCCGCCCAGGTTACCGGCCCGCTTTCCGTCACGCCGTCCTGGTCGCCCCCGCGCCGCCGTACGCCGTCGATTCCTGACCGAGCGCCCGGAAACCGAAAGAGCCGCGGCGCCCGGTCTCCGTGAATTCACGGAAGGGGTGCCGCGGCTCCTGGCCGAAGGCCGTCCGAGGACGGTCGCGCGGGACTTACTTGGCAGAGGTCTTGCGCGCGGTGGTCTTGCGGGTGGCGGTCTTCTTCGCCGGCGCCGTCTTCTTGGCCGTGGCGGTCGCCTTCTTGGCGGTGGCCGTGGTCTTCTTGGCGGCAGCCGTGGTGGTCGCCTTCTTCGCCGCGGCCGTCTTCTTGGTCGCGGCGGCCTTGGTCGCGGTCGCCGTGGTCTTCTTGGCGGCGGTGGTCTTCGCGGCCGTGGTCTTCGCGGTCGCCTTCTTGGCGGTGGCCGTGGTCTTCTTGGCGGCAGCCGTGGTGGCGGCCTTCTTGGCGGCGGCCGTGGTCACCGTCTTCTTGGCGGCGGCCTTCTTGGTGGCCGGAGCGGCGGCGGCAGCGGCGGCACGCTTGGTGGCGGCACGCTTGGCGGCCGGGGTGGCGGCGACGCCGCTCTTGCCCGGGGTGAGGGAGCCCTTGGGGGCCTTCTTCACCGAGGGGCCTTCCTTCGGCAGCTTCTTGCTGCCGCTGACCAGGTCCTTGAAGCCCTGCCCCGGACGGAAGCGCGGGACCGAGGTCTTCTTGACCTTGACCCGCTCGCCGGTCTGCGGGTTGCGGGCGAAGCGCGCGGAGCGCTCCACCTTCTCGAAGGTGCCGAACCCGGTGACCGAAACCCGGTCACCGGCCACAACGGCACGGACCATGGTGTCGAGCACTGCGTCGACGGCCTCTGCGGCAGCCTTGCGACCGCCCAGCTGCTCGGCCACCGCTTCGACAAGCTGAGCCTTGTTCACGTCTTCCCCTTCGGAAACGGGCGCCGGATGATTCCATCCGTTCTTTTCGCACGTTAGGTATGTATCTGCGGACTTTCAATTACCAAACGCGCGAATCACCCTAGTGTCGCAATGGATTTGCGCGTCGGCGACCTCAGTCGAGCGGCGGGGGCCGCTCGTCGAGGTCATGTACAAAGCGACTCAACCGCCTTGCCGCCTCCGGAAGATCGCGCTTGGCGGTCTCGGTGACGATGAGGAGTTGCCGGGTGAGAGCGGTCTTTGCATCGGCAGACACGTTCAGCGCATGCACGCGGGCGTGAGCTTGCTTCAACCGCTCGGCCACGAGCGCGTAGAGCGCTGCGACTTCCTGGTCGTCCGGCCCCTCAGCTGGTGCGGAGGTGACGTCCGGCCGGTCGTCAATTCGGCGTTCGGATGGCCGGCCCATGGAGTCCTCAGCCGCGGGTTCGCCGCCCGCGTACGGAGGTTCATGGTGCCGGTGCATGTACTGATTGTGCCATCTACCCGCAGTTGTACTTGCGCGGGCCCCTCTTCCGCAAAGCCAAATGGGCAATCCGGGGCGGGCCCCGGCGCTAACTCGTGCTCCGGAACGACGGATGGCCCGGCCCCCCCGAGGGGGGCGCGGGCCATCCGGTGGATCGTCAGAATGCTTGTTCTGAGGGGAACTCAGGCGGCAGGCAGAGTACGGGGCTTGAAGCTCGGACGGGTCGCCTCGAAGGCCGCGATGTCGGCCTCGTTCCGCAGCGTGATGCTGATGTCGTCCAGGCCGTTGAGCAGCCGCCACCGCACGTTGTCGTCCAGTTCGAAGGCCGCCGTGACGCCTTCGGCACGCACTTCGCGCGCCTCCAGGTCGACGGTGATCTCGGCCGAGGGGTCACTCTCCGTGAGCACCCAGAGCCGCTCCACGGTCTCCTGCGGCAGCACGACCGTCAGCAGGCCGTTCTTCAGGGAGTTGCCCCGGAAGATGTCGGCGAAGCGCGACGAGATGACCGCGTGGAAGCCGTAGTTCTGGAGCGCCCAGACGGCGTGCTCCCGGGAGGAGCCGGTGCCGAACTCGGGGCCGGCCACCAGGACCGTGGCACCCTGCCGCTCGGGCCGGTTGAGGATGAACGACTCGTCCTTGCGCCAGGCCTCGAACAGGCCGCCCTCGAAGCCGGATCGGGTGACCTTCTTGAGCCAGTGGGCCGGGATGATCTGGTCGGTGTCCACGTTGCTGCGGCGCAGCGGGACGGCCCGGCCGGTGTGGGTGGTGAACTTCTCCATGGCTCAGGCCTCCACGGCTGCGACGTCGGCGGTCAGGTCGGCGGGGGCCGCGAGGCGACCCAGGAGAGCGGTCGCGGCGGCAACCTGCGGGGAGACCAGGTGGGTGCGGCCGCCCTTGCCCTGCCGGCCCTCGAAGTTGCGGTTCGAGGTGGAGGCGCAGCGCTCCCCCGGGGCGAGCTGGTCGGGGTTCATGCCCAGGCACATCGAGCAGCCCGCGTGGCGCCATTCGGCACCGGCCGCGGTGAACACCTTGTCCAGCCCCTCCTCGACGGCCTGCAGGGCGACCCGGACGGACCCGGGGACGACCAGCATCCGCACGCCGTCGGCGATCCGGCGTCCCTCCAGGACGGCGGCGGCGGCCCGCAGGTCCTCGATCCGGCCGTTGGTGCAGGAGCCGACGAAGACGGCGTCGACGGTCACCTCGCGCAGCGGGGTGCCGGCCTCCAGGCCCATGTACCGCAGGGCGTTCTCGGCGGCGACGCGCTCCTGCGGGTCGGCGAAGGAGGCCGGGTCGGGCACGTTCGCGCCCAGCGGGGCGCCCTGACCGGGGTTGGTGCCCCAGGTGACGAACGGGGTCAGCTCGCTCGCGTCGATGAAGATCTCGTGGTCGAAGACCGCGTCCTCGTCGGTGCCCAGGGTCTTCCAGTACGCGACGGCGGCGTCCCAGTCCTCGCCCTGCGGGGCGTGCGGGCGGCCCTGGAGGTACGCGAAGGTGGTCTCGTCCGGGGCGATCATGCCCGCCCGGGCGCCGGCCTCGATCGACATGTTGCAGATGGTCATCCGGGCCTCCATGGACAGGCCCCGGATCGCCGAACCGCGGTACTCCAGGACGTAGCCCTGGCCGCCGCCGGTGCCGATCTTCGCGATGACGGCCAGGATCAGGTCCTTGGCGGTGACGCCCTCGGGCAGTTCGCCCTCGACGGTGACCGCCATGGTCCGGAACGGCGCCAGCGGCAGGGTCTGGGTGGCCAGCACGTGCTCGACCTGGCTGGTTCCGATGCCGAACGCCAGCGCGCCGAAGGCGCCGTGGGTGGAGGTGTGGGAGTCGCCGCAGACCACGGTCATGCCGGGCTGGGTCAGGCCGAGCTGCGGGCCGACGACGTGCACGACGCCCTGCTCGACGTCGCCGAGCGAGTGGATCCGGACGCCGAACTCGGCGGCGTTCCCGCGCAGGGTCTCCAGCTGCACCCTGGAGACCGGGTCGGCGATCGGCTTGTCGATGTCCAGGGTGGGGGTGTTGTGGTCCTCGGTGGCGATCGTCAGATCGGTGCGGCGGACCGTGCGGCCGGCCAGCCGCAGCCCGTCGAAGGCCTGCGGGCTGGTGACCTCGTGGAGCAGGTGCAGGTCGATGAAGAGGAGGTCGGGCTCACCCTCCGCACGCCGCACGACGTGGTCGTCCCAGACCTTCTCTGCGAGTGTCCGTCCCATCGGATTCCCTCCAGCCGGCCGCGCTGCCGGCCTTCTCGTGTCGTCGAGTGTCGTCGAGGTCAAAGCGTGTGCGCCGCCCGCGAGACTTCCGGGCCGCTCCCGTCCAGAGTGGCGCTTTTCGCCGGAGATTGAACTGGTGTCTCGCGGAGTGAGACCGCGGTCTTAGCGCATGGACAGCGCGGAGGCCGTCCCCGCACCGGTCGGCCGGGCCCCGCAGAACGCCGAAAGGGCCCCACCCGCGACCGGGTGGGGCCCTTTCGGGAAGCCTCCACTGCACAACGAAAAAGACCCCGGGGAACCGGGGTCTTTCCAATTTCTGGCTGGGGTACCAGGACTCGAACCTAGACTAAATGAACCAGAATCACTCGTGCTGCCAATTACACCATACCCCACACAAAGCAAGGGCCGATGGGCGAGCCCATCGGCTTCCTGCTCTGAAGTACCCCCGACCGGATTCGAACCGGCGCTACTGCCGTGAGAGGGCAGCGTGCTAGGCCGCTACACAACGGGGGCTTTCCAGGTGGTCCCTCGCGGGACCGGTCGATCCCTTGCGGGATCAGTACCCCCGACCGGATTCGAACCGGCGCTACTGCCGTGAGAGGGCAGCGTGCTAGGCCGCTACACAACGGGGGCTTTCCAGGTGGTCCCTCGCGGGACCGGTCGATCCCTTGCGGGATCAGTACCCCCGACCGGATTCGAACCGGCGCTACTGCCGTGAGAGGGCAGCGTGCTAGGCCGCTACACAACGGGGGCTTGATCTTCTTTTATGTTGCCGTACTCACGTACTGCGCTGGGGTACCAGGACTCGAACCTAGACTAAATGAACCAGAATCACTCGTGCTGCCAATTACACCATACCCCACCAGAGTTGAACCCTCGCGGGCCCTTCTCAGGCGTTGCGCCTCTCGGTCGGTCCCTTCCGAGGGGCTTTCGTTCCCTCGTCCGTTCCCTCCCGGGCGGCGCAGAAAGAACATTACCCGACGTCGGCCCCGGGTCCAAAATCGATAACCCCAGGCAGCGGCCGGGAGGCCTACGGATGACCTCCGGGTACGCCGCGGGCCCGGCACGAAGCCGGGCCCGCGGCCTGCTCAGCGGCCCGCTCAGGCGGCCGGCAGGGCGTCCAGGGAGGACCGCAGCCTGCGCAGCGTCTCAGGGCGTCCCAGCAGCTCCATGGACTCGAACAGCGGCGGGGAGACCCGGCGGCCGGTGACGGCCACCCGCAGCGGCGTGAAGGCGAACTTGGGCTTGATGCCCAGCCCGTCCACCAGTGCCTCGCGCAGCGCGGCCTGGATCGGCTCCGGGGTGAAGTCCGCGAGCTCCTCCAGCGCCTTGATGCTGGCCTCCAGCACCGGGCGGGCGTCCGCGGTGAGCACCTTGGCGGCGTCGTCCGGGTCGACGGCGAACTTCTCCGGCGCCACGAACAGGAAGCCGGCCATGTTCACGATCTCGCTCAGCACGACCATCCGCTCCTGGGTGAGCGGCGCCACCTTGGCGAGCAGGTCCAGCTGCTCGGCGGTGGGCTCGGCCGGCAGCAGCTCGGCGCCCTGGAGGAAGGGCACCAGGCGGCGGACGAAGTCCTCCGGGGCCAGCCGGCGGACGTGCTCGGCGTTGATCGCCTCGCACTTCTTCAGGTCGAAGCGGGCCGGGTTGGCGTTCACCTTGGTGACGTCGAAGGCGGCGACCATCTCGTCCATGTCGAACAGGTCGCGGTCCTCGGCCAGCGACCAGCCCAGCAGGGACAGGTAGTTGAGCAGGCCCTCGCGGATGAAGCCACGCTCGCGGTACATGTTGAGCGAGGACTGCGGGTCGCGCTTGGAGAGCTTCTTGTTGCCCTCGCCCATCACGTACGGCAGGTGGCCGAAGCGCGGGGTGGTGCCGTTGCCGACGCCGATCTCGGCGAGCGCGGCGTACAGCGCGACCTGCCGCGGGGTGGAGGACAGCAGGTCCTCGCCGCGCAGCACGTGGGTGATGCCCATCAGGGCGTCGTCCACCGGGTTGACCAGGGTGTAGAGCGGGGCGCCGTTGGCCCGGACGATGCCGTAGTCCGGCACGTTCTCCGGCTCGAAGGTGAGCGTGCCGCGGACCAGGTCGTCGAAACTGATGGTCCTGTCGGGCATCCGGAAGCGCAGGATCGGCTCGCGCTTCTCCAGCTTGTAGACGGCGACCTGCTCGTCGGTCAGCTCGCGGCAGTGGCCGTCGTAGCCGGAGGGCTTGCCGGCCGCGCGGGCGGCCTCGCGGCGGGCGTCCAGCTCCTCGGTGGAGCAGTAGCAGTGGTAGGCGTGGCCCGCCTCGTGCAGGCGGCGGGCGACATCGGCGTAGATGTCCATCCGCTGTGACTGCCGGTACGGCGCGTTCGGGCCGCCGACCTCCGGGCCCTCGTCCCAGTCGAGGCCGAGCCAGCGCATCGCGTCGAGCAGCTGGTTGTACGACTCCTCGGAGTCGCGGGCGGAGTCGGTGTCCTCGATCCGGAAGACCAGCGTGCCGCCGTTGTGGCGGGCGTAGGCCCAGTTGAACAGGGCCGTGCGGACCATGCCCACGTGGGGGTTGCCGGTCGGGGAGGGACAGAAGCGAACCCGGACGGCCGGGTCAGTGTTAGCCACGCTTGATCACCTTGTTGGTGAGAGTGCCGATGCCTTCGATGGAGACGGCGACCTCGTCGCCGACGTTGAGGGGGCCCACCCCTGCGGGTGTGCCGGTGAGGATGACGTCGCCGGGCAGCAGCGTCATGGCCTCGGAGATGTGGACGACCAGCTCGGCGACCGAGCGGACCATCTGGGAGGTGCGGCCGGTCTGGCGGAGCTCGCCGTTGACCGTGCACGTGATCGCGAGGTCGCTCGGGTCGAGGTCGGTCTCGATCCACGGGCCCAGCGGGCAGGCCGTGTCGAAGCCCTTGGCCCGGGCCCACTGGCCCTCGCGCTGCTGGACGTCCCGGGCGGTGACGTCGTTGGCGCAGGTGTAGCCGAGGATCACCTCGGGCACCCGGTCCAACGGCACCTCACGGCACATCCGGCCGATCACCACGGCGAGTTCGGCCTCGTGGTGGACGTCCGAGGAGAACGGCGGGTACGCGATGTTCTCGGTCGGACCGATCACCGAGGTGGACGGCTTGAAGAAGGTGAGCGGGACGTCCGGGACGTCGTTGCCCAGCTCCGCCGCGTGGGCCGCGTAGTTGCGGCCGACCGCCACGATCTTGTTCGGGAGCATCGGGCTGAGCAGCCGGACGTCCTGGAAGCGGAAGCTCTCGCCGGTGGGCTGGGGCTGGCCGAACGGGTGGCCGGCCAGCGCGTGGACGACCAGCGAGTCGGGCTGGGAAGGGTCGCCCTCCACCACGCCGAAGGAGACGCTGCCGGCGGCAGGGCTCCCTTCCCGGACGGAAAACCTGGCAATGCGCACGGCTGGGGTACCCCTCGCTTCGTCGGCCGCCCGGGGCGCGCCCGGGCGCTGGTTGGCGCCCCGCCCGCAGTGGGCGCGGCCCCGTCAATCGGTCTCCAGGCTATCGCGTGGGGCCTCGACTGACCGCTTTGCCCCTGTTCAGGACGGTCGGGGCGGAGTCCGGGCCGACCGGGGCGCGGGGGTCCGCAGGGCGCCCGCCGCACAACGGCGAGGGCGCCGCCGCCACGGGTGTGACGACGGCGCCCTCGACGCGGCGCTGCGGGTGGTCAGTCCTGAACGACGACGACCGGCGCGACCATCAGCTGGATGCGGCGCGGGTTGGCGGTGGCGGCCGGCAGCTCGGTGCCGTAGGTCACGACGTCCTCGGGCTTGCGGGCGCCCGGGATCTTGCTGAAGTCCTCGACCGAGGCCAGCGTCGTCCGGCGCGGGTTCGCCGTGGGGCGGCAGGACAGCGTGGACTTGGTGGCGTTCTTCGCCTGGGACATCGAGAGCACCTCGTGGTCATGGCCGGACCGATCGCGGCGGATCGGGACGACCTGATGGATTCCGATTGATTCGGAGGGGTTCTGGGCAGGCTTATTCGAGGCCGTGCCCAGGCGACAGCCAGGTTACGAGATCTCATTCCACAGAGGCCGTGACCAAAGCTACACATTGGGCTGTGATTTTGCTCACAAAATGCCGAGCAAAACGCAGATATCCGACATATCGCCGCACTCGGATTTTCCGACATTCCCTCCGATAAAGGGCATTCCGGAAGGTCTGTGACTCTTCCCGACGCTGCGCCCGCTTGGCATGTATCCGGCGAGTGTCCGAAAAAGGCGGTATTCCGGTCCCGTTGGCACACAGTCCGTGAGATCGCGCAAGCGGTCGGTAGCGCCCGACACCCGGTACCTGCGGCCCTTGTTGGGATTCCCCGGCTGTGCTGGAATGCGACGGACCGTGGGTAGGGAGTGGTCCACCCCGGTGCCCGCTCTCCCGGACCGGCCGGGGTGCGGATGGAAACTCGACACCGTCCAGGCCGTGGCGACGCGGCGGGACGCCCGGTCCAGAGGTTGCGACGCCAGTGCAGGGACGTTTCAAAAGGGGTAGCGGCGCCGCGGGTAACCCGGAGTCGCGTGAGCCTGTGGCAGCCCCTCAACAGGCGGCGGCCCCCGGCGGCCCCGCCGAGCCGGTGACACCCGAGGCCCCCGGCCGCCCGGAGGAGGACGGCCAGGAGCGGAAGTCCACCCGGGACAAACTCCGCACCTCCCTGACCCGGCGCCGCGCCACCGGTCTGAGCCGGCTCGCGATGCGCAACTGGCGCATCCGCACCCGTCTGATCGCGCTGCTCGCCCTCCCCGTGCTGGTCTCGCTGGTCCTCGGTGGCCTGCGCATCCAGAGCTCGATGGAGAACTCGCAGCAACTCGCCCAGATGGCCAACCTCTCCGACCTGGCCAAGAAGGCGACCAACCTCGCGGACGCGCTCCAGACCGAGCGCGACATCAGCGCCGGCCCGATCACCCACGACCCGACCGCCCCGCTGGACGACGACATCGTCGCGGCCCGCAAGTCCACCGACGACCTGAGCCGCACCTTCACCGCCTCCTCCGACAAGTTCGAGGACCTCCAACTGTCCGGCGGCAAGGCGCTGTTGCTCCAGATCCGCAAGGACCTGAACTCGATCGCGGACACCCGCAGCCTGCCGTACCAGAACAACCAGAACATCCAGTCGACGATCACCGCCTACGACGTGATCATCCGCGACCTGCTGTCCATCACCCAGGACATCGCGCTCGCGTCGAACAGCAAGGACCTGGTCATCGCCACCGGCGCGCTCCAGCAGTTCTCGCTGGCGAAGGACGCGACCTCGCAGCAGCGGGCCCTGATCAGCGCCGCGCTGGCCAACCCGAAGAGCCCCGACCTCAGCCCCAGCGACGAGTCCTTCGGTATCCGCCTGCGCAGCTCGTACGACAACGCGATCGCGAGCTTCAACAACATCTACACCGCGCACGACCTGGACAACCTGCGCAGCCAGCTGAGCTACAACTCGGTGGTCTCCGACGCCGACCGCTACGCCTCCACGGTCCTCACCCAGAGCGGCATCCGCCAGACCGAGGCGGTCACCTACAAGGACTGGTACGAGAAGGCCAGCGCCAAGATCACCGCCGAGCGCCGGATCGAGTCCAAGCTCATCGAGAACCTGGACGGCAAGGCCCAGGACCTCCAGTCCCAGGCCGACGCCGACGCCCTGATCATCGGTGTCGCGATCGCCCTGGTGCTGCTCTTCGCCCTCGGTGGCGCCGGTCTGATCGCCCGCTCGATGGTGCGCTCGCTGACCCGCCTCCAGGCCGCGGCCGAGGACGTCGCCGAGCGCCGCCTGCCCGAGCTGGTCAAGACCCTCTCCGAGGCCGACCCCCACGACGTCGACACCACGGTCGAGCCGGTCGCCATCGACTCCACCGACGAGATCGGCCACGTGGCCCACGCGTTCGACATGGTGCACAGCGAGGCCGTCCGCCTCGCCGCCGAGCAGGCCCTCCTGCGCGGCAACATCAACGCGATGTTCACCAACCTCTCGCGCCGCAGCCAGGGCCTCATCCAGCGCCAGCTGTCGCTCATCTCCGAGCTGGAGAGCCGCGAGGCGGACCCGGACCAGCTGGCCAACCTCTTCAAGCTGGACCACCTCGCGACCCGCATGCGCCGCAACGGCGAAAACCTCCTCGTCCTCGCCGGCGAGGACCCGGGCCGCCGCTGGACCAGGCCCGTCCCGCTGGTCGACGTGCTCCGCGCCGCCGCCTCCGAGGTGGAGCAGTACGAGCGCATCGAGCTCGCCGCCGTGCCGTCGGCCGAGGTCGCCGGCCGCGTCGTCAACGACCTCGTCCACCTGCTCGCCGAGCTGCTGGAGAACGCCACCTCGTTCTCCAGCCCGCAGACCCGCGTCCGGGTCACCGGCCACGCGCTGCCGGACGGCCGCGTGCTGGTCGAGATCCACGACACCGGCATCGGCCTGAGCCCCGACGACCTCTCCGAGATCAACGAGCGCCTCGCCAACCCGCCGACGGTGGACGTCTCCGTCTCCCGCCGCATGGGCCTCTTCGTGGTCGGCCGCCTGTCCCTGCGACACGGCATCCGCATCCAGCTGCGTCCCAGCGACTCCGGTGGCACCACCGCGCTGGTCATGCTCCCGGTGGACGTCACCAACTCCGGCGACCGCCGCGGTGCCGGTGCCGGCCGGGCCGGCTCCGGCCAGGGCAAGCAGCAGCGCGGGGTCGCCCCGACGCCGCGCCAGCAGCGCCAGATGCCGCCCGGCCGCCAGGGCGGCCCGGCCGCGCTCGGCCAGGGCCCGGCCGCCGGTGCCCCGCAGGGCGGGCGCCCGCAGCTCGGCCAGGGCGGCCCGACCGCTCCGGCCGGCCCCGGTCCGCAGGCGGGCCCCGGTCCGCAGGCGGGCCCCGGTCCGCAGGCCGGTCCGGGTGCGCCCGGCGGCGGTCTGCCGACCCGCAAGGTCGGCCAGTCGCTGCGGGAGAACCCCCCGCAGGGCGGCGGTCAGCAGGGCCAGGGCCGACAGCCCGCCCAGCCGCAGCCGAAGCAGAAGCGGCAGGCTCCGCAGAACCAGCAGGCTCCGCAGGCCCCGCAGAGCCAGCAGGCTCCGCAGCAGGCCCAGCAGGGCGGTCTGCCGCAGCGCACCCCGGGCCGCCAGGGCCCGCCGCAGAGCGGACCGAACGGCCTGCCCCGCCGCGACCGTCAGCAGCAGCCCGGCCAGCCCCAGGCCGGTCAGCAGCAGCCCGGCCAGCCGCAGGCCCGTCCGCAGCAGCCCGGCCAGCCGCAGCCGAACCAGCCGCAGGCCGGTCAGCCCCTGCCGGGCCGTCCCGGCCAGGAACGGCCGCGTCCCGGCGGCGAGTTCGACGGCGGTCCGGGTGCCCGGACCGGCGAGCAGCCGCAGCACGGCCGCCCCGGCGGTCCCGGCACGCCGCCGCAGGGTGCCCGTCCGGGCAACCGTCCGCAGGACGGCCTGCCGCAGCGCCGTCCGGCCCCGCAGGGCCCCGGCGCCCCCGGTCGGCCCGCCGCCCAGGGCCCGCGCGGTCCGCAGCGCCCCGGTCCGGACGCGCCGCAGCGCGACCGTCAGCCGCAGCTGCCGCCGCAGGCCCACCAGCAGCAGCCCCAGCCGCTGCCGTCGGCCGAGCCGGCGCCGGTGGAGAGCACCCAGCAGTTCGCCCGCCCGCGCTTCGAGGCCAGCCAGATCGACCCGCGCGACCCGCTGGGCCTCGGCCTGGTCGAGCCGGTGCTGCCGAACGTGCCGAACCCGCCGCGTCCGGAGCCGGTGCGCCAGGAGCAGGCCCCGCAGCAGCCCCAGCCGCTGCCGCACCAGGAGCCGATGGCGCTGCCGACCGGCGGCGAGCAGCCCTGGTTCCCGCAGTCCGAGGGCCCGCAGCAGGCGCGGCCGCGGCCGTACCAGCCGCGCCGCCCCGGCACCTCCGCGCCGGAGTTCCAGCCGCAGGCCGAGGAGCAGCACGCTCCGCGGCAGGCGCCGCGGCAGGCGCCCCAGCCGGCTCCGCAGCAGCAGGCCCCGCAGCAGCCGCAGGCCCCGCGGCAACAGGCTCCTCAGCAGCAGGCCCCCCAGCAGCCGCAGGCCCCCCAGCCGGCTCCGCAGCAGGGCCAGCCGCAGCCGGGCACCGGCGACGCGCCGTGGCGTCCGTCCGCGAACGACGAGCGCTGGCGCCGCGCCGAGCAGATCCGCGAGCCCTCGACCAGCGGCGTCACCATGTCGGGCCTGCCCCGGCGGACCCCGCAGGCCAACCTGGTCTCCGGCACCGCCGAGGCCTCGCCGCTGACCGGTCCCCAGGTCTCCCGGGCTCCCGAGGAGGTCCGCGGCCGGCTGACCAACCTGCGTCGCGGCATCCAGCAGGGCCGTCGCGCCGGCGCCGAGCAGGCCGCCAACCAGGCGGGCTTCCAGCATGGTGCCCAGCAGCCCGGATTCGATAGTTTCGGTGGCCGGAGCGACGGCAACGGCGCAGATCACCAGGAGCGTTGAGTTGAACCAGATGAGCCAGGCCGCACAGAACCTGAACTGGCTGATCACCAATTTCGTGGACAACACCCCCGGGGTGTCCCACACCGTGGTGGTCTCCGCGGA
>NZ_JBICZE010000024.1:0-85068 GCF_043201735.1 Kitasatospora sp. NPDC048286
ACTTTTGGCACGCTGTTGAGTTCTCAAGGAACGGACGCTTCCTTCGGACCGCCTTCCAGCGGACCCTCCGGGCTTCGTTCTTTCGTGTTTCCAGCCTAGCAGATGTTTTCCGCTCCGTTTACCGGGGCTTTTCACATCTGCAATCTGGCGTTAACCGCGGAGTCGCGGCGACTCGACCAACCATAGCGGGTGGCCGACCGGAGCGCGAATCGGGGCGCACCGGGAGTCCCCCGGACGGCGGCATGATTTGTTGCTCTCGCGAGCATATACAGCAATGGTCCCGTTTCGCCAAGATGCCTGTAGAGTGCGGCGCATCGGCCAAGAGGACTAGACCACTCGCGGGCCGGTGAGCCGCCGGCCGACTGGGCAGGCGCGGGCGGTTCTTCGCCCGGGAATGTCAGCAGATGTCCCTAGTTGACATCATTTAGGCTTCAGTTGATCGTCGTGCCGCTCCTCGCGGCCGCTCGCTGTACTGCGTACTTGGGAGGCACAACCATGACCACTGTGACGTCGCCGCTGACCGGCAAGATCGTGGGGCTCGCGGGCGTGCCCGACCCGGTGTTCTCGGGTGCGATGGTCGGCCCGGGCACCGCGATCGACCCGGTGCGTGAGCAGACCACGGCGCTCGCCCCGGTGGACGGTGTCGTCGTCTCCATGCACCCGCACGCGTTCGTCGTGGTGGACGCCGAGGGCCACGGTGTGCTGACCCACCTCGGGATCGACACCGTCCAGCTGAACGGCGAGGGCTTCGAGCTGCTCGTCGCCAAGGGCGACACGGTGACCCGCGGTCAGGCCGTCATCAAGTGGGACCCGGCCGCCGTCGAGGCCGCCGGCAAGTCGCCGATCTCGCCGATCGTGGCCCTGGAGGCCACCGCCGAGTCGCTCGGCGACCTGCGGGAGGACGGCGAGGCCAAGGCGGGCGACCAGCTGTTCAGCTGGAGCTGATCTCTTCCTTCCGACACCCGCCCCGAACGAGATGACGGGGCGGCCCCCACACAGCGGTTCCCGGCGGGGCCGCTCATCTCAGCGGAGACAGGTGACATGGAGAAGACGCTGCGCGGCGTGGGCGTGAGCCACGGGGTCGCGATCGGCCAGGTGCGGCACATGGGGACGGCGGTACTGGAGCCCCCGGCCACCCAGATCCCGACCGAGGACGCCCCGCGGGAGCAGGCCCGGGCCCAGGCCGCCGTCGAGGCGGTCGCCGCCGACCTCATCGCGCGCGGCAACCTCGCGGGGGGCGAGGCGCAGGCCGTACTGGAGGCCCAGGCGCTGATGGCGCAGGATCCTGAGCTGATGGCCGACGTGTCCCGCCGGATCGCCGTCGGCAGCAGCGCCGAGCGTGGCGTCTACGACGCGTTCGCGGCCTACCGGGCACTGCTCGCCTCCGCCGGGGAGTACCTGGCCGGGCGGGTCGCCGACCTGGACGACGTGCGCAACCGGATCGTGGCCCGGCTGCTCGGTGTGCCGATGCCGGGCGTGCCGGACAGCGACGAGCCGTACGTGCTGTTCGCGCGGGACCTGGCGCCGGCCGACACCGCGCTGCTCGACCCGACGCTGGTGCTCGGCTTCGTGACCGAGGAGGGCGGGCCGACCAGCCACAGCGCCATCCTGGCCCGGGCGATGGGTGTGCCGGCCGTCGTGGCACTGCCGGGTGCGATCGAGGTCGCCGAGGGCACCGTCGTCGCGGTGGACGGCAGCTCCGGCGACGTGCTGGTGGAGCCGTCCCGGGAGAAGCAGGACGAGCTGCGGGCGGTCGCCGCCGAGCGCAAGGCCGCGCTGGCCTCCTCCTCCGGCCCGGGGCAGACCTCGGACGGTCACCGGGTACCGCTGCTGGCGAACGTGGGCGGTCCGGCCGACGTGCCGGCCGCGCTGGAGAACGGCGCCGAGGGCGTCGGCCTGTTCCGCACCGAGTTCCTCTTCCTGGACGACTCGGCGAAGGCGCCCAGTGCCGAGAAGCAGGTCGAGGCGTACCGCAAGGTGCTGGAGGCCTTCCCCGAGGGCCGGGTCGTGGTCCGGGTGCTGGACGCCGGCGCCGACAAGCCGCTGGACTTCCTGACCCCCGCCGACGAGCCGAACCCGGCGCTGGGCGTGCGCGGGCTGCGCACCCTGCTCGAGCACCCCGACGTGCTGCGCACCCAGCTCGAGGCGCTGGCCAAGGCGGCCGAGGGGCTGCCGGTGCATCTTGAGGTGATGGCCCCGATGGTGGCCGACCGCAAGGACGCCAAGGACTTCGCGGCCGCGTGCCGGGAGGCCGGGCTGGACGCCAAGTTCGGTGCGATGGTGGAGATCCCGTCGGCCGCGCTGCGCGCCAGGGCGATCCTCCAGGAGGTCGAGTTCCTGTCGCTGGGGACCAACGACCTCGCCCAGTACACCTTCGCGGCCGACCGTCAGGTCGGTGCGCTGGCCCGGCTCCAGGACCCGTGGCAGCCGGCCCTGCTGGACCTGGTCGCCGCGGCGGCCGACGCGGCGCGGGTGAGCGGCAAGAGCTGCGGCGTCTGCGGCGAGGCGGCCTCCGACCCGCTGCTGGCCGTGGTGCTGACCGGTCTGGGCGTCACCAGCCTGTCGATGGGCGCGGCTTCGATCCCCTACGTGCGGACCACGCTCGCCAAGTACACGCTGGCGCAGTGCCGCCGGGCGGCCGAGGCGGCCCGGGCCGCGGACAGCGCCGAGGAGGCGCGGGCCGCGGCGCAGCAGGTGCTCTCCGGCGAGTGACGGCATAAGAGACGAGAAGGGGGCGCTCCCACCATCGCGGTGGGGGCGCCCCTTTCGTTCGCGCCGGGCCGGTCAGGCCTGGCGGTCGAGGCGGAGCCGCTCGAAGAAGCGCAGGTGCTCGAGGTGGTCGACGGAGCCGGGGTTGACGGCCTGCTCCAGCGGGGTGCCGGAGAGGATGCGCTTGACCGGGACCTCGATCCGCTTGCCGGTGAGGGTGTGCGGGAGGCCGCGGACGGCGATGACCTCGTCGGGCACGTGGCGCGGGGAGAGCTCGGTGCGCAGCGAGGTGCGGATGCGCCCGATCACGTCGTCGGTCAGCTCCGCGCCGGGGGCGAGGACGACGAACAGCGGCATCCAGTAGCCGCCGTCGGGCTCCTCCAGGCCGATGACCAGGGACTCGGCGATCTCGGGGAGGCGCTCGACGACCTCGTAGATGTCCGAGGAGCCCATCCGGACGCCCTGGCGGTTGAGGGTGGAGTCGGAGCGGCCGTGGATGACGACGGTGCCGCGGGAGGTGACGGTGATCCAGTCGCCGTGGCGCCAGATGCCGGGGTAGGTGTCGAAGTAGCTGTCGTGGTAGCGGGTGCCCTCGGGGTCGTTCCAGAAGCCGGTGGGCATCGACGGGATGGGCTTGGTGACGACGAGTTCGCCGACGGCGTCGGTGTGGGGGTGGCCCTGGGCGTCCCAGGACTCGACGGCCGCGCCGAGGCAGGGGGCCTGGATCTCGCCGAGGTGCACGGGGAGGGTGGGGACACCGCCGACGAAGCAGGAGCAGACGTCGGTGCCGCCGCTGACGGAGGCGAGCCAGACGTCCTGCTTGACCTCGTCGTAGATCCAGCGGAAGCCGTCGGGCGGGAGCGGGGAGCCGGTGGTGCCGATGCAGCGGACGGCGGAGAGGTCGAGGTCGCGGCCGGGGTGGAGTTCGGCCTTGCGGCTGGCGATCACGTAGGCGGCGGAGGTGCCGAGGACGGTGGCGCCGGTGCGGGCGGCGACCGACCAGAGGGCGCCGGTGTCGGGGTGTCCGGGGCTGCCGTCGTAGGTGACGATCGTGGACCCGACGAGGAGGCCGGCCAGCAGGAAGTTCCACATCATCCAGCCGGTGGAGGTGTACCAGAGGAAGCGGTCCCGCGGGCCGAGGTCGAGGTGGAGGCCGGCCTGCTTGAGGTGTTCGAGCAGGATGCCGCCCTGGCTCTGGACGATGGCCTTGGGCAGGCCGGTGGTGCCGGAGGAGTAGAGCACCCAGAGCGGGTGGTCGAAGGGGACGGCCTCGAAGACCGGCTCCACGTCGTCGGCGACCAGGTCGTCCCAGTTCAGGGCGCCCTCGGGGGCGGGGGCGCCGAGCAGCGGGACGTGGACGACGGTGTGCAGGCTGGGCAGTTCGCGGCGCAGTTCGGCGACGACCTCGGTGCGGTCGTGGTCCTTGCCGCCGTAGTGGTAGCCGTCGATGGCGAACAGGACGGCGGGCTCGATCTGCTGGAGGCGGTCGAGGACGCTGCGGGCGCCGAAGTCGGGGGCGCAGCTGGTCCAGACCGCGCCGACGGCAGCGGTGGCGAGGAGGGCGACGGCGGCCTGCGGGACGTTGGGCAGATAGGCGCTGACCCGGTCGCCGGGGCCGATGCCGCGGGCGCGCAGGGCCGCGGCCAGCGAGCCGACCTGGCGGCGGAGTTCGGACCAGGTGAGGACGGCCGGCTGCTCGGTGATCTCGTCGAGGTGGAGGATCGCGGGGTGGTCGGCGTTGGCGGGGTTCTCCGCCGCGCGCAGGGCGTGCTCGGCGTAGTTGAGGCGGGCGCCGGGGAACCAGCGGGCGCCGGGCATGGTGGCGTCGGCGAGGACGGCTTCGGGGGCCTGCCGGAAGCGGACGTCGAACCACTGGGTGATCGCGGTCCAGAACCGGTCGAGGTCCTCGGTGGACCAGGCGTGCAGGGCGGCGTAGCGCTCGGCGGCCTGCTGGTCGTCGGTGGCCGGGGCGAGGGGGGCGGCCGGGGCGCCGTGGTGTTCGGCGGCCCAGGCCTGGAAGGCCACCAGGGTGGTGTCGGCGGCGCGAGCGGGGGTGGGGCGCCAGAGCGGCTGGTCCTGTGGTGGGGTGCTCACGGTGGTGGTCTCCCGGCCGGTGGTGGGGACGGGAGGGCTCGTGGCAGACCCGTCCGGTTGGGCTGTCGGTGCAGACCATGCCACGTGATCGCCCGCCGCGCCAGGGTCGGCCGATGGGTGGACGGGAGGTCGGCGGGAGGTCAGCGCCGGGTGAACTCGCCGCCGAACCAGCGGCGCAGGACGCCGTTGTGGAAGTCCCAGACGAGTGGGGTCTCGGCGGTGGCGAGCAGCCAGCCGTCGGTCTCGTCGGTGGGGCGCGAGGGCGGGAGGTCGGCGAGCGGTCTGGTCGGGAGCAGTCCGCAGAGCATCACGAAGCGGCCGTTGGGGTCGGAGGCGGTGTGGATCAGGGTGATCTCGGCCGCGTCGGCGGTGATGCCGGTCTCCTCGTGCAGTTCGCGCACGCAGGCCTGCTGCCAGCTCTCGCCGTAGTCCATGTAGCCGCCGGGGAAGGCGAGTTCGCCGTAGCCGGGCTCGATGGTGCGGCGGATGACGACCAGGGCGGGGTCGGCGTCGGGGCGGGTGACGGGGAGGACGGTGACCGCGACGGGCAGCGGGTTGCGGTAGCTGATCTCGGCGCAGCCGGGGCAGGTGCGCGGCCAGGCGAGGGTGCCGGGCGGGTAGGGCGTGCCGCAGAAGTGGCAGTGCGAGAACGGCCGGTGGGCGCTCTGGATCGCTTCGTCAGTCGTCATGGCCGGATGGTAGCCCGGCCGTCGACGGTGGTGCCCCGGGCCGGGGAGGCTCAGGGCGCCCCGGTGTCCTCGGTGCTCTCCTCCCGGGCGGGGCGGAGCAGCGCGGGGTGCAGCAGCCGGGCGTCGCCGGCGTGGTACGTGCGGGCACGGGGGCCGCCGCGGGCGCCGCCGCGCTCGGTGGTGGTGCCGGTGCTCTCGACGAAGCCGGGCACCGACAGCACCTTGCGGTGGAAGTTGCCGGGGTGGAGCTTCTCGTCCCAGACCGCCTCGTAGACGGCGCGGAGGTCGGGGATGGTGAAGTCGTACGGCAGGAAGGCGGTGGCCAGCGGGCTGTACTCGAGTTTGGCGCGCACCCGGTCGAGGCCGTCGGCGAGGATGCGGGCGTGGTCGAAGGCCAGCGTGAGCGGGCCGGGGCCGGTGCGCCCGTCGACGCCACCCCCGTGGGTGTCGGCGGGCACACCGGCGGCTCGGGACCGGCCACGGGGCCGGAGGTCCAGGTCGGAGACGGGGTGCCAGGCGGCGGCCGCGGCGTCCGTCCCGGCCTGGGGGTCGGGCAGGTCGGGGGCGAAGGCGAGGTAGGCGACGGAGACGACGTGCATCCGAGGGTCCCGCTCGGGGGCGCCGTAGCTGCCGAGCTGTTCGAGGTGGAGCCGGCAGAGCGTCTCGGTCGCGGAGGCGCCCCGCAGGCCCGTCTCCTCCGCGAGCTCGCGGGCCGCGGCCTCGTCCAGGCTCTCCTCGCCGGCCCGCAGGAAGCCGCCGGGCAGCGCCCAGCAGCCCTGGTGGGGCGGGGCGCCGCGCTCGACGAGCAGCACGTGCAGGCTGCCGTGGCGCAACGTCAGGGCGACCACGTCCACGGTGACGGCGACCGGGGCGTAGGCGCGCGGATCGTACGCGGCGAGCCACTCCTGTTCGGCTCGGGGCCCGGTGGAGGGCGGTTGGTCGTCCACTGCCATCGCCGGGCTCCCTTCCGTGCGTTCCGGTGCCGCCGGCCTGGCCGCCGGTGCTGTTCTTCTCGGGCTGAGCACAACGTAACGAGCGCTTTCCCCGGCGGCAAACGGTTTTCCTCCACGGCCGGGGCACTCGGCCGGAGTGCCCCGGCCTAGGCTGTGACCAGGAACTCTGCCAGAGGAGACCGACATGCCCATTCTCCCCCCGCCCGACTTCGTCGCCGCGCTGGCCGCCGGTCCGCTGGTGCTCGACGGAGGGATGTCGAACCAGTTGGCGGCGGACGGGCACGACCTCTCGGACGAGCTGTGGTCCGCGCGGCTGCTGGCGGACGACCCGCAGGCGGTGCTGGCGGCGCACCGGGCGTACTTCGCGGCGGGCGCGGACGTCGCGATATCCGCGAGCTACCAGGCGAGTTTCGAGGGCTTCGCGCGCCGCGGGGTCGGCCGGGCGCAGGCCGCCCGGCTGCTGGCGAGCAGTGTGGAGCTGGCCCGGGAGGCGGCGCGCCCGGAGCCGGGCGGGCGGCGGCGCTGGGTGGCGGCCTCGGTGGGCCCGTACGGGGCGGTGCTGGCGGACGGCTCGGAGTACCGGGGCCGGTACGGGCTGAGCGTCGCGGAGCTGGCGGACTTCCACCGGCCGCGGCTGGAGGTGCTGGCGGCGGCCCGGCCTGACGTGCTGGCGCTGGAGACGGTGCCGGACGTGGACGAGGCGCGGGCGCTGCTGGGGCTGGTGCGCGGGCTGGGGGTGCCGGCCTGGCTGTCGTACAGCATCGAGGGTGACCGGACCAGGGCCGGGCAGCCGCTGGCGGAGGCCTTCGCGGTGGCCGCCGGGGTGGACGAGGTGGTCGCGGTGGGCGTCAACTGCTGCACGCCGCGGGACGCGGACCGGGCGGTGGCGGTGGCCGCCGAGGTGACCGGGAAGCCGGTGGTGGTCTACCCGAACAGCGGGGAGCGCTGGGACGCCGCCCGCCGGGGCTGGCGCGGCGAGCCGACCTTCCGCTCGGCCCGGGTGGATGGCTGGCTCGCGGACGGCGCGCGGCTGGTGGGCGGCTGCTGCCGGGTCGGGACGGACGGGATCGCCGCGCTGGCGGCGGAGGTGACGGTGCAGCGGACGCAGCGGGCGGGAGCGTCGGACTGACGGTGCGGACGGGGTGCCGGCGCGGCGGGCGGGAGCGCACGCGACGGCCCGGACCGCGGGTCGACGCCGCTGGTCGACAGGGGTCGGGGGCGGTTACCCGGGGGGAAGGTGCACGGAGCCTCGGCGGCCTGGCAGACTCGTCCCGTCACCCCTGCGGTCGACAATGTCGACCGCCTGTCAGCGCGGAGGTTCCCATGCCCGGCCCGATCCAGTCGCTTTCCCGGGCCGCCGCGATCCTGCGGCTGCTGGCCGGCGGCGAGCGCCGGCTGGGCCTGTCCGAGGTCGCGACGGCGCTGGACCTGGCCAAGGGCACCGCGCACGGCATCCTGCGCACGCTGCAGCAGGAGGGGTTCGTCGAGCAGGACCCGGAGAGCGGCAAGTACCAGCTGGGCGCCGAACTGCTGCGGCTGGGGCAGAGCTACCTGGACGTGCACGAGCTGCGGGCGCGGGCGCTGGTGTGGGCAGACGACCTGGCCCGGGCGGCCGGGGAGACGGTCTACCTGGGGGTGCTGCACCAGCAGGGCGTGCTGATCGTGCACCACGTGTTCCGGCCGGACGACACCCGGCAGGTGCTGGAGGTGGGCTCGATGCAGCCGCTGCACAGCACCGCGCTGGGCAAGGTGCTGGTGGCCTACGACCCGGTCGCGCGTGGGGAGTTGGGCGACGGACCGTACGAGTCGTACACCATGCGGACGCTGACCGGGGCGGCCGACGTGGACGCCGAGTGCGCGCTGATCCGGGAGCGCGGCTGGGCGGACTCGATCGAGGAGACCTGGGAGGGCGTGGCCTCGATCGGCGCGCTGATCCAGGACCGGCGGCGCAACCCGGTGGGCGCGGTGTGCATCAGCGGGGCGGTGGAGCGGGTCTGCGAGGACGGCTTCGTGAAGCCCTCGCTGGTGGCCTCGGTGCGCAGCGCGGCGCGGGCGATCTCCCGCGACCTGGGCGCCGGACGGTTCTGAGCGCACCCCCACGGACCCACCCTCCGAGCGCACCCCCGGGTACGTCTCGGAGCACACCTCGGAGTACGTCTCCGAACACACCCACGGACGGCTCGCCCAGAGCCGCCGATTCGTCACGCCGAGGCGCGGACGGCCGGTAGGCCTGTCCGCGCCTCGGGCGTTTTGTCCGGTTTCGGGACGCTCCCCTCGGTAGCCTCGACGGACCCGTCGAGGCGCGGGTCACAGCTGCGTAACCCCGCCTTGACGTGGGGGCGACCTGGGGAGGAAGCTTCCGCATGACGGTCGACATTGTCGAACGATGGCCGGAGAGATCACTCCCACAGTGAGCTCACCCGCACAGCGATCGACCGACCGCCTGCCCCCACCACCCTCCGGGCCATATGGACAAGGGAGTCTTTGTGTCCGCGTTCTCCAACGGCGACGTCTTCGTCGGCGAAACCCTCGGCACCGCCGCCCTGATACTTCTCGGCGGTGGCGTCTGCGCCGCCGTGACCCTCAAGAAGTCGAAGGCCGTCAACGCCGGTTGGCTGGCGATCACCTTCGGCTGGGGATTCGCGGTCCTCATCGCCGCCTACATGTCGGCTCCGAAGTCCGGCGCCCACCTCAACCCGGCCGTCACCATCGCCCTCGCGGTCAAGAGCGGCGACTGGAGCCAGGTGCCGCTCTACCTCGGCTCCCAGCTGCTCGGCGCGATCATCGGCGCCGTGCTGGTCTGGGCCACCTACCTGGGCCAGTTCAACGCGAACGAGGAGCCCACCCTCGGCATCTTCTCGACCGGCCCCGAGATCCGGAACCCGATCCAGAACGTGATCACCGAGGTCATCGGCACCTTCGTGCTCTGCTTCGCGATCCTCACCATCGGCACCAACTCCGGACTCTCCCAGTCCGGCACCGGCACCCTGATGGTCGCCTTCACCGTCGTCGGCATCGGCCTCTCGCTGGGCGGCCCGACCGGCTACGCGATCAACCCGGCCCGTGACCTCGGCCCGCGCATCGCCCACGCCCTGCTGCCGATCCCGAACAAGGGCGGCTCCGACTGGTCGTACGCCTGGATCCCGGTCGTCGGCCCGATCCTGGGCGGCCTGGCGGCCGGCGGCGTCTACAACGCCATCTTCTAGAGACCCCTCTCGAAATGAGCGGTGTCGACCCCGCCGCACACGGGGACTGACCGAGCAGGCTCGTCAGGCCCACCCACCCCGTATCCCCCGAACCAGAGCCGAGGACCCTCCCCATGACCTCCACCGGTAACTACATCGCCGCGATCGACCAGGGCACCACCTCCAGCCGCTGCATCATCTTCGGCGCCGACGGCCGCATCGTCGCCGTCGACCAGCAGGAGCACCGGCAGATCTTCCCCCAGCCCGGCTACGTCGAGCACGACGCCGCCGAGATCTGGACCCGGGTGCAGTCGGTCGTCCGCGGCGCGCTGGAGAAGGCCGGCCTGACCAAGGACGACATCCGCGCGATCGGCATCACCAACCAGCGCGAGACCACCGTCCTGTGGGACAAGAACACCGGCGAGCCGGTGCACAACGCGCTGGTGTGGCAGGACACCCGCACCGAGGGGCTCTGCCGCGAGCTGGGCCGCAACGTCGGCCAGGACCGCTTCCGCCGCGAGACCGGCCTCCCCCTGGCCAGCTACTTCGCCGGCCCGAAGATCCGCTGGCTGCTGGACAACGTCGAGGGCCTGCGCGAGCGCGCCGAGGCCGGCGACATCCTCTTCGGCACCATGGACACCTGGGTGATCTGGAACCTCACCGGCGGTGTCAACGGCGGCAAGCACGTCACGGACGTCACCAACGCCAGCCGCACCATGCTGATGAACCTGCACACCCTGCAGTGGGACGACAAGATCGCCGAGTCGATGGACGTCCCGATGTCCGTCCTGCCGGAGATCCGCTCCTCCGCCGAGGTGTACGGCGAGGCCGTCGGCGACCTGGCCGGCGTCCCCGTCGCCTCCGCGCTCGGCGACCAGCAGGCCGCGCTGTTCGGCCAGACCTGCTTCGACGAGGGCGAGGCCAAGTCCACCTACGGCACCGGCACCTTCCTGCTGCTGAACACCGGCGAGAAGGTCGTCAACTCGTACCACGGCCTGCTGACCACCGTCGGCTACCGGATCGGCGACCAGGCCCCGGTGTACGCCCTGGAAGGCTCGATCGCCGTCACCGGCTCGCTCGTCCAGTGGCTGCGCGACCAGCTCGGCATCATCTCCACCGCCGCCGAGATCGAGACCCTCGCCAACACCGTCGAGGACAACGGCGGCGCCTACTTCGTCCCGGCCTTCTCCGGCCTGTTCGCCCCGTACTGGCGCTCCGACGCCCGCGGTGTGATCGCCGGCCTGACCCGGTACGTCACCAAGGGCCACCTGGCCCGGGCCGTCCTGGAGGCCACCGCCTGGCAGACCCGCGAGGTCGTCGACGCCATGCAGAAGGACTCCGGGGTCGAGCTCACCGCCCTCAAGGTCGACGGCGGCATGACCAGCAACAACCTGCTCATGCAGAACATCGCCGACGTCCTGGACGCCCCGGTCGAGCGCCCGTACGTGGCCGAGACCACCGCCCTCGGCGCCGCCTACGCGGCCGGTCTCGCCGTCGGCTTCTGGAACGACCTCGACACCCTGCGGGCCAACTGGCACCGCGCCGCCGAGTGGACCCCGCGCATGGACGAGGCCACCCGGGAGCGCGAGTACAAGAAGTGGCTCAAGGCCGTGGAGCGCACCATGGACTGGGTGGAGGAGGAAGAGAACAACTGACCGACGAGCCGGTCGGGGCTCCGCGCCCCGGCCGGCCGCCCGCTGTTCCGACAACGGGCGTCACTGGTTTCACGGCCCGCCGCACCGGGCCGACCGGCCTCTCCCGCAGGGGCCGCACCGCACACGAGAGGAGTAACGGCGCCGCCCGACCCGCGCGCCGTACACAACCACCATGGCAACCATCCCGACCCTGGGCGCCGAGCGCACCGCCGGCCGCACCGCTTCCCGCGCCGAGACCCGCGAGCTGCTCGGCAAGGCCACCTACGACCTGCTGGTGATCGGGGGCGGCATCCTCGGCACGGCCGTCGCCTGGACCGCGTCCCAGGCCGGCCTGAAGGTCGCCATGGTCGACGCCGGCGACTTCGCCGGCGCCACCTCCAGCGCCTCCTCCAAGCTCGTCCACGGCGGTCTGCGCTACCTGCAGACCGGCGCGGTCAAGCTGGTCGCGGAGAACCACAAGGAGCGCCGCGCGCTCTCCACCGACGTGGCCCCGCACCTGGTCAACCCGCTGACCTTCTTCGTGCCGGTCTACAAGGGCGGCCCGCACGGCGCCGCCAAGCTCGGCGCCGGCGTCTTCCTCTACTCGGCGCTGTCCGCCTTCCGCGACGGCATGGGCCGGGTCTCCACCGCCGCGCACGCCGCCCAGCAGGTGCCCGCGCTGCGCACCGAGGGCCTGCGCTCGGTGGCCGTCTACGGCGACCACCAGATGAACGACTCGCGCGTCGCCGTGATGACCGTGCGCGCCGCGGTCGACGCCGGCGCCGTGGTGCTCAACCACGCCGAGGTCACCGGTCTGCGCTTCACCGGCGGCCGGGTCACCGGCGCCGAGCTGCGCGACCGCCTGGACGGCAGCGAGTTCGGCATCGACGCCCGCCTGGTGCTGAACGCCACC
Source organism: Kitasatospora sp. NPDC048286 (assembly GCF_043201735.1). Classification (NCBI taxonomy): domain Bacteria; kingdom Bacillati; phylum Actinomycetota; class Actinomycetes; order Kitasatosporales; family Streptomycetaceae; genus Kitasatospora; species Kitasatospora sp. NPDC048286. Next base: position 12,178 of record NZ_JBICZE010000024.1, read on the forward strand.
GGCCCGTGGGTCGACCACCTGCGCAAGATGGAGGACGCCGGCGCCGCGCCGTCGATCCGCCTCTCCAAGGGCGCCCACGTGGTCGTCAAGCGCCGCTCGCCGTGGCGCGCCGCGCTGACCATCCCGATCGACAAGTACCGCGTCTCCTTCGCCATCCCGTGGGAGGACCACGTCCTGCTCGGCACCACCGACGAGGAGTACACCGGCGACCCGAAGGACGTCCGGGCCACCGACGCGGACATCGACCAGATCATGGGCGAGGCCGCGCACGCCATCCGCGACGAGCACCTCGACCGCGACCTGATCACCTACTCCTTCGCCGGCCTGCGCGTGCTGCCGGGCGGCCCGGGCGACACCGCCGCCGCCAAGCGCGAGACGGTCGTCACCGAGGGCCGCGGCGGCATGCTGTCGGTCTCCGGCGGCAAGTGGACCACCTACCGGCACATCGGCCGCGCGGTGCTGGAGAAGCTGGCCCACGTGCCCGGCACCAGCCTCGGCGAGGACATGTCCCCGATCGCCCCGACCGTCCCGCTGCCGGGCGTCGGCGCGCCGAACGCGGTGGCGCACCGCCTGCTGATCGACCGCGAGCCCGGCTCGCGGATGGAGCCGCTGGTGGCCAAGCACCTGGCCAGCCACTACGGCACCCTGTCCTTCGACATCGCCCGCATGATCGACGAGAACCCGGAGCTCGGCCGCCCGATCCACGAGGACGGCCCGGACGTCTGGGCGCAGGTCGCGTACGCGGCGGACAACGAGTGGGCGTACACCGCGGACGACGTGCTGCGCCGCCGCACCACGATGACGGTGCGCGGGCTGGACACGCCGGAGATCAAGGCCGAGGTCGAGGCCTTCCTCGCGAAGCGTGGGAACAAGTAGGCACAGCCTCGCGAAGCGCGGGAACAGGTAAGCGCAGCCTCGCGAAGCGCGGGAACAGGTAGGCACATCGCTTTCGACGGGCGGGCGTTCGGGGTTTCCCCGGGCGCCCGCCCGCCGTTTCGCCGTACCCTCCGGCCGTCAGACCGGGACGCCGGCCTTGACCACCCGCTTCGGGTGCAGGTCGGGGCGGGTGAGCACGGTGAGGTCGGCGATCGGGTCGCCGTCGAGTACGAGCAGGTCGGCGTGGGCGCCCGGGGCGAGGGTGCCGATCTCCCCCGCCATGCCGAGCAGCCGGGCCGCCGTGGTGGTCGCCGAGCGCAGCACGTCCGCGACCGGCTGGACCTGGGCGCGCAGGGTGAACTCCTCCAGCTGGGCCGGGAGCATCGGGCCGAGCAAGTCGCTGCCGTAGACCAGGTCGACGCCCGCGCGGTGGGCGCGCTCCAGCGCCTCCAGGCCCCGGTCGCGGACCTCGGCGAGCTTGCCCAGGGAGGCGGCCGGCAGGCCGGAGGCGGCGCCGAGCCTGGCGGTCTGCTCGTAGGCGACCAGGGTCGGCACCAGGAAGGCCTCCTTCTCCAGCAGCAGGGCGACGGTGGTGTCGTCCAGCAGGTTGCCGTGCTCGACGCAGCGCACACCGGCCCGCAGGGCGCGGTCGATCGCCCGCGGGTGGTAGGCGTGCACGGTGACGTAGCGGTTGTGGTTGTCGGCCTCCTCGACGGCCGCGCGGATCTCCTCCTCGCTGTACTGGACGGCGGCGATCTCGTCGTGCGGGGAGGCGACGCCACCGGAGAGCAGCACCTTGAGGTGGCGGGCGCCCTTGCGGAACTCGTCCCGGGCGGCGGCCCGCACCGCGTCCACGCCGTCGGCGATCCGGCCGAAGTGCGGGCGGGCCTCGCAGCAGGGCAGGGCGTCGTCGCCGAGCGGGCGCAGGTCGCCGTGGCCGCCGGTCTGGGAGAGCGCCTTGCCGCCGTGCAGCAGCCGCGGACCGGGCACCAGGCCCTCGGCCAGCGCGCGGGCCATCCCGTGGTCGGCGCCGCCGACGTCGCGGACGGTGGTGAAGCCGCGGCGCAGCATGCGCTCGGCCTCGGCGAGGGCCCGCACGGTGGCGTAGCCCGGGGTCCAGTCGGCCAGGTCACGCAGGTCGAGCGAGGTGACCAGCAGGTGGACGTGGGCGTCGATCAGGCCGGGCAGGACGGTGCCGCCGGCGGCGTCGAGGACCCGGACGCCCTCGGTGGCGGTGGGCGGGCGGCCGGTCCCGGTGGCGGCGATCCGGCCGTCGGCGGCCTCCAGCCAGCCGAGGTCGGTACGGGTTCCGTCCTCGGGGTGGAGGAGGTGGGCGTTGGTGATCAGCAGTCGATTCACGATGGTGGCCCTCGTTTCAGTACGGCACGTATTGAATACGACCCGTACTGAATACACCATGTATCGTTCTGCTGTGAACCCGCCCCCCGCCGAAACCGCTCCCCGACCACCCCGACGCCGCGTCCACACCCGGGCCCGGCTGCTCGCCGCGGCCGGCGAACTGTTCCTCTCCGTCGGCTTCGCCCGGACGAGCATCGAGGACATCTGCGCCGCCGCCGGCTACACCCGCGGCGCCTTCTACTCGAACTTCGGCAGCAAGGAGGAGCTGCTGCTGGCCCTCTTCGACGACCAGGCCGCGCGGCGGATGGCCGAGCTGGCGGAACTGGCCGCCGCCTGCGAGGGGCTGGCGCCCCGGGAGCGGGCGGAGCGGCTGGTCGAGGCGCTGCTGCGGGTCGATCCCGCGGACACCGGGTGGATCCTGCTGTTCCTGGAGTTCCGGCTGGTCGCGGCCCGCACGGAGGCGCTGGCCGAGCAGGTCGCCGCGCACGACCGGGCGGTCGCGCGGGCGCTGGCCGAGGTGCTGGAGCGGGCCCTGCCGGCGCTGGTGCCCCCGGGGGCGAGCGCCACGCAGGCCGCGTCGGTGATCCTGGCCGCGCGGGAGGGGCTGCTGGCCCGGACGGCGGCGGGCGGTGCGGTCGCGGAGGACCTGCTGGCGGCGACGGCGGCGGTGCTGTCGGGGCTGCTGGACTGACCACTCGGCGACTCGACGACTTCACGACTTCGCGGCTTTACGGCTTCGCGACTTCACGGCCTGGTGGAAACGCCGAGGGGCGGCACCCGTACGTCACGGGTGCCGCCCCTCGGCGCGCTGCGGTCGAGGCCGCTAGATGATCAGGCTGAGCGGCATGATCAGGGCGATGGCGACCACCGAGATCACCGTCTCCATCACCGACCAGGACTTCAGCGTCTGCCCGACGCTCATCCCGAAGTACTCCTTCACCAGCCAGAAGCCGGCGTCGTTGACGTGCGAGAAGAACAGCGAGCCGGCACCGATCGCGAGCACCAGCAGGGCCGCGTGGGTCGAGGACATGTTCGCGGCGAGCGGGGAGACGATGCCGGCCGCGGTGATGGTGGCGACCGTCGCCGAGCCGGTGGCCAGGCGGATCAGCACCGCGATCAGCCAGCCCAGCAGCAGCGCCGAGATGTGCCACTTGCCGGACCACTCGCTCACCGCGTTGCCGACGCCGACGTCGATCAGGGTCTGCTTGAAGCCGCCGCCCGCGCCGACGATGAACACGATGCCGGCGATCGGGCCGAGCGACTTGCCGACGGTGTCGGAGATCCGGGCCTTGTCGAAGCCGGCCGCCTTGCCGAGGGTCACCATGCCGAGCAGGGTCGCGGCGAGCAGCGCGATCAGCGGGGAGCCTATGAAGTCGAACACCCGCTGGACCAGGGCCTTCGGGTCGTCGATCACCACGTCGGCCAGCGCCTTGCCGAGCATCAGCACGACGGGCAGCAGGATGGTGGCCAGCACCGCGGCGAACGACGGGGTGCGGTCGCGCTTGGCCGTCTCCTCGGGGGCGGTGGCGGCCGGGATCTCCAGCGGGCCGACCCAGCGCTCGGCCAGCCGCGCGAACAGCGGACCGGCGATGATCAGGGTCGGGACGGCGATCAGCAGGCCGAGCGCCAGGGTGATGCCGAGGTCGGCCTTCAGGGCGTCGACGGCGACCAGCGGGCCCGGGTGCGGCGGCACCAGGCCGTGCAGCACCGAGAGGCCGGCCAGGGCGGGGATGCCGATCCGCATCAGCGGCACGTTGCCGCGGCGCGCGACCAGCAGCACGATCGGGATCAGCAGGACGACGCCGACCTCGAAGAACAGCGGCAGGCCGAGCACGGCCGCGATCAGCGCCATCGCCCAGGGCAGCGCCTTGTTGCCGGTGCGGGAGAGCACGGTGTCCGCGATGATGTTGGCGCCACCGGAGTCGGCGAGCAGCTTGCCGAGCATCGCGCCGAGGCCGATCAGCAGGCCGACGCTGGCGACGGTGGAGCCGAAGCCCGTCGAGAAGCTGCTGAGCAGCTTGTCGAAGGGGGCACCCGCGACGGCGGCCAGCAGACCGGAGCCGAGCGTGAGGGCGAGGAACGGGTGCAGCTTCAGCTTGGTGATCAGTACGACGATCGCACCGATGCTGAGCAGCACCGCGATCAGCAGCTGGGAGTCGCTGCTGGTGTGCGGCAGGGCCGGTGGGGCGGCCGCCAGCAGGGTGGGGGCAATACTCACGCGAGGTCTCCATTGACGGGCCGCAGCAGCGCCACGGCCATCTCGACGAGTTCTTCGGGGGACGGGCCGACGTCCAGGACGCCGCCGCGCTCGTCCGCCGCCAGGGGTTCCAGGGCGGCGTACTGCGAGTCGAGCAGCGAGGACGGCATGAAGTGGCCGGTGCGGTGGCTGAGCCGGTCCTCGACCAGCTCGTGACCACCGCTGAGGTGCAGGAAGAAGGCGCCCGGGCAGGCCGCGCGCAGGGTGTCGCGATAGCGGTGCTTCAGCGCCGAGCAGGTCACCACACCGCCGGTGCCGGCCTCGGTCCGCTCCTTGAGCCAGGCGCCGATGGCGCGCAGCCAGGGGGCGCGGTCCTGGTCGTCCAGCGGGATGCCGGCCGACATCTTGGCGATGTTGGCCGCGGGGTGGAAGTCGTCCGCCTCGGCGAAGGGGAGGGCGAGGCGGTCCGCCAGCAGGCGGGCCAGGGTGGTCTTGCCGACGCCCGAGACGCCCATCACCACCACGGTGAGAGGGGTCTTCGGAAGGTCGTGGTTCTCGACGCTGAGACCCATGGGGTGGTGCTCCTTCGTTGCCTGGCCGCCACTATCGCCTCAAAGATATGACGTATTCAAGTGACAGAAACCAAATCGTCATACTTTTGCGGTGTGGTCTGGATCGCAGGGCGCCGTGGGCGCGCACACGGCGAGGTGAGCGCGCGCAGGGCGGCGTGAAAGCGCCCGGGGCGGGCGTCTACGCTGGGCGGATGGAGATCCAGGGGCTGCCCGGGCGGCTGCTTGACGAGCTCGGACCGGCGATCGCGTCGGGGGAGATCCCCGAGGGAGCGGTGCTGCGCGGCGAGGAGCTGGAGGACCGGTTCGGGGTGTCCCGGACGGTGGTCCGCGAGGCCGTGCGGGTCCTGGAGGGGATGCGGATGGTCGCCTCCCGGCGCCGGGTCGGGATCACCGTGCAGCCGAAGTCGCTCTGGGACGTCTTCGACCCGATGGTGATCCGCTGGCGCCTGGCCGGCTCGGACCGCCCCGCCCAGCTGCGCTCGCTCGGCTCGCTGCGGATGGCCGTCGAACCGGCCGCGGCCGCGCTCGCCGCCACCCACGCGAGCGACGACGACCGGCGCGAACTCAGTTCACTGGCCGTGGATCTGACGGTCACCGCACGGGCCGCCGACCTGACCGCCTTCCTCGGGCACGACATCGCCTTCCACTCCCTGGTGCTGCGCGCCTCCGGCAACGAGATGTTCGCCCACCTCGGGGACACCGTCGCGGCTGTGCTCACCGGCCGGACCGAGTACCATCTGATGCCCCATCAGCCGGAGCCGTACGCGATCCGGCTGCACCGCGAGGTCGCGGAGGCGATCTGCGCCCAGGACGCCGCCCACGCCGAGCGGGCGATGCGGACGATCGTCACCGGCGCGCTGGAGGAGCTCAACCTCCAGCTGGACTGAGCCGGGGGCGCGGGGCCGCCGGGATGACACGATTTGGCGGCAGTTCGGCGGTTTCGGACGCATAGTCCTGGTTCGGCGGGGCAGAGTGTGCCGAGGGGGCACGTTTCGTGTGCGCCCGTTCCGTATCCGTCACCGAACACCGAACGCGCGCCACGCGCCTGGGGGTCGCTCGATGTCCGTGCCACGCCGCCGCCGTCGCCGTCGCCTGCCCGACGAGGTGCGCGCCGCCGCAGTCCGGGCGGTGCTCTGCCTCTCCTTCACCCTGGTGGGCGTCGTGGTGGCCACGCTGGCCTCGTACGCGGGCAGTTGGCTGCTGACGCCGGCGCTGCTGGCGATGGGGCTCGGGGTGTTCGGCACCATGTGGTGCCTGCTGGAGATCCTGATCTCCCGCCAGATCGCGGCCCAGCGGATGCGCGCACCGGGCTCCGCGTACCCGATGGCGGGCAGCCGGCCGCCGTCCGGACTGCCGGCCCCGCGGCCGGTCCCCCGGGGCGACTCCTCCTCGGTCTACCGGCAGCCGTACGAGTCGCCGCAGCCGTACGGGCCCGGGCAGCAGCGGCCGCAGCAGGCGCCGTACCAACAGCCGTACCAACAGCCGTACCAACAGCCGCACCAACCGCAGCCGTACCAACCGCCGCGCCAGTCACCGCAACAGCCGCCGCGCCAGGCCAGGGTGCGGACCAACCACCCGTAGCGTCGGGCGAACCGGTCAGCGCCGGACCGGCAGCGCCCGGTAGTGGGTGGTGGTTGCCGGGGCAGGTGAGCACCGGGTGCCGGGAGGCGAGCACCTCGACGGCCTCCCGGCACTCCCCCGGGAGGCCGTGGTCGGCGAGGTCGCCGGTGACCAGCACCGCGTCCAGCGGGCCGGGCAGGGCGTCGAGGTACGCCATCACCTGCTCGGCCCGCCGCCTGGCACGCTTGCCGCCGTCCCGGCCGTGGACCTGGCCGGTGGGGGCACCTCCCGGCCGAAGGCCGGGGGAGGATGTCACTGAGGTGCGCGATCGTCAGCATGCCCGTCACGCTGGTCAGTTCACCGCCGTACGGGAACCGCCCGCCCCCGCACGGCGATCGCCCGCCCGTACGGGATCCGTCACGGCTGGGCGGGAACCTCCGCGGGGCGCTTGAACATCCGGGTGGCGGTGATCTCGCCGTGGATGGCCGGGCCGTCCGGGTCCGGTGCGGCCGGCAGGCCCGGGCGCAGGTGCTCCTCCACCGAGATGTACTTGAGGCCGGCGCGCAGGTCGGCGTCGTTGCGCAGGCGGATCACCAGCGGGAACTCGGCGAGCGCGGTGGTGTCGAACAGGCCGGTGGTGTAGATGAGCTGGACGCCGAGCGCGTCCGCCACGGCCCGCTGGAGCTCCAGCAGGTAGGTGGCGTTGGCGCGGCCGATCGGGTTGTCCAGGAACAGCGTGCCGGCGTGCCGCAGCTGGGACTGGCCGCGGTCGTTGGCGCGCAGCGCGGCCATCGTGCAGTAGAGCGCGATGGCCGCGGTGAGCAGCTGGCCGCCGGAGAAGACGTCGGACATCTGGCCGACGCCGACCCGCTCGGCGCGCAGCACCGCGTCGGGCTTGAGGATCTCGACGCTGACACCCTTGGGCCCGATCGCCGCGGCGACCCCGCGCAGCAGCAGGGACATGCCGTCGCGGCGCAGGTCGCTGTTCTTCTTGACGGCGGCCCGGGTGGCCTCGTCGATGACCTCGCCCAGGCGCTCGACCAGGGTGGCGTGGTCCGGGTCCTCGAAGCGGATCCGGAGGAACTCCTGGCCGGACCACTCCCCCAGGCCCTCGGGCAGCCGGGACAGCCGCTGGGCGGCGCGCAGGGTGGTGAGCGAGGACTCGACCAGGCCGCGCAGCCGGTCCACGATCGAGCCGCGGTTCTTCTCCAGCTGGGCGAGCTCGTCGGTGAGCACCCGCAGCCGGGGCGCGAAGGCGGCGGCCCAGGCGGCGGCGTGCTCGGGCAGCGCGGAGGCGGGCAGTTCGCGGATCTGCTGGCGGGCGGGGGTGCGGACGGCCTCGTAGCGGGCCGCGTTGGCGTGCCGGACCAGGGCGTCGGAGGCGTCGCGGACGGCGAGTTCGGCGGAGGACAGCTCGCCGGCGGCGGTGCGCAGGGAGCGGCGGGCCTCGGTGGCGCCGTTGCGGGCCTCGGCCAGCGAGCCCAGGTACGGCTCGACCGGGTCGTCCGGGTCCTCCTGGTGGTCGCGCAGGCCGTCGCGCAGCTGGCCGGCCAGCTCGTCGAAGTCGGCGGCGGCGGCCTGGGCGGTGTCGAAGGTGCGCTGGAGGTCGGCGTGGGCGGTGCGGGCGGCGTCCAGGGCCTCGCGGCGCTCGGCGAGGCGGCTGGTGGCGGTGCGCAGCAGGGCCTGGGCGTGCTCCGGGTCGGTGGGGACGAGGTCCTCGGGCAGCTCAGTGTGCGCCTCGCCGTCGGCGGGGGCGGAGCGCTCGGCCTCGCCGCGCAGGCGGCCGAGCTGCTCGCTGGCGGTGGCGGAGCGGGCCTCGATGGTGGCGACCAGTTCCTCGGCGCGGGCGGCGGCGGCCTGGCGGGCCGGGCCGTCGGCGCCGTCGGGGCTGCCGAGGAGTTCCTCGGCGCGGGTGCGCACCTTGTTGGTGAGGCGGTCGAGTTCGGCCGCGGCGGCGGCCTCGTCGCCCTCGGCGCGGGCCTGTTCGGCGCGCAGGTCGGCGCCGACGCCGACCTTCTCGTACAGCTGGGAGGCGGCGCGGTAGGCCTCGCGCAGGGCGGGAAGCGCGACGGGGGTGGTCTCGGCGGGCTCGTCGGCCTGCTCGGCGGCGGGGATCTCGGCGCGTTCGGCGCGCAGCGCGCGGGCCGTGCGGCGGGCGTCGTCGGCGGCGCGCTGGGCGGCGCGGCGGTCCTCGTCGCAGGTGCGGGCGCGTTCGGCGCACAGCGCCTGGCGGCGGTCGCACTCGGTGGCGTCCTCGGCGAGTTCGCGCTGGCGGCGGGCCCAGTTGCCGCGCTCGCGCAGCCGGAACGCGAGGCCGGAGAGGGCGTCGGCGCGGCGGCGGGCGCGCTGGGCGGCCTCGCGGTGCTCCTCGTGGGCGGAGGCGGCCGCGGCGTGGTCGGTCTCGGCCTCGTCGTGGTCGGCGCGCAGGGTGGCCAGGGCGGCGGCGGCCTGCTCGGCGTGCTCGCGGGCGGCCTCGGCGGCGGCGGCGAGTTCGGCGAGGGTGCCGGGCGGGCAGCTGGCGTGCCAGGAGGCGAGGCGGGCGGCGAGGGCTCGGTCGGCGCCGAGGCGGCCGGCCAGTTCGCGGATGTGCTCCTCGCGGGCGCTCGCCCGGGCGCGCAGTTCGCGGCGCTCGCCGTCGGCGGCGGACTCGTCGTGCATGGCCGGGTTCGGAGGCACCAGGAAGAACGCGGGCTGGTCGGTGATCGGGGCGATCAGCGAGGCGGCGGCGCCGACGGCCACGGTGGAGCGCGGCAGCAGGGCGGCGGCCTGCAGGGCCTCGCGGGCGCGCTCCAGCGAGGACGGGTCGGTGACGACGACGCCGTCGACCAGTTCCGGGCGGGCGGCGAGGATCGCCTCGTGGTCGGCCGGGTCGACGGACTGGGCGAGGTAGCGCCAGCCGGGCAGGGCCGGGATGCCGTGCTCGGCGAGGTACTCGACGGTGGCGAGCACGTCCGGGCCGGGCGGCAGCAGGCCGCCGTCGCCGAGGGCGGCGAGGATGCGGGAGTCGTCGGCGGCGGCCGTACGGAGGTCGAACAGGGTGCGTTCGGCGGTGGCGATGGACTCGTCGAGCAGTTCGCGCAGGTACTCGGCGTTGCGGTCGAGCAGGGCGGGGGTGAGGAAGCCGGCGTCCTCCTCGGCGCCCTCCTGGTAGGGGGTGAGGGAGAGCAGGTCGGCGAGGCGCTCCTCGGTGGCGAGCAGGGCGGCGGTGCGCTGCTCGGCGGCGAGGGCGCGGGCGGCGTCCTTGCGGGCGTCGCCGGCCCGCTCGGCGGCGAGTTCGGCGCGCGAGGTGGCGGCCGCGGCCTCGCGCAGCCGGGCGGCGGCGGCCTCGGCGGCGGTGCGGGCCTGGGCGAGTCCGGCGGCGGCGGCCTTCTCGACGTCGGCGGCGTGCAGCGCGGCGCGGGCCGGGTCCACGTCGCCGTCGGCGTCGATGAAGCCGGCCGAGACGGCGGCCTCGGTCTCCTGCTCGACCTCGGCGAGGCGCTGGCGCAGGTGCTCGGCCTCGCTGCGGGCCTTCTGGGCGGCGGTGGCGGCCTCGGTGGCGTCGGACTGCGCCTTGCCGCCCTCCTCCTGGAGTTCGCCGGCGCGTTCCTCCTCGGTGTCGGCGCGGGACTCGGCGGCCGCGGCGGCGGTCTCCAGGGCGCGGGCCAGGGCGGTGGCGGCGCGGGCCCGGGCGGCGAGCGCGGGGGCGGCGTCCAGCTCGGCCTCGCGGATGGCGGCGGCGACCCGGGCGACCCGGTCGGCGGCGGTGCGCTGGCGCAGCACCGCCTCGGCGGCCTGCCAGGCGGAGTGCAGGGTGCGGGCGTCGATGAGTTCGCGGCGCAGCGCGGCGGCCTCGGCGGTGGCCGCGGTGAGGCTCAACGTGGCGTGCCGGTGGGTGAGTTCGTCGGTGATCAGGCTGTGCCGGGTGCGGTCGGCCTCGGCCGCGGTGACGGCGCTCACGGCGGCGGCGACCTCGATGGCGAGGTCCTGGGCGCGGTCGCGTTCGGCGGTGGCGCGGGAGGCGAGGGCGTGGGCGAGGCGGCGGGTGCGGCGCTCGGCGGTGCGGTGGGCCTCGCGGACGGTCTCGCGGGCGGTGGTGGCCTCGGCGATGCGCTCCAGCAGGTCCAACGACCCTGCGGTGAAGTCGCGTTCGGCGGTGAGTTCGGCGCGGCGGCCGAGCTTGGCGGCGAAGCCGTGCACGAGGTCGGCGAGGCCGTCGGTGTCCCGGGTGTCGGTGACGGCGCGCAGCAGGAGGTCGGTGAAGTCGCTGTCGTGCTTGACCGCGAAGAGGCCGGCCGCCTCGCCCTCGTCGGCGTTCATCTCGCGCTGGTAGCGGAAGAGTTCGGGGTCGAGGCCGAGTTCGCCGAGGTGCTCGGTCCAGCGGTCGTGGCCGTCCTCGAAGACCAGGTCGAGGTGGGGGTGGGCCTTGCCTGCCTCGGTGAGGGCGTCGCGGAAGCCCTTCATGGTGCGGCGGCGGCCGCGGGCCTTCTGGTCGCCGGCCAGGCTGACCCGTTCGGCGACCGGCAGCGCGTCGAGGGTGAGGCCGGGGCCGGGGCGGAAGGAGTACCAGGTCTCGGCGAACTTGCGCGGGTCGGAGGAGACCTGGCGGCCGCGCCACTCGCTGACCTTGCCGACCACGATCAGCTCGCCGGTGACGGTGTGCTGCCACTCCAGGGCGACGTGGCCGCAGTCGTCGGCGAGCAGGAACTTGCGCAGCACGCCGGAGCTGGCGCCGCCGAGGGTGTTGCGGTGGCCGGGGAGCATGACCGAGAAGATCAGCTTGAGCAGGACGGACTTGCCGCCGCCGTTCTCCAGGAAGAGCACACCGGCCGGGGCGGGGCGGCGGACCGGGCCGTCGATGTCCTCGCCGAACAGGCCGATCTGCTGCGGGGCCGGGTCGGCGACCGGCTCGCCGACGCCGCGCAGGTCGAGCACCGTGTCGGCGTAGCGGGCGCCGGCCGGTCCGATCGAGTACAGGCGGACCCGGTTGAGCTCGTACATGTGCGGCGGTTCTCCGTGGCTTGCGTGGCGTGAGGGATGGGCGGCGGGCCGGATCGGGGCGGGTGGGCCGCGGCCGGCGCGGTGGGCTCGGAGCGGGTGGACTCGGAGCGCCGGGGCTCAGAGCGCGTGGAACGGCAGCCCCGCGTCGGCGACCAGTTCGTCGCCGGTGTCCGGCGGCAGCAGGCTGGCGGTGCCGTCGGAGACCGCGACGATGCCGAGGTCGAGCAGTTCGGCCATGGCCGCGCTGCCCGCCAGGTCGCGCACCTGGAGCTGATAGCGGGCGGTGGTGCGGTAGGTGCCGCCGGAGTCGTCGGACACCTTCTGGAGGAAGCCGGAGTCGACCAGGAACAGCACGGCCTTGGCGACGATCCCGATGGTGGAGCCGGAGAGCCGGCGGGCGTCCTTGGTGGCGCCGGTGGCGGTGCGCCGGGCCCACACCCGCCAGGCGGCCTCCAGGCCGGGGGCGTCGGAGGCCGGGTCGGTGTTGGCGCCCTCGGCGTCGGCCTGTTCCTCGAGGCGGCGGCAGGCCTGGCGGACGAAGGAGTCGACGCCGTTGACGGTGATCCGGCCGAGGTAGCCGTCGTCGGCGAGGTCCTCGGGGCGGGGGAAGGCCATCGCGGCGACGGCCAGGTGGGCGAGGCCGTGCAGGAAGCGGTCGGTGGACTCGGAGGCGGCGCGGCGCGAGTAGTCGCCCAGCCGGACGGCGAACAGCGAGTCCTCGGCGGCGGCCACGGCCATGCCGGCCCGCGGGGAGACCTCCAGGACGACCAGGCCCATGCCGGTGGCGATGGCGTCGGCGAGCCGGGCGAACGGCGGGTCCTCGCGGTGGCGGCGGACCAGTTCGGCGTACTCGGCGTCCCGGGCGGGCAGCAGCTTGGCCTGGAGGCCGAAGGAGACCAGCCGGGCGGCGTCCGCGACGTCGGCCGGGGTGATCGGCGCGGGGGCCGCGGGTTCGCTCTCGGTCGCCCAGGACGTGTCGTGGTGGGTCGTCACGGGCGGTGCTCCTCGGGGGTGGCGCGGTGGTTACGGTTCGTCAAGGTCGGTTCCGGCGGGGTCGTTGCGGCGAGGTCGTTGCGGCGGGGTCGGCTGCCGGCGGGGCCGGTTCCGGCGGGGTGCGGCCCGGCCGGTCAGCCGGCGTCCTTGCGGTCGGCGGCCATGCCGACCGCGTCGAGCAGGGCGCTGCCGACGATCAGGTCGGCGCCGCCGAACTCCGGGTCGCGCAGCGGGGTGCCGTCGTCCACGGCGAACAGCAGCCGCTCCTCGCCCTGGCGGTAGGCGGTGCCGACCGGCGGGCTGGCCGCGTGCACGGCGAGCAGGGCGACCAGGTAGGGCAGGTCCGGGTCCTGCTTGCGGGCGTCGGCGAGCAGGCCGGAGAGCCGGCGGGGGGCGTCCGGGGGCAGGTCGAGCAGGACCATCGCGGACTCCAGCTGGGCCTCGGAGAACCGGCTGTCGTCCGGGGTGGCGACCAAGTCGGGGTCGGGCAGCTCGGCGCCGAGGTGCTCGCGCTCGACCGGCGGGGTGAGCAGCAGGTCGACAAGGTCGGCGACCCGGACCGAGACCGGGGTGCGCAGGCCGGCGCCGCGGGCGAAGAACGCGCCGGTGGGGCGGACGGCCTGCTCTATCGGCAGCCGCAGCACGGGGGCGAGCAGCTGCCCGTAGAGGTCGATGCCGCTGCGGGCGCCGGGGGTGGCGAAGGCCTGCCGGTCCTGCTCGGCGCGGAACAGCGGGCCGGCCTCCAGCAGGCGGGTCTGGAGCTGGGTGTGGCGGCGGATGCAGTCCTTGACGATGTCGACCAGTTCGGCGGCGCGGCGCTTGTGTTCCGGGTCCTCGGCCTCGTCGCGGGCCTTGCGGATGTTGGTGAGAATCGCGTTCTCGTGCCGGTAGCGGTCCGCGATGTGGTCCAGCGCCTCCTCGATGAGGTCGGGGATGGCGCGCATCCAGTCGACGGCGCGGACGTTGCGGCGGGTGGCGTCCAGGGCGCGGCGCAGCGTCTCGGCGTACTGGACGGTGCGGTAGCGGGCCTGCTCGGCGGCGAGCTGGGCGTCGGCCAGGCGGCCGCGGCGGATCAGCACCTCCAGCTTGACCTCGGCGGCGATCTGGGCCGAGGTGACGTCGGTGTCGAGCGCGCCGACCAGGACGTTGACCGCCTCGTCGGTGGTGCGCAGGTAGACGCCGCCGTCGGGGCCGGGGACCTCCTCGATCAGCTTGAAGTCGTAGTCGCGGCGGATGTACTCGCCGTCCGCGCCGAAGGTGCCGTAGACGGCGCGGAAGCCGCGGTCCACGCTGCCGACGTTGATCATCGACTCCAGCACCCAGCGGGCGACCCGCTCGTGCTCGGTGGCGGGGCGGTCGACGGCCTGGGCGGCGACCCTGGGCAGCAGCCGGGCGAGCACTATCTCGCGGTCGGCCCCGGTGTCGAAGTCCATGTTCAGGGTGACCAGGTCGATCGCGGCGAGGCCGACCTCGGCCATCGCGTAGCCGCCGTACTCGCCGGCCAGGTTGACCTTGCGGTTGTCCAGGTCGTGCAGCGGGGCGGTGCAGGCCAGCGCCTTGAGCCGGCGGGCCAGGCCCTCGTCGGCGGCGGGGCCCGGCGCGGGGCGCGCGGCGGCGGCCGGGCCGGCGGGCGGGCGGAGGCCGGGCTCGATGGGCGGGTCTGCGATGGCGGTCACGGGGGACAAGATTAGAGGTTCGCACCGACATCGACCGAAACGGACCTTGCGGGCGGGCGGAGCAGCAGGTGGGCGGCGGTGCGGGTGACCGATTCGGAACGTCGTTTCGACGGAATTCCGCCATTCCCGAACTCGTATTCGAGAAAACCGTGAGGGCGGCGCGTTGGTTCGGTGATGATCGACCTATGATCACCCGACTGGCCAAAGCGAGCCTCGCCGCCGCGCTGTCCGTGACCACCCTCGCCACCGGCGCCGTCCTCGCCACCGGTGCGACCGCGACCGCCGCCCCGGCCGACACCCCGTCGGCCTCCGCCCAGCACGTGACCGTGTCGCAGGGCGGGAACTACCCCGGCGGCTTCTTCACCACCGGCAACATGTGGGTGAGCTGGACCACGTCCGGCACCGCGGACCTGACCGGGCCGACGCACATCACCCTCGACCTGCCGCCGGGTGTCACCACCGACGGCGCGATGTTCTTCCCCACGCCGCCGGACTACACCTTCACCACGGCCCTCTCCCCCGACCACCGCCACCTGGAGGCCGTGTTCACCGCCACCCGGGCGCCCGGCAGCTACAACTTCATGAAGCTCAACCTGGCCACCACGCCCGGCGTGCCGATCGCCGGCGCGATCACCGCGACGGTCGCCAACCCGAACGACAGCGACCCGACCGGGCACATCTCCGGCTACGACCTCGTCAGCAAGAGCCACCTGCCGGCGACCGTCCAGGCCGCCCCGGCCGTCACCGGCCTCGACACCGCCACCGGCCCGGCCGCGGGCGGCACCGCGGTGACCGTCAGCGGCAGCAACCTGGCCAACGGCATGGTGCTGGTCGGCGGCCTCCCGGCGCCCGGCCGCTGCACCGACACCGCCTGCACGGTGACCACGCCCGCGGGCTCGGGCAGCGCCCCGGTCAGTGTGGTGACGCCCGGCGGCACGGCCGCGGCGCCGGTCACCTTCGACTACACCGGCACCCCGCCGACCCCGGCCGCGCCGACGATCGGCAGCCTGTCCCCCGCCTCCGGCCCGGCCGCCGGGGGCACCCGGGTGGTCGTGTCCGGCAGCAACCTGACGTACGGGACGGTGGCCTTCGGCGGGGTTCCCGCCACCCACGTCTCCTGCGGCGCGTCCGCCTGCACGGCCACGGCCCCGGCGGGCGCCCAGCCCGGGCCGGTGGGCATCACCGTCACCACGCCGGGCGGGACCAGCGCGCCGGCGACGTACACCTACACGGCGTAGCGGCCGTCCGCACGCCGCGTGCGGCGTGCCACCCCCACCGGTGCCCGGGTTCCGCGGAACCCGGGCACCGGTGCGTTCCGGCCGCCGTCCTTCCCCTGGAAGGCATGTTGAACATGTTCAAAAGATGGGTCTAGAGTCGGTTCCGCGCAGGCGGCACAAGGCTCCGCCTGTACTTCGGCATGCTCGGCATGCTCGGCATGGAGGTGTACGAGATGGACGGCGACCCGGCGGTCATCCTCCGCAAGGTCCGACGGTGGCTCTGGTTCTTCCTGGTCTGCCTGGTGCTCAGCGGTCTCACCGCGTTCCCGCTGGAGACCGAGACCCGCTGGCTGGTCGACTTCGCCTCCGGCCCGGCCGCCCCGCTGAGCGACCGCGTCCCGGCCGCCACGGCCTGGCTGGAGCGGGTCCACACCGGCGTCGCCGAGACCAACGGGCGCTACCCCTTCCTCGCCTACGGCACCGACTGGCTGGCCTTCGCCCACCTGGTGATCGCCGCCGCCTTCTGGGGACCGCTCAAGGACCCGGTCCGCAACATCTGGGTGATCCGCTGGGCCGTGCTCGCCTGCGGGGCCGTCATCCCGCTGGCGCTGATCTGCGGTCCGCTGCGCGGGATTCCGGTGGCATGGCGATTCATCGACATGTCGTTCGGAGTCTTCGGCGTCATACCGCTGCTGATCGTGCTGCGGGCGCTGCGGCCGCTGGAGCGCGCCTCCCGGGAACCGGCGCCCGCGCTCTGACGCGCGCCGGCCCCCGGCCGCGCACCACCCCTCGCAGCGCCGCCCGGGGGCGTGCACTCCCGGGCACACGCCGCGGCGCCCGCGGGGCTCCGGGTCACGGGCAACGGCCTTCATCCGCAGGCCCTACCATCTGGCTCAACAGCTGCTGGGAGGCGGACGGGCGTGGCCGATGCGGTGATCGATCTCAATGCGGACCTCGGCGAGGGGTTCGGACGCTGGACCCTGACCGACGACGAGGCCCTGCTGTCCGTGGTGACCAGCGCCAACGTCGCCTGCGGGTTCCACGCCGGGGACCCGTCGACGATGCGGCGGGTCTGCGCGCTCGCGGCCGAGCGCGGCGTCCGGATCGGCGCCCAGGTCT
The DNA here is from genome assembly GCF_043201735.1 of Kitasatospora sp. NPDC048286. NCBI lineage: Bacteria > Bacillati > Actinomycetota > Actinomycetes > Kitasatosporales > Streptomycetaceae > Kitasatospora > Kitasatospora sp. NPDC048286. Next base: position 28,727 of record NZ_JBICZE010000024.1, read on the forward strand.
CCTACCGCGACCTGGCCGGCTTCGGCCGCCGCGCCATGGACGTGCCTCCGGAGGAGCTCGCCGACGAGATCGCGTACCAGATCGGCGCCCTCCAGGTGTTCGCCCGCGCGGCCGGCTCCAAGGTCTCCTACGTCAAGCCGCACGGCGCCCTCTACAACCGGGTGGTCGGCGACTCCGAGCAGGCCGAGGCCGTGGTGGCCGGCGTGCTGCGGGCGGGCGCGGTCTGCGACGGACCGCTGCCCGTACTGGGCCTGCCGGACTCGCTGCTGCTGGAGGTGGCCGAAGGCGTCGGCCTCCCGGTGGTCGCCGAGGCCTTCGCCGACCGCGCGTACACCCGCACCGGCGCCCTCGTACCACGCCGTGAGCCGGACGCGGTGGTGCACGACCCCGAGTCGGTCATCACCCGCGCCGTCGGCATCGCCCGGGACGGCATGGTGGAGGCCTCCGGCGGCGAGCGGATCCCCGTCGAGGCCCGCTCGCTCTGCGTCCACGGCGACACCCCCGGGGCCGCCCAGCTCGCCTGGCGGATCCGCGGCGCCCTGGCCTCCGCCGGGGTCCGGGTGGAGGCCTTCACGTGACGGTCCGGGCGGTGCACCGGGTCGGCGAGCGGGCCCTGCTGGTCGAACTGCCCGGGACGCCCGAGGTGGCGGCGCTGTACGGCTGGCTGAGCGAGCGCCGGGAGGCGGGGGCGCTCGGCACGGTGGAGGAGCTGGTACCGGCCGCGCGCACCCTGCTGCTGGACGGCGTCGCGGACGTCGACGCGGTGGCGGCGCTGCTGCGCAGCGCCCGTCCGACGGCGGCCGGGGCGGTGCCCGGGCCGCTGGTGGAGGTCCCGACCGTGTACGACGGCGCCGACCTGACCGAGGTCGCCGCGCTGTGGGAGGTGTCCGAGGAGGCCGCCGTCCGGATCCACACCGAACCCGAGTACGTCGTCGCGTTCTGCGGCTTCGCCCCGGGCTTCGGGTACCTCACCGGCCTCCCCGCGCGGTACGAGGTGCCGCGCCGGGCCACCCCGCGCAGCTCCGTCCCGGCCGGCTCCGTCGCCCTGGCCGGCCCGTACACCGGCGTCTACCCGCACCCCTCCCCCGGCGGCTGGCAGCTGATCGGCCGCACGGCGCTCACCCTCTGGGACGCCGACCGGGAGCCGCCGGCCCCGCTGGCCCCGGGCACCAGGGTCCGCTTCACGGTGGAACGGGCGTAGGACGTGTCCAAACAGTTCCCGCCGGGCGTGCGACGCCACTGGTCGGAGAGACCCCGAGGGGAGCCGGAGTTGAACGAGCTGGTGGTGGAACGGCCCGGGCCGCTGACCACGGTCCAGGACCTCGGGCGGCACGGGGTCGCCCACCTCGGGGTGCCGAGGGCCGGGGCGCTGGACGAACCGGCGCTGCGGGCGGCCAACCGACTGGTGGGCAACGACGCCGGGGCGGCCGGGCTGGAGACCACGCTCGGCGGGGTCGCGCTGCGGGCCGTCGGGACGGTGCTGGTCGCCGTCACCGGCGCGCCCTCGCCCGTACGGGTGGACGGGCGGCCCGCCGCATGGGGCGCACCGGTCGTGGTGCCGGCCGGGTCCGTGCTGGAGGTGGGGGCGGCGACGGCCGGGGTGCGCGGCTACCTGGCGGTGGCGGGCGGGATCGCCGTGCCGCCGGTGCTCGGCAGCCGCTCGGCGGACCTGCTCTCCGGGCTCGGGCCGGCCCCGCTCGCCGCCGGGGACCGGCTGCCGGTCGGCACCCCGCCGCCGTACCGGGCCCGGCCCGAGCTGGTGCCGCTGCCCGCTCCCCCGGCCGAGCTGGTGCTGCGGCTGCGGCTCGGACCGCGCACGGACTGGTTCACCCCGGAGGCGGTGGCCCGCCTCGGCCGCGACCGGTACCTGGTCTCGCCGACCGGCAACCGGGTCGGGCTGCGCACCGTGGGCCCGCCGGTCGCCCGCGCCCGGAACGGTGAACTGCCCAGCGAGGGCATGGTGTTGGGCGCGGTGCAGATACCGCCCGACGGGCAGCCGGTGGTATTCCTGGCCGACCACCCGACCACCGGCGGCTACCCGGTGGTCGGCGTCGTGCCGACCGTCGACCTCGCGGCCGCCGCACAGGCCCGGCCGGGGACGCCGGTGCGCTTCGTGCCCCTGCGGGAGCGCTGAGCGGGAACGCCGAACGGCGCGCAGGCTCCGCGCTCAGCGCCCCGACAGCACCTCGGCGACGACCCGTTGGTCCGGGTCCAGTCGTGCCGCGCCCTCCTCGACCGCCCAGACCGCGTTCTGCATCACCCGGGCGAGCGTCCAGGCCGCCGCCACGCCGCGGTCCAGCTCCAGCACCTCCGTGAGCAGGTCGAAGCGCCGCCGCAGCGCCCGGGCCGGGTCCCCGGTGGCCACCAGGTCCGCCCAGCGGTTGCGCAGCGCCGGGAGCAGCTCGAAGCCCGGGTGGCCGGCCAGCGGCTTGGGGTCGATGGCCAGCCAGGGCGCCCGGCCGCTGCCCGGGAGCGGGGCCAGCACATTGCCGTAGTGCAGGTCCCAGTGCAGCAGCCGGTCGCCGGGGTCGGCGCGGACCTCGCACAGGGCGGCCGCGCAGTCGGCGAGCAGGCGCCGCTCCGCCGGGTCGGCGAGGGCGGCGACGGCCGCCGGGGCGCGGTCCAGCAGGTCACTCGCCGTACCCGCCAAGGTCCGCAGCCCGGACGGTGCCTGATGACCCGTCAACTCCCTGAGCAGTTCGGCGATCACGGCCAGCGCCGCGAGGTCGTCGGGCAGGGCGAGCAGCGAGCGCGCCGGGTCCAGCCGCTCCAACAACAGGGAGCCGGTGGCCGGTTCGTGGTCGAGCAGCCGGACGGCGCCGCGGCCGTCCCAGGTCCGCAGCGCGAGCGGTTCGCCCACCGTCTCCTCGTCGACGGGCTGGAGCTTGAGCACGGCCGGCGACCCGTCGGCGCGAAGGACCGGAAGCACCAGCCCGACCACGCCGTGCGCGACCGGCCCGTCCGGGCGCAGCTCCCAGCGGTCGAGCAACTCCTCGGCCAGGGCGGGCAGTCGGACCACCCAGGCACGTCCCTCGGCGCCGAGGAACTCCTCCAGGGACGCGGCCAGCGCGGGCGGGACCTCGACGGGCATCGGGGCGGGCTCCTCTCGGGCGGTCCGCCCCAGCCTACGGCGGGCGGGCGGCGGGCGGCCTGCGTCGCTCATGTTCAGCCCTCCCGCGCCCGCCCTGCGCTCAGCCCTGCCCGAGCGCGGCGGCCGCGGCAGCCGCGAAGCCATCCGGATTGTCGAGCATGATGTTGTGCCCGCAGTCCGGCACCGCGACCACCCGTACGCCCGCCGCGCGCAGGGCGTCGGCACCCGCCGGCTCGCCGTCCGCCGCCGGATGCAGGAAGGTGCGCGGGAGGTCGAGCCCGAGCAGCAGCTCGCGCATGGTCGGCACGGTCGCCCGCGCGAGGTAGCGGGCGCTGCGGTGGAGCGCCTCCGGTCCGGCCAGCCGCATGGTGGACCACCAGAACGGGCCGACCCGCTCGGCGACTTCGTCCCGGCCTCCGGCCAGGAACTCCTCCTCGGCGTAGGCCGCGATGCCGCTGCTGCCGGGGTGGCTCCGGTCGGGGTCGATCCGGTCCAGGTTGGCGTCCACCAGCAGCAGCCGCTCGACCAGCCGCGGGTGCCGCTGGGCGAGGACGATCGCCACCGCCCCGCCCATGCTGTGGCCGACCGCCTCGACCCGGTCCGCCCCGGCGGCCGCCATCGCCGCCGCGACCGCGTCCGCGTGCTCCTCCAGCGTGTAGCCGAAGTCCGTCGGCCGGTCGCTGAGGCCGAAGCCGAGCAGGTCCAGCAGCAGGGAGCGCCGGCCGGCGAGCAGCGGGTGGGTGGCCGCGGCCGCGAAGTAGGCCGGCGAACTGGCGCCGAGCCCGTGCAGGTAGAGCCGGGCCGGTTCGGCACCGGGCAGCTCGACCCAGCGGATCCGGTCGCCGTTCGGGGTGACGGGGGTCTCGCGCATGCTCGCTCGCTCCTGTTCCAGAGGGGTGCCGGTCCCTGCGGAGTCCGGCGGACGACCAGGACGATACATCGAAGTCGAGGTATCGCGATAGCGAGATATCCATGCTTCGAGGGAGGGATCTGAGAGAGTGTCCCCATGCTGAAGCTCGCGATCCTCGGGTTCCTGTACGACCGCCCCCTGCACGGCTACGAGCTGCGCCGCCACCTCGCCGCGCTCACCGGCCATGTCCGCCCGATCAGCGACGGCACGCTCTACCCCGCGATCAAGCGCCTGGAGGCCGACGGCCTGCTGGTTCGCGAGACCGAGCCGGGCAGCGCCGCCGCGCCCCGGCACACCCTGCACCTCACCGAGGCCGGCCGCGCCGCACTGCTCGACCGGCTCCGCGAACCCGAGGCGCTCGACGTCAGCGACGAGAACCGCTGGTTCACCCTGCTCGCCTTCCTGCGGCACCTCGCCGACCCCGCCGCCCAGGCCGCCGTGCTCCGCCGCCGGCTGGCCTTCCTCGCCGAGCCGGCCAGCTTCTTCTACGAGGGCGACCGCCCCGTCGGCGCCGAGGAGTTCACCGACCCGTTCCGGCGCGGGCTGCTGCTGGTCGCCCGCGCCACCACCGAGGCCGAACTCGCCTGGCTGCACGCGACCCTGGCCGAGCTGGAGGGCGACGGGCGGCCGGACGCACCGTAGACCGGCCCCCGAACACACCGCGACCCGAACGCGGCCGACGCGCCGGCCGAACGGGCCGCGTCCACAACGCGCCGCAGCCCGCACCGACCGTCGAACGGTCGGCACGGGCCGCAGGCGAGAGTCTCCGGCACCCCGGAGCGGGATCAGTGCCCGTGGTAGGCGTGCACCACGGCGTGGCCGCGCCCCCGGCCGATCATCCACCTGTTGACCGGAACGGTCAGCACGAAGGCCAGGGCCAGCGAGCCGGCCAGCGCCACCCAGAACAGCAGGTCACCGAGGCCGGCGTCCATCGCCCCCGGGACGGTGACCATCACGGTGTTGTCGATCAGCTCCATCACCAGGATCGACACGGTGTCGGCGGCCAGCGCGACCTTGACCGCGGCACCGACCTCAAGACCGGCCTTCAGCACGCCACGCATGGTCAGCGCATAGCCGAAGACGAACGCCAGCAGGATCGAGAGCACCACGGTCGCCCCGTTGTGGAGGCCGAAGGCGGTGCCGAGCACCATGCCGAGGATCTCGCCGATGGCGCAGCCGGTGAGGCAGTGCAGGGTCGCCTGCGCGGCCGTCCGCCAGCCGGCTCCGCCACCGGCGTGGGCCCGGTGGTGGCCCGCGTGGTCGTGCCCGTCGTGGTCGTGGTGCTCGTGGTGCCCGTGCTGCGCGGGGTGCGCCATGTCGTCCTCCACTTGCTCCGGCGCCCTGTCGGGCGCCCGCTTCTCTCGCTCCGCCGACGCCGAACATATACCCCCATGGGGTATACAGCAACCCCTTCCCGACGCCCTCTTCCCCCCGCACACCCGTCCGTGTTCCGATGAACGGCATGGCATCTGAGCGACGCGAGGGTTACGACGGAACGGGCGCGGGCCCGATCACCCCGGACGGCTGCGCCGTCGAGGTCTGGAGCCGCCTGCCCGTGGGCGACGCCCCGGACGTGATCGAGGCGGCCGTGCCGCCCGGCGCGCGCATCCTCGAACTCGGCTGCGGCGTCGGCCGGATGACGCACCCGCTGGCCGACCGCGGCTTCACCGTGACCGCCGTGGACGAGTCCGCCGACATGCTGGCCCGGGTCCGCGCCGACGTCCGCACGGTGCGCAGCCCGATCGAGGGGCTGGACCTCGGCGAGCACTTCGACGTCGTCATGCTCGCCTCCTTCCTGGTGCACGCCGGTGACGTGACGGTCCGCCGGGGCCTGCTGGAGACCTGCCGACGGCACGTCACCGAGGACGGCTGCGTGCTGGTGCAGCGCGAGGGCGAGGACTGGCACCTGAACGTGCCGCGGGAGAACTCGATCGGCCCGGACGCCCGGGCCCGGCTGGTCTCGGCCACGCCGGTCGGAGACGGCGTCAACTCGGTCCGCTTCGAGTACGACTTCCCGGACGGAACCTGGTCGCAGACCTTCCTGTCCCGCCCGCTCAGCACCGAGGCCTTCGAAGGGGCGCTCGCGGAGGCCGGCCTGGTGGTCGAGCGCTACCTGACCGCGGACCGCACCTGGGTCCGGGCGCGGCCGGTGCTCTAGCGACCGGCGTTCCGGCGACCGGTACCCCCCGGCGCCCCTCCGACCCCGGCAGTGCACCTGTGCGCAAAGCCGGAACAAAGGGTGAACAAAGAACCGTTACCTTCACCCCGTACCATCAGCCGCGCGCCTGGCTCGCGCGCGGCCCGCGGGCCCGGCGGGTCATGGCGGTCCCGAACGCCCTTCCGACCCGCAAGGACCCGCCCATGCCGCCCCTGCCCCACGCCCGACCGATATCCCCGGCGGGTGCCCGGTGATCGAATGGTTCCACGGGGCCGTCCTCGGCCTGATCCAGGGGCTCACCGAGTTCCTGCCGGTCTCCTCCAGCGCCCACCTGCGGGTCTTCTCCGCCCTGTTCGGCTGGGACGACCCGGGGGCGGCGTTCACGGCCGTCACCCAGCTCGGCACCGAGACGGCGGTGCTGATCTACTTCCGCAAGGACATCGCCTCGATCATCAGGACCTGGGTGCTGTCCCTGTTCCGCCCGGCCCTGCGCTCGGACCCGGACGCGCGGATGGGCTGGTTCGTGATCATCGGCACCCTGCCGATCGGCATCCTGGGCAAGCTGTTCCAGGACACCATCGAGACCCACCTGCGCGACCTGCGGATCATCGGCACCACACTGATCGTCTTCGGCCTGATCCTGGCCTTCGCCGACCGCACCCGGGCCGTCCGCCACGCCCGCCCGATCACCGACCTGACGCTGCCGCACGCGGGCATCTACGGCCTCGCCCAGGCGCTGGCGCTGATCCCGGGCGTGTCCCGCTCCGGCGGCACGATCAGCGCGGGGCTGCTGCTCGGCTACAGCCGGGAGGCCGCGGCCCGCTACTCGTTCCTGCTCGCCATCCCGGCGGTGCTCGCCTCGGGCGCGCTGGAGCTGTTCAAGATCGGCGAGGGCCCGGCCCCGGCCTGGGGACCGACCATCCTGGCCACCCTGATCGCCTTCGTGGTCGGCTACGCGGCGATCGCCTGGTTCCTGAAGTACATCTCGAACAACAGCTTCATGCCGTTCGTGGTCTACCGGGTGCTGCTCGGCATTCTGATCATCGGGCTGGTCTTCGGCGGCGTCCTGGCTCCGGACGCGGGCGCGGTGAAGTAGATCGAAGTAGAACCCGGTTCCAGAAACACGGACCCGCGGAAAGCGAGTGGGCCGGGACACCGACACGGTGTCCCGGCCCACCGAACGTTGAGGACCCGGCCTGTCGACGCGACGACAGGCCCTCTAACGCCCGAACTCCCGGGCGGCGGTCAGTCGGCCGCGTACGGCGGCGTGGACCTCGGCCTCCTCGGCCGGGTCGGCGGCGAGCCTGCGCAACCGCTCCAGCACACGCGCGTCGCCCGTGGTGGCGACATGGCGCGCGGCGAGCTCACGCGTGGACTCCTCGCAGTCCCAGAGGCACTCGACGGCGGGCCCCTCGGGAAAGTGCACGTCGGTCGCGGCCAGCGCCTGGGCGGCGCGTCGGCGCAGTTCAGAGGAGGCGGCCTCCCCGTAGATGTGGCGCAGGACCGGTACGGCGTCGGCGGCGGCCAGCCGCCCCGCGCCGTCCACCAGCGACCCGAGCCCGGTACCGCTGACCCCGCGCACGGAGATCCAGCGGCGCAGCCCGGCCACCACCAGCGGCGCGTCGGCCGGTTCGCCGGCGTCGGCGAGCAACTGGACGGCGGCCTCGCCGAGCGCGCTGTCGGCGCCGCCGCTGGCCGGGTCGGCCCAGCGGCGGGCGTGTGCCAGCACCTCAGGGCCGCGCATCCGGCCGAGCAGTTCCAGGGCGGCCCGGACGATCCGGTCGTCCACGTCCGCGGCGGCGGCCTCGATCAGCTCGGCGGCGGCCGGGTCGCGTTGGTCGACCAGGTAGCGCAGGGCGGCCCGGCGGGCGCCCGGCAGGCCGTCGCGGGCCGCTTCCAGCAGCAGCGGGTGGTCCTCCGGCCGGACCACGGCGGTCAGGCAGCGGGCGGCCGCGGCGGCGCGGCGGTCCACCGCGTCGGGGCCGGACTCCGCGTCGGTGCCGCGGGCGGGCTCCGGGCGGGCGTCGGGCCGGCCCAGGAAGGCGCCCACGCCGAGGCCGCCGAGTTCGCCCTGGTCGGCCCAGGCCAGCACGTCGGCGGTGGACCACCCGGGGGTGACGCCGCTGCGGTTGACCTGGCGCTGCCACAGGTCGAAGGGTGACTGTTCGCTGGCCGCCGCCACTCTGGGGTGGTAGGCCGCCCACAGCCGCCAGGGCCGGGGCTCGTACGCGTTGCGGATGAACTCGCGCAGCTCGGCGTCGCCCTCGGGGCCCGGCGCGAAGCGGTCGAGCACGGCGGTGCCGAGCAGCAGCAGGCCGCGGTCGTCGTCGCGCAGGGCGAGTTCGTCCAGGGCCCAGGACCAGTTGGCGCCGGTGGCGGCGTACTCGCGCAGCATCAGCAGCGCGTCGCGCCGGCCGTACGCGGCGAGGTGGCCCAGGACGGAAAGGGCGAGGCCGGTGCGGCTCTCGTCGTCGGTGATCAGGTCCTCGGCGGAGTGGAGGTGGTCCTCGATGCCTTCGAGGGGGGCTTCCAGCTCCATGTAGATGCGCGCGTAGTAGAGGGACCGGCTCTCGACCTGCCAGTCGGCTCGCGGGTCCCTGGTGACGCACTCCTCCAGCGCGGCGATGGCCTCGGCACGATCGGCGGCCAGCGCGTGGAGCTGCCCGTCTCCGCGACCTCTCTGCAGGAGGCCTAGGAGGCTGGCACTGGGTGCTATCACTGGCTCGAACATGAGGTCAGCATCCGTTGCGGCGGTCGTAGTGGCAACGGGATTTCCGTCGCCGGGGTCTCTGGTCGGTACTGCGGTGGGCGCCCGGGCGCCGGAATCACCGAAGGTTACCGCCTCGGGACCTCTTCCGCACACAGGGCGACGGAGGCTCCGGCCACAGTGGCATATGCCAGAGGAACTTTGCCTGCGTTCTGTCCAAATCGCCCACACGGGTGACGACGCTGTGCGACAGTTTCCTCACTGTCCGAACGACCCGCCCGCCGCGGGCCGCACCCGAGCGATGGGTCCGCCATGACCATGCCCTTAGGCGCCACCCGCCCGCCGGGAGCCGCCGCGGTGGACGGCGCCCCGACGGGCGGGAGCGGCGCGCCGGTCGTCGGCCGCGGCACCGCGGCCGACGCGGGCGGCGGCGACGGCACGGGTGACACCGACAGCGGAACGGACGGCAGAGTGGACGGCACGGCACAGGAGCCGTCCGGCCCGTACCTCGGCGACGGCGGCGACCACCACGGGATCGACGACGGCCTGCTCGGCTCCGCCGAATGGGACCTGCTGACCGACGGGGTCCGCTGGAGCCAGGAGACGTACCTCCTCCTCGGCTGCGATCCGGCCCACGGCCCGCTCAGCCTCGACCGGCTGCCCGACCGCCTCCCCGAGGCGGACCGGCCGCTGCTGCGGCGGATGATGACCGACGCCCTGGTGCACGGCCGCCACGCCGCCGGCACCCTGCGGATCCGCCGCCCCGACGGGCGGCACGACGGCGTCGAGTGCGCGGGCGAGCCCGTCCTCGGCACGGACGGCACCGTCGTCGCGCTGTACATGCTGCTCCGCCCGGCCCCGCCGGCCTGAGCCGACGCCCCGTCCCGGGCAGCACCCCCGGGCACGCACCCCCCAGGCAGGCACCCCCGGAGCCACTCGCTCCCGGGCCCGCACGCCCGGGGCTCCCCCGTCGGCCCGTCAGGTCAGCCGCGGCCGGTTCTTGGCGTCCGCCGTCCGCAGCGCCCGGCCCAGTTCCTCCCGCAGCTCGTCCACCACCGGCAGCCCCCGGTACTGCGCGGTCAGCCGGTACATCTCGCGCAGCCGGTCCCAGGTCCGGTGCGAGGAGTTCTGGCCGATCAGGTTCATCACCATCTTGGCCTGGAACTGCGCCGCGTCCGGCTCGCCGGTGATCAGGTGCACCGAGGCCAGGGTGATCCGGTCGAACAGCGCCGACCGCAACTGCCCGGTGCCCTCCCGCAGCGTGATCACCCGCTCCGCGTGCCGACGGGCCTCGGGAGCCGCCCCCGGGTCGTGCTCGGAGAGCGTGCGCAGCACCAGGGCCTGCATGCCGCGCAGTTCCGCCTCGTCGAACACCTGCATCCACGAGGGCGGTGGCTCCGGCGCCTCCTCGCCGAACAGCTCCTCGGCCTCCCCGAGCAGCCGGTAGGTGTCCTGGGAGTGCCCGATCGAGGCGTGCGCCCACGCCTCGACGGTGTTGAGCATGGCGCGCGTTCCGGGCGCCGGCCGCCCACCGGTCGCCTTGGCCGCCGCCATCAGTTCGAGCGCGTCGTCGGCCCGGCCCAGGTGCACCATCTGCCGTGCGGCCCGGGAGATCGCCTCGCCGGCCCTCGGCCGGTCGCCGGCCTCCTTGGCCGCGTCGGCCGCGATCATGAAGTACTTCTGGGCGGTGGGCTCCAGGCCCACGTCGTGCGACATCCAGCCCGCCAGCACCGCCAGGTTGGCCGCGACCAGCCACAACCGCTGCTCCACGGCGGGTGCGTGCCGGTGTGTCAACAGGCCGCCGACCTCGTTCAGTTGACCGACCACCGCCTTGCGCTGCAAGCCGCCGCCGCGGGCCGCGTCCCAGGCCCGGAACACCTGTACCGAGTGCTCCAGCGACTCCACCTCGTCGAGCCCGACCGGGCCCGCGTCGTACACGTCCACCGCCGGGTGCACTCCGCTCCCGGTGACCACCTGTCGTGGCCCGGGGACGGAGGCCGCGTACGCGACCGCGTCCCCGGACAACCAGCCCTTCAGCGAGTCGGCGATGACCGCCCCGGCCGTGAGCGCCGCTCCGGCACCCACCAATCCACGTCGGTTCAGCATGAGGTCCATTCCCGTGAACTCGGTGAGGACCGCGGCTGTTCGATCCGGCGACCATGGCACTGCTGCGGACGCGTCCGCCCCGGACCTGGTGGGCCGGTGTCGTTCCAGACCGAGGTCCTCAGTGGTGACGACACGTCCGAGCCGCTCCGTGAACACGGCCGCCAGCACCCTCGGCACCGGATCGCGCGGGATCTCCCCCTGCTCGATCCAACGCCGTACCCTCGACGTGTCGGTGGACAGCTGCAGCTGCCCCATCGCGGCACCCCGACGGTTGACCAGCCGCGCCAGCTCGCCCTTCGACCATCCGGTCAGGACGAACAGATCGGCCAGTCGGGTGTTGGGTTCCCTACTCAACGAAGCCCCCAGGTTCCTCGGCTGATCCGAGGCTAGAGGCTCCGGCGAGCACCGGGCGAGCATTCGCCACCGTTCGCCAGGGCCCGCCAGACTACAAAGCCAGTGCCCGACGGGTGTGTTGTAGGGGTGCGCCACCTCGCCCCCCGGGTCGGGCGGCGTCCCACCAGCGTCGGGACTGTCCCCCGACGGTGGCACGGGGCGCTCCCGGTCCTCACCCGAGGGGGTGGCGCGGCCGGGTGGCGCGGGAGCGCCGGGCACGGCCACGGCAGTCCGGCCGACCGCATTCCCCAGGGTGCGGACGGCCGGAACAACACCGCCGAACAGGGGTTCCCACCCCGCGTCCGTGCCCGGCGCCCGCGCACCACCCACCGCACCGCACGACGTACGCGTGAAGCACCGCACCCCACGACGTACCGCACCACCCGCAGGGCCGCCGTCACGCCAGGAAGCACACGGCACCGGCCCTCCCCCGCCCCCGCGGGGCAGCACCCGCCGACGGACCGGAAGGGACCACCCTCAGCCCATGTACTCCTCAGCGACGACCCCCACGCCCACCGCGGCCCGCCCCGCGCTGCGCCCCCCCGCCGCAGCCGCCGGCCGCACCGGCCCCAGGGTGGTGCCCCCGGCGAGTCGCCCATCGGCTCCGCGCGGCACCGAGGGCCGGGCCACGGACACCCGGGTCGTCCCGACCGGCCGTACGGCGCTGGGCCCCGCCGGCCGCACCGCGCTGGGCCTGCGCGGCCCCGACACGGGCATGCCGGCCGGTGGCCGGATGCCGCTGGCCCGGCAGGCCGACGGCCAGGTGCTGCGGGCCCGACGGCCCATCCAGCCCGGCGGCCCGGAGCGGATCGACCCCTCGGCGCTCCAGACCCCGGCGGTCCGGGCGGCGCTCGCCAGTGTCGCGCGGATATGTCCCGCGTTCACCCCGCGCCAGGTCCTGCGCGAGGGCAGCCGCCACATCCTGGTGGCGGGCACCATCGGGCGGGCTCCGGTGGTCGCCAAGTGCCTGGCGCCGCAGGCGGTGCGGAGTGAGTACTTCGAGCAGTTGGTGGCCGACTTCCACCACGAGGTGGCGGTCTACCGGGCGTTCGTCCGGCACCGTCCGCCGGTGCGGCTACCCCGGCTGGTGGCGGCCGACCACGACCGGTGCGTGCTGGTCATGGAGCGCGTCCCGGGGCGCCCGGCGGCCCGCGAGCGCCACCCGGTCAACGCGCCCACCCCGGGCGAGGTGCGGGCACTGCTCACCGCGGTCCGCACGCTCAACCTGTGGCGGCCACCGACCGACGTCTTCCAGCCGCGCCTGGACTACCAGTTGGAGATCGCCCGCTACCACTCGGTGGGCCAGCTCACCGACCGGGACGCCGGCGACCTGCGCGGCCTGCTGCACGGCCTCGGCAACACCCCGCTCCAGCTCTGCCACGGCGACGCCCTGCTCAGCAACATGCTGCTGGCGCCGTCAGGACCGGTGCTGGTCGACTGGGAGCAGGCCGGCTGGTACCTGCCCGGCTACGACCTGGCGGTGCTCTGGAGCGTCCTGTCCGGGGACACCGCGGCACGCCGCCAGATCAGCCAACTCGCCCAGAGCGGCGGCACGATGGCCCGGGACGCCTTCCTGGTGAACCTGGTGCTGGTGCTGATGCGGGAGATCCGGCTGTACGACGTGCCGGGCGCCGGCGAGGAGCAGCGGATCATGATCCGCCGGCTCTACGACGACGCGGCGCTCGCCCGCCGCGCCGTCCGCGCCGCGGTCGGGACCCGCTGAGCCACGGTCGAACCCCCGCTGAGCCACGGGGGTCCGACGACGGTCCCGCGGCTCAGGGTCTCACGGCCGGGCGCCCCGTTCCAGGGCGGCCCGGCCGGCGGCCTCCAGCACGGTCTCGTCCGGCGCCAGGTGCACCCGGCTGCTGAGCACGTCCCGCAGGTAGCGCTCCAGCGGGTGGCGCCGGCTCAGGCCGGGGCTGCCGGTGAGGGCGACGGCCTGCTGGACCACCGCCGTCGCGGCCCGGGTGGCCAGCAGGTGGGCCGGTCCGGTGCGGGCGACGGCCTCCGGCTCGCCCCGGTCCACCCGGGGGGCCAGGCCCTCGACCAGTTCCTCGGCACCGATCAGCTGGGCCTCGATCTCGCCGAGGGCGGTCCGGTAGCGGGGCAGGGTGCCGAGCGGCTCGGTCAGGTTGGCCGGGGTGCGCTGGCTGAGGAAGCGGATCAGCCAGGCCTCGGCGGCCCGGGCGACGCCGATCGCCACCGCGGAGAGGGCCAGGTCGTGCCAGGCGCGGGAGAGTTCGGCCTCGGAGGGCTCGGACGCTTCGGAGACTCGGGACGCTTCGGAGGCCCGGGACGATTCGACCCCGGCACCGGCTCCCTGACGGCCCGTCCGGCGACCGGCCGTCAGGCCGAGCGCGAGGTCGCCCGGCACCCGGACCTCGTCCAGCACGACGTCGTGACTGGCGCTGGCCCGCAGGCCGAGCTGGTCCCAGGTCGGGTCGATCTCCAGACCCTCGCTCTCGCCGCGGACCAGGAAGGTGCCGATCCTCGGCTCCTCGTCGTCGGTCCGTGCGGTGACCGCCATCCAGGCGAGCGCCTCGGCGCCGGCGCAGTAGGTCTTACGGCCCGTCAGCAGCCAGTCGTCACCGTCCCGGCGGGCGACCGTCGCGGGCAGTTCACCCACCCCGGTGCCGGGCTCGGCCCGCAGTGTGTTGACCAGGACCGGGCCGCGCCGGGACTCGGCGAGCAGCCGCCGGTAGCCGGCCGTCGGCCAGTCGGCGCGACGGGCCTGCTCGGCGTGCCGGAGCAGGGTGAAGGCGGTGACCACGGCCACCGAGGCGTCCCCGCGGCCGAGTTGGGAGAGCACCCGGACGGTGTCGGCGAGCGTTCCGCCCGGACCGCCGTACCGCGCGGAGACGGTGAGGGTGAGCAGTCCGGCCTCGTGGACCGCCTCGATCCCCTGGTACGGGAAGGTCGCGTCGCGGTCGTGCTCCTCGGCGCGGGCCGCCAGCAGGTCGACCACCCGGGGCAGCCCGGCGAGGGCGGTCCGGATCGCGGTGCGGTCGGGCGCGCGGTCGGCGGTGCCGGCGGACGCGGAACCGGCGGATGCGGAACGGGTGGGTGTGGAACCGGTGAATTCGAGATGGCCGGATTCGGACCGGTCGGAATCCGCCGACGGAGCGGCGGTCCGGGAGCGGCGCCCGGCGGAGGCCGTCGTGGCCGGAGCGCTCCCGGGCGAACGGTCGTCGGCGGAGCAGTCCTCGGTGGAGCGGCCGTCGGCGGACACGCGGTCCCCGGACGAACGATCGGCGGTCGAACGGTTGGCGGCGCGGGTCGTCATGGTGCTGTGCCTCCGGGCGGGCAGCGTGGGCTCGGCGAATGCGGGCGGCACGCCGTACGGGCGCGCGGTACCGATCGGCGGCCCCGGAGGCCGACTCACGGCCGCCCCTGGTCTCGGCGCCGACCGGACAACCCGGCCGACCACCCGCCGCCGGGGGAGGAATCCCCCTCAGCGGCCCGGACACGCCGCGCTGGCGGTCCGCCGCAGGTCCAGATGCCTGCGACGGGTCAGCAGCGGAAGACGGCACGGCATGTTCGCGACTGTACGAACCGTTGATCGATACCGTCAAGCGGCGTCCGGCCCCCGGGCGGAGACGGTCGGAGTCGGCTGGAGCCGGGCGGCTCCGCCGGGATCAGCCCTGCTGGAACATGTCCGCCGGGAGCGGCTTCAGCAGCTGATACAGGTCGTCCGAAATCGGTCGGTCCCAGGAGGCGATGGTGACCAGGACGCCGTCGCTGCGGCCGAACTGGGCGCAGAACACGCGTTCCTCGCTGACCTTGACCTTCTTCACGATCAGCAGGTCGTCCCCGAGCATGACCGGGAAGTCCTCGGCCGAGACGAACTCGACCGGCTCGTCGTTCTCCAGCGCCGCGAGCAGCTGACGCACCTCGAACGGCACGTCGTCGCCGGTCTCCCGGGCGGGCGAACCCTCGGGGAGGTTGCCGATGAACATCGCCGGGCCTCTGCCGCCGAACAGGTCGTAGCGCAGGAAAATCCCCTGGCAGGAGCCGTCCGGGCCGGTCATCATGGCCGCACCGAAGTCACCGGGCCAGTCGCCCGGGTCCATCGCGAGCACGTCGAAGTCCGGGCCGGCGGGCTGTCCGGAGCGACGGCGGAGAAAAGACATGGGAACATCGTACGTGCCCGGCACACCACGCTCGCGAGGTGGGTGGGGCACCGCCGAGGGGCGGCCGGGAGATCGACGCTCAGAGACCAATGTTGACTCTGAGCAACCGTCCGGGCTACGTTCGGTTCAGCACGACAGCCGTTCCGGGTTTCACCCTCCGGGGGGACGGCATGTCGCAACGCGGCCCTACACGCGTTTCCCTCACCGTGCACTTGTCGTGCAGAACTGCCGAGCACCCAGCTTCGTCGTCGCACACAGCACAAACACAAGCCAACAGTTCCATGCACCACAAGCCAGATCCGCGGGGCCCCGGCCCGTCGCTCCCGTGGATCTGCTCGGGACGCCGCCGCGTGGGGGCGTGCGGGTCCCGAGCACCGGTGCCGTTATCCGAGTCGCTCTCGGCTTCGGCGCCAAACCTCCCAGCGACTGCCGGCCTCATCGTGGGGCCGGGACCGGCCGACGCACCCCCGGTGCGCAGGGGATGACTGGGAGGATGGCCTGGCAACTGCCGGGCCGCACAGCAGGCGCCGTGTCTGGCCGCGTGGGGGCGGTGGGCACGGCGTCTGCCTGTGCTCTTACTCTGAGCTGCGTTTGTCTAACAGTCAACAGAAATTATGACGTGGCACGCTCAATGGATCATCACTTGTGATGTTCGGACCCGAAAGATCGCCTGCGGAGCGGACCCCCGTCGGTCGGGGGTCCGCTCCCGCCGTGAACGGCCCGGCGCGCCGCCTCAGGTGAGGTCGAACTCGCCGTCCCGGGCGCCGAGCACGAAGGCCCGCCACTCGCCCGGTGTGAAGACCAGGACCGGCCCGTTCTCCTGGCGGCCGTCCCGCATCCCGATGTACCCGTCCACGAAGGCGATCTGCACGTCCCCGACGCCCTGACTGCTGCACAGCCACTCCGCGCCGGTGAAGTCCACCTTGGGCTTCCCGTTCCGCGCCAGCTCCGGCTGCGCCACGCCGGCCTCCGTGTCCGTCCCGCTGTTGGATCCCACTTGACCGATCTCCTCCCGACGGCATTCCGGAGCCAGCCTAGCCACACCGCCCGGCCCCGGTCAGCGGGTTGACGAGGACTCCCCCGAGCGGGGACGGGCACGGCCGGAGGAGGGGTCGAGGCGTGTCCCGACCGGCGGGGGCGGCGGGCAGCTGCCAGAGTGCTGCCAGGGCGCTGCCCGACGGCCTTCCCGGCCCGGGGCCCCGGGGAACCCGGAGGCCGTCGGCGGCTCCACGGAGGCCGGGCCGCCGCCGTGCTGTCCCACCGAGCCGTCGGGCCCGAATACTGGATTCGAACGCTTTGTCTGATGGTCCGAGCTGTCTGACGGCCCGAACGTTCCACCCACCGATCCGCTCAAGGGAGCAGCCGATGAGCCGCCGGGACGGCACCCGCGCCGACGTCATCCCCATCTCCGACGCCCCCTCGGCCCATCCCCCGGCACCGCGTACGCCCCCCTCGCGCACCCCGCTGCCCCGGCCGACCCCCGCCCGGCCCGCCGCGCACGGACGGGTCGGGATCGTCCTGGTCTCGCACAGCCAGGAACTGGCCACCGCCGTACGCTCCCTCGCGCTGGTGTTGACCGGATCCGACTCCCCCGCGCCGATCGCGGCGACCGGCGGCGACCCGTCGGACGGGCCGGGCATCAGCGCGGTCCTGGTCGCCGCCGCGACCCGCCGGGTGGACCAGGGCCACGGCGTGGTGGTGCTCGCGGACCTGGGCCGGGCGGTCACCACCGTCCGCGCGCTGCTGTCCGAGGCGGACGAGCACGGGCTGCCGTTCCCGGTCCGGTTCGCCAACGCGCCGTTCGTCGAGGGCGCGGTGGCCGCCGCCGCGACCGCCACCGCGGGCGGGGACCTGGCCGCGGTGCTGGACGCGGCGGAGGAGGCCTACCGGCAGTACAAGGGCTGAACGGCGTGGGCGGGCTCGGGGGTGTGGGCGGGCTCGGCCGTGGGCGGGCAGGTGTGGCAGATGTGGCGCGGGGCGCGGGCTCAGGGGCGCTCCTTGCCCTCCCAGGTGAAGACCGCCGGGCCCTCGCACTCCAGCGCGTGGCGCAGCCGCTCGTGCTCGCTCTCGATCATCGGCGGCAGCTCGTCCAGCCCGAACCAGCCGACCTCCAGCGACTCGTCGTCGTTCACCCGCGCCTCACCGCCGACCGCGCGGCAGCGGAAGGTCAGCACCAGGTACTGCGTCACATCGCCGTTCGGGTACGTGACCTGCGGCGAGACCGTGACGGAGGCGAGCAGCTCGGGCACGACCACCACCCCGGTCTCCTCCTCGCACTCGCGCACCACGCCGTCGGCGGGCTGCTCGCCGGGGTCGAGGATGCCGCCGACCGGAGCCCATCGGCCGTCGTCGGCTCGGCGGGCGAGCAGCACCCGGTCACGGTCGTCCAGCACGACGGCGACGACGGCGCTCAGCCAGAGCGGACGGGTGCCCACGACTGCGCGGAGTTCGGCGAGGAAGGGGGGAATGGCCATGGGGCGCAGCCTAGCGGGGCGGTTCAGGGCCGACCCGGAGCGCCCGGTCGGTGTCGGGCCGCAGCAGGGCGAGCACGGTGAGCCCGAGGATGTGCAGGTCGAGCCCGAGCGAGCGGTGCTCCACGTACCAGAGGTCGAGCTCGGCCCACTCGGGGCGGCTGAGCGGACGGGGCGTCCGGCTGCGGCTCAGCGCGTGCAGCTGGGCCCAGCCGGTGAGGCCGGGCCGGACCGCGAGTCGGCCGCGCTCGCGGCGGGAGTAGCGCACCACCTGCTCGGGGCCGGCCGGCCGCGGCCCGATGACCCCCATCTCGCCGCGCGCCACGTTCCACAGCCGCGGCAGCTCGTCCAGGCCCGTGCGGCGCAGCAGGACGGCGAGCCGGTCGTCCCCGTCGGTCCGGAAGCGCAGGATCTGGAACTCGCGGCCGTGCCGGCCGGTCCTGGTCTGCCGCTGGAGGACCCGGCCGCCGGTGGTGCGGCGGAGCAGGACGGCGATCAGCAGGGCCAGCGGCAGCGCGACGATCGCGGCCAGGGCGATGACGGCGAGGTCGCCGACGCGTCTCATGAGGTGGCCACGGCACGGTCCGGTCTACCGCCCATCGCTCCCCCTCCGCGGCGCCTCGAGCCGGAAGAACGCATTCACAGTAGAGGCGGGACGTGGCCGCCGTTCCGGGAATGGGGAAAGAAGAGGGTCCACGATTGTCCGACTGGACGATATTCAGTCGGTCTGACCAATTTCGCTCGATCCGCCGTTTCGGAATGCCGAGGGCGATCGACGCTACGAGGTGGGGGCGACGGCCGGGGGAACTCGCCCACCGAACGGCCGGTACCCGGCCGGGGTGTTCTCAGAGCGCGGCGCGGCGCCGGTCACGCAACACGCCGAAGGCGATCCGGCCGAGCAGCAGGACTCCGGCGGCCAGGCAGCCGGCCACCGCCATCGCCCAGGCCGGCCCGTCACTGTCCGGCACGAACACGGCCACGACGATACCGAGCGCCAGGCAGGCCAGGCCCACCAGGGTCAACGGGAGCTGGTGGGTGACCAGGGCTCCGCCACTGCACGCGCGAGCCATCCGGGAGGCCCCGTGAAGGTGGAAGGGGTCACGGTCCGCATCTGCCATGAGCCCAAGGTACCCCGGGGCGGCGCGGGCGGCAGCCCGCAGGGAGTGATCATTCGAACGCGCTGTGCGACCGGAGGATTCGGGCAGGTCAGGGGCTCGCCGGGGCCACCGCGAAGTGTGTCCGAGACGTCTGCACGGGCATTCCAGCTCCACAATCAGTCCACGAAAAATCCTCGTCCCCCCGGCACAACCATCCGTCCGACGCAGCGGTCTCAATGGCATTGAGTGATCCAGGAGCCGTTCGGGGGACGGGTGTGAACCCCCCACCGAGAACAGGAAAGTCCAGGAGCGGAGCCGCCGCCCCTGGAGTCGGAGGCCGGGCTCCGTCCTCCGGCGGTACCGCCACGCCGCTCGGCGAACGAGGGGGAACCGTGCCGCAGTCCCAGTCCACTACATCGATCTCCACGGCCCGCGCCCGGCCGGCACCCGGCGTGCGCGCGCTGCCTCCACCCGTCGCCTGCACGGCGGACCGCCCGCACGGCGGGCATCCGCGCGGAGGGCATCCACACAGCGAGCGTCTTCACGGCGAGCATCGCCACGGCGCGCACCGGGACGGCGTGCACGGGGACGGCGTGCACGGGGACGGCACGCATCGGGACAGCGCGCGCCGGGACGGCGGGGGCCGCCACCGGACAGCCGTCGACACGGAACAGCAGGACGCTCGGGGCGAATGGCTGCGGTTCGCCCCCGTCCAGCCGCTGTTCCGGGCCCGGGCCGCCCAACGGCTGGCCGTACTCGCGTACCACGGGGTGACCGACCACCGCTCCTTCGGCGCCCAGCTCGACCGTCTCCAGCGGCTCGCCACACCCGTCTCGCTCGGCGCGGTCCTCCAGGCCGTGACCGAGCGGCGGCCCCTGCCTCCCCGGAGCGTCCTGGTCACCTTCGACGACGCCGACCGGAGCGTGCTCACCCACGCCCTGCCGGCCCTCGACGCCCGGGGGATTCCGGCCACCGCGTTCGTCATCTCGGAACTCATCGGCACCGAACGGCCGTTCTGGTGGCACGAGGCCGACTTCCTCGCCCGGCACGGGGGCCGGGCCCGCTCGCTCGACTGCGGACACCCCTCCCAGCTGCTCCCGCGACTCAAGGCCATGCCGGACCCGGACCGCCGGCGCAGCCTGCACGAGCTACGGGTCAGCGCCGACCGCCGGCCGCCCCGACAGGAACAGCTGACCCCGGCCGACCTGCTCGCCCTGCGGGACGGAGGCGTCGCGATCGGCAACCACACCCAGGGGCACCCCTGCCTCGGGCGCTGCGACGACGACACCGTGCGCACCGAGATCACCGGCGCCCACGAGGCCCTCACCCGCTGGCTGGGCGAACCGCCGATCGCCTTCGCCTACCCGGACGGCGGCCACGACGTCCGCGCTGAAACCGTCCTGCAGGAACTCGGCTACCGCCTCGGATTCCTCTCCGACCACCGACTGGGCCCCCGCCTCCCCTCACACCCCCTCCAGATCAGCCGCCTCCAGGTCGACTCCACCACCAGCACCCGCCGCTTCGACACGATCCTCTCCGGCCTGGAACCCGCCTACCGCCGCTGGCGTCGCCAAGCCGTCGCCTGACGACCCCACCCGCGCCGCACAGGAAGTCGACCCGGTCGACTTCCTGTGCGCACCACACGGGCTGATCCGCCGGCAAGTAGATCCCCTCCCCCCAGCACCAGGGGACTTCTCGAGCCCCCTCCTGCCACCAGGAATGCCGGAGCACCAACCACGCACGAAAAGTCGACACTGCCGCGATTGCCCATCCACCGGCCCCCGCACAAGAAGTCGGCCGGGTCGACTTCCTGCGCCCACCAATCACAACCCAGGCCTTTGGAGAAACCAGAGCGCCCCAGAAACCAGACCCACAGGCGGACACACGAGACGTCGGCCAGGTCGACTTCTCGCGCACGCCAGCACCGACGGCCCATGCGCGGCAGTCGTTCAATGCAGGGCGAGGTGGGGACCACACAGGTCGCACGGAAAGTCGGACAGGTCGACTTCCCGTGCAACACCAGCACAACTGGGCCCGCAAGCGGCGAATCTATGCGCGTAGAGACTTCCCCGAGAGGGCAGACGCCGCATGAGAAGTCGGCCAAGTCGACTTCCCGCGCGTGCCGCCACCGAGGGGCCGGGTGCGGTGGGCACTCGGCGTGGGAAGTCGGTCGGGCCGACTTCCCGTGCTGGTCGGCCTCTGTGGCGGGTCAGCCGATGAGGGTGGCGAGGGTGCTGCCCTGGGGGTAGAGGGCGGCGGCCGGGGGGAGGGTGGCGGGGGCGCCGGCGTGGAGGACGGTGAGGGTACCGGTGCCGGTTCGGGTGGGGTCGGCGACGCGGCGGAGGGCCTGGGCGGCGACGGCGTCGGCGGACCCGTACAGGGTGAGCGCCGGGGAGGCGGTCGGGGCCACGGCGGCGCGGATGCGGTCGTCGACGAGTTCGTAGTGGGTGCAGCCGAGCACGATCACGTCGGTACCGGCCGGCGTGCGGGAGGCGGCGTCGGCGATGGCGGCCGTGACGGCCTCGTCGTCGCCGTGCTCGACAGCGTCCGCGAGGCCCGGGCAGGCGACCTCGGTGATGTCCGCCGAACCGCCGAAGTCGCGGATCAGCCCGCGCTGGTAGGCGCTTCCGGTGGTGGCCGGGGTGGCCCAGATGGCGACCCGACCACCCCGCGCGGCGGCGGGCTTGATCGCCGGGACGGTGCCGATGACCGGCAGCCCGGGCTCCAGTTCGTCCCGCAGGGTGGCGAGCGCGTGGACGGACGCGGTGTTGCAGGCGATCACCAGCGCGTCGGGCTCGAGGGCGGCGGCGGCCCGGCAGCAGCCGAGGGCCAGCTCGGTGACCTCTTCCGGTGTACGAGGCCCCCACGGCATCGAGGCCGGGTTGGAAGAGAGCACCAGATCCACGTCCGGGCGCAGCTTCCGAAGGGCGGCGGCGGCGGCCAGCAGGCCGATTCCGGAGTCCATCAGTGCGATCTTCACGGGTCAAGACTTTAGTCGATCCGCCCGCCGGGCCCCGTTCTGCGGCAGACTGCCGGGGTGACCGTCCTGCTGTGGATCGCCGCGTTCTCCCTGCTGGTCTGGCTCTGGCTGGCGTGCTGCCACGGCTCGTTCTGGCGCACGGACGTTCGACTGCCGCCGCGCCGCCCGCCGGTCCGCTGGCCGCAGGCGGCGATCGTGGTGCCGGCCCGGGACGAGGCGTCGGTGCTCCCGGTGAGCCTGCCGACGCTGCTCGCGCAGAAGTACCCGGGGCGGGCCCGGGTGATCCTGGTCGACGACCACAGTTCGGACGGCACCGGCGCACTCGCGGCGGAGCTGCGGACGATCGACGGCCTGGAGCTGACCGTCACCTCCCCTCCCCCGCTGCCGCCGGGCTGGACCGGCAAGCTGTGGGCGCTGCGGCACGGCGTGGCCCTGGCCGGTCCGGACGTCGAGTACCTGCTGCTGACGGACGCCGACATCGCGCACGGCCCGGATTCGCTGGCCGAGCTGGTGGCCGCCGCCGAGAGCAACGGGCTGGACCTGGTGTCCCAGATGGCCCGGCTGCGGGTGGAGACCGGCTGGGAGCGGCTGATCGTGCCGGCCTTCGTGTACTTCTTCGCCCAGCTGTACCCGTTCCGCCGGAGCAACCGTCCGGGCGCCCGGACGGCGGCCGCGGCCGGCGGCTGCTCGCTGGTGCGGCGCGAGGCGCTGGAGCGGGCGGGCGGGGTGGCGGCGATCCGCGGTGCGGTGATCGACGACGTGTCGCTGGCCCGGGCGGTGAAGTCCACCGGCGGTCGGACCTGGCTCGGCCTGGCCGACGAGGTGGACAGCGTGCGCCCGTACCCGCGGCTGGAGCAGCTGTGGCGGATGGTGTCGCGCAGCGCGTACGCCCAGCTCAGGCACTCGCCGCTGCTGCTGCTCGGGACGGTGTCGGGGCTGGCCCTGGTGTACCTGGTGCCGCCGGTGGCGACGGTGGCCGGGCTGGTGGCGGGAGCACCCGCGGTGGCCGCGGCGGGCGGGGCGGCGTGGGCGCTGATGGCGGGCACGTACCTGCCGATGGTCCGGTACTACGGGCAGCCGGCCGCGGCCGTGCTGCTGCTGCCGTTCACCGCGGCGCTGTACCTGCTGATGACGGTGGACTCGGCGGTGCAGCACTGGCGCGGCCGCGGCGCGGCGTGGAAGGGCCGGACCTACTCCCGGGCCTGAGGAACCCCCGGGGGTCCTCCCGAGAACCCCCCCTACGGAACCCGCTGCGGGGCGGGCCGCCCCGATCCATACTGCTCGAATGGACCGTCAGCAGATCTCCCGCCTCGCCCACGCCCGTCACCCGATCGCGGCTCCGCTGGCGGACGAGTCGGTGGCCCGGCTGCTGGACCGCGCCATGGCCGGGACGGAGCAGGGCCTGGCGCTGGACCTCGGCTGCGGCGAGGGTGCCTGGCTGCTCCGGGCGCTGGCCGCCGGACCGGGCTGGCGGGCGGTGGGCGTGGACCTGGACGCGGCGGCACTGACCCGGGCCCGGGAGGTCGCCACCGCGCTCGGCGTGGTCCGCCGGATCGGCCTGCACCACCTGGACGCCCGGGAGTTCTCCTCGAAGGAGCGCTTCGACCTGGTGCTGTGCGTCGGCGCCACCCACGCGTTCGACGGTCTGCTGCCGACGCTCGCCGCGGCCCGCGAACTCCTGCCCCCGGGCGGGAGGTTGCTGGTCGGCGAGGGGTTCTGGCAGTGCGAACCGTCGCGGGCGGCACTGGACGGGCTGGGCGCGGAACGGGAGGACTTCGCGGATCTGGCGACGACCACCGACCGGGTGCTGGCCGACGGCTGGACGCCGCTGTTCGGGCACGTCAGCACCGAACAGGAGTGGGACGACTACGAGTTCTCCTGGACGGGCTCGCTGGCCGAGTGGGCCCTGGACCACCCGGACCACCCCGGCGCGGCGGCCGCCCGCGAGGCCGCGGACCGGCACCGCACCGGATGGCTCCACGGCTACCGGGGGACGCTCGGCTTCGTCACCTACCTGCTGCGCCGCGACCGAGGCGAGTGAACGCCCCACGGTGACCGGCCACTTCCGGCTCGGCGCGAGAAAGTCGATGCGAGGAAGTCGGCGCGAGGGAGTCGACGCGAGAGCTCAGTGGCGGTTCTTCGCCTGCTCCTTCTGCACCAGCTGGTCGAGCACCTCGGGCATCGCGGCGACGCCGCCGGCCTGGGTCGGCGAGGTGCGGTACTCGCCCTGGATGACGACCGTCGGCAACTCGGCGACGCCGTAACGGGTGAAGGCGGCGGCGGCCTCGTCGACCGACCCCGTCACCTCGGCGGAGCGGTACGCCCGGCCGAACGCCTCGGCGTCGACGCCCTGGGTCACGGCCCAGTCGGTGGCGGTGGCCTCGCTGGTGACGTCGCGCCCCTCGTTGTGCACGGCGCGGAAGGCGCCGGCCTGCAGGCGGTCGACCAGGCCGAGGCGCTCCAGCGTGAAGTACAGCCGGGCGTGGCCGCGTTGCACGGCCTCCTCCCGACTACCGGGCCAGATGGCCGGGATGCGGCGCAGCACGACATCGGCGCGGTGCTTCTCCGCCCAGGCCTGCAAGGGCTGTTCGAGCGCCTGGGAGTGGCCGCAGTCGTACCAGAAGAACTCGGCCGCCTCGGTCCGGGTGCTGTCGCGGACCGGTTGCGGGTGGTCGAGCCTGACGAACTTGGCTCCCTTGTGGGGGAATTGGTGGGTCATAGCGCCGGCCTGGACGGGGGACGCGGCGATCCCCACGGCGACGGCGAGCAGGACAGTGGACCGCAGCAGCGACTTCGAGTTCATCACACCGGGCAGTGTGCTGGCGGCGGTCCGTTACCGGCCGGTTCCCGCGGTACGGGCCGCGCCGGATTCGCCCGGACGGCGCACCCGCGCCAAGCCTGTTGACGGGGCGGACCACCTGACGGGGCAAGGTGGCGGCACTGGTCAGCGGGTGCCTTCCGGTCCCGCCGTCCACACCTCGGCGACCAGTTGCTGCCAGGCGTCCACGACGGCGCCCAGCTCGAAGTGTTCCAGCGCGTGCGCCCGGGCCGCCGCGCCGAGGCCCGCCCGGTTGACCGCCAGCACCTTGCCCAGTGCCTCGGCGAGGGCGAGCGGGTCCCCGGGGGCGACCAGCGCGCCGGTCGCCCCGTCCCGGACCACCTCGCGCACCCAGCCGACGTCGGTGGCCACGGCGGGTACCCCGGCCAGCGCCGCCTCGATCAGGGCACCGGGTACGCCCTCGCTGTCGCTGGTCAGCAGCAGCGCGTCGGCGGCCCGGTAGAGCGGGGCCGGGTCGGGAAGCGGGCCGAGGAAGTGGGCGCGCGCGGCGGCCGGGTGGCGGGCCAGCGTCTCGCGCAGCGGTCCGTCCCCGGCGACGGCCAGGCGGACGTCGGGCAGCCGGTCGAGCACGTCGAGGGCGAGGTCGAGTCGCTTCTCCGGGGCTATCGCCCCGATCCAGGCGACCAGCAGCACGTCGGCCGGCAGGCCCAGCGCGTGCCGCGCGGCACGCCGGTCGTCCCGGCCGTCGGCGGGCGGATAGCTCTCGGCGGCACGGGAGTTGGGGATCACGTGCACTTTGCCCTCGGGCAGCCGGAACTGCTCCTCCAGGACGACGCGCGCCTCGTCGGTCAGGGTGGTGACGGCGGCCGCGCGGTGCATCAGCGCGCCGCCGCGCACCCGGCGCAGCCGGTTGGCGGTCCAGTAGCGCGGGTGGCCGACCGAAACGTAGACGAAGGGCGTACGGGTTCCGGCCAGCGCGAGGGCGCAGGCGGCCAGGGTGTCCGAGCCGTGGGCGAGCACCACGTCGGCGGCGCGCGCGGCGGCGCGCAGCGCCCGCAGGGTGCTCGGGTGCAGCCGGCCGGGGCCCAGTACGGCGGCGGAGCGCAGCGCGGCGGCGGCGGAGCAGTCGGCGGCGGCCGAGTCCGCGGACCCAGGGGCCGGATCGGCGGACTCCGCGCCCTGGTCTGCGGAGTCCTGGCTCCCGGAGCCCCAGCCTGCGTGATCCCGGCGCCCGGAATCCCGACCTCCGGAATCCCGGCCCGCCCCGGCGGGGCAGACGTGGTTGGCCGGGTGCGGGGCGAGGGCGCACAGTTCGGAGGACTGCCCCCGACGACTCAGTTCCCGGTGGAGGTCACGGGCGAAGTTCTGTGCGCCGCCACGGCGTGAGTCGCTGATCAGATGCAGGACACGCGGACGGTTTCCGGCCGGATCGGCCGACGAGTGGTCGGGCATGGACCGACCTTGGCACAGTGCCCCGCCCGGTACATCCCCTTCGCGCAACCTGATGGTGGCCCATCCGCCCGCACTTGTACACCCGATGTGCGCCACAGGGCCGCCGTCGTGCGCCGGATGCGACCGCCGTGCGCCCCGTCTCGCCCCCTGCCGCGCTCCGTTTCACCCCGTCGCGCCGGGTCGGCGCCGTCCGGGATCGTCGTGTGCCGGTGTCAAATGCCGCGTCGCTCAGTCGACTTGGGTCGGCTGTTCGACGGGCCAAAGGCCCGTACGCGGAGCGCCCCCGCCCCGCCCGGCCCGTGACGGCGGGGCCCGGCGGCCGTTACCCGGTTCGGGTGAACGCGGTTGGACCTCGGCCCGGGCCGGTCGGCAGGATGTCCGGCCGGGGCGGCACCCGCCGTGCCGCCCCATCTCCCCCTGCCCCGTACTGATTTGGAGTCACCCGGTGTTCAAGGGATTCCGCAGCTTCCTGCTGCGCGGAAACGTGGTGGACCTCGCGGTCGGCATCGTGATCGGCGCGGCCTTCACCGCCGTCGTCACCGGCTTCGTCAGCGCCTTCCTCACCCCGCTGGTCGGCGTCGCGTCCGGTGCCGTCGGCGACTTCACCCAGAAGACCTTCGACGTGGCCGGCACCCGGTTCCCGTACGGCCTCTTCGTCAACGCGGTCATCGGCTTCGCCCTGACCGCCGCCGTCATCTACTTCGCCGTGGTGCTGCCGGTCGGCAAGCTCCAGGCCCGCTTCGAATCGGCCAGGCCCGCCCCGGCCGTGAAGGTGGACTGCCCGGAGTGCCTGAGCTCCATCCCGGCCGCCGCGACCCGGTGCTCCTTCTGCACCTCCGAGGTCGCCAAGCCGGTTCTGCCCGCACAGGCCCAGGCGCTGCAGACGCACTGACCACGGGAACCGGGCGGACGCCGGCCCGTCGCCCGGTCGGCACAGGACCCGCATCGGGCCGACTGCGCAGGTCGCGGGCCCGGATCGAACCCCCCGGAGAAACTGACGGGGACTTTATTCCCGAAACATTCACGAGCCCCCGTCGCCCCCACGGCGGGGGCTCGAATGCGCCCGCGCACGCCTGTCCGGAAAAAGTTTCTCCGCAGGGCCCCCGGCCGTCCACCGGCCGGTCACCACAAGGCCTTCCGCAGCCTCCGTCCGGCCACTGTTCGATCACTGACGGGGCGCCAAGGTTGTCCGGAACCGGACGCCGGAATGTCCGGCTTTCCTACTTTCGAAACCTTTGTGCGAGCGAAGACTGTGTAAACACTCGAACTGCTCCCCCTCCCGCTCTCCTCAGTAGGCGCGTTGTGGGCTTACCGTATGCCCCATGACCTCGCCCCGCTCCTACGACGGAGTCGGCTACCCCTCTCCGTCCTTCTCCTCCGGAACGCCGATCTACGACAGCCTCGTGGCTGAGCGCGGCGTCCCCCAGATCGCGCCCATCAACGTGCCGGCCGCCCTCCCGCCGGCACTGTCCTCCGGTTACGGATCCGGCCTCGGCCAGTCCCACGAGAACCGGTACGGCAACGGGTACGAAAGTGCCGGCAGCAACCTCCCCGCGCTGCCGCCCGCCCGCCTCGCCCTGGGCCCCGGCCCGAGCAGCGGTCCCTCCGCCGGCCCCGCCACGGCGTACATCCCCGCGCAGCCCGCGCCGGCGTACGCCGCCCCGCAGCCGCCGGTCCCCGGCTACGGCTCCCCCCAGCCGTACCAGCGACCGCAGACCGGCACCCCGGCCTTCACCCAGTCCACCGGCAGCGGCTACCAGCCGACCGGCGGCCAGAGCTTCGGCGGCCAGAACACCTTCATCAGCGCCCAGGGCGGCCAGCAGTCCTTCGGCGCGCAGCCGGCCGGCGGCCCGGGCGGTTTCGGCCAGGGCCAGCCCGCCGCTCCGCAGGGCTTCGCCGGCCAGCAGTCCTTCGGCGGCCCGACCGCCGGCGGCCCCGGCTTCCAGGGCCAGGGCGGCGAGCAGTCCTTCGGCGGCGCCCAGCTGCGCCCGGCCATGGCGCCGGTCGCGCCGGTCCGCCCGATGCAGCCGCAGCGCCCGGGCGGGTACAACGAGCCCGGCCAGTTCCAGGGTGGCTACCAGCCGCAGGGCCAGGGCTACTGAACCGCGGCTGACGCCCCGAGGCCGTCCCCCACGCGGCCCGCACCCGCACCACCTGAGCAGCACCCGGCGCCCCCCGTACGCCGGGCGAACGGAGAAACGGGTCATCCACGGACCGCCCGGCACGCCCCCCACGGCGTCCCGGGCGGTCCGTGCGCATACGGGGCCCCTGACCTGCGGCCCCGGGCCGGCCGGCTGGCAGGATGGAGGAATGCACCTCACCGGACTCCACGTCTATCCCGTCAAGTCGATGTACCGCCTGAGCCCGGAAAGCGCCGTAGTCCACCCCTGGGGTCTGGCCGGAGACCGCCGCTGGATGCTCGCCGACGCGACCGGACGGTTCGTCAGCCAGCGCGAGAACCCGGCCCTCGGACAGATCCGGGCCGGACTGCTGCCCGACGGCGTCCTCACCCTGACCGCCCCCGACGGCTCCCGGATCGAGGTCCCCGCCCCCGCCGTCGCGTCCGGCGACGCGCTCGCCGACGTCGAGGTCTGGGGCACCCGCTTCCACGCCGCGCAGGCCGCCGAGGAAGCACACCGGTGGATCGCCGAGCACCTCGGCGACTACCGCCTGGTGCACCTGGACGACCCGCGCGCCCGGCCGGTCGACCCCGAGTACGGCGCGGCCGACGACCGGGTCTCGATGGCCGACGGCTTCCCGCTGCTGCTCACCACCACCGCCTCGCTGGACCGGCTCAACGAACTGATCGCCGCCGAACACCCCGACGGCCACGAGACCCTGCCGATGGAGCGCTTCCGCCCGAGCGTGGTGGTCGGCGGCGCCGAGCCGTGGGCCGAGGACACCTGGCGCCGGATCCGGATCGGCTCGGTCACCTTCAAGGTGGTCAAGCCCTGCGGCCGCTGCGTGGTCACCACCACCGACCAGGAGACCGGCGAGCGGCGCGGCAAGGAACCGCTGCGCACCCTGGCCAAGCACCACCGGCTGATGAACAAGGCCGCGTTCGGCCAGAACCTGATCCCCGAGCGGCCGGCCGGGGTCGAGGGCGACGCGCTCGGCACGCTGCGGCTGGGCGACGAGGTCGAGGTGCTGGAGGACGGGGCGCACTGGCCCGCCGGCGGACGCTGAGGGCTTGGGCGGACGCTGCGGGCATGGCTGGACGCCGAAGACACGGGCGGACGCCGGGCGCACGGGCGGACGCCGGGCGCGTGCCGTGCTCCGGAACCGGCGCGTCCCGGACGGAACCACCGCTGTGCGCGCTCGTTGAAACAAGTGGTCGGAACCTGTGGCGGCGCTGAGCGCTACCGGTGTCCGCGCGACCGCGGGCGGCCGGACCACCCACGTGGGCGCGCTACGGTGGGCGGGCGGCCCGCGCACACCCGCGCGTTCGGCCCGATGATCGCCGGCTCGACGAAGGTGGGGACGACAGACCGTCATGGCTGAGCACAGGGTCCGGGTCACCCAGGACAGCGCATCCCGCTGGCGTCGCCGCGCGGGCGAGTACGACACGCTCGCGGAGGCCCTGGCCGCCGCCGAACCGGGCGACACCGTGACCGTCCGGCCGGGCACGTTCCGGGAGAACGTGCTGCTGGACAAACCGGTGACGATCGTCCCCGCCCAGGGCCCGGGGACGGTCCGGATCGACCCGCCCTCCGGGGTGGCCCTCACCGTGACCGCCGCCGCGACCGTACGCGACCTCGTGGTCGAGGGCGGCGACAGCTCCACCCCGGCCGTCCTGGTCACCGGACCGGAGGCGGCCCCCGCCTTCAGCGGCTGCCGGATCGAGACCCGCTCGGCCACCGGGATCGAGGTCGCCGACGGCGCCCGGCCGACCCTGCGCGGCTGCGTGGTCACCAACCCGGGCGGGCTCGGACTGCGACTGCGCGGCGCGGACACCGCCGCCGCCTTCGAGGACTGCGAGGTCGCCGCCGCCGGCCAGGCCGGACTGGCCGTCCTCGGTGGCGCCACCGCGGCCCTGGACCGCTGCCGCATCCACCACGCCTCCGGCGCCGGCGTCCTGCTCTCCGACCCCGGCAGCGCGGCCGAGCTGACCGGCTGCGAGATCTACGAGATCCGCGGCAGCGGCGTGCAGGCCGACGCGCAGGCGGGCGGCCGGCTGGTCGACTGCGAGATCCACCGGGTCACCGGCAACGGTCTGACCCTGGACGGCGAGGCCGAGCTGGTGCTCACCGGCTGCCGGGTGCACGACCTGCCCGAGAACGGCGCCGACCTGCGCGGACGCGCCCGGCTGAGCCTCGCGCACAGCACTATCAGGGACTTCGGGCGCGGGGCGCTGTCCGTCTGGGACCAGGGCACCGAGGCCGTCGCCGAGTCCTGCCAGATCCACGGCTCGACCGGCGAGTACCCGGCGCTGTGGGTCAGCGACGGCGCCCGGCTGACCCTCACCGACTGCTCGCTGCACGACCTGCCGGACGCCCTGTTCGTCCTCGACCGGGACTCCGCCGCCACCGCCGAGGGCTGCTCGTTCAGCCGGATCCGCAGCTCGGCGGTCTCCGTCAGCGGCGGGGCCACCGTCTCCCTGGCCTCCTGCCGGGTGCAGGAGGCGGGCACCGGGCTCTGGTTCCGCGACCACGGCAGCGGCGGACTGCTCACCGACTGCGAGATCTCCGACGTGGCCACCGGCGTGATCGTCACCAAGGGAGCCGACCCGGTGCTGCGCGACTGCACCGTACGGGCCAGCACGGACGCCGGGGTGTACGTCTCGGCCCAGGGACGGGGCACCTTCGAGGACTGCCGGGTCTCCCAAGGCAAGGGCTTCGGCTTCCACATCATCGACGGCTGCCGGACCCAGCTCACCCGGTGCCGGGCGGAGCACAACCAGCGGGCCGGATTCGAGTTCTCCGAGCCCGGTCCGGTCACGGAGGGGTGCATCTCGGACGACGTCGCGGCCGCTCCGGTGCCGGCCGCCCCCGCCGCTCCCGGTGGCGGGGCGGGGCCCGGGCTGGGGTCGGGACCGGCGTCCGGGCGCGGCCCGGGGCTGGGGGCGCCGTACGGGTCCACCGACGTGCCGGCGCCGCGGACGGCCCAACTGACCGCGGCGGTCTCGGCGTTGGCGACGTCCGGGGCCGCGTCGGCGATCTCGCCGATCCCGGACTGCCGCCCGGCCGAGGAGGCGCTCGCCGAGCTGGACTCGCTGGTCGGGCTGGCCACCGTGAAGCAGGAGGTACGCACGCTGATCGACCTGATCTCGGTCGGCCGGCGCCGCCGCCAGGCCGGGCTCAAGGCGCCCTCCCTGCGTCGGCACCTGGTCTTCACCGGGGCACCGGGCACGGGCAAGACCACCGTCGCCCGGCTGTACGGCGAGATCCTCGCCTCGCTCGGGGTGCTGCAGCGCGGGCACCTGGTCGAGGTGGCCCGGGTGGACCTGGTCGGCGAACACATCGGCTCCACCGCGATCCGCACCGCGGCCGCCTTCGACCGGGCGCGCGGCGGGGTGCTCTTCATCGACGAGGCGTACGCGCTCGCGCCCGAGGACGGGGCCCGGGACTTCGGGCGCGAGGCGATCGACACCCTGGTCAAGCTGATGGAGGACCACCGGGACGAGGTGGTCGTCATCGTGGCGGGCTACACCGCCGAGATGGAGCGCTTCCTCTCCGCCAACCCCGGTGTCTCGTCCCGCTTCTCGCGCACCATCGGCTTCCCCGACTACACGGCGGACGAGCTGCTGGAGATCGCCCGGGCGCAGTGCGCCGAGCACGAGTACGCGCTCTCCGAGGAGACGGAGCTGGCGCTGCTGGAGCACTTCGGGGGGCTGGAGCGCGGACCCAGCTTCGGCAACGGGCGCACCGCGCGGCAGGTCTTCGAGACCATGGTCGAGCGGCACGCGGTGCGCGTCGCCCACCTCACGGACCCGTCGACGGAGGAGCTCCAGTTGCTCGTTCCGGCCGACCTGCCGGCGGCACCGCTGCCGTAAGGCCCCAGTCGGGGAACTCGCCCGCCGTGCCGGGCCGTTGAGGCGGGCATGGGTGTACTGCTGACGGGCGCGGCGGGCGGGTTGCTGCTGCCGGCCGGACTGGTCGTGGTGTTCTTCCTCGGCGCGGTGGTACGGCGGCTGCGCGCCCGGCCGGCGGCGGGATCCGACGGTGGGCGCGGCACGGGTGCGACCGCGACGGAGGAACTGCACGCGCTGCTCTACCCGAGCAAGCGGGTGCAGTTGGAGCAGCGGCGGGTCGAGCTGGTGCTGCGGGACGACGAACACGACGGCGCGCCGAAGCGTACGGGGATCGACCTCGCGGGCGGACGGGCGGTGATCCGGCGGGTGGCGGGGTGACGGGTGGCGGGTGACGGCGAACAACGAACAGCCGACGGATGACAGCTGACAGAATCTGAAATCTGTCATCCGTCAGCTGTTATCTGT
The DNA here is from genome assembly GCF_043201735.1 of Kitasatospora sp. NPDC048286. Lineage (NCBI taxonomy): Bacteria > Bacillati > Actinomycetota > Actinomycetes > Kitasatosporales > Streptomycetaceae > Kitasatospora > Kitasatospora sp. NPDC048286. Next base: position 61,437 of record NZ_JBICZE010000024.1, read on the forward strand.
TATCTGTCGGCTGTCATCGGTCCGCTGTCATCTGTCAGCCGGCACCTGTTCGCGGGCCCGCCCCTCGCGTCACGCCGTCCAGATGCCGTCGGCCAGGAAGGACTCCAGCGCCGCCCGGTAGGGCGCGATGTCGATCCGCTCGCCGGCCAGCCAGTCGTCCGAGTAGTACTTGTCCAGGTAGCGGTCCCCGGGGTCGCAGATCAACCCGACCACGCTGCCCGTCCGCCCGGCCTCCCGCATCTCGGCGACGATCCGCAGCGCGCTCCAGAGGCCCGTCCCCGTGGAGGCCCCCGCCTTCTTGCCGAGCACCTGCTCCAGCACCCGCACGGCGGCGATCGACGCGGCGTCCGGCACCTTCATCATCCGGTCGATCGCCCCCGGGACGAAGCTCGGCTCCATCCGCGGCCGCCCGATGCCCTCGATCCGCGAGCCGCTCTCGCAGACGGCGTCCGGGTCGTGGCGCACCCAGCCGTCGTAGAAGCAGGAGTTCTCCGGGTCCGCGACGCAGATCCGGGTGTCGTACTGCATGTAGTGGACGTACCGGGCGATGGTCGCCGAGGTGCCGCCCGTCCCGGCGGTGGCCACGATCCAGGCCGGCTCGGGGTGCGGCTCCAGACGCAGCTGGGCGAAGACCGACTCGGCGATGTTGTTGTTGCCGCGCCAGTCGGTGGCCCGCTCGGCGTAGGTGAACTGGTCCATGTAGTGCCCGCCGGTCTCCTCGGCGAGGCGGGCGGAGGCCTCGTAGACCTCGTCCGAGCGCTCGACCAGGTGGCACTCGCCGCCGTGGAACTGGATCAGGTCGATCTTGGCCTGGCTGGTGCTCTTGGCCATCACGGCGATGAACGGCACGCCGACGAGTTGGGCGAAGTACGCCTCGGAGACGGCGGTGGAGCCGCTGGAGGCCTCGATCACCGGCTTGCCGGGCCGGATCCAGCCGTTGCAGAGCCCGTAGAGGAAGAGCGAGCGGGCCAGGCGGTGCTTGAGCGAGCCGGTCGGGTGGGTGGACTCGTCCTTGAGGTAGAGGTCGATCCCCCACTCCGCGGGCAGCGGGAAGCGCAGCAGGTGGGTGTCGGCGGAGCGGTTGGCGTCGGCCTGGACCTTGCGCACCGCCTCCTTGAGCCAGGCCCGGTACTCCGGGTCGGAGCGGTCGACGTCGGCGGTCGGCTCGATGCCGGGCTGGATGCTCATGGTCGCTGTCTCCCTCGTAATGACCCCCCAAATTGCTCACTACGAGTGTATGAGAGTCACGATAAGTGACCGTTTCCGAAGGACCAGCTTCCGCTTATCGCTCTCAGGACTGAACCGGCACCGACTGCGGGTCCGCCAGGTACGGCCCCCAGCCCAGCTCGGCCGCGCCCGCGAGCGCACCGTGCGCCAGCTCCGCGCCGACGATCGGCACCCGCCCGCTGCGCCCCCACAGGCTGCGCTCGGCGACCACCGACCGCAGCCGGTCGGGCGCGGCCTCCAGCAGGTGGAGGTGCAGCCCGCTGAGGACCACCCGGTCGGGGTTGAGGATGTTGGCGACGCCCGCCAGGCCCAGTCCGAGCCGGTCGATGACGTGCTCCACCGCTGCCCGCGCCCGGTCGTCCGTCGCGGCCGCGCGGCACAGCTCGCGCGCCTGGTCGAGCAGCGGGCGCCCCGGTTCCGGGGTGAGTCCGGCGGCGGCGAACAGCGCGTCGGGGTCGGTCTCCGAGTTGAGGCAGCCCCGGTTGCCGCACATGCACGGCCGACCCTGCGGATCGACCGTCAGGTGGCCGACCTCCAGGGCGAGGCCCGCGCTGCCCGTGTGCAGGTGGCCGTCGATGACCAGCGCGCCGCCGACGCCGCGGTGGCCGGAGGTGACGAAGAGCAGGTGGCGGGCACCCCGGCCGGCGCCGTGCCGGTACTCGGCGAGCGCGGCCAGGTTGGCGTCGTTCGCGACCGCGGCGGGCAGCGGGCGCAGCGCGTTCGGGCCGTGGTCGGCGCGGCCGACCTCGACGTCGTACAGGTCGGCGACCGGGGTGCCGCTGGGCCAGGCGAAGTGCAGCGCGGCGAGGGCGGTGCCGTCCGGCTCGGTGACCGGGTTGGGCAGCGCGAGCGCGGCGCCCAGGCAGCGGCGGCCGGTCGCGCGGGCGAGGTCGGCGCCGGCCACGGCGACGGCGCGCAGCATCCGGACCGGGTCGGTGGCGGCGGGCAGCGGCAGGTGGACGGGCGGGTCGAGCAGCCCGCCGAGGCCGGCCAGGGTGACGCTCAGTCCGTCGGCGTGGATCTGCCCGGCGACCACGACCGGGCCCTGCGGGTCGATCGCGAGCCGGTGCGAGGGGCGGCCCCGGCCGCCGCCCGCCGGGCGCGAGTCGACGGTGATCAGCCCGAGCGCCTCCAGCTCGGCGGTGACCGCGCCGGCGGTGGCCCGGGTGACGTCCAGCGCGCGGGTGAGCGCCGAGCGGGTCGGCGCCTGGCCGGTGTGGATCAGGGAGAGCGCGGGGCCGAGCAGCGTCCGGCCCCGGTCGGGAGCCGCGCGGCGGTGGCTGTCGCGCTGCGCGTCGGAGTCGTTCCCGGTACCGGGCCTCGGGCTTGATGGTGAGAGCTGCACGCCTCTATTGTGACTTTGTGTCGCTTCGAAACAAAATCGGTTCACGCATCAGACCCGACGCCCCCTCCTCCCAGTCTCGCAGCACACCCCCGGCGACCGACAGCCCCTGGGGCCCTGCACGTGTCGCCCTCACCGCGTTCTTCGCCATCGACGGCTTCCTCTTCGCCGCCTGGGTCGTCCGCATCCCGGACGTCCGCAGCCAGGTCAGCGCCTCGCACAGCGCCCTCGGGCTCGCCCTGCTCTGCCTGTCCATCGGCGCCGTCCTCACCATGCCGATGGTCGGCCGGCTCTGCCTGCGGTACGGCCCGCGCCCGGTCACCGTCGGCTCGCTCGCCCTGCTCAGCCTCGCCGTCCCCCTGCCGGCGCACGCCCACTCGGTCACGGCGCTCGGCGGGGTGCTGCTGCTGTTCGGCGCGGGGTACGGCGGAGCCAACGTCGCGATGAACAGCGCCGCCGTCGACCTGGTCGCGCAGCTGCGGCGGCCCGTGATGCCCAGCTTCCACGCCGGGTACAGCTTCGGCGGGCTGGCCGGCACCGGGGTCAGCGGACTGGTCGCCGGACCGCTGAGCACCGCGTGGGCGCTCGCCCTCAGCGCGGTGCTGGGCATGGCCGTCACCATCGCCGCGGGCGTCGTCCTGCTGCGCAGCCCGGCGGCGGAGCAGGTCGCGCCGGACCGGGCGAGCCGTCCGGGCGGCGCGGGCCGCACGGGAGCGGACGCGGGCTCCGCCGGTGGCCGCACCCGGCTGCTCGTCCTGCTGCTCGGCCTCACCGCGCTCTGCACCGCGTACGGCGAGGGCGCGATCGCCGACTGGACCACGCTCCACCTGTCCGACGACGTCCATGCGAGCTCCGTGGTGGCCGCCACCGGCTACGGCGCGTACGCGTTCGCGATGGCCGGCGGACGGGTCGGCGGCACCTGGCTGTCCATCAGGCTCGGCCAGACCCGGCTGATGCTGTTCGGCGGGCTGACGGCGGCGGCCGGCATGCTGGTCGCCGCCCTGGCGCCGGTGGTGCCGGTGGCGATCTGCGGTTTCGTGCTGGTCGGCCTCGGACTGGCCAACCTCTTCCCGCTCGCGCTCGCCCGGGCCGGCGCGGCGGGCGGACCGCAGGGCGTCGCGTTCGCCTCCTCACTCGGCTACGGGGGGATGCTGATCGGCCCGGTGGTGATCGGCTTCCTGGCGGACGCGGCCGGACTGCCGCTGGCCCTCACCACGGTCGCGCTCGCGGCCACGGTGGCGGCGCTCCTGCCGCTGTCGGTCGGACGGCGGGCGACGGGCGACCGGGTGACCGGGTGACACCCGACAGCTGACGGACGACGGACGACGGATAACAGATAACAGCTGATGAAATCTGTCAGCTGTCATCCGCCATGTGACAGGATGCGGGGCCATGACGACCAGCGAACGCTTCCAGGTACTGCGGGCGAGCGAGCGCCCGGCAACGGCGTGGCTCAACGGGGGCGGGGTGACCAGGGAGGTCGCCGGGTTCCCGGCCGGAGCCGGGCTGGACGCCTTCGACTGGCGGGTCAGCCTGGCGGACGTCGCCACGGCCGGACCGTTCTCCCCGTTCCCCGGGATCGACCGGGTGATCACCCTGGTCGAGGGCGCCGGCATGGTGCTCACCGTCGACGGCGCCGAGCAGCTGGTCGACGCACCGTTCCGGCCGTTCGCCTTCTCCGGCGACGCCACCACCGACTGCCGACTGCCGGCCGGCCCGGTGGTGGACTTCAACGTGATGACGCGTCGCGGGCGGATCGAGGCAACGGTGAGCATGGCGACGGCGGGCACCACGGTCGGCGTCCCGGACGGGAGCACCGTCCTCCTGGTCTGCCTCGCCGGCACGGCGACCGTCGACGGCGTCGAACTCACCCGCCACGACGCCGCGTTGCTCGACGCCCCGGACGCGTACGAGCTGAACCCGGACGGCACCACCGCCGTCGTCACCTTCCGCACCGCCCCCTGACAGCCGACCTGCCGACACCCCGGAGGAAGCGAAGACCGGCACACCGGCGAAGGGCGGCGCCCCCACCTCCCGGACCGTCCCGGAGGCAGGAGCGCCGCCACCGCATCACCCGCAGAGCACCGGCGTGGCGTGCGCCGGGTCCAGGGCGTTGGTCACCAGGTGCAGCGCCGTCGGCGAGAACGCGATCGCGACGTGCTCCACCAGCGACACCGGGCAGTGCGCCTGCACCACCTGGTTGTCGACGTCCGGACCGTTCAGGAACTGGGTCTGCCACGGGGTGACGACCAGGTCGAAGACCGTCGAGACCACCGTGTAGCTCACGCCCGGGACGGTGTCCGGCCGGGAGGCCATCAGCCGGTTGAAGTCGGAGCCCACCGCCTGGTCCCGGCAGGCCTGGCAGAGCGAGTAGACCAGGTCCGTGACGCCCGGGAAGAACGACGCCAGGTTGACGATCCCGTCGAGCGTCGTGCCGTGGTTGGACGGTGCCAGCCCGACCATCCTGCCGACCTTGGACCCGCCGCCGAGGAACTTGAGGTAGTAGTTCGGCATCATGCCGCCCTGCGAGTGCCCGACGATGTCGACCTTGGCCGCACCGGTCGCGTTCCTCACCAGGTCCACGAACCGGGCGAGTTGGGCCGCCGACTCCGGGACCGGCCCGAGGCCGCCGATCGGCAGCAGCAGGCCGCTGCCGCTGGAGGTGACGCCGGGGACGGTCCCGTAGTCGAGGGCGAAGACGCAGTACCCGAGGCTCTTCAGCAGCGGGGAGAGCGCCAGCCAGTTCTCGTAGCGGTTGGCGAAGGTGCCGTGCACCAGGACCACCGGGTCGGGGTGCGCCGCGCTCGGCCGGCAGGTCCAGTCGTTCGCGCCCGGCGGCGAAGCCACCGTGTCACCGTCCGGCGGAAGTTCGGCCGAAGCAGCGGGCGGAGCAGCGGGCGGAGCGGCCGCCGAAGCAGCGGGCGAACCGGCGGGCGAGGCGGCAGTCGAAGCAGCCACAGCGGCCGCGCCGGTCGGCGACACCGCCGCACCGACCAGCAGCGCCACCGCCAGCAGCAGCACGCCCAGCGCACCACCGGCCCTGCCACGCACGGGAATTGCGGAGAAGCGGAGAAGTGGGGTTCTCAACTGTTGCCTCCACAGCGGAAGTTTGTTACCAACAGGTAACCCGAGGGCTCCATCATGCGGTCGCCCCTCCGGCCCGGCCCTTGGGCGTCCCCCAGACCTGGACGGTGTTCTCTGTGACCGGTCACAACGCACCCGACTGCACGCCCCCGAACGCCACCGGCCGGACTCCGCACTGGCGCGTCCCCGTGGTCGGCGGGCTCCCGGCCGACCAGCGGCTGCTCGGCGGCTCACGGGAGTTGGCCGAGACCGTGGTCTCCGCCCTGCTGGAGAGAGTACCGGTCTACCGACGGCTGCCCCGCGAACAGCTCGCCGGCGAACTGACCAGGGACACCGAGCGCCGCATCCGCGCCCTCGCCCACGCCGTACGGACCGGACTCCCCGCCTCCGCCGAGGAGTTCGCCGCCGTCCGGGAGTCAGCCGCCCGGCGCGCCGAAGAGGGCCTGCCACTGGACGCCGTCCTGCTCGCCCACCATCTCGGGCTGGAGGTCTGCTGGGAGTTCGCCACCCGGTACGCCCGGGACGGCGACACCGCCGACCTGCTCGTCCTCAACCGGCTGCTGCTCGACCAGCTCCGCCAGGCGGCCACCGCCGCCGGTGCGGGCTTCCTGGAGGGCCGGCGTCCGGCCGCCGACCGGCGGGGCGCGGCCCGGCGCTCCCTGCTCGGCGCGCTGCTCGCGGGCACCTCCTACGACGAAGCCGCCGACCGCGCCGGACTCCGGCTGCCCGCCGGGTACGCCGTGCTCTGCCTGTCCGTCGCCGACCACCCCGACGAACACGCCCCCGGCGTCGACCAGGGTATCGCCGCCCGCCGCAAGCTCCACCGGTTCGAAGCCGAACTCGACCACCGCACCCGGCAGTCGGCACTCACCGCGCTCACCCCCACGGGAGGCGTGGTGCTCATCCCCTTCGGCCCGTCACCCGGCCCGGACAAGGAGGACACCGGCGAGGACGACACCGACGAGGACGACACCGACGAGCCGCCCTGGCCGCTGCTCGCCGCCGCCCTCGCCGCGGCCGCCAGGGCGGCCGGCGCTCCCGTACTGGTCGGAGCCGCCTCGGCCGGCCCCGCCGACGTGCCCGCAGCGGCCGCCCTCGCCTACGAAGTCCTGGACGTGGCACGGGCGTTCGGACGACCGCCGGGGCTGCACCGGCTGGACGACGTCCTGCTGGAGTACCAGCTCACCCGGCCCAGCCAGGCCCGCTCCCGGCTCGCCGCGCTGCTCGAACCGCTCGCCGGGGCCGGGGAGTTGCTCATCACCCTGCACACCCATCTGGCCGGGGGTCTGAACCGCCGACACACCGCGAGCGCCCTGCACCTGCATCCGAACACCGTCGACTACCGGCTGCGCCGGATCGCCGCGCTGACCGGCCTGGATCCGAGTCGCCCCGCCGACGTCCCGCGGATCACCGCCGCCATCGCCGCCCGCACGGCCGAACAGTCCTCCCTCAGCGGCTAGTTCGAAGCCGCCCGCCCAGAGCCACCCCAAGCAACCCAAGGCAGCCCAAGGCCAAGGCCCTCAGCGCCGCCCAAGGCCCCCAGACCCGTCCATGGCACCCGGCCGGCGAGGTCAGCCCTGCTCCCCCGGCAGCCGAAGGTCCCAGCCGACCAGGGCACGCAGCTGCTCCGCGGTCACACCGTCCGGCACCGGCTGCGGAGCGTCGTGGCGCAGCGGCGGCTGCCAGCCCTCCTCCTCGGTCCAGCGGCGCACCACCTTGGCCGGCGCGCCGGCGACCACGCTGTGGTCGGGCACCTCGCCGCGCACCACGGCGCCCGCCGCGACCACCACGTTGCGGCCGATCCGCGCCCCCGGGAGGATCACCGCGCCGGTGCCGATCCAGCTGCCCGCGCCGATCTCCACCGGTTCGTTGCGCGGCCACTGCTTGCCGATCGGCAGCTCGGTGTCCCGGTACTCGTGCGCCTGGTCGCTGATGTACACGCCGGGACCGGTCCACACGTCGTCACCGATGACGATCGACTGGTGGCCGACGATGTGGCTGTCCCGGCCGATCACGCAGCCGCCGCCGATCCGCACGATCGGCTCCGGTCCGAGGTCGAGCCCGGGCAGGAACCCGGCGCTGATGGTCACCCGCTCGCCGATGATCGAGAACGGCCCGATGGTGATCCACTGCTCGTTGAACACCGCCCCGAGCGGGAAGGTGAGCGTCGTGCCGTCCCCCAGCTCGCCGAACCGGTACGGGCCGGGGTTGCGGTTGCTGACCGCGCCGGTCCGCTGCACCCAGCGCCAGCCCCGGTGGACGAGGCGTCCGGCGGCGCGACGGCCACCGGTCCGGACGGCTGAGAGAAGGGAACGGGTTATCGGCATGCGCTCACGTTACCGGCCCGTAGCATCCGCCCGTCCGCCGGGAGCCGTCCGGAAGGTCCGAAGGAATGTCCGGAATCCGCGACCCCCGGCCGACCGCGGTGGAAGACTCCGTCCCATGGAGATCACCGAGCACATCGACGCGCTGCGCCAGGAGGGCACCCGGCTCGCCGAGGCCGCGGCCCGCACCGAACTGTCCGCCCCTGTTCCGACCTGCCCCGAGTGGCAGCTGACGGACCTGCTGCGGCACATCGGCTCCGTGCACCGCTGGGCCGCCGCGTTCCCCTCCCGGGGCCTGCGGGCGCCGCTGGACGAGGCGGACGCGCAGGCCGCCGTCGGGCCGCTGCCCTCGGACGCCGCACTGCTCGACTGGTACCGCGAGGGCCACGCCGCCCTGCTGGACACGCTCACCGCGGCGCCCGCCGACGTGGAGTGCTGGAGCTTCCTCCCCTCGCCCAGCCCGCTGGCGTTCTGGGCCCGGCGCCAGGCCCACGAGACCGCCATCCACCGCCACGACGCCGACGCGGCCGCCGGGGTGCCCGGTCCGACCGTGGACACCGCGCTCGCCCTGGACGGCATCGACGAGCTGCTGAGCGGCTTCATGGCCGGCAGCCGGTCCAAGCTGCGCAGCGACCGGCCGCGCACCCTCCGGGTCCGGGCCACCGACGGCGCCGGCTCCTGGCACCTGACGATCACCCAGGAGCCGCCGGCCGTCACCACCGACGGGGGCTCCGAGCCGGCCGACCTGACCCTCACCGGCCCCGCCGACGAACTCTACGTGCTGCTGTGGAACCGGCTGCCCGCCCGGCGGGCCGGGAAGGTCCAGGCGATCGGCGACGAGGGCCTGCTCGACCTCTGGCGGGACGCCGCGATCTGATCGCGACGGCCGTTCCCGGGCGTGGCGCCGACCCGCCCGGGGACCGCCGTCAGCGCACCCAGCGTGCGGGCCGCTTCTCCAGGAACGACCGCATCCCCTCCTGCGCCTCCTCCGAGCCGAACAGCCGCGCCGACAGCTCCACCAGCTCGTCCGCGTCCCGCTCGAAGGACCGCACCACCTCGGCGTTGGCCAGCCGCTTGGACTCCGCCAGGCCCTGCGGGGAGCCCAGGCGCAGCGCGTCCAGCAGGCCCTTCAGGACCACGCCGGTGGACTCGGCGGAGTCGGTGGCGCTGGTGATCAGCCCGATCCGGGCGGCCTCGGTGGCGTCGAAGACCTCGCCGGTGAGGTAGTAGCGGGAGGCGGCGCGCGGGTCCAGCTTCGGGCGCAGCGGCAGCGAGATGACGGCGGGCGCGAGACCGAGCCGCACCTCGGTGAAGGCGAAGGTCGAGGCCGGTCCGGCGACGGCGAGGTCCGCCGCGCCGACCAGGCCGAGGCCGCCGGCCCGGACGTGCCCGTCGATGACGGCGATCACCGGCTTGGCGCAGTCCACGATCGCCCGCTGGAGTTCGACCAGGCCGCGCGGGCCGACCGTCGGGTCGGCGCCGGTCGCCTCGGAGAGGTCCGCGCCCGCGCAGAACACCTTGCCGGTGTGCCCGAGCACCACCGCGCGGACCTCCGGGTCGGCCGCGGCGGTGGCCAGCCCGGCGTGCAGCTCGGCCATCAGCCGGGTGGAGAGCGCGTTGCGGTTGTGCGGCGAGTCGAGGGTGAGCGTGGTGACGGCGTCGGCGGTGCTGACGTGGACGAGGGGCACTGCGCTGGTCATCGGCGGGGCCTGCCTTCCGGCTGAGGGTGGGTCGGACTGCGGACGCGGCCCGGGGGCTGCCCGGACGACGCCCGGACGACTCTGGCACGCCCACCCGCCGCTCGGCCAGAGCCAACCCGTCCGACGGCCGCCCCGGTCGCCCGATTCCCCTCCGCCGACCTGCCGTTCCCGCGCGAACTGCCCGTGGTGGAGCGCTGAGCCGCCGCGGTGGCGGGGCCGGGCTTGCGGGCACGAGGGATCATGGATCAGGATCCGCGTCATGACCTCCTCTCACCTCACCCACATCACCGAGCCGCCCGGTGTCGCCCCCGGCACCGGCTACACCCAGGTCGTCCACGGCAGCGGCCGAATCGTCCAGGTGTCCGGCCAGGTCGCGTTCGACGAGCACCGGAACCTGGTCGGCGCGGGTGACCCGAAGGCGCAGGCACGGCAGATCTTCGAGAACCTGCGCCGTTGCCTGGCCGCCGCCGGAGCCGGCTTCGACGACGTCGTGAAGCTCACCTACTTCATGACCGACATCTCCTACCTCTCGGCCATCCGCGAGGCCCGCGACGAGTGCCTGGGCTCCGGCCCGCTGCCCGCCTCCTCCGCCATGCAGGTGGCGGCGCTGTTCCTGCCCGAGGTGCTGATCGAGATCGAGGCGTTGGCGGTCGTCCGGGACTAGCCGGCGCGGGCGCCGCGCACCCTCTCCCCAGTGGTACAGACCTGTTGACGCATTGGTCCAGTCCTCCTACAGTTCCCATGCCTTGCCTCCCCACGGCACAGGCATCGATCGCACACGGGCCAATCACGGATCAACCAAGGTTCTACGTCACCCTGTTCAACCCCCACAGCCACAGGGAGAACCATGTCCGCTCGATCCCGGGCCGGGCGCCCGCACGTACGCAGCAGACTGCTCGCACTGCTCTCCGTCCTGTTCCTGCCCCTCGCCGCGCTCACCGCGCTGGCCGCCCCGGCGAACGCCGCCGGGAAGCTCACCGCCACCTTCACCACCGCCGACAACGGCTCCTGGTGGCAGGGCACCTACATCGTCCACAACGACAACGCGACCGCGGTGAGCGGCTGGACCCTGGAGTTCGACCTCCCGGCCGGCGTCACCATCGGCAACAGCTACAACGGCACGGCGACCGTCAACGGCCGGCACGTCACCGCCACGGCCGCGTTCTACAACTCCACCGTCAACGCCCACAGCACCACCGAGCCGTACAGTTTCTGGTTCGTCGGCAACGGCCCGGTCTCCACCCCGCTCAACTGCCGTATCAACGGCGACAAGTGCGACGGCACGGCGGACGTCCCGCCGTCCGCGCCGGGCACCCCGACGGTCACCGGGTCCACCGCGCACACGCTCGCGCTGAGCTGGCCGGCGGCCACCGGCGGGGACTTCCCGGTCGCCTCCTACGACGTGCTGAGCGGCGGCGCCGTGCTCGCCTCCAGCCCGTCCACCAGCGTGCTGGTCGACGGTCTCACCCCGGCCACCTCGTACACCCTGAGCGTCCGGGCCAAGGACAGCCGCGGCAACACCGGCCCGCTCAGCGCGTCCGTCACCGCGTCCACCTTCGACCCCTCGACCGACACCTCGCCGCCCACCGCACCGGCCAACCTCCGGGCCACGACGGTCGGTTCGACGGACGTGACGTTCGCCTGGAACGCCGCCACCGACAACGTCCGGGTCGCCGCGTACGACGTCTACCAGGGCGGCGCCCTGGTAGCGACGGTCACCGGCGGCATGCTCGGCGCGACCGTCGGCAGCCTCTTGCCGTCCACCACCTACACGTTCACCGTGAAGGCCCGGGACGCCGCCGACAACGCCTCGCCCGCCTCCGCCCCGCTCACCGTGACCACCTCGGACCTGGTCGGCGCCGGGAAGTACGCCCGGGTCGGCTACTTCGTCCAGTGGGGCATCTACGGCCGCCAGTACTTCGTCAAGAACCTGGACACCTCGGGCGCGGCCGCCAAGCTCGACGTCGTCAACTACGCCTTCGAGAACATCGATCCGGTCAACCTGACCTGCATGGCGGGCGTCACCAAGGGCACCACCGGCAACCCGGAGGACCCGGACCAGGGCACCGGCGCCGGTGACGCCGACGCGGACTACGGCCGGGCGATGAGCGCCGACCAGTCGGTGGACGGCGTGGCCGACGACGGCTGGGGCAAACTCCGCGGAAACTTCAACCAGTTGAAGAAGCTCAAGGCCAAGTACCCGAACCTGAAGGTGGTCGTCTCGCTCGGCGGCTGGACCTACTCCAAGTACTTCTCCGACGCCGCCGCCACCGACGCGTCCCGCCAGAAGTTCGTCAAGTCCTGCGTCGACACCTGGATCAAGGGCAACCTGCCGGCCTACAACGGCGCCGGCGGCGACGGCGTGGCCGCGGGCATCTTCGACGGCATCGACCTCGACTGGGAGTGGCCCGGCTCCGGCGACGGCCACCCGGGCAACCACTGGAGCGCCAACGACAAGAACAACCTGACCCTGCTGCTGGCCGAATTCCGCAAGCAGCTGGACGCGTTGGGCGGCTCGCACAAGCTGCTCACCGCCTTCACCCCGGCCGACCCGGCGAAGGTCGCCGCCGGCTGGGACCTCTCGAGGATCTTCGGCTCGCTGGACATCGCCAACGTCCAGGGCTACGACTTCCACGGCTCGGGCAGCGACAACTCCTGGGAGCCGAACCGCACCGGCCACGCCTCCAACCTCTACCAGGACCCGAACGACCCCTACACCACCCACTTCAGCATCGACGCGGCCGTCCAGACGTACCTGAACGCCGGCGTCAACCCGCGCAAGCTGACCATCGGCTTCCCGTTCTACGGGCGCGGCTGGCAGAGCGTCGCGGACGGCGGCGCGAACGGCGCCTGGCAGTCCGCGAACGGCGCCGCACCGGGCCAGTTCAGCGACGAGGCCGGGACCCGCGGGTACAACAACCTGATCACCAGCCTCTCCGGCCTCAAGGTCTACCACGACCCCAAGTCCGTTGCGACGTACGGCTACACGGGAGCCGGCGGGCAGTGGTGGAGCTTCGACGACGCCTGGTCGATCGCGCAGAAGACCGCCTACCTCAAGTCGAAGAACCTGCTCGGCGGCATGATCTGGGAGATGTCCGGCGACACCCCGTCCGGCACCCTGATGTCCGCGCTGGACACCGGGCTCAGGTAGCTCCGGAACGGCGCCACGAACAGAACGGAACGGCGCCACGAACGGAACGGGCCGGCGCCCCTCCCCGCAGCGGGGAGGGGCGCCGGCCCCGCGTCGCGACGACCCGGACTACCGCGAGGCCATCGCCATCAGCCGCCGCGCGGCCCGGTGCTGCCGCAGCACCTGGGAGAAGGAGGTCTGCCCCTGGGTGGTCCGGGCGAAGGCCCGCCAGGCGGCCGGCACCAGGCAGACCGCCGCGTGGAACAGGTACGGCCGCCGCTCGAAGGCGTTCAGCAGCTGCTTGCCCGCGCGCATCTCCACGCCCAGCCCGGCCTTGACCGCGAACGCGTAGTTCAGCGCCTCGCGCCGCACCGCCGCCGCGTCGCCCGCCTCGGCCACCTTCACCGCCCACTCGCCGGCCAGCCGGCCCGAGCGCAGCGCGTACGAGATGCCCTCGCGGGTCCACGGCTCCAGCAGTCCGGCGGCGTCCCCGGCGACCAGCACCCGGCCGCGGGAGAGCGGCGAGTCCTCGGCGCGGCAGCGGGTCAGGTGCCCGGACTCGACCTGCGGGGTGAACCCGGACAGGCCCAGCCGGCGGATGTAGTCCGCGAGGTACTGCTTGGTCCGCTCGCCGTCGCCGCGCGCCGAGATGACGCCGATGGTCAGGCTGCTGGTCTCGGTCTTGGGGAACACCCAGCCGTAACTGCCGGGCAGCGGGCCCCAGTCGAGGTGGATGCGGCCCGCCCAGTCGGCGGCGACCTGCGCCGGCACCGGGATCTCCGCCTCCAGGCCGAGGTCGATCTGGTCGAAGGTGACGCCGACGTGCCGGCCGATCCGGCTCGCGCTGCCGTCCGCGCCGACCACCGCGCGGGCCTCGAAGGTGCGCCCGTCGCCGGCCGTCACCATCGCCGTGCGGTGCTCACCGCCGCGCTGCTCGACACCGGTGACGGTCACTCCGGTGACCAGCACCGCCCCGGCCTGCTTGGCCGCCTGCACCAGGCGCAGGTCGAACTCGTCCCGGTTGACCAGGCCGAACAGCATCCGCTTGGACCGGCGGGTACGGGTGTACCTGCCGTCGTAGGCGAAGGTGACGGCGTGCACCCGGTCCTGCAGCGGCAGCCGGAAGTCCGGCGGGAGGCTGTCCCGGGAGGGGCCGATGATGCCGCCGCCGCAGGTCTTGTACCGGGGGTGTTCGGCCTTGTCGAGCAGCAGCACCCGGCGGCCCTGGGCCGCGGCGGCGTACGCGGCCGAGGATCCGGCCGGTCCGGCGCCGACCACCACGACGTCCCAGACGCCGTCCGGCGGCGCGGCCGCGTCGTCGATCGGACCGCCCTCGTCCGGGCTTTCGAGCGGGCTGCGGGAATCGGAGCTTCCGGAGTCAGTCACGTCGAGCAATCCTATGCGTCCGGCGGCGCCGGTCGAGCGCGCCGCCCCCGCGCGGGTACCACCCGGGCCCGGTTCGCCGGTGCGCTCCGGCGCGCCGGTGCCACCGAGCCCCTGAGCCCCGTCCGCCTCCCGCCGTCCGCCTCCCATCGCCCCCGCCCGCACCGCTCCCGCGCCTCACCCGCCGGAACACGCCGTTCCGCTCCGCCTATGATCGGCACTACCGCCAACCGCCTCCTCCGCCCGCACCACCCCCAGGGCGGACCGTCCCCCCGGAGCCCCGATGTCACAGCCCCTGGCCGACGCCGTCCGGTCCCTGATGGACCGTGCCCGCACCGACCTCGCCGAGCTGGTCGCCTTCCCGTCGGTCGCCGACCCGCGCCAGTTCCCGGTCGAGGAGTGCGAGAAGGCCGCCCGCTGGGTCGCCGACGCCTTCGCCGCCGAGGGCCTGACCGGCATCCGGCTGCTGGACACCCCGGACGGCACCCAGTCCGTCTACGGCGAGCTGCCCGGCCCCGAGGGCGCGCCGACGGTCCTGCTCTACTCGCACTACGACGTCCAGCCCCCGCTGGACGAGGACGCCTGGCTCAGCCCCGCCTTCGAGCTGACCGAGCGCGACGGCCGCTGGTACGGGCGCGGCGCCGCCGACTGCAAGGGCAACATCCTGATGCACCTGACGGCGCTGCGGGCGCTGCGTCAGGTGTACGGCGACGCCTACCCGGTCGGCCTGAAGATCATCGTCGAGGGCTCCGAGGAGCAGGGCACCGGCGGCCTGGAGCGCTACGCCGAGGCCCACCCCGAGCTGCTCACCGCCGACGCCATCGTCATCGGCGACACCGGCAACTTCGCCCCCGGCCTGCCCACCGTGACCACCTCGCTGCGCGGCATGACGGTCGTCGAGGCCACCGTCACCACGCTGGCCGGCAACCTCCACTCCGGCGCCTTCGGCGGCGTCGCCCCGGACGCGCTGCAGTCCCTGGTCCGGATGCTGGCCTCGCTGCACGACGAGAACGGCGACGTCGCGGTGGCCGGCCTGACCACCGACCAGACCTGGACCGGGGTGCAGTACCCGGAGGAGCAGTTCCGCTCCGACGCCAAGGTGCTCGACGGCGTCGCGCTGACCGGCACCGGCACCATCGCGGACCGCCTCTGGGCCCGCCCGTCCGTCACCGTCCTCGGCATCGACGCCCCGCCGGTGATCGGCGCCACCTCCTCCGTCCAGGCCACCGCCAAGGCCCTGATCAGCCTGCGCGTCGCGCCGGGCACGGACACCCTCGCCGCCCAGGACGCGCTGGTCGCCCACCTGGAGGCACAGGTCCCGCTCGGTGCCCGGCTCACCATCGAGCGCCAGGGCAACGGCGCCCCGTTCCGCGCCGACGTCAACGGCCCGGCGTACGAGGCGATGGGCGAGGCGATGGCCGAGGCCTTCGGCACCGCGATGGTCGCCTCCGGCGAGGGCGGCTCGATCCCGCTCTGCAACACGCTGCGCTCGCTCTACCCGCAGGCCGAGATCGTGCTGATCGGCGTCGAGGAGCCGACCGCCCAGATCCACGCGGTCAACGAGAGCGTCGACCCGCAGGAACTGGAGCAGATGGCGCTCACCGAGGCGCTGTTCCTCCGCCGCTACGCCGAACTGCGCTCCGCCTGACGGACCCGACGGGCCTGCCCGGCCTGGTCGGCCCGGCCGGCCCGGCCGGCCTGACGGGCCTTCGCGGCGGCGCCCCGCGGGGCCTCCCCCGGGGCGTCCGGCCGCCCGCCGCGCAACCGGCGGGCGGCCGCCAGCACCGCCGCGTAGCCGACCGCACCCACCGCGAGCCCGGCCCCGGCACCGAAGCAGACCTCCGGCACCAGGTTCCGCCGCAACGGGCTGAGCCGGTGCAGCACCCCGGCGGCCGTCGCCGCGCCGAGCAGCGCGACGGCCGCCCGCCGGGCCCGGGGTGTGAGCCGCACGGCCGGCCGTACCGGCTCGACGGCCCACACCGCACGCGCGGCCCAGCCGCCCAGCGCCACCAGGGCGAGCGCCGAACTGCCGTACTGCAGCGCCTCGTACAGCGGGACCCCGGCCACCGGCCGGTCCAGCACGGGCAGCAGCCTCGTCCCCAGCCGGTCCCCGTGGGTGAACGCGTCCCAGCCGACGTGGGTGGCCGCGCCGATCGCCGCCGAGGCCGCGAACCACGCCGCGCCGCGGACCGTAGCGCCGGCCGTACCTGCGTCACCGAGCCCGCGGGCCCCTCCGGCCCGCCGGGCGGTCAGCGCCTCGGCGCCACCCGCCCAGCGCTCGGGCAGCAGCGCCACCGCCGGTCCGCGCAGCAGCCCGTGCCAACCGGCCACCAGCGCGCCGGCGACCGCCACGTCCAGCGTCGGCACCGCCCACCAGCGGTGCGTCAGCCCGCCGTGGCCGTACACCCCGGGCAGCAGGGACTCGGCGAAGAACGGCACGTCCGGCGCCATCGACCCGGCGACGAGCGCCGACGCCACCAGGGGCCCGCGTGCCCCGGCGGCGCGCAGCAGGGGCAGGACGGCGGCGGGATGGCTCAGCGTGAACGGCATGCCCCCATCCTCCCGCCCGCGACCGCGACCCGGCGCGCCGGGAGGCGTCGGGAGGCCTCCGGCAGGCCGCCACGCCGCCCCAGCCCCCGCCCCCGCGCGCCGACCGGCCGCTACACCGCGTCCGCCGTGCTCGCCAGCCCCACGGCCACCCGGCTCCCCGCCTCCAGGTACCGCAGCTCCCCGCTCCGCCTGGCGTCCAGCGCGGCCGCCAGCCGCCGGTAGCGCCCGGGGGGCAGCAGCTCGCCGGCCTCCTCCAGGGTGACGAAGCGCCAGCTGCGCAGCTCCTCCTGCTGGAGCAGCAGGTTCCGCCGGCCCTCCTCGTCCAGCAGGCCGCCGTCGTACACCAGCCGCAGGCCGCCGCGGCGCGGGCCGGTGCGCGGCTCCCAGTCGACGGCGAGCAGGCGCAGCGTGGACGGGTCCAGACGCAGGCCCAGCTCCTCGGCGGTCTCGCGCAGGGCGGCGTCGGTGGGGGCCTCGCCGCGCTCGACCACCCCGCCGGGGAAGTCCCAGTCGGGCTTGTAGACCGGGTCGACCAGCAGCACCCGGTCCTGCTCGTCGAAGAACAGGACGGCGGAGGCCACGGTGTCCCCGGTCGGGTCCGGGGTCTGGGCGATCGGACAGCGGGCGGCGCCGACCCGGACCAGTTCGGCGATCCGGTGCGCGGTCTCCCGGGGGGAGAGCTCGCCGGTGTCGATCATGCGGGCGTCGCCGACCAGCCAGCGGCGGGCGGCGCGGTAGCGGGGCAGGTGTTCGAGACACCAGGCGCGGACCCGCTCGCTGCCCTCCGGGTCGCCCGGGCACTCGTCGCGGTGGGCTATGCGGTCGCGCAGGATCGTTTCTTCAGGGTCCAGGACGAAGTGGTGCACCGTGATCCCGTGCGAGGCCAGGTCGCCGAAGATCTCGTCCCGGTAGTCCTCCCTGAGCAGGGTCATCGGGACCACCAGCGGGCCCCCGACCTCGCCGAGCAGCGCCGCCGCCGTCTCGGGGACGAGCCGGCGCCACGCCGCCAGGTCCTGGAAGTCGGACACCGTCGCCAGCCGGTCGGCCGGGAGCATCCGGCGCAGGCCGAAGCCCACCAGCTCGGGATCGAAGAGCACGCTCCCGGGCAGCAGTTCCACCAGCTCACGGCAGGCACTCGTCTTGCCCGCCCCGAATGTGCCATTGACCCAGACGATCACAACGTCCCCTGCCCTCGACTTCCCCCGATGCCGTTCGCACCGGGCAGCGCCCCCGTCGGTCGAACCAGCGCCACCCGTGGTGGTACCCGCGCCACGCCGCTCCCCATGCCTGTCCGACGCGCCCGCCCGCACGCCCCTCTCTGCCCCGTGACAGCGGCATGTGCCCAGGTCAGAAGCCCATGCATGGAAATATGCAGACCGGTCTACATCAATATTGCACCCCTTCACCACTGCTAGGGCACAGGGCGCCCGATGGGTCGACTTGCCGCGCGCGCCCCGCTCGCACGCTTCCGTACACCCCTCCCCTTACGCTCCGAGCCCCCGCGTGCGCGCCCCATGCCGTGCCCCGGCCCGCACACGTCCCCCCACCCGCTCAGGCCACCGACCACCGCCCGCCGACCGCCGGCCTCCTTGCGCCGCCCGCACCGCGCCGCGTACAGAGGAACGATGAAGCTGCTTCCCGCCGGCCGTGTGGTCGTCATCGGCTCGGTCAACACCGACCGCATCCTCCGCTGCCCCGTGCTCCCCTCCCCCGGCGAGACCGTCCTCGCCACCGCCGCCGGCCGGGGCTTCGGCGGCAAGGGGGCCAACCAGGCGGTGGCGGCGGCCCGGATGGGGGCGGCGACGCACCTGGTGGCCAAGGTCGGGCGGGACGCCGAGGGCGAGGCGGCCCGTGCCGATCTGCACGGCGCGCAGGTCGAGACGGGCGCCGTGCTTGTGCACCCGGACGCGCCCACCGGTCAGGCGATCGTCATGGTCGACCCGGCCGGGGAGAACAGCATCGTCGTCGTCCCCGGCGCCAACGCCCACCTCACCCCGGAGGAGGTCACCGCCGCGCTCGGCCGCCTCCGGCTGCTCCCCGTCGACGTGGTCCTGACCAGCAACGAGGTCCCCGCGGAGTGCATCCGCGCGGTCGCCGCCGCGCTGCCCGCCGCGGGCGCCTCGGGCGGCACCCGCTGGCTGCACAACACCGCGCCCGCCGGCGCGCTGCCTCGGACCGGCCCCACCGGACGGCGCCCGCTGGTCGTCGCGAACGCCGTCGAGGCCCGCCAGCTCACCGGCGCCGCCGACGTCACCGAGGCCGCCCGGGCGCTGGCCGAACGCGCCGAGGGCGCCGTGGTC
The DNA here is from genome assembly GCF_043201735.1 of Kitasatospora sp. NPDC048286. Classification (NCBI taxonomy): domain Bacteria; kingdom Bacillati; phylum Actinomycetota; class Actinomycetes; order Kitasatosporales; family Streptomycetaceae; genus Kitasatospora; species Kitasatospora sp. NPDC048286. The sequence continues at coordinate 80,477 of NZ_JBICZE010000024.1, forward strand.
ACCCTCGGCGGCGAGGGCGCGCTGGTCGTCGTGGACGGAACGCCGGCCCGGCTGCCCGCCCCGACCGTCCGGGTGGTCGACACCACCGGTGCCGGCGACGTCTTCTGCGGCGCCCTCGCCGCCGGACTCGCCCGCGGCGCGGGGCTGACCGACGCGGCCGCCACCGCCGTCGCCGCCGGGGCCTTCGCCGTCACCGGCCTCGGCGCGCGCGGTGCGCTGCCCCGCCCAACGGACCTCTGAGCGCGCGTCGGAAGCCGCCCGCCGCCCATCGCCCGCCCCCGGCCCGGTCCGGCACGGCACGGCACGGCACGCGGAACGCCCGCGGAACGCGCGCCGTGGCCGCCGGACGACCCGGCGGCCCCCGACGGGCGGTTGGCGACGCCGCTACGGGCGCCCCATGTAGGCGGGGTAGTAGCCGCTGCTGATCCCCGAGATCCGGACCTTGGTCCCGGGCCGCGCGGCCTCGACGTACCTGTTGTCGCCCAGGTAGATCGCCACGTGCTGGATGCCCCGGGGCGTCCCGTCCGGCGACCAGAACAGCAGGTCACCGCGGCGCAGCTGACTCGCCTTGATCGGCGTGGTCGCCGCGTACTGGTCGTTGGCCACACGGGGCAGGCTGATCCCGCCGTGCCGGAAGGCCTGCTGCACCAGGCCCGAGCAGTCGTAGCCGTCCGGCCCGTTGCCGGCCGTGCGGAACGGTACGCCCAGCTTGGAGAGCGCGAACTGCACGGCGGCCTCGACGTTCGGGTCCTGCGCGACCGAGTCCTCGGTGTGGCCCGCGCCCCCGGAGCCCGAGGAGCCGCGGCCGGTGCGCTCCAGGTAGATGTCGTAGTGCGAGGTCCAACGCCACTCGCCCTTGCTGTTGCGGAACCAGTAGCGCGATCCGTCCCAGCCCTCCTTGATCCCCCCGGAGCCGGTCGTGGCCTTGGCCGCGGAGGCGGAGCCGCCCCCGGTGCGGGCCGCGTACACGCTGTAGTGCGAGGTCCAGCGCCACTGCCCCTGGCTGTTCTTGAACCAGTACCGGGAGCCGTCCCACCCGGCGTGCGCCGGGGCGGACTCGGCGGCCGCGGGGCTGACGCCGGTGCCGAGGCCGATCACGCCCGTGCCGGTCGCGATCACGGCCACCGCGGCGATCCCCCGACGGAGCCGCGAGGTGCGGGACGGACGGGAGGTGCGGGCGGTGGCAACGTCCTGCTGCCCGGTCGGTTCGCCGGCGGCCTCCGGCGCGCCGGTGTTGACGGTGGTCATCGTGCTGACTTCCTTCACTGCTGCGGATCGCTGCGGACTGCGGCGGACTGCAGCGGATTGCTGTGACCGGCCGGTAGTGGCCGTGCTTGTCGGCAGAGCCCCCGCCCGGCGCGCCGCGGCTTCCGGTCCTGCGACCGGAATCCGCGGCACGCCGCCCAGGGGTTCGGTTCTGCCTGCGTGTCACGTTAGGCACGCGTCCGCTCACTGCGCGCAGTGGAGTGCGCCAAATGGAAGGGGCACCGGGGTTGAGCACCGACGGCACATCAGGGTGAACGGCCGTCATCCGAGGAGGCGTCAGGACACCCCCCTCAGCGGCCGCCGGCCTCCGCCAGCAGCTGCTTCTTCAGCACCTTCCCCAGGGCGTTCCTGGGCAGTTCGGGCACCAGGACGACCCGCCGCGGCCGCTTGTGCACCGAGAGCCGCTCCGCCACGAAGGCCGTCAGCTGATCCCCCGTCACGGCGCGGTCGGGAATGACGTACGCGACGATCGCCTGTCCGAGGTCCTCGTCCGGCACGCCGACGACCGCCGCGTCGGCGACCGCCGGGTGGTCGCGCAGCGCGGCCTCCACCTCGCCCGCGCCGATCCGGTAGCCGCCGCTCTTGATCAGGTCCACCGAGGCGCGGCCGACGATCCGGTGGAAGCCGTCCGCCCCGATCACCGCGACGTCGCCGGTGCGGAACCAGCCGTCCGCCGTCCACGCCTCGGCGTCCGCGTCCGGCCGGTTGAGGTAGCCGCTGAACAGCGTCGGGCCGCAGACCTGCAGTTCGCCGACGCTCTCCCCGTCGCTGGGCACCGGCGCGCCGTCCTCGCCGACCAGCCGGGTCCTGACCCCGTCCACCGGCAGCCCGACGCTGCCGGGGCGCCGCTCGCCGTCGGCCCGGGTGCTGACCGTGATCAGCGACTCGGTCATCCCGTACCGCTCGATCGGGGCGTGCCCGGTCAGCGCCGCCAGCTTCTCGAACACCGGGACGGGCAGCGGCGCGCTGCCGGAGACCAGCAGCCGGGCCGGGGCGAGCCGGGCCGCCGCCTCCCGGTCCGCCGCCAGCCGGGACCAGACCGTGGGCACCCCGAAGTACAGGCTGCCGCCGGCCTCCGCGTAGCCCGCCGGGGTGGGCCGCCCGGTGTGCACCAGCGCGCTGCCGGTGCGCAGGGCGCCGAGCACGCCGAGCAGCAGCCCGTGCACGTGGAACAGCGGCAGGCCGTGCACGAGGGTGTCCTCGGCGGTCCACTGCCAGGCGGCGGCGAGGGCGTCCAGGTCGGCGGCGATCGCCTCGCGCCGGATCACCACGCCCTTGGGCGCGCCGGTGGTGCCCGAGGTGTAGAGCACGAAACCGGTCGACTCGGCGGCCGGCTCGGCGTAGGTCGTGGCGGAGCGCTGCGCGGTGTCCACCGGCAGCCCCGCCACGGAGGTGTCCTGCGGCAGCTCCTCCCCGACGGCGTGCGCGAGCAGCGCCGCGCCCGAGTCGCGCAGGATGTGCTCGCGCTCCTTGGGCCCCGAGTCGGGCGGCAGCGGCACCACCGGGACGCCCGCCAGCAGGCCGCCGACCACGGCGGTGACGGTCTCGACGGTGGGCCGGGCGAGCACCGCGAGCGCCGGGGCGCCGGCCACCCGGTCGGCGACGGCGGTCGCCGCGCCCAGCAGGTCCTCCCGGGAGAGCGTCCGCCCGTCGATCCGCAGCGCCCGCGCCGCGTCGCCGAAACCGCCCTGAAGTGCCGTCAGCAGTGCCATGCCACCGTCCTCGCCTCGTTCCACGCCACCGCGCCGCGCCCGTGCGCCACGCGCTCGTCCCGCGTGTCCGCCTCCGCGTCACGCGCCGGCGCCGACTCTACGGGCGCCGCCCCGCCCGCCGTGCTCCGGGACGGTCGGGCGGCGGCTCGGGGCATGCCGGAGGGCGTGGCACCGAGCGGTACTCGGTGCCACGCCCTCCGTCGTCGTCGCGGGATCAGGCCTTGCGGGCCTTCACCTCGGCGGTGAGCTGCGGCAGCACCTGGAAGAGGTCGCCGACCACGCCGTAGTCGGCCAGCTCGAAGATCGGGGCCTCGGGGTCCTTGTTGACGGCCACGATGGTCTTCGAGGTCTGCATGCCGGCCCGGTGCTGGATCGCGCCGGAGATGCCCGCCGCGATGTAGAGCTGCGGGGAGACCTGCTTGCCGGTCTGGCCGACCTGGCTGCTGTGCGGGTACCAGCCGGCGTCCACGGCGGCGCGCGAGGCACCGACGGCCGCGCCCAGCGCGTCGGCGAGCTCCTCGACCACGCCGAAGCCCTCGGCGGCACCGACGCCGCGGCCGCCGGAGACCACGATCGCGGCCTCGGTCAGCTCGGGACGACCGGAGGACACCCGCGGGGTGCGCGAGGTGACCTTGGCGGCGTTGCCGGTGAACTCCACGGCCACGTTCTCCACCGCACCGGCGGCCGGGGCGGCCTCCGGGGCGACGGCGTTCGGCTTGACGGTGATGACCGGCGCGCCCTTGGTGACCTTGGACTTCACCTGGAAGGACGCGGCGAACACCGACTGGGTGGCGACCGGGCCGCCGTCGCCGGCCTCCAGGTCGACGGCGTCGGTGATGATGCCGGAGCCGATCCGCAGCGCGACGCGCGCGGCGACCTCCTTGCCCTCACCCGAGGACGTCACCAGCACGGCGGCGACGTCGTTGGCCTTGGCGATCTGGGCCAGGGCGTCCACCTTCGGGACGACCAGCCGGTCCGCGAACTCGGCGCCGTCGGCGACGTACACCTTCGCCGCGCCGAACTCGCCGGCCTTCGCCGCGATGTCGGCCGCGGCCGCACCGGCACCGAGGACGACGGCGGACGGCTCACCGATGCGGCGGGCCAGGGTCAGCAGCTCCAGGGCCGGCTTGCGAACCGCACCGTCGGCGTGGTCCACCAGAACCAGGATCTCAGCCATGATTCGTTGCTCCTGATCGATCGTTGGATGCGCGAACGGGTGGGACTAGATGAACTTCTGGTCGGCGAGGAAGCCGGCGAGCGCCTTGCCGCCCTCGCCCTCGTCCTTGACGACCGTGCCCGCGGTACGCGCCGGACGCGCCGCCACCGACTCCACCGTCGTCCACGAACCCGCCAGGCCGACCTCGTCCGCCTCGATGCCCAGGTCGTCCAGGTCCAGCGACTGCACCGGCTTCTTCTTCGCCGCCATGATCCCCTTGAACGACGGGTACCGGGCCTCACCCGACTGGTCCGTCACCGAGACCACCGCCGGCAGCGAAGCCTCCACCAGCTCCGTCGCCGTGTCCCCGTCACGACGGCCCCTCACCACACCGCCCTCGACCGACACCTCCGACAGCAGCGTCACCTGCGGCACACCCAGACGCTCCGCCAGCAGCG